>NZ_JBVIFN010000004.1:33297-371454 GCF_055571305.1 Cellulosimicrobium sp. NPDC030954
CATCGTCGGCATCGTCGGCATCGTCGGCATCGTCGGCATCGTCGGCATCGTCGGCATCGTCGGCATCGTCGGCATCGTCGGCATCGTCGGCATCGACGACATCGACGACATCGACGTCTCGTACTACGCCGGCAAGCTCGCGCAGGAGCGAGTGGTCGCTTCCGGACCGGTCCCATGGACCATCGCCCGAGCGGGGCAGTTTCACGAGTTTGCCGGGCAGCTTCTCACGGGCATGAAGGGGCCGATCGCCATCATGCCCAGATGCCTGACGCGCCCTGTCGCCGTGCGCGACGTTGCTGAGGACGGCCATCAGCACGACGTGCTGCGCCGTCACCTGGCGGAGGGGCAGGGGGGCGATCTCTTCCACGGCGCGCTCGCCGGACTTCTCCTGGCGCCCCGTTCGGAGTCTTTGCACTTCTACGGCGCACCGGGCGCCGAGCTGATGAAGGCCGAGGTCGTCGCAACCGAGCTGACGGCGGCCAGCCACGGGTACGCGGCGGACGACCACCGCGTGGACGGCGTGGCGTCGATCCGCGCCACGAGCGCGAGATGCGGGCGGACCGCGGACCGGGAAGCCGCACTGGTTCGAGCGCTGGAGACGGGCACCGCCGAGGAGCCGTCCGGATCGTAACCGATTCGTCTCCAGCTATCTGTATACAAGTGTCCAGCGGGTGTGGCCCGATGGCAAGGTGACGACGACGCCGGACCTGCGCCCCGCCGTCGGGCAGGCCACGACGGCCCCGGCGACGCGGGCCTGGCCCGCCGTCAGTCGGTGCCCGTGCGGTGTACGACGTGCTGCGGGGCTGCATCGTCGATGCTTTTGCTTGCACCCGACGCCCGGCTCATCGAACAGGTGCACTCCGCGGAGCTCGGGGTCTCGCGCACCCCGTGCGCGAGGCGCTGCGGCTGCTGCAGGCGGAGGCGCTCGTCGCGGAGCGGCCGACCGGGAGTGCGGGTATCGTGTGTTGACAGTTCAGTGCGACCGTTCGAGGCACAGGACCTCAGGGCCCACTGAAGTCGCAACGGTGCTCGTCGTGTCGTGTCGGCACTGTTCATGGCAGGTTCGAGGGCTTCTTCGAACCCAGTACCGCCCACCGAGCTCGAGGCCCGGAGCCGCATGGTCCCGGGCTTTCGTCGTCCGCGGACCGCGCGTCGTGCTGGCTTGGTGGCCGTGCCGACGCGCTAGCCTGGGACCCGCACGACGACGCACCGTCGTCGTCCGACGAGGGCCCGGCGCCGCCGCTGAAAGGCGCCTCACGATGAACGACCACACCTGGGGAGCTCCCGTACCGCGCCGATGAGCGGCGCCAAGTCCACGCCGCGCGAGTTGCGCCGCGCCCGCCGGTCGTCCCGGCACGGTTGCTGGGGATACCTGGTCGTCGCGCCGTTGTGGGTCGCGTACGACGCCAACCTCGGAACCCTCCTGCGCACGTGCGACGCCGTGGGGGCGTGTCTCGCCGTGCCGCGCACGCCGCACTACCGGCGGGCGGCGCTCGCCGTGGGCGACACGCTCAAGGGACGACGTCTGTGCCTCCACTGGGTCGCGCCGTCGAAGGAGGGGTGGCTCGACGCCGAGCAGGCCGCCGGGAAGCGGCTCGTCGCCGTCGAGCTCGCCGAGGGCGCGACGCCGCTGCCGCGGCTCGGTCCGGCGCGGGAGCCGACGGTGCTGCTGCTCGGGCACGAGCGGCACGGCGTGCCGGACGACGTCCTCGCGCGCGTCGACGAGTGCGTCGAGATCCCGATGGCGGGCTGGGGCGCGAGCCTCAACGTCGCGGTCGCGGGCAGCCTGGTGCTGTACCGCCTGGCGGGCCTGGCGTGAGAGCCCGGGCGTGCGGTGCGAGCGGCGGGGAGGGCTCCTAGGGTTCCGAGCATGTCGAGCAGGGGGTCGTACGTCCTGGCGTCCGTGTCACGCGCGGTGCGCACCGTCGAGCTGGTCGCCGAGTCGGGGGCGATGCGCCTGGCCGAGCTGGCGTCGTGTCTCGGCGTGAGCCGCCCGGGGGCCTTCCGCATCGCGCAGACCCTCGTCGCGCACCGCTGGCTCGTCCAGGGCACGGACCGCCGTTACCGGATCGGACCCGCCGTGCGGGCCCTCCCCGTAGACCCGGGACCGGGTCCGGCGGAGGGTTCGGCGCGGCGTCCGGGACGCTCGACCGACGCCTGAGGAGCCGAGGTCGTCTCGCCATCTGAGCGGTAGCGTCGGCGGGAGCGGGTGAATGTTCGCGACAAATCGCTCGTGCATGCCGGAGATAGCGTCGATACCGGACGAAGCGGCCAGTTCTGGACAGATGTCCAGCCTGCGAGCCGCCGGGGTGCCGGGCAGGCTGCCCGCATGCTCTGGGTGACGGTCGGTTGGGTACTGGTCGTCCTCGGCGCAGCGACCGCGATCGTCCCCGCGGGACGTGCCCGTCGCCGTGGCGCGACGGGCGCCGAGGGCCTCGCCATCGGGTGCGGCGGAGGCCTCGCGCTGTGGGGAGCGGTCGTGGTGGTGGTCGTCACGGTGCTCCAACGACCCTGACGGCAGCCGGTCCCCCTCCTTGTGCAGGGGGCAGGGAGGTGGACCGGTCACCCGCGCAGGGCGGCGACGAGCCGCCGCGCGTCGGCCTCGATGCGGTCGAGCACGCGGCGGTAGACGTCCTCCGACCGTCCGTAGGGGTCCTCGACGTCCGGGGCGTCGCGCTCCAGGTCGAGGCTCGCGCGCGCCCGGGGCGCGGCGGCGGCGACGTCGGCGAGCCGGGCTGCGTCGTCCGCCCCGGGTGCGCCCGTTCCCAGCCGTTCCGCGATCGATACGAGCTCCGTGACGAGGAAGGTCCGCCGGAGCGCCGACGGCGCCAGCTCGAGCACCGCGGCCCGGTGCCGGCGCGTCATCGTGAGCACGAGGTCCCCGGAGCGGACCAGGTCCTCGGTGAGCGAGCGGGCGACGAAGCCCGACGGGTCGAGGCCGCGGTCCGACAGGAGACGGGCCATGACGGGCGCGACGGGTGCGCCGACCACGGCGCCCGTCCCGGCGCTGGCCACGACCACGGAGTCGTCCAGCGCGGCACCGAGCACGAGCTGTGCCGCAGGCGACCGGCAGATGTTGCCGGTGCAGACGACGAGGACGGAGAGCACGCTTCAGACCTCCTGGCGACCGTGGGTCTGGGTAATGTAGCGCGAGCGGCGGCCCGCACCGGAGCCGTCGCGTCGGGGGCGAGTCGCGGGGGGCGGCATGGTGCACGACGGGTGGGGCCCACGGTGGGCAGGCGCCGCGACGCTGGTCGCGCCCTCCGCACGACCGGAGCCAGGACGAGGTCGTCCTGCGGCACGGCGACCGTCCCGCCGAGCGCCTTCTCCGGGGCGGCGCAGGCGCGTCGCCGTGGCCGGCGGGATCGCCCTCGTGGTAGCGCTGGCGTGGTCCGTGTGGCTGGTCACGGACGTCCTGCGCGCGCGTGCCGCGCTCGAGGACGTGGCCGCCACCCTGCCCGCCCTGCAGGAGCAGGTGCGGACGGGGCGGGACGCCGGCGCGGCGATCGACGACGTCCGTCGGTCCGCACGCGTCGCGGCGTCCGCGACGCACGGCCCGCACTGGACGGTCGCCCGCGCGCTGCCGTTCGTCGGCGACGACGCGCGAGCCCTCGGGGAGGCCACCGGCGCCGTCGACCGGGTCGCTCAGGACGCCCTCCCGCGCCTCGCGGACGCCGTCGCCGTCGCGTCCCCGTCGGCCCTCGCGCCGACCGCCGGCGCCGTCGACCTGGGGCCTCTCCGCGCGGCGCGCGACGACGTCGTCGCCGCGGACCGCGCGGTCGTGGCGTCGTACGAGACCGTCGCGGGCATCGACACCTCCACCCTCGTGAGCCCGCTGGCCGCCGCGGTGGACGACCTGCGCGAGCAGCTCGGCGGCGTCGCCTCCCAGACGGCGACCGCCGCACGCGCGGTCCAGCTCGTCCCGCCGATGCTCGGCGCCGACGGCGTGCGGGACTACCTCGTGCTCGTCCAGAACAACGCCGAGCCGCGCGCGACGGGCGGGATCGCTGGCTCGGTGCTCCACCTCCGGGCGGAGTCGGGCGCCGTCGAGCTCGTGGAGGTCCGTCCGGGCAGCGCGCTCGGTGCGTTCCCGGAGAGCGTGGTCGACCTGAGCGGCTCCGAGGCCGCGCTGTTCGGCGACGACCTCGGCAGGTACATGCTCAACGTCACGTCCACCCCCGACTTCCCGCGCGCCGCACGCGTGGCGCGCGAAGCCTGGCTGCGGCAGACGGGTGCGGAGGTCGACGGCGTGGTCGCCGTCGACCCCGTGGCCCTCGCGGGGGTGCTCGGCGGCGTCGGGCCGGTCGAGGTCGCGACGCCGGGCGGCGGGACGCTCCGGCTCACGACGCAGGACGCGGCCGCCTACCTGCTCCACGGCGTCTACGTCGACCACGCGGACCCGGCGGAGCAGGACGCCGTGCTGGCCGTGGTCGCCCGCGAGGTGCTCGGCTCGCTGACCACGGGGGAGGGGGACGCCGCGGCGCTCGTCGACGCGCTCGCCGGGTCGGCCCGGGACGGTCGTCTGCTCGTGTGGTCCGCCCGGGCCGCGGAGCAGGACCTCCTGGCCGGCACGGTCCTCTCTGGCGAGCTCGAGGGCCGCCGCACCGATCCCGCGGGCGGCCCGACGTCTCCCGTCGTCGGGGTCTACCTCAACGCGACGACCGCGTCCAAGACCGGCTACTACCTCGACTCCACCGTGGCGGTCGACGACGTGACGTGCCGTCCCGACGGCTCGCAGGCCTTCACGGTGCACGTGACGCTCGCCTCCACGCTCACCCGCGCGGAGGCGGCAGAGCTGCCCGAGTACGTCCTCGGAGCCGGAGGGGACGGCACGATACGGACCAACCTGCTCGTCTACGCGCCGCAGGGCGGAGGGATCCGCGGGGCGTCGTCGGGCGAGGGCGAGCCCGGGCTCTTCGCCCAGGTGCACGACGGGCTCGTCGTCGGAGCGCGGTCGGTCGCGCTCGCGCCGGGGGAGTCCGCGACGTACGAGTACGAGGTCGTCAGCGGCAAGAACCAGCGAGGCAGTGTTTCGGTGAGGAAAACTCCAGGTGCCAGGAACGAGACGACGGCCCTCCCGGCTGTCGGGTGCGGCACGGGTGTGTTCTCCTGAGGGAGCACGGCGGGGGCACGTGCGACGACCGACGTCCGTGACGTCGGCGGACCGGAGGTCCCCGCGCCCGACGACGAAGGCAGGGGGCCTTTGACATGAAGCTTCGACGCGCAGCGACCACGCTGCTCCTCGCCGCGGCGCTCGCCGCGGCACCGGCCGTCGCGTCCGCCTACGAGGCGGACGAGTACGAGGTCGGCGTCTCCACCGCGACGCCCGAGGTCGGCGAGACGTTCACCGTCACGGTGGGCGGACCGGCCGGGAACCCGACGATCACGCTGACGATCTCGTCGCCCGACGTCCCGGACGGCGCCATCTCGATCGCCGGGACGAAGGCGCTGACCAAGGACACCGTCGACGGCTTCGCGTCGTTCGCGGTGACGCTCTCCGAGCCGGGGACCTTCTCCCTGGTGGCGACCGACGCGGACGGGACCGTGCTGTCGAGCCAGCAGATCGTCTCCGTCCCCGCCTCCGACGGGGCCGGTGGCACGGGCTCGGGCGGCGACTCGGCCGACGGCGCGGGCGACGGGACCTCGGGCGGCCTCGCCGAGACCGGGTCCGACGACGTGCTGCTGCTCGGCGGCGCCGTCCTGCTCGTCGCGGGTGGCGCGACGGCCGTCCTGGTCGCGCGCAGCCGACGCCGCTCGGCGGGGACCAAGGCCTGAGCCGGGCACCCGTCCTCGACGACGGGTGCAGCGCACGCACACCGGTCGCCCGGCGACCGGCCGCCGCCGTGACGACGACGTCCGGACCTGCGGCGGAGAGCTCGGCAGACCGTCGGTGACGGCGGCGTCCGGCACGCCCTGAGGGGCGGTCGCGCGCCGGCGGACCGTCGGGGCTGCGTCCACGGACGTCGCAGGGGGCACCATGACGTTGGAGAAGGATCACGAGGTCGACACCGTCGATCTCGAACGGACGGGACGGCCGGTCACGACGCCGTCCTTCGACACCGGACAGCTCGTCCGGATCGCCCTCGGCGCCTATCGGCGCCCGGGCTGGAAGCCGCGGCTCGCGCGGCGCGTCGCCGCCGTCGACGCGCTCGCGGTGGGCGCCGCCATCGCGACGGCGTACCTCGTCCGGTTCGACGGGATCGGCGGGACCGTCCTGGACGCCCGGTACGTCGCCATCTCGGCCGGCCTGCTCGCGGTCTGGTGGTGCGCGCTGCGGGCGGCGTTCTCGCGCGACAGCCGGAGCCTGGGCTCCGGTGCGCCCGAGTACGCGCGCGTCGTCAACACGACGATCGCGGTGTTCGGGGTGGTCGCGATCGCGGCGTACCTCGTCCGGTACGACCTGGCCCGGGGGTACGTCGCCGTCGCGCTGCCCGTCGGGCTCGTGCTCCTCCTGCTGGGGCGGTGGGCGGTGCGGCGCCGACTGGTCCGCCTGCGCCGGCGCGGCCGCTGCCGGTCGCGGACGCTCGTCGTCGGCGGTCGGGACGGAGCCGCCCACCTCGTGGAGAGGCTGCAAGAGGCGGCGGACAGCGGCTACCAGGTCGTCGGCGCGTGCGTCCCGGGAGGCGCGGTCGAGCCGCACGAGACGGTGGCGGGCGTGCCGGTGGTCGGCGGGGTCGGTGACACCGCGCGCCTCGTCGAGCCGCTGCGGGCCGACACCGTGATGGTCACGGGGTCCGACCTCGTGACGCCCCGGACCGTCAAGCGGCTCGCGTGGGACCTCGAGCCGTGGGGGGCGGACCTCGTCCTCGCGCCCGCGCTGACCGACGTGGCGGGACCACGCATCCGGACCCGGCCGGTGGCGGGGCTGCCGCTCCTGCACGTCGAGGCGCCCGGGTACTCCGGCCCCCAGCACGTGCTCAAGCGCGCGTTCGACGTGGTCGGCGCGCTCGGCCTCCTCGTGCTCTTCTGCGTCCCGCTCCTCGTGACGGCGCTCGCGGTGCGGCTCACGAGCCGCGGTCCGGTCCTGTTCGCGCAGGAGCGCGTCGGGCTGCGCGGCGAGCCGTTCACCGTCCTCAAGTTCCGCTCGATGGTCGTCGACGCGGAGTCCCGGCTCGAGGACGTCCTCGGCGCGGGCAACGTCGGCGTGTTCTACAAGCCCAAGCAGGATCCCCGGGTCACCCGGGTGGGTGCTTTCATCCGCCGCTACTCGATCGACGAGCTCCCGCAGCTCTTCAACGTGCTCGGGGGCTCGATGAGCCTCGTCGGACCTCGTCCGCAGGTCTCGCTCGAGGTCGACCAGTACGACGACGAGATCGGCCGGCGGCTGCTGGTCAAGCCCGGGCTCACCGGTCTGTGGCAGGTCTCGGGCCGCAACAACCTCACGCTCGAGGAGAGCGTGCGGCTGGACCTGTACTACGTCGAGAACTGGACCGTGACCGGGGACCTCCTCATCCTGCTGCGGACGCTGCGGGCGGTGGTGGGGCGTGACGGTGCGTACTAGGCCGAGGGTGGCGATCACCCAGCCCTACGTCCCGGCGTACCGGGAGCACCTGTTCGCTCTGGTCGTGGAGGGGCTCGACGAGCGCGGGGTCGACGCGCACGTCTTCTACGGGGGCGACCTCGAGCAGATGCGGCGCCGTCGCCGACGGGGCGACATGGTCGAGGCGGCCTGGGCCACCGAGGTGCCCGTGCGCGTGGTGCGCGTGGGCCCCGGAGGGCGGCACCTGGTCCGTCGCGTGGTCCCGACGGAGTGGCGTGACGCGGTGCTCGTCACGGAGATGCAGGCGGGCAACCTCGACGCACTGGCGGCCGCCCTGCGCGGGAGGCCGTACGTGACCTGGGGCCACGGCGCCTCCTACACCGCCGACGAGGTGAAGCTCGCAGGGCGCTGGGAGGCCTGGCTGAACCGTCGCGCGCGGCACGTCCTGACGTACACCGAGGCAGGACGTCGTCACGTCCTGGAGACGGCACGGGTCCCGGCGGACCGCGTCACGTCGTTCGGCAACAGCACCGACACGCGCACGCTGCGGCGCGAGCGGGCCGCCCTCGACGATCGGGACCTGGTCGCCTACCGCGACGCCGTCGGGCTGCCGGGGGATGCCCGCGCCGCGCTCCTGCTGGGGGCGCTCAACGCGCACAAGCTGCCGGACCTCGTCGTCGGGACCGTGCGCGAGGCCCTGCGTCGGGACCCCGACGTCTGGCTCCTCGTGGCGGGCGACGGACCCGCTCGGCGGGTCTTCGAGGACCTGGCCGCCGAGACGGGCCGCGTCGTGGTACTGGGGCAGGTCGACGCACGGGGGACCGCGCGTGCCGCCGCGGTGTCGCGGCTGCTGCTGAACCCTGGTCGGGTGGGGCTCGTCGCGGTCGACGCCCTCGCGCTCGGGCTGCCCGTCCTGACCAGCGACGTCGGTCGCCACGCCCCGGAGATCGAGTACCTCACCGAGGGGTCCGACCTCTTCACCGTGCCCGGGACGCCGTCGGACCTCGCCGCCGCGTGGCTGCGCCTCGCCGCGACGGACCGTCCGGCGGGGGCCACGGGCGAGGTGCCGTCGACGGAGGCAGCCGCCGAACGGATCGTGCGGTCGGTGCACGAGGTCGTGAAGGAGGCGGCATGAGGGTCGTCCACTACTACGCGCGGTTCCTGGCCCACCCGTCCGGCGTGACCGACTCCGTCGAGAACTGGGTGCGCCAGGCGCGCCGCGCGGGATACGAGGCGGTGGTGCTGTGCGCGAGCGTGCCGGCACCGCGAGAGGTGCCGGAGGACCTGCGGGGGAGCGTGCGCACCGTCACGCACCTCGGGCGGGGACGCACGAGCTGGGTACCGACGGGCCTGGCGAGCGAGGTGCGGCCCGGGGACGTCGTCTACCTGCACGAGGGCTGGGTCGTGAGCAACGTCGTCGCGGCGCGGAGCGCCCGGGCGCGCGGCGCGGTCGTGGTGCTCATGCCGCACGGCGTGTACGAGCCGGGCATCACGTCGCGCCTGCGTGACGTGGCCGGCGCCCGGCGGGCCGCCGAGGCGTCCGTCGTGCGCCGCGTCGACTGGCTGCACGTGTTCTACCCGTCCGAGCGCCGCCTCGCGGACGACGTCGCGCGCGGCCGGACCGCGCCGGCGCTCGTGCTGCCCAACGGCGCACCGGCGCCCGAGGAGGTCCCTCGCTGGGTCGGAGCGGGTGACTACTTCCTCTGGATGGGTCGCTACGACCCCGACCACAAGGGGATCGACAACCTGCTGCGCCGCTGGGCCGAGCTCCCGGCGCCGCGTCCGCGCCTCGTGCTCGCGGGACCCGACTTCCGGGGTGGTCGCGAGCGGACCGCCCGACTGGTCCACGAGCTCGGCCTCGACGGGACCGTCGATCTGCGCGGCAACGCGCGCGGGGAGGAGAAGTGGCTGCTCATCACGGGCTGCCGCGCCTACCTGCACCCCTCTCGCTGGGAGTCGTGCAGCATCACGCTGCTCGAGATGCTCGCCGCCGGGGTCCCGACCGTCGTCTCGTCGACGATCCACGCGGCGGGACCGCTGCGGTCTGCGGGCGCGGCCGTCGTCGCCGACTTCGCCCGCCCCACCGGTCTGCTGGGGCCGCTCGACGAGGTCGACGGGAACCGCGACCTCGGCCGCCGCGCCCGGGAGTGGACGGAGGGCTCCGCCACGTGGGAGCGGGTGGGCGCGGATTACCGCGGCTGGCTGAGCAGCCTCGAGGAAGGAGCGGTCCGATGATCGTGGTGGTGGACCCGGGAGCGGCGTCGACGAACGTCGGCGACCGGATCATCTCGGAGGCCGTCGACGCGGAGCTCGTCGCGCCGCTGCGCGAGCGGGGCACCGAGGTCGAGCTCGTGCCGATGCACGGGAGGCTCGACGCGACCCATCGCGCGGCCCTGCGCGGCGCCCGGTCGGTGGTCGTGTGCGGGACGAACCTGCTCTCCGACCACATGCGCTTCCGTCGCGCGTGGCACTGGCCCGCCGCCGACGTCGACCTGTGCCGGGGGCGGCTGACGTTCCTCGGCGTCGGCTGGTGGCAGTACCAGCGTGCGGGGATCGACCCGGCCTCGGGGGCGTGGCTGCGGTCCCTGGCCGGGGACGTGCCCTGGGCCGTGCGCGACGAGTACTCGCTCGCGAAGCTGCGGCGAGCGCGCGTGCCCGCGGTGCACACGAGCTGCCCGACGCTGTGGGGCGTGGAGAAGCAGACGCTCCCGTCCGACGAACGGCGCGTCGTGGTGACGTTCACCGACTACAGCCAGGACCCGCTGGCCGACCGGAGGCTCGTGCGGGCGCTCGCCGAACGCTTCGACGAGGTGCTCTTCTGGCCCCAGGGCCCCGGCGACCGCGAGTACGTCGACGGTCTCCGGGCCGGCACGGGCACGATGCTCGGCCCGCGCCTCGAGGACTTCGACGCGGTGCTCGACGCGCCGGGGACGGCGTACGTGGGGCTCCGGCTCCACGGCGGCATCCGAGCGATGCAGCGGGGCGTGCCCACCCTCGTGCTGTCGATCGACAACCGCGCGCGGGAGATCGCGCGGTCGGTCGGCCTGCGAGCGCCCTCGCGCCACGCGGCACGGCGCTACCAGGAGGACCTGCGCTCGGGCGAGGTGGTCCGCATCGACGTCCCGCGGGACGCCGTCGACTCCTGGCGCCGCCGCTGGGGGATCGAGCGATGACGCGCGGACGACCGGAGGCGACGGCCGTGCTCGACGGGCCGGGGCGGACCGTCGCGGACTGCGACCCTGTGGCCGACTTCGTGCTCGTCACCGACGAGCGGGCGTGGCACGAGGCAGCCCGTGCCGGCCTGGACCCCGTGGCCACGCACCTGCGGTTCAGCGTCACGGACCGCCGATCCGACGCAGCGGCTCGCCTCGGGCGGTTCGTCATGCCCTGGCGCTGGCGCCGGACCATCCTCAACGCCGGCATCGGGGTCGTGTACTGGAGGCGGGGTGCCCCGCTGGCGCCCCGGTTGGGCGCGCTGCTCGCAGGAAGCCGGGTCGTGAGGCTCGACGCATGACGCCTCCCGACGTGCTACGGCGGTCCCTCGCGGTCCCGGCGGCCCTGACCCGGCCGCTCGTCCTCTCGCAGGCCGCGGCCAGCGCGGCGGGTGCAGCGGTCGTCCTCCTGGGTGCCTGGCACATGGAGCCGGACGAGTTCGCGAGCTTCAGCCTGGCTCTCCTCGTGCTGAACGTCGGGACGGGGCTGGTGCGGAGCGGGCTCTTCCAGCCCGCGCTCATCGAGCGGCGGACGGACCCCCACGCCGTCGTCCCCCTTCGCTACGTCGCCGCCGCCGCGGGGACGGTCGTCGTGCTCGTCGCGGCGGCGGACCTCGCCGTGACCGTGCTCGGCGTGGGCGGCGCGACGCTGCTGGGAGTCCTCAGCGTCGCGCCGGTCGTCCAGGACTGGCTGCGGTTTCGTTGCATCGGCCAGGGACGCAACGGGGCGGTTGCGGTCTCGGACGGTATCCGTCTCCTGCTCGTGCCCGCCGTCCTCGTCGTCGCCGGTACGGCGCAGCCGCTCGTCGCCTTCTACGCGGTGTGGTGCGCAGGCTACGCCGTGGCGGCGGTCCCGCTCGCGCTGGCGGCACACCGCGTGCCCCGCTTCTCGCGGTACTCGGTGTACGGGACGCGGGCTCGCTCCCAGGCGTGGGAGTTCCTCGTCGCCCAGCTCGCCACGACGGTCCCGCTCCTCGTGCTCGGCGCGCTCTCCGTGAGCGCGAGCGTCGGCGCGTTCCGGCTGAGCCAGACGCTCTACGGTCCGGTGAACGTGCTCTTCGCGGCCGTCGCGCTGAACCTGCTCTCGGACGCGGTCAGCGAGACCGGCCGGCCCGACGACGCCACGCTCGTCCGGCGCGGACGGCGCCTCGGCCTGCTGTCCGCGGGCGGGGCGACCGCGCTCGGCGCGGTGCTCGTGCTCGTCGCCGCGGCGGGGGCGGTCCAGCCGTCCGGCATCGAGCGCGGGGAGCTCGTCGTCGCGCTCGCGGCGGTCGGCTGCTTCGCAGCCTGCGGCGGGCTCGTGGGACCGCACCTCGTCGTCATGCGGATCTTCAAGGCGCAGTCCGTCGTGACGCGCGCGCGGGTCGGCATGGTCGCGGTGACCTGGTGCGGGTTCGTGATCGGATATCTGGTCGGAGGGCCATTCGTGAGCCTCGTCCTGGGATTCGTCCTCGGAGGGATCGGATATGTCGTCTTCTTCCTTCCCGCGGCGGCGCGGACCTATCACGCGGCGGCCCTGTGAAGCGTGAATACGGTGCGGCCTCGTGGTCATTGCGCGGTCCATATTTCTGTCCGGGACGGAGAGGGCACGGAGCGCGTCGAGAGGGCAGGGCGCGCGTCGTCTCCCGGCGCCGGCACCTCGCGCAGTTCGAGATCGAGGTGAGCGGTGCGTCGCGCACTCCCGGCGTGCCGTCGCGGCTCGGCGGGGCGGCGTCGTCGGCGGCCCCGCGGGTGGTCCGGGTGGCGGCGGAGAGATGGGCAGGGGATGACTGATGCATGACCAGTTCTCGGTGACCGAGGAATCGGTGGGGGTCGTCCCGCCAGGAGTGGGACGAGTCGCCGGCCGCCCTCCGGGCGGGCGCGCCCGCAGGGCGGCGAGAGCTCCCCGCGACGTCGAGGTCGTCCACGAGGGTCGCGACGGGTCGCGCGACCCCGTGCTGGCTCTCGCGCGGGTGCTCCTGTACGGCGGTCTCGTCCTCGTGTCGCTCATGGTGCTGCGGGTGGGCGGCGGCATCACGGTGGGAGACGTCGTCCTCCTGGCCAGTCTCGCGCTGTGCCTCGCGGCCATAGGCCGACAGCCCACGCCGCATCCGTACGGCGCCTGGGCGTTGCCCGCCGCGGTGCTGCTGGTGGTCGGGGGCTGCCTCGCGACGGCGGGCTCTCCCGCGCCGACCGAGAGCCTCGTCAGCCTCGTCCGCGTGCTGTACGTCGCGCTCGTTCTCCCGTGGCAGCTCGCGGTCCTCCTCGACGACGAGCGGCGGCTGCGGCGGGGCCTCGTCGCGTTCGGCGTCGGGGCGGCTGCGTGCTCGCTGGGGACGCTCGTGCAGTTCGCGCTCGGCCCGGGCGCGATCCCCGGAGGGGTCGTCACGACCGCAGGCCGCTACACGGGGTTCACCGGCCACGTCAGCGACACCGGTGCCATCGCGTCGCTCGCGGTCGTCATCGGCCTGTCCGGGCTGACGCGCGGCCTGGGAGGGCTCCAGCGTCTCCTGCTCGTGGGCACCGCTCTCTCGGGAGTCGTGGGTCTCGTGCTCAGCGGCAGCGTGAGCGGCATGCTGGCGGCCGTCCTCGGCAGCACCGCCCTCCTTCTCCTGCGCGGCATCCCTGTCGGGCGAGTCGCCGTCGCGGCCGTCATCGCCGGTGCGGCGCTCTGGTTCGCGGGCGGCGTGCTCGGCGAGACGCAAGGCGCGCTGCGGCCGGCGGAACGGGTCGCGCAGGTCCTCGGGCTGTCGGGCGGCGACGCGTCGCTCAACACCTCGGCGTCCCGGTGGGACACGATCGTCCTCGGGTGGCGGGGCTTCCTGCAGGACCCGGTCAGCGGGGCCGGTCTCGACGCCCGGTCCTCTCTCGTCGTCGACACGCTGGGGGTGCACAGCCTGCCCGTCGCGGCGCTCTACCAGGGGGGCGTCCTGTTCGCGGCGGGCCTGCTCGGCTGTCTCGTGGTGGCGGCGCTGCGCGCCGCGCGGGCCGTGCCCCGGACGGCGCTCCAGGCCCGCGTGTACGCGGTCGGCGTCACGGCGCTCGCGTTCAGCGCGACCGCGCCGAGCATGTACAACCGCTACCTCTGGGTGCCGGTCGCTCTCGTCGCCGCCGCGGTCGCGCTGGGGCCGGGCGTCGGTGCAGGCCGAGGTGTCCGGGGTGCCGTGGCTCAGCGGGCGTAGGCGCGCTCCAGCGCGTCCGCGACCGCGCCCATCGAGTAGTCCCTCCGGACGAGGTCGCGCGCGCGGCGGCCCGCGTCCTGGGCGAGACGGGGGTCGTCGAGGAATCGTGCCACCGCGGCGGCGAGATCGTCGACGCCCTCGCCCACGACCTCGCCCGCCGCGGCGCGCGCGACCGGTTCCGCGAGCCCGCACGTGCGCGTCACGACGACGGGGACCCCGCACGACATCGCCTCGAGGACGCTCATGGGGAACGGCTCGTCGACGGACGGCAGGACGTAGAGCGACGCGCGCGCGAGCCGGGCCGTCGTGCGCTCGGGAGGCAGCGCCCCCTCCCAGACGACCCGCCCGCGGACGCCCGCCGGGAGTGCCGCGATCCGGTCGCGCACCGCGGCGCCCTCGCCCTCGTCCGGACCGACGATCCGGAACCGGGCCTCGGGGAACCGCGGCGCGAGACGGGCCGCGGCGTCGACGAAGGCGACGGGCCGCTTACGGGGGTGCAGGCGGGCGAGGAACAGCACCTCGGGATGGTGGTCGGGGGGCTGCGGGTCGCTCGTCCCGCCCGCCGGCACGCCGTTGACGAGCCGCTGGATGCTGACTCCCGGGCCGAACAGCGTGCGGAGGCCGCCCTCCTCGACGGGGGTGAGGGCGAAGCTCGTCGACGCGCGAGCCATGACGCGGCGCGTGAGGACCGCGTCGAGGGGCGCCGCGAGCGGGTGCGGGGACGGCATCACCATGCCGTGCGTCTGCGTGACGTAGGGCTTGCCCGACCGGGCCCAGGCGACCGCCGCCGGCAGGGTGACGAGGTCGCGCGCCAGATGGACGTGCGCGACGTCGGCACGAGCCCCGCAGGCCCGGATCCACCGCACCATCGAGGGTGCGGCGAGCCCCGCGAACCCCGCGCCCGGCGCGGCCCGGACGGCGGGGAACGTCACGACCGGCACGCCGTCCCACGTCGTCGGGAGCTCGTCGAAACCTGCCGCAGCGGCGACGAGGATCGCGTCGTGACCTCGTGCACGCAGCGCCCGGATCTGGTTGGTCGCGACGCGGACGGGACCCCCGTACGCGCCGTCGGGGGTGAGGAGCGTGGCCACGTGCAGGACCCGCAGGCGTCGGCCGGCCATCTCAGAACCGCGTCCGGTCCGAGAGCGACCGGCCGTCCCAGACACGGCCGTCGGGCACGTCGCCGCGCACGACCGACCCAGGTGTGACGAGCGCCGAGCGCCCGATCCGCGTACCGCCGAGGACGACGCACCGTGCGGTGACCCACGCCCCGGGGCCGACGTGCACGGGGGCCGTCACGAGCCCCATGTCGGTGCGGTGCCGGTGGCTCCCCGTGGTGAGGAACGTGTCCTGCGAGAGCACGGCGTCGTGCCCGATCCAGACATGGTCCTGGTTATGGATCCACACCCCTTCACCGATCCAGCAGTTTGCCTCCACGTGAAGGTTCCATGGGAAGCGGACACGCGTGCGCGGGCGGAAGACGACCCCGGCTCCGATGTCGGCGCCGAAGGCGCGCAGCACCGCGACGCGCAGGCGCGAGCTGAACTGCCAGGGGTTCGACACGAACAGGATCTCGGCGGCGCCCCACAGGTAGACGAGCGCACTCGGACGCCCCCAGGACGTCCTTTCCCCGGGCGCCTCGGCGAGCGGGATCACGCGGATTTCCTGGCGCATTCTCTGCGATGTCATCTGCCCCCCAGCGAATCGGCCCGAACGTCGTTATCGTACGTGCGTGAGCATCTCGGGAATGCGCGTCCTGGTGATCGGCGCCAACTACGCACCTGAACCTACCGGAAATGCGCCCTACACGTCGGCGCTGAGCCGCGCCCTGGCTGCTCGCGGGGCGCGGGTGAGCGTACTCACGACCTTTCCGCACTACCCGGAGTGGCGTGTCCGTGCGGGCTACCGCGGGTGGTCCCGCCGGGAACGGGTCGACGGCGTCGAGGTGCTCCGTCTGCGCCACTACGTACCCCGGTCGCCCAGCTCCGTGCGCCGCCTCCTCGCCGAGCTGAGCTTTGGGGTGCGGTCTGCGACGACGCGCTGGCCCGACACCGACGTCGTCCTGCTCGTCTCACCGTCGCTCTTCGCGGCGGCCGTCGCGATGCTGCGGCTCCGCACCGGGTGTGCGCGCAGGGCGGCGCGCGCCGACGCGCCGGGCGTCGTGCTCTGGACCCAGGACCTCTACTCGCTCGGTGTCGAGGAGACCGGGGCGGCCTCGGGCCGCGTGGCCCGCCTCGTGGGTGCCGTCGAGCGCTGCGTCGCGCGCGGTGCGGACGCGGTGGTGGCGATCCACGAGCGCTTCGCGCGTCATCTGGGCGAGTCCCTCCGGGTCGATGCCGCCGCGCTGCGCGTCGTACGCAACTGGACGCACCTCGCGCCCGACGCGGTGCTCCCGGACCGCGCGACCGTACGCGCCGCCCACGGGTGGGGAGACGACGAGACGGTCGTGCTCCACGCCGGCAACCAGGGGGTGAAGCAAGGTCTCGAGAACGTCGTCGAGGCGGCGCGTCTGGCAGACGCGCAGGGTGCGCGGGTGCGGTTCGTGCTCCTGGGCGACGGGAGCCGTCGAGCCGCGCTCGAGTCGGCCGGGCGCGGGGTGCTCCGCCTGCAGTTCGTCGACCCCCTGCCCGACGCGGAGTTCCGCGCCGCGCTCGCGGCCTCCGACGTGCTGCTCGTCAACGAGCTCGCGGGACTCGCCGAGATGTCCGTGCCGAGCAAGCTCACGTCCTATTTCGACGCGGCCCGGCCCGTGCTCGCGGCGTCGTCCGAGGGCTCGACGACGGCGGCCGAGCTGCGCGCGTCCGGCGGCGGCGTCCGCGTCGACCCGCAGGACCCGCAGGCGCTCGTCGACGCGGTGCGGGCGCTCGCGGCCGACCCGGGTCGTCGCGACCGTCTGGGATCGGCGGGCCGCCGCTACCGCGACGAGACGCTCACGGAGGACGCCGCGGTCGACGCGTTCGCGACGGTCCTCCGGCAGCACGCACGCGGCCCGCGGGGGACCCGGGCCAGGGCCACCACCGCAGGCACCACCACGACACCAGGAGCGACCGCGACCGCGGGTGTCGTGCCGCCCGACGGCGCGGCGCGCGTCCCGGGCGTCGCACGTACCTAACCACCGACGGCAGCGCCGCTGCACGACTCAGGGGGAAGCATGAAGAAGGCACTGATCTCGGGGATCACGGGGCAGGACGGCTCGTACCTCGCGGAGCTCCTGCTCCGCAAGGGGTACGAGGTGCACGGGCTGATCCGCCGCGCCTCGACGTTCAACACGGCGCGGATCGACCACCTCTACCAGGACCCGCACGAGGAGGACGCGCGGCTCTTCCTGCACTACGCGGACCTGTCCGACGGCGCGCGCCTCGTGTCGCTCATCGCGCAGATCTGCCCGGACGAGGTCTACAACCTCGCGGCGCAGTCTCACGTGCGGGTCTCGTTCGACGAGCCCGAGCACACGGCGGACACCACCGGGACGGGGGCGATCCGCCTGCTCGAGGCGGTGCGCCTGGCGGGCGTGGAGACGCGCTACTACCAGGCGTCGTCGTCCGAGCTCTACGGCGCCACCCCGCCGCCGCAGAACGAGACGACGCCGTTCCACCCGCGGTCGCCCTACGCGGCGGCCAAGCTCTACGCGTACTGGATCACGAAGAACTACCGCGAGGCCTACGACATGTTCGCGGTCAACGGGATCCTCTTCAACCACGAGAGCCCGCGCCGCGGCGAGACGTTCGTGACCCGCAAGATCACGCGCGCCGTGGCGGCCATCCAGGCCGGTCGTCAGGAGCACCTGTACCTGGGCAACCTCGACGCGGTTCGTGACTGGGGGTACGCGGCCGAGTACGTCGAGGGCATGTGGCGGATGCTGCAGGCCGAGCGGCCGGACGACTACGTCCTCGCCACGGGGATCGGGCTGTCGGTGCGCGACTTCCTCCAGGAGGCGTTCGCCCACGCGGGGCTCGACTGGGAGCGGCACGTGCGGTTCGACGAGCGCTACCTGCGTCCGACGGAGGTCGACGCCCTCGTCGGCGACCCCAGCCGGGCGCACGCCGACCTCGGGTGGAAGCCGACCGTCGACGGGCGCGAGCTCGCGCGCATCATGGTCGACGCGGACGTCGAGGCCCTGAGCCACGCCGGGTCGCCGTGGATCGACCGGGTCGCGCTCGCGACGTGGGACGCGGCATGACGACGCCCGACGAGCGCGACCTCGTCCGCCACGAACCCGCGCCGCTCGACCGGGACGCCGTCTTCTACGTCGCCGGCCACCGCGGCCTGGTCGGCTCGGCGATCTGGCGCCGGCTGGAACGGGCGGGGTTCTCCCGGCTCGTGGGACGGACCTCCGCGGAGCTCGACCTCACCGACCGCGATGCGGTGCACGACTTCTTCCGTGCCCACCGCCCGCGCTACGTCGTCCTCGCGGCCGCGAAGGTCGGTGGGATCATGGCGAACGCGGCGTACCCGGTCGACTTCCTCAGCGAGAACGTCCGCATCCAGGTGAACGTCCTCGACGCCGCGCGGACGTCCGAGGTCGAGCGGCTGCTGTTCCTGGGCTCGTCGTGCATCTACCCGCGGCTCGCGCCGCAGCCCATCGTCGAGGACGCGCTGCTGACGGGGCCCCTCGAACCGACCAACGACGCCTACGCGATCGCGAAGATCACCGGCATCCTGCAGGTCCAGGCGGTCCGCCGCCAGGACGGGCTGCCGTGGATCTCGGCCATGCCGACGAACCTCTACGGACCCGGCGACAACTTCTCGCCGACCGGGTCGCACGTGCTGCCCGCGCTGATCCGGCGCTACGACGAGGCCGTGCGGACCGGCGCCCGGGAGGTGACGAACTGGGGGACGGGGTCGCCACGGCGAGAGCTCCTGCACAGCGACGACATGGCCGACGCGTGCCTGCACCTCCTGGAGCACTACGACGGCCCCGTCCAGGTCAACGTCGGCACCGGGCAGGACGTCACCGTCCGCGAGCTCGCCGAGACGGTCGCCGACGTCGTCGGGTACGACGGCGCGACGCGCTGGGACACGTCGCGGCCGGACGGCACGCCGCAGAAGCTGCTCGACGTGTCCCGGCTGCGCGCGAGCGGCTGGGAGGCGAGGACGGGGCTGCGCGAGGGGATCGAGCGGACCGTGGCGTGGTACCGCGAGCAGGCCGGGCGGGTCCGCGCGTGACCCCGGTGCGGGCGGAGGCGCCCAGGCTCGCGACGTGCGGTGCCCTGTGCGAGATTGAGGCGGTCGTGGGTGGACGCTCAGGGGGAGCGGCCCGGTGAGGGGGACGACGATGGAGCTCAGGGACTACCTCGTCCTGCTGCGCAAGAGGTGGGTCACGATCGTGGTCGCCGGGGTGCTCGGGCTGGCGCTCGCGGGCGCGTACTCGCTCCTGACGACGCCGACGTACTCCGCCCGGTCGCAGGTGTACGTGTCCGTGCAGGGCTCCGACTCCACGACGGACCTGCTGCAGGGGTCGAACTTCACCGTGCGCCAGGTCAAGTCGTACATCGAGCTCGTGACGAGCCCGCGCGTCCTGGACCCCGTGATCGAGGAGCTGGGGCTCGCGGACGACGCCGGGTCCCTCGCGCAGCGCGTCCACGCGGACTCGCCGCTCGACACGGCGCTCATCAACGTCACCGCGACCGACGAGTCGCCGCAGCTCGCCGCCGAGATCGCGAACGCGACGGCCCGGTCGCTCGCAGCGGTCGTGGGGGAGCTCGAGACCCCGGTCGGGGGCGGCGACTCGCCCGTGCAGATCAGCACGGTCCGCGCGGCATCGGTGCCGACCTCCGCCGCGTCGCCGAACGTCCGGCTGAACCTGGCGCTGGGGCTCGTCGTCGGCCTCGTGCTCGGCGTCTCGGTGGCGGTCGTGCGCGAGCTCCTGGACACGCGCGTCCGGTCCACGTCGGACGTCGAGGACGTGACGGACGCCCCGGTGCTGGGCGTCGTCGGGTACGACGAGGAGGCGCCGGAGCACCCGCTCATCGTCCAGGAGTCGCCCCAGGCCGTCCGGGCGGAGGCCTTCCGCAGGCTGCGCACAAACCTGCAGTTCCTCGAGCTCGGCCCGGCCGCGCGCACGTACCTCATGACGTCGGCGCTCCCGGGCGAGGGCAAGACCACCACCAGCATCAACCTGGCCATCACGCTCGCGGACGCGGGCCAGCGCGTCGTCCTCGTCGACGCGGACCTCCGGCGGCCGTCGGTCGCCCGGTACCTGGGGGTCGAGGGCTCGGTCGGGCTGACGACGGTCCTCATCGGGAAGGTGGGCATCGAGGACGCCGTGCAGCCGTGGGGCAACGCCAACCTCGACGTCATCGCCTCCGGGCAGATCCCGCCGAACCCGAGCGAGCTCCTCGGGGCGGCCCCGATGACGCAGCTCCTGGACCGGCTGCGGGCCGACTACGACGTGATCGTGATCGACACGCCCCCGCTCCTCCCGGTCACCGACGCGGCGATCCTCGCGAAGGGGGTCGGCGGCGCGATCGTCGTGGTCGGCGCCGGCACCGTGCACCGGAACCAGCTGGAGACCGCGCTCTCCGCCCTGGGCACCGTGGGTGTCCCCCGGCTGGGGATCGTCGTCAACCGCGTGCCGGTGCGGGGCCCCGGTGCGGGCGCGTACGAGTACGCCTACCAGGAGTACACCGCGGACGAGCCTGGCGCGTCCGCGGGCACGACGCGCCGCGGGGCCCGGGGTCGCGCGGGCGGGGCGCGTCGGCACGCGCGTCGGCCGTCGCCGCAGGGCGCCACCGCGTCGGCCGTCCCGGGTGCGTGGGCGCGCGTCGGCGCCGAGGAGTCGGGACGGGTCGCCCCGTCCGACGGTGCGGCAGGCGGTGCGGCAGACAGTGCGGCACCGGACGCCGCACGAGGGGACCGGGACGCCGCGGACGAGCCGGCGGTCTCGGTCGGCCGTCGCGTCCGTGCGGGGACCTTCGACGAGGTGGTGCTGCCGAGCGAGCGGCAGTGAGGAGGGCGGCGCTGCCCCGGTTCGCCGGTCGCACGCAGCGCCGCGGACGGGACGCCGGGTGGCCGGCGGCGACGAGCAGGGGGAACGGCATGAGGATCTCGGTGATCGGCTGCGGCTACCTGGGTGCGGTGCACGCGGCGTGCATGGCGACCCTGGGGCACGACGTGGTCGGGGTGGACGTCGACGCCCGGAAGGTGGGGTCGTTGCGTGACGGGCGGGCACCGTTCTACGAGCCGGGGCTCGACGGGATGCTCGCGGAGGCGAGGGCCTCCGGACGGCTCACCTTCACGACCGACCTCGCCGCTGCGGCCGACGCCGAGGTCCACTTCGTGTGCGTCGGGACGCCCCAGCGCGCCGACTCGTACGCCGCCGACCTGTCGTCCGTCGACGCGGCCTTCCGGTCGCTCGTGCCGCACCTCGCCGCGGACGCGGTCGTGGTGGGCAAGTCGACGGTCCCCGTGGGGACGGCCGCGCGGCTCGCGGACGAGCTCGCCGTGGCCCGTCCCACCGCGACGCTCGTCTGGAACCCCGAGTTCCTGCGCGAGGGGTTCGCCGTCCAGGACACGCTGCGACCCGACCGGCTCGTCTACGGCGTCCCGGACGACGCGGCGGGCGCTCGTGCGGTCGAGGCGCTCGACGCGGTCTACGCCGCGGCCCTCGGCGACGGCACGCCGCGGCTCGTGGTCGACCGGGCGACGGCCGAGCTCGTCAAGGTCGCGGCGAACTCGTTCCTCGCCACGAAGATCTCCTTCATCAACGCGATGGCGGAGCTGTGCGAGGTCGCCGGGGGAGACGTGACGCTCCTCGCCGACGCTATCGGCCTCGACGAGCGGATCGGGCGGCGCTTCCTCAACGCCGGGCTCGGGTTCGGCGGCGGCTGCCTGCCGAAGGACATCCGCGCGTTCATGGCACGGGCCGAGGAGCTGCACGCCGACCCCGCCGTCAGCTTCCTGCGCGAGGTCGACTCGATCAACCTGCGCCGGCGCGAGCGCATGGTCGACCTCACGGTCGGCGTGCTGGACGGGCGTCCGCTGGCCGGCGCGCGCGTCGCCGTCCTCGGTGCGGCGTTCAAGCCGGACAGCGACGACGTCCGCGACTCGCCGGCGCTCGACGTCGCCGAGCGGCTGCACCACCGGAGCGCGCGCGTGGTGGTGACCGACCCGCGCGCGCTGGCCAACGCGCGCGCCAAGGCCCCCTCGCTGGGCTTCGCCGAGACCGTCGAGGAGGCGGTGGACGGTGTGGACGCCGTGCTGGTCCTCACCGAGTGGCAGGAGTACAAGGACCTGGACCCGGGCAAGCTGTACGGCCTCGTGGCGGCCCCCCGCGTGGTCGACGGCCGCAACGCGCTCGACGCGACCGTGTGGCGCGAGGCGGGGTGGACGTACCGCGCGCTCGGCCGGCGGTGAACGGCGGCCCGGCGGCACGCTCCAACTCGGGCTCGGGGCCCCGTGCCGGAGCATGCCGGCTCGCGGTGCTGGTGACGACCCTCGCGTGCCTGTCCCTCGGGGCCTGCGCGCCGGGCCACGACGGTGGGCGCGGGGCTCCGAGCGCCGACGACCCCGCGGCGACCCGGCCCTGGGAGCCGACGGAGTACGCCGCCCGGCTGCTGGCGGAGACGCAGGAGGAACGCGACGGGGCTGGGGTCCCCCGGCTGGAGGAGAGCGGCTGCGCGACCGAGCAGGCGCTGTCCCGCGCCACGGCGCTCGTCGGCGCCCCGCTCGAGCACGCCCCCCTCGACGAGGTCGTGACGGACTGCGCTCCCGCGAGCGGCACCGCGGCGGAGAACCTCAGCCGGGCCTCCGCCGCGCCGGCCGCGGTCGTCGACGCGTGGATGGGGTCCCCCGGGCACCGTGCGAACGTCCTGGACCCGACGCTGACGTCCGTCGGGATCGCGTGCGTCGCGGACGCCACCGAGGACGCCGGCGGTCTCGTCTGCGCCCAGGTGTTCCTCGGCTGACCCGCGACCCGACCCCGCTCCGCACGCCCTTGACCCCTCGACCGCCGCGTCCTATCGTCTGTTTTCAACAGGTGATGAATTCGACCCCGTGCCGAGGCGCGGCCAGGGCCGGGGAGGCATCGTGCGCGCGATGGTCGTCAAGGAGTTCCGCGAGCTGCGCCGGGACCGGCGCACGGTCGCGATGCTCGTCGGGATGCCGCTGCTCCTGCTCGTCGTCTTCGGGTTCGCGGCGAACTTCACGGTCGAGACGCTGACTGTCACGGCCGTCGGCCCCGGTGCCGAGCAGGCGGTCGCGGCGATCGAGGCGAACCCGGCCGCCGCCGACGCGCTCGACGTCGTGAGCGTGGACCCCGCGGGGACGGACGCCGACGCCCGCGCCGCGCTGCGCGACGACCGCAGCGACGTCGCGGTCGTCGCGCCGGCACCCGGGGACGAGCGCCCGACCGTCTACGTCGACGGGTCCAACCTGTTCGCGGCGCAGTCGGCGAAGGTGCTCGTCGCGTCCCTCGGCGACGCCGTGGACTCGGAGATCCTCTTCAACCCCGACCTCGACACCTCGTGGGTGATGGTGCCCGCGCTGATCGGCCTCATCCTCACGTTCATCGGGACGATCATCACGTCGATCGGTCTCGTCAAGGAGCGCGAGGCGGGGACGTTCGAGCAGCTCGCGGTGATGCCGCTCGGTCCCGCCGCGGTGATCCTCGGCAAGATCACGCCCTACTTCCTGCTCGCGTGCCTCGACATGGTCGCGGTGACGTTGCTCGGCACGTGGATCTTCGACGTGCCGTTCGCGGGACCGGTGGCCCCGTTCGTGGTGGGAGCCGCGCTGTTCCTCTTCGTCGTGCTGGGCATCGGCGCGCTCATCTCCACCGTGTCGCAGACCACCGGGCAGGCGGTGCAGGTCGCGCTCATGACGATGCTCCCGCAGGTGCTGCTCTCGGGCATGATCTTCCCGCTCGACGCCATGGCGGCCGGGGTGCGCTGGATCGGGTACCTCCTGCCCCTCACGTGGTTCACCGAGGTGTCGCAGGGGGTGATGGTCCGCGGGGCGTCGTGGTCCGCGCTGTGGCTGCCGCTCGTCGTGCTCGCGGTGATGGCCGTGGTCGTGTTCGGGCTCGCCGTCCTGCGGCTCTCGCGCGAGCTCTCGCCCGCGCGGGAGCACCGCCGACGCCGACCGGCCGCACCGGCGCCCGCGACGCCCGCCCCGAGCGGAGCGGCCCGGTGACCTGGGGCACGCGCGGTCTCGACGTCACCTTCCGCCCCGGGCACGGGCACGTGGTCCGCGCCCTCGCGGGCGTGGACCTCGACCTCCCGCGCGGCCAGGTCACCTCGGTCGTGGGAGGCGACGGGGCGGGCAAGACCACGCTGGTGCGCGCGCTGCTCGGGCAGGTGCCGGTCGACGGCGGCACCGTGGACGCCCCGGCCCGCGACCGGGTCGGCTACCAGCCGTCGTCGAGCGGGGTGTGGCCCGGGCTGACCGTGGCGGAGAACGTCGAGCTCGTCGGCGACGCGTACCGCGTGCCGGCCGCCCGCCGGGGACGACGCGCGGACGAGCTGCTCGGGCGCGCGGGGCTCGCCGAGGCGCGCGACCGGCTCGGGTCGCAGCTCTCCGGGGGCATGCGGCAGAAGCTCGGCGTGTGCCTCGCGATGCTGCACGAGCCGGACGTCCTGCTCCTCGACGAGCCGAGCACCGGGGTCGACCCCGTGAGCCGCGTCGAGCTGTGGCGGCTCGTCGCCGAGTCGGCGGCGTCCGGCGCAGCCGTCCTCGTCACGACGACGTATCTCGACGAGGCCGAGCGCGCGGCCGACGTCGTCGTCCTCGACGCGGGCAGGGTCCTCGCCGCGGGGACGCCCGACGACGTGCGTGCCGCCGCCCCCGGCCGGGTCACGGTCGCGGCCGTCCCGCCCGCGGACGCGGCAGGCCGCTCGTGGCGACGCGGCCGGACCGTCCGCACGTGGTGGCCCGACGGCTCGCCCTCGCCGTCCCGGGACCCCGTGGACCCCGACCTGGAGGACGCCGTCGTGGCCCTGACGCTCGGTCGCGGCACGCACGGCGCAGACGACGCGCACGGCACGGAGGACGCCGCTGACGACACCGCGAGCCCGGCGTCACCCCGCACGGGCCGGCCTGCGGCGGCCGCCGCCGGGGCGGACGCTCCTCTCGTGCGGGTCGACGGCGCCGAGCGGCGGTTCGGGGACGTCAGGGCCGTCGACGACGTCTCGCTCGTCGTGCGCCCCGGCGAGGTGGTGGGCCTGCTCGGCGCGAACGGCGCGGGCAAGACGACGCTCCTGCGCATGGTCCTCGGCCTCGACCGGCTCGACGGCGGGCGCGTCGAGGTCCTCGGCGCACCGCCGGACCGCGCGGGCCGCCGGGCGGTCGGCTACGTCCCGCAGGGCCTCGGGCTCTCCGGCGAGCTGAGCGTCGAGGAGAACGTCGAGTTCGTGGCGGCGGTGTACGGGGTGCGGGACGTGCCCGCGCTGCCGTCGGCGCTCGCGGCCGTCCGCCGTCGGCCCGTCGCGGAGATCGGGCTGGGGCGTCGGCGCCAGCTCGCGTTCCACTGCGCCCTGCTGCACGCGCCGCGTCTCCTCGTCCTCGACGAGCCGACGTCCGGCGTCGACCCGCTCGCGCGGGCGCGCGCGTGGGACGCGATCCACGCGCAGGCCGACGCGGGCGTCGGCGTCCTCGTGACGACGCACCACCTCCAGGAGGCCGAGCAGTGCGACCGCCTGCACGTCCTGTCGCGCGGGCGCTCCGTGGCGTCGGGCACGGTCGCCGACGTCGTGGGCGGCCGGGAGGCGGTCGTCGTGCGGTCCCGGGCCTGGCAGGCGGCGTTCGCGGCGCTCGACGCCGCAGGCCTGCCCGTCATGCTCGACGGCCGCGCGGCGCGCGTGGCGGGGACGCCGCCCGCGACGGTCCGGCACGCGCTCGCCGCGGCGGGCGTCGCCGCGACGTGCGACGTCGTGCCCGCGACGCTCGAGGAGACCATGGTGCTCGTGGACCGCGCGGCCGCGACCCGGGCGGGAGCGGCGTGACCGGGCGGCGGGGGCGGCGCCCGGGCAGGTCCGACACGCGGTCCGACATCCTGTCCGCCGCGCGGGACGCGTTCGCGGAGCACGGCTACGACCGTGCGACCGTCCGCGACATCGCGGCCCGGGCGGGCGTCGACGCCGCGATGGTGCACCACTGGTTCGGGACGAAGGAGAAGCTCTTCCAGGCAGCCGTCGACGTGCCCTTCGACCCGCAGGAGCTCCTCCTCGACGGTGCGCCCGACGACGCGGCGCGACTGGGCGAGCACGTCGTGCGCACGCTGCTGCGCGCCTGGGACTCCCCGCGCGGGCGGGTCGCCCTCGCGCTCCTGCGCTCGGCCACGAGCTCCGAGCGGGCGGCGCGGATGCTGCGCGAGTTCGTGCTGGCCCGGGTCGTGCGGCCGACCGTCGCGCGGAGCGAGGCGGACCCGCACCGGGCCGCGTGGCGCGGCGCGCTCATGGCGAGCCAGCTCGCCGGGCTCGTCGTGGCGCGGTACGTGCTCCGGGTCGAGCCGCTCGCGGGGGCTCCGGCGGAGACCGTGGTCGGGGCGGTCGGCCCGACGATCCAGGGCTACCTCACCGGTCCGCTCCCGGGCGCCGTGGCCGAGCCCGTCCCTGGGCCCGGGAACGTTGAGATTTCAACTGAGAGGCATGTTGCGCCGTAGGTGGTCTGTCTGTAGGTTGAGGCCCGCCGGCCGAGGCTCGGCGCGGGGCCAAGCGCGCAGGGGGAGCTTGGCGTCGAGCCACGGCGGCCCGTCTCAGACGCCCACGAGGACGCGGGTCGTCCCCTCCAGGTTCGTCCGGTCGCGCAGCGCGCGCCCCAGCCGACGGAGCGCGTCGTCGTCGGCGAGGAGCCCGGACCAGTCGTCCGGGTCGTCGCTCGGCGCGTCCCCCCGGGTCTTGCGGATCGCGGCGACCTGGAGCTGGTAGGCGAGGATCACCTCGCGCGGGCTCCCCGGCACGGCGATCCGCACGTGGTCCACGTCGTCGCGGCGCGAGTGGAGGGCGAGCGTGGCGAGCCCGTCGAAGATCTCGATGGTCCGGTGGTACTCGTCCACCGCGGCGCTCGACCCGCGCAGACCGCCGTCGCCCACGACGGCCCGGAGGAACGTGTGCAGGTAGCCGAGGTCGCGGCGGCGCTCGCGCGCGAACGCGGCGGACGACGCGAGCTGGCCCACGATGCCGGCGGTGAGCAGGACCGTCGCGGTGAGCACGAGGTACCGGGTCCGCAGGCCGAGGACCAGGTACGGCTCGGTGCTGCCCGGCTCGTGCTGCACCATCGCCACGAAGCTCACGAGGGCCCACGCGACGGCGACGACCGCGCCCGCCCCAGCCACGTCCATGCCCCAGCGCAGCCGGAGCGGCCGGTGCGAGCGCGTGCGCAGGCAGGAGACGGCGAAGGTCGCGGTCGCCGTCAGGAACGTTCCGTAGTAGAGCGCCCAGTAGCCCCACATGAGGGGACGGTCGTGGACCTGCGCGTCGAGGTCGTGGGTGGCCCACGGTCCGCTCGCCACGGCGAGGGCGACCATGGCGGCCCCCACGCCGGTGGCCGCGAGCGCCACGTGCCGGGTGCGCGGAGCCCGGCCGGTGGTCGCGCTGTACGCCCAGACGCCGACGAAGAGGCAGCCGGTGACGAGCGCGACGTGCTTGGCGACCTCGTGCGTCCCGGCGGGGGCGTGCTCCTTGAGGAGGTCGGCCACGACCGGTGCCCGCAGCGCGTTCGCGACCGCGACGAAGCCCAGGCCGAGGGGGAGCGCCGCGTCGGCGCGCGTGCGGGCGCGCAGGCCGGTCCACACGGCCGCGGTGGCGAAGAGCGCCACGGCGAGGACGTCGAGGGCGTGGTTCACCGGTACAGCTCCAGGGCCGTGAGCCGGGTCGCCGAGCTGCCGTGGGACGCGATCGAGATCATGAGCTCGCTCGCGAGACGCTCGACGCGCAGCTCGTCGGGGTCCTCGTACCCGTCGCGGCACGCGCCGACGCGGGGGGCGCCCGCGGTGGCGGCCGCGTCGAGGACGTGGACGAGCTCGTGCGCGACGACGTGGTCGCGGTGCGGGCCGGGCAGGGTCTGGCGCGCGTCGACGAGCACGAGGTCGCGCTCGGGGAAGGCGAGCCAGAGCCCGCTCACGCCCGGGCCGAGGTCGCCCTCGACGACCTCGAGGGGCCGGCCGCGCACCGCCGCGACCAGACGGCAGGCCTCCTCGAGGCTGCGTGCGCGGTCCAGGCCCGCGGCGCGCAGGAGGTCATCCACGGCCGTCGTCCGGCGCGGGCGGAGTCACGGGAGGCAGCTGCTCCAGGCGTCGCACGCGGTCGACGATCTCGATGATCGCCCGGACGTTCTCGGGCGACAGGCCCTGGGCGCGCAGCGCGAACTGCTCGACGCCCTCGTCGGCGAGCGCGGCCCGGAGGCGGTCGTCGGGGTTCTCCTCGGGGTCGACGAGGCTGCCCGTGCTCACGTGGAAGAACGCGGCGATGCCCTCGACGACGCGCAGGCTGGGGGAGGTGCGGTGCCCGCCGCGCAGCGCGCTGAGGTACGCCTCGTTGATCGAGTACCCGCGTTCCGTCATCCAGTGGGCGGCCTCGCGGTTGGTCACGGGTCGCCCGCCCCGCCCGCGTGCGAAGAGCTCGTTGAGCCGGCGGCGGAAGACCCGCGCCGTCCGCTCACCGGGTGCCACGTCGTCGTCCATGGCGACGATTGTGACAGGCCTCGGCCGCGGGCGGCACGCGATGGCGCGCGTGCACGACGCCGTGGCTCCCGTCGCGGGGCGTCGCGGGCACGGGTAGCGTTCCGCACGGGCGCGGGACGGTCCGACGCCCGGCGCGGGACGCGCGCACCACCACCCCCGAGGGAGCCGACATGAGCGAGCAGACACCGAAGGACGAGGGGGGCCTCGGCGACCTTCTCGGCAAGGCGAAGGAGTTCCTCACCGACGACCGGATCGACGACGTGGCGGAGAAGATCAAGTCCGTCGCTCCGGACTCGGTCGACCAGCACGTCGACACCCTGGCCGAGAAGGCCAAGGAGGCGAACGACTGACCTGCGGGTCGGTACGATCGAGGGGCGCCGTCCACGACGGCGCCCTTCGTGCTGTCGGGCAGGGCCCGCCGGCCGCAGGACCTCGACCGGGCGCGCGCCGCGCGCCTCCCGCCAGCAGATCGGAGCACGGACGTGTCTGACGTCGTCTCGTCACCCCTCACCATCACCCTCGACGCCGAGGAGACCACGGTGACGACGGGCACGACGGGGACGGACCTGTTCGCCGCTCGTCGCGACGTCGTCGTGATCCGCGTCAACGGCGTCCTCAAGGACCTCGACACGCCGGTCGCGGACGGCGACGTGGTCGAGGGCGTGACCGTCGACTCGCCGGACGGGCTCGCGGTGCTGCGGCACTCGGCCGCGCACGTGCTGGCCCAGGCGGTCCAGCAGGTGAACCCGGACGCGAAGCTGGGCATCGGCCCGCCGATCACGGACGGCTTCTACTACGACTTCGACGTCGAGACGCCGTTCACGCCGGAGGACCTCAAGGCGCTCGACAAGGCGATGTCCCGGATCATCAAGGAGGGCCAGACCTTCCGTCGCCGGGTCGTGACCGAGGACGAGGCGCGGGCGGAGCTCGCGCACGAGCCGTACAAGCTGGAGCTCATCGGGCTCAAGGGCGGCACGGCCGACGACACCGAGGGCGCGAGCGTCGAGGTCGGCGGCGGCGAGCTGACGATCTACGACAACGTGCGCGGCGCGGGCCGGGAGAGCGAGACCGTGGTCTGGAAGGACCTGTGCCGCGGCCCGCACCTGCCGAGCACGCGCCTGATCGGCAACGGCTACCAGCTCATGCGCTCCGCCGCCGCCTACTGGCGCGGCAGCGAGAAGAACCCGCAGCTCCAGCGTGTCTACGGCACGGCGTGGCCGACCAAGGACGAGCTCAAGGCGTACCTCGAGCGTCTTGCCGAGGCCGAGCGGCGCGACCACCGCCGCCTGGGCAACGAGCTCGACCTGTTCTCCTTCCCGGAGGAGATCGGCTCGGGCCTGCCGGTGTTCCACCCGAACGGCGCGACGATCCGCATGGAGATGGAGGAGTACTCGCGCAAGCGGCACGTGGAGGCGGGCTACTCGTTCGTCAGCACGCCGCACATCACCAAGGCGAACCTCTTCCAGACGTCGCGCCACCTCGACTGGTACGCGGACGGGATGTACCCGCCCATGCACCTCGACGAGGAGCTCGACGACGAGGGCAACGTCAAGCGCGCCGGCCAGGACTACTACCTCAAGCCGATGAACTGCCCGATGCACAACCTCGTGTACCGCTCGCGCGGGCGGTCGTACCGCGAGCTGCCGCTGCGGCTGTTCGAGTTCGGCACGGTCTACCGGTACGAGAAGTCGGGCGTCGTGCACGGGCTCACGCGCGCCCGCGGCTTCACGCAGGACGACGCGCACATCTACACGACGCGCGAGCAGATGCGCGACGAGCTGAGCTCGCTGCTCTCGTTCGTGCTCGACCTGCTGCGCGACTACGGGCTCGACGACTTCTACCTCGAGCTGTCGACGCGCGACCCCGAGAAGTCGGTGGGCGACGACGCCACGTGGGAGGAGGCGACCGAGGTCCTGCGCCAGGTCGCGACGGAGTCGGGCCTCGAGCTCGTCGCCGACCCGGGCGGCGCGGCGTTCTACGGCCCCAAGATCTCGGTCCAGGCGAAGGACGCGATCGGCCGCACGTGGCAGCTCTCGACGATCCAGCTCGACTTCTTCGAGCCGGAGCTGTTCGAGCTCGAGTACACGGCGTCCGACGGCACGCGCCAGCGCCCGGTCATGATCCACCGCGCGCTGTTCGGCTCGATCGAGCGGTTCTTCGGCATCCTCGTCGAGCACTACGCGGGCGCGTTCCCGGCGTGGCTCGCGCCCGTCCAGGTCGTCGCCGTCCCGGTCGCGGAGCCGTTCAACGACTACGTGGCCGACGTCGTCGCGCAGCTCAGGGCCCAGGGGATCCGCGCGGAGGTCGACTACTCCGACGACCGCTTCGGCAAGAAGATCCGCAACGCGAGCACGCGCAAGGTCCCGTTCGTCCTCATCGCGGGCGGCGAGGACGCCGAGGCGGGCGCCGTGTCGTTCCGGTACCGCGACGGCCGCCAGGACAACGGCGTGCCCGTCGCCGAGGCGGTCGAGCGCATCGTCTCCGCCGTCCGCGACCGTGTCCAGGTCTGACGGCGCGTGAGCGACGAGCGCACGGGGTCGCCCGCCGCGGCCGGCACGGCCGCGGCGGGCGGCGCCCCCGACCCCGGGTCCGGGGCGACGGTCGAGCTCCCGGGCTCCCACCCGCGGTTCGACGACGGCCTGGACCGGCTGTGGACGCCGCACCGCATGGTGTACATCGGCGGGCAGGACAAGCCGGCGGACGACTCGCGCGGGCAGTGCCCGTTCTGCCGCGTCCCGGACGGCTCCGACGAGGACGGGCTGGTCGTCGCGCGCGGCGAGACCGCGTACGTCGTGCTCAACCTCTACCCGTACAACCCGGGCCACCTCATGGTCGTGCCCTACCGCCACGTGTCGGACTACACGGACCTCACCGAGGCGGAGACGCTCGAGGTCGCGCACCTCACGCAGACCGCGATGCGCGTCGTGCGCGGGGTGTCGGCACCCGACGGGTTCAACCTCGGCATGAACCAGGGCGCCGTCGCCGGGGCCGGCATCGCCGCGCACCTGCACCAGCACGTGGTGCCGCGCTGGGCGGGCGACGCCAACTTCCTGCCGATCGTCGCGCAGACCAAGGCCGTGCCCGAGCTCCTCGGTGACACCCGGGCACGCCTCGCCGCCGCCTGGCCGGACGTCCCGGGGCCGGGCGTCGCGGGTCGGCCCGCGGACGGGGAGGACGCCTGATGTTCGGCCGCCTGCGCGCGCTCACGACGCGCCTGTTCACGCCGCTCGCGGCGCTCCTGCTCCGCCTGGGCGTGAGCCCGGACGCGGTGACCGTCGCCGGGACGCTGGGAGTCGTCGTCGGCGCCCTGTGGCTCTTCCCGACGGGACACCTGTTCGCCGGGGTGATGGTCGTCATGGTCTGCGCCTTCGCCGACGTGCTCGACGGCGTCATGGCGCGCCGCGCGGGCCGGTCCGGCCCGTGGGGCGCGTTCCTCGACTCGACGCTCGACCGGCTCGCGGACGCGGCCGTGTTCGTCGGCCTCACGCTGTGGTTCGTCCGGGCGGACGACCCGCGCCTCACCCCCGACCTCGCCGCCTGGGGGACCGGCGCCGCGCTCGCGTGCCTCGCGCTCGGCGCGGTCGTGCCCTATGCGCGCGCCCGGGCCGAGAGCGTCGGGATGACGGCGCAGGTCGGGATCGCGGAGCGCGCCGACCGGCTCGTCGCCGCGCTCGTCGCGGCGGGGATCGTCGGCCTGGGCGTCCCGCCCGTCGTGCTCGTCGTCGTCCTGGGCCTGCTCGCGCTCGCGAGCGCGGTCACGGTCGTGCAGCGCGTCGCCACCGTGCGCCGCCAGGCCCTCGCGCTGGCGGCCGCGCGCCCCGCGGAGAAGGAGGACGGTCGCTGATGGCCCTCGACGCCGGCAAGGCGTTCACGTTCGCCTGGCGCAACGCGCGCAAGGTCCCCGAGCCGGTCCTGCGCGGGCTGTTCACCGCGATCGCCGACGTGACGTGGCTCCTGCGCGGCGGGGGAGTGCGCCAGCTCGAGCGCAACCTCGCGCGCGTCCGCCCCGAGCTCGCGCCGCGGGCCCTGCGCCGGCTCTCGCGCGCCGGGATGCGCTCGTACATGCGCTACTACCGCGAGGCGTTCACCCTGCCCGCCTGGGGCCCCGAGCTCGTCCGGGCACGCGTCCGGGTCGTCGGGCTCGACAACCTCGCACGGCACCTCGACGGCGACCGGAGCCCGGTGCTGGCGCTGTCCCACCAGGGCAACTGGGACCTGGCGGGCGCGTACGCGACGCCGAACATCGCGCCCGTGCTCACCGTCGCGGAGCGGCTCGAGCCGGAGGAGCTGTTCGAGGAGTTCCTCGCGTTCCGGAACTCGATCGGCCTCGAGATCCTCGCCCTCGGCGACGGCGACGTCTTCCGCGACCTCGTCCGCGGCGCGAGCAGGCCGGGGCGGATCATCCCGCTGCTCGCCGACCGCGACCTCACGCACCGTGGTGTGGAGGTCGACCTGTTCGGCCACCGCGCGCGCGTCGCCGCCGGCCCCGCGGCGCTCGCCGTGACCACCGGCACGCCGCTCGTCCCCGCGGGCATCTACTACGAGCGCCTGCACGGTGCGCGCCGACGCGCCGCCCGTTCGCCCTGGGGCCTCGTCATCCACTTCTTCCCGCGGGTCGAGGTCGCGCCGGACGTCCGCCGCGCCGAGCGGGTGGCCGCGGCGACCCAGGGCTGGGTGGACGCGCTGAGCGTCGCGATCCGCGAGCACCCCGAGGACTGGCACATGCTCCAGAAGGTGTTCGTCGACGACCTCGACCCCGCGCGGTACGCCCGGACCCGGGCCGCCGCGGGTGAGCAGGACGCGGAGCGGGTCGCATGAGCCTGCGCGTGGGGATCGTGTGCCCCTACTCCTTCGACGCACCCGGCGGGGTCCAGTTCCACGTCCGCGACCTCGCCGAGGCGCTCATCGCCCAGGGCCACGACGTCTCCGTCCTCGCCCCCGCCGACGACGACACACCCGTCCCGGAGTACGTGACGCCCGCCGGGGGCGCGGTCCCGGTCCGGTACAACGGGTCGGTCGCGCGCGTGACGTTCGGCCCGCGGAGCGCGAGCCGGGTCCGGCGCTGGCTGGAGGCGGGCCGGTTCGACGTGCTCCACATCCACGAGCCCGTGAACCCCTCGCTGAGCATGGTCGCGCTGTGGATCGCCCAGGGCCCGATCGTGGGGACGTTCCACACCTCCATCGTGCGCTCCCGCGCGCTCCAGGTCGCCTACCCGCTCGTCCGGCAGAGCCTGGAGAAGATCGACGCCCGCATCGCCGTCTCGGAGGACGCGCGCCGCACGCTCGTCGACCACCTCGGCGGGGACGCCGTCGTCATCCCCAACGGGGTGTACGTCGACACGTTCGGGTCCGCGCCCGCGAACCCCGCGTGGCAGGGGACGCCGGAGGCGCCCACCATCGGCTTCCTCGGTCGCCTCGACGAGCCCCGCAAGGGCCTGCCCGTGCTCGCCGCGGCGATCCCGGCGATCCTCGCGAAGGTCCCCGGCGCGCGGTTCCTCGTCGCGGGCCGCGGCGACGACGGCCGCGCGGCCGCGATCGAGGCGCTGGGGGAGCACGCCGCGTCCGTCGAGTTCCTCGGCGGCGTGAGCGACGAGGACAAGGCGAGCATGCTCGCGTCCGTCGACCTGTACATCGCGCCGCAGACCGGGGGCGAGAGCTTCGGCATCGTGCTCGTCGAGGCGATGAGCGCCGGCGCGTGCGTCGTCGCGAGCGACCTCGGCGCGTTCCGCCGCGTGCTCGACGACGGCGCCGCGGGGGCGCTGTTCGCGGTGGGCGACCCGGACGCGCTCGCCGCCGCGGTGCTCGACGTGCTCGCGGACCCGCCGCGGCGCGACGCCTACCGCGCCCGGGCCGGCGAGTTCGTCCGGCGCTTCGACTGGTCCGCCGTGACCGCGCAGGTGCTCGCCGTCTACGAGACGGTGCTCGCGGCGTCCGAGGCGGTCATCCCGGTCCACGAGGACCCGCGCTCGCGCCGGGGCGGTCGCCTCCTGGGCCGGGCGCGCGACGACGAGGGGGCCCGCCCGTGACCTGGTCCGAGATCACCGTCCTCGTCCTCGTGGTCGCCGCGCTGGTGGCGTGGGTCCTGTGGGTCGCCGCGTCGCGGCTCGACCGGCTGCACCGCAAGGTGATGGCCTCGCGGCTGGCGCTCGACGCGCAGCTCGTGCGCCGCGCGTCGGCCGCCGTCGACCTGGCGGCCTCCGGCGAGCTCGACCCGGCGAGCTCGGTGCTCGTCGCCGAGGCGGCGCACGCCGTCCTGGACGACGACGACGACACGCGCCGGCTCGCGGACCAGGTGCCCGGCCTGGCGGGCGGCGAGGGGGCCGACGAGGGGACACCGCCCCGGCGCCTCCTCGGCGGCATGGCCGAGTCCCGCGCGCTCGCCGAGAGCGACCTCACGGCCACGCTGCGCTCGGCCCTCGAGGACGCCGACGACGTCGCCGAGCTCCGGTCCGGTCCCGTCGGCGACGAGCTGCTCGGCACGCTCTCCGCGGCCTGGTACCGCGCCCAGCTCGCGCGCCGGTTCCACAACGAGGCCGTCGCGCAGGCGCAGCGGGTGCGGCGCAAGTGGTGGGTGCGCCTGTTCCACCTCGCGGGGCACGCGCCGATGCCGGCGACCGTCGAGCTCGACGACGCCGCACCCGAGGTCGTCGTGCGCCCGGCCGCGTCGGCGGCGACGCCGGACTGACCCCCTCCCGGCGGGTGCCCGCGCGCTCCGTGCGTGCCCGCGGGCCCGGTCGGGTGGACGCCCCGGCGATAGGATGGGAGCGCGTGGGAGCATGTGCCGTCGAGCCTGTTCGACGGCGTCCGTGCGTGTGCGCGCGACGTTCCCCTGACCTGAAGGTGTGAGGTACCGGTGACCAACGTGGCCGACCAGAACGTCCCTGCCGAGAGCGCCCCGGGCGCAGTGACCGCAGAGGGAGCCGGCGTCGTCGGCACCGCCAAGGTCAAGCGCGGGATGGCCGAGATGCTCAAGGGCGGCGTCATCATGGACGTCGTCACGCCCGAGCAGGCGAAGATCGCCGAGGACGCCGGCGCGGTCGCGGTCATGGCGCTCGAGCGCGTCCCCGCGGACATCCGTGCGCAGGGCGGGATCTCGCGCATGTCCGACCCCGACATGATCGACGGCATCATCGAGGCCGTCTCGATCCCGGTCATGGCGAAGGCCCGGATCGGCCACTTCGTCGAGGCGCAGGTCCTCCAGTCGCTCGGCGTGGACTACGTCGACGAGTCGGAGGTGCTCACGCCCGCCGACTACGCCCACCACATCGACAAGTGGCAGTTCACGGTCCCGTTCGTGTGCGGGGCGACGAACCTCGGCGAGGCGCTGCGCCGCATCACCGAGGGCGCGGCGATGATCCGCTCGAAGGGTGAGGCCGGCACGGGCGACGTCTCCAACGCGACGACCCACATGCGCACCATCCGCGCCGAGATCCGCCGCCTCGCCTCGCTCCCGGAGGACGAGCTGTTCGTCGCGGCCAAGGAGCTCCAGGCGCCGTACGAGCTCGTCAAGGAGGTCGCCGCCACGGGCAAGCTGCCCGTCGTCGTGTTCACCGCGGGCGGCATCGCGACGCCGGCCGACGCCGCGATGATGATGCAGCTCGGCGCCGAGGGTGTCTTCGTCGGCTCCGGCATCTTCAAGTCCGGCAACCCGGAGCAGCGCGCCGCCGCGATCGTCAAGGCGACGACGTTCTACGACGACCCCGACGTGATCGCCAAGGTCTCGCGCGGCCTGGGCGAGGCGATGGTCGGCATCAACGTCGACGAGCCGGCGCGGTCGATCCAGTTCGCCGAGCGCGGCTGGTGACGGAGCGCGCCACGGGCGGGCCGTCCGTCGCCGTGCCGGCGACGGACGGCTGACGCGCGAGCATGGCCGAGGCCGCCGGAGCGCCGTCGTCCCTGGGGCCCGACTGGGTCCTCGGGGACGACGGGCTCTACTTCCGCCGGGGTGCGCGCGTCCTGCTCCTCGACGACGCCGACAGGATCCTCCTGGCCCGCGGGCACGACGTCGACCAGCCCGAGCGCTCGTGGTGGTTCACCATCGGCGGGGGCGTCGACCCCGGTGAGAGCGACCGCGACGCGGCGCTGCGCGAGGTCCACGAGGAGACCGGGATCCGGCTCGACCCGGGTGCGCTCGTGGGTCCGGTCTACACGCGCAGCGCGATCTTCGACTTCTACCGCCAGCACTGCCGCCAGGACGAGGTGCTCTACCTCGCGCGCACGGACGGCACCACCGCCCGCGGTGAGCTGAGCCGGGACGGGTGGACCGACGTCGAGCACGACGTCGTCGACGAGATGCGCTGGTGGTCGCTCGACGACCTGCGCGGCGTCCGGATCGAGGTGTTCCCCGAGGGCCTGGCCGACCTCGTCGCGCCGCTGCTGGGCGGGTGGGACGGCGTCACGCGCCACCTCGGGACCGCTCGCGAGGAGTGAGGTCCGGGCCGACGGCGGCAGTCCCGCCGCGGCGCGCGAGGGCTCGCCCGGCGGCTACGGCCGCCGTGCGACGACCCGCCACACGATCCCGCCGACGAGGAGCCCCAGACCGAGGATCGCCCCGCCGATCGCGACGAACCACAGCAGGATCGTGCCGCCGACCGTCGCGAAGAACTCGCCGAACTGCCAGCCCTCGGTGACGACGAAGGTCGCCCCGGGGGAGGCGTCGCCCTGGGCGACGGCCACGGTGCACGTCTGGGCCGACGGCGAGGTCACTTCGGCGACGGTCGTCGCCTCGTGCGAGCCGAAGCCCGAGCTCCCCGAGACGGACGGGTGCCGCACGTCGAGGTCGCCGTCGGGGCAGGTCACGGTGACGTCGTCGGCGTCGAAGCCCTCGGCGCCGATCGGCACGACCGCCCACACGCTGTAGGGCTGGCCGCCCGACAGCGCGACGTCCGCCTCGCCCGGGACGTCGCCGGAGGCGAGCGCCGCCGAGCCGGGGGCGCCCGTGCTGTCGACGACGCCCGTCGGCAGCGCCCGCAGGAAGGTCGTGGCGCCGAGGACGCCGGCGACGAGCGCGACCACGAGCAGGACCGCGCCGACCACGATCAGGACCGTCGCGCCGCGCGTGCTCCGCGGCGGACGGGGCGGGAGGCCGGGGTACGGGGCGGAGGGACCCGGGTACCCGGACGGCGGCCGGGCGGGGTACGGCGGTGTCGGTCCGGGGCCGTGCGGAGTGGTCACGACGGCGAGGCTAGCAACAGCCGTGGCGGGGTGCGGGCGACGACGGACGTATCATTCCCGTTCGTGACGATCACGATCGGAGTCCTGGCACTGCAGGGCGACGTGCGCGAGCACCGCGCCGCGCTCGAGGCCGCGGGCGCGCGCACGGTCGGCGTGCGGCGCCCCGAGGAGCTCGCCGCCGTCGACGGGCTCGTCCTCCCCGGGGGCGAGTCGACGACCATCGAGAAGCTCCTGCGGACCTTCGAGCTCGACGAGCCGCTGCGCGCGCGCATCGCCGAGGGTCTGCCTGTCTACGGCTCGTGCGCGGGCATGATCCTGCTCGCGGACCGCATCCTCGGCGGCACGGCCGGCCAGCGGACCCTCGGCGGGCTCGACGTGACGGTCCGGCGCAACGCGTTCGGCCGGCAGGTCGACTCGTTCGAGACCGACCTCGAGCTCGCGGGCCTCGCCCCGCGGGACGGCGGGCGTGGTGAGGTCACGAGGCCGGGCCCGGTGCACGCGGTGTTCATCCGCGCGCCGTGGGTCGAGGAGGTCGGCCCCGGCGTCGAGGTGCTCGCCCGCATCCCCGACCACGAGGCGCCCGGCATCCCCGCAGCCGCCGCCGGTAGGATCGTCGCAGTCCAGCAGGGATCGCTGCTCGCCACCTCGTTCCACCCGGAGATCTCCGGGGACGCGCGCGTGCACGAGCTGTTCGTCAGAATCGCGAAGGGGTAGGAACGCATGTCAGGGCACTCCAAGTGGGCCACTACCAAGCACAAGAAGGCGGCCATCGACGCCAAGCGCGGCAAGCTCTTCGCGAAGCTCATCAAGAACATCGAGGTCGCGGCGCGCACCGGCGGCGGTGACCCCGCGGGCAACCCGACGCTGTTCGACGCCATCCAGAAGGCGAAGAAGTCGTCGGTCCCCAACGACAACATCGACCGCGCCGTCAAGCGCGGCTCCGGCACGGGCGCCGACGCCGTCGACTACCAGACGATCATGTACGAGGGCTACGGCGCCAACGGCATCGCCGTGCTGGTGGAGTGCCTCACGGACAACAAGAACCGTGCGGCCTCCGAGGTGCGCCTCGCCTTCAGCCGCAACGGCGGCAACCTCGCCGACCCCGGCTCGGTGTCGTACCTGTTCTCGCGCAAGGGCCTCGTCGTCGTGCCGAAGGCGGACGGCGTGACCGAGGACGACGTCATGCTCGCCGCGCTCGAGGCGGGCGCCGAGGAGGTCACCGACCAGGGCGAGGTGATCGAGGTCCTGTGCGAGGCGAGCGACCTCGTCGCCGTGCGCACGGCGATCCAGGAGGCGGGGCTCGAGTACGACTCCGCCGACTCGATCTGGCACCCGTCCATGGAGGTCGAGGTCGACGCGGACGGTGCGCGCAAGATCCTGCGCCTCATCGACGCGCTCGAGGACAGCGACGACGTGCAGAACGTCTACGCGAACTTCGACGCGTCGGACGACGTCATGGCGGAGCTCGAGAACGACGACTGATCCGGCGCAGCTCGCGTCCGGGTGGTCGGGTCGCGGTGGGGCCGGGAGGTCGGTGCGCGGTCTACCATCCGCGTCGCTCGTGCCTCGCGCCGCTCCCGCCAGGCCCGCCACGACCGCGCACCGACCTCCCGGCCCCACCGCTGGCTGGTCCGTCGCCGGCCCGCGTGGCACGGCCGGTCCGTGCTGTTCACGTGAAAGGGTCAGGGGGTGCGCGTTCTCGGTGTGGATCCTGGGCTGACCCGGTGCGGCGTCGGGGTGGTGGACTCCGCGCGGGGGCGGCGGGCCGAGCTCGTGGCCGTCGGCGTGATCCGGACGGACCCGGACCTCAGCGTGGACCTGCGGCTCCTGCGGATCGCCGAGCGGCTCGACGCGTGGTTCGACGAGCACGTGCCGGACGTCGTCGCGGTCGAGCGCGTGTTCGCCCAGCACAACGTCGGGACCGTGATGGGCACGGCCCAGGCCGCGGGTCTCGCGATGGTCGGTGCGGCGAGGCGCGGCGTCCCCGTGGCGCTGCACACCCCGTCGGAGGTCAAGGCCGCGGTGACGGGGAGCGGGCGCGCGGGCAAGGAGCAGGTCCAGCGCATGGTCGCGAGCATCCTGGGGCTCGCGGAGCCGCCGAGGCCCGCGGACGCGGCCGACGCGCTCGCGCTCGCGATCTGCCACCTGTGGCGACCGTCAGGTGCGCTCCAGGGCGGCGAGCGGCACGAGCTGACGCCGGCGCAGCGCGCCTGGGTCGCGGCGGAGCACGCGGCGAAGGGCCGGCGGGCACCGCGCTGACGGCTGCTGACGCGGCTCGTGTCGGTCGGCCGGGGCGTGGGCGCACCTTGCTAGAGTGACCGCGGTCGTACGGGTGTTCGACGCACTCCTCGGCGCCGTCCACGGTCGTCGGGCCGGGGGACCATCGGACCAGGTCGGCGCTGCCGACCGGGAGAGGAGCCTGGGTGATCGCGTCGCTGAGCGGAGTCGTGGCGAGCGTCCAGCTCGACCGCGCCGTGCTCGAGGTCGGGGGAGTGGGCTACCTCGTGCACGCCACGCCGGCCACCCTCGCGGGCCTGCGCGTCGGTGCGGACGCGCGGCTCGCGACGAGCCTCGTGGTCCGCGAGGACTCCTTCACCCTCTACGGGTTCGCCGACGACGACGAGCGGACCGTCTTCGAGACCGTCCAGACCGTCAGCGGCGTCGGGCCGCGGCTCGCGCTCGCGATGCTCGCGGTGCACACGCCCGACGCGCTGCGGCGCGCCGTGGGCGGTGGCGACATCGCCGCCCTCGTGCGCGTCCCCGGCATCGGCAACAAGGGCGCGCAGCGGATCGCGCTCGAGCTGGGCGACAAGCTCGGACCGCCCACGGGTGCCGACGCCCCCGAGGCGGGCGCACCCGCCGCCGGGACCGGACCGCGTCGGGTCGACGACCGTCGGGACCAGGTGGTCGAGGCGCTCGTCGGGCTCGGCTGGAACCTCAAGGCCGCGGACGACGCCGTCTCCACCGTCCTCGCCGAGGCCGGCGTCGACGTCGTCGAGGCGCCCGACGTGGCGGGCGCGCTGCGCGCCGCGCTGCGCGTCCTCGGCGGACCGAGGAGCTGACGGTGGCGAGCTTCGACCAGGTGGGCGTGGACGGCTTCGGCGGGGACGGCACGTTCTCGTCCGAGCGGATCGTCGCGGCGGGAGCGGACGACCTCGAGCGCGCCGCCGAGGCGGCGCTGCGACCCCGCAGGCTCGAGGAGTTCGTCGGGCAGGCCGTCGTGCGCGACCAGCTCTCGCTCGTGCTCCAGGCCGCGCTCGCCCGCGGGAGCTCGCCGGACCACGTGCTCCTGTCCGGGCCCCCCGGGCTCGGCAAGACGACGCTCGCCATGATCATCGCCGCAGAGCTCGGCACGTCCCTGCGCGTCACGTCGGGACCGGCGATCCAGCACGCCGGGGACCTCGCGGCCGTCCTGTCCTCGCTCGAGGAGGGCGAGGTGCTCTTCATCGACGAGATCCACCGCCTCGCGCGGCCCGCGGAGGAGCTCCTCTACATGGCGATGGAGGACTTCCGGGTCGACGTCGTCGTGGGCAAGGGCGCGGGCGCGAGCGCGATCCCGCTCTCGCTGCCGCCCTTCACCGCCGTCGGCGCCACGACGCGCGCCGGGCTGCTGCCCGCGCCGCTGCGCGACCGGTTCGGGTTCACCGGGCACCTCGACTTCTACTCGAGCGAGGAGCTCGAGCGCGTGCTCTCCCGGTCGGCCGGGCTGCTCGGCGTCGCGCTCGACCCGGACGCCGCGCGCGAGATCGCCGGTCGCTCGCGGGGCACGCCCCGCATCGCCAACCGCCTGCTGCGGCGCGTGCGCGACTGGGCGCAGGTCCGCGGTGACGGGAGCATGGACCTCGCGGCCGCGCGCGCGGCGCTCGAGGTCTACGAGGTGGACCCCATCGGCCTGGACCGCCTCGACCGGGCGGTCCTGACGGCCCTGTGCACGCGCTTCAACGGCGGCCCGGTCGGGCTGACGACGCTCGCCGTGACGGTCGGCGAGGAGGCGGAGACGGTCGAGACGGTCGCCGAGCCGTACCTGGTCCGCGAAGGGCTGATCGGGCGGACGCCCCGGGGGCGCGTCGCGACGCCGGCCGCGTGGGCGCACCTCGGGCTCACCCCGCCGCGCGAGGGCGGCACGCTGTTCGACGCCTGACGGCGGTCCCGCCAGGCGCCCGGAGGCGAGCCCGCTCGCGGGTCCGGGTACGGGTCCCGTGACGACGGTCACAGGCGCGTCGAACGTGGTCCTAGAATGGTCGGGACCCGAGCGGGCGGAACTCCGCGGCGAGACGGCTCGTTGGTGAACCGTGCGCGCACGCCTAGACTGCGCGCAGATCCCGCACAGAACAGGACACGAGACTCCGTCATGGATATCAGCTTCATCCTCATCCTCGCCCTCGCGGCGGGCGCGATGTTCCTCATGACCAGCCGCACCCGCAAGCAGCAGCGCGAGGCCCAGAACTTCCGGGCGAACCTCGCCCCCGGGCAGGAGGTGATGACGGGCTCGGGCATGTTCGGCACGATCGTCGACGTCGACGACGACGCCGACGTCATCACGATCGAGTCCACGCCGGGCAACCAGTCCCGGTGGCTGCGGGCGGCCATCGCGAAGCTGGTCGACCCGCCGGTCGAGCCCGAGGAGGAGCCGGAGCCCGACGAGGCGACCGACGGCGACGCGCTCTACGGCAGCGCGCCCTCCGCGTCCAAGGAGGACGTCGACGACCTCGTCGTCCCCGACGACCTGTCCGGCCTGACCGGCGGGACCACGGACAAGGACCGTGACCGTCGCGACGAAGGCACCGAGAGCAAGTGACCGTGCGCCGGTCGCCCCGAGCGACCGGCGCCTGACCTGGTCGGCCTCGCGGCCGACCGCACGAGAAGAGACAGACAGTTGGCCAACTCCAGCACGCGCCGTTCCCGGCCCGTCCGGACGATCGTCCTGTTCCTGCTCCTGAGCGTCGTCCTTTTCGGCGTGCTCTTCGCAGGGACCAAGACGGACGGCCGTTCGGCGGACAACCCGGGCGGCGCCTCCTTCGCCCCTGCGCTCGCGCTCGACCTCGAGGGCGGGACGCAGATCGTCCTGCAGCCCGTGACGGAGGACGCGTCCGCAGTCACGCCCGAGACGATCAGCCAGGCGATCAACGTCATCCGCCAGCGCATCGACGCGCAGGGCGTCTCCGAGACGGAGATCACGAGCCAGGGGCGCGACAAGATCGTCGTCGGCATCCCGGGCCAGCCGTCCCAGGAGACGATCGACCTCGTCAGCACCTCGGCCCAGATGCGGTTCCGACCGGTCCTCGCCGTGGGCATGCCGACGGCGACGCCCGCCGAGGACGCGACGGGTGACGAGGCCGCGACGGAGGAGAGTGCGGATCCCGCGGCCGAGTCCGCGGACCCCGCGACCGACGAGGCGACGGACCCCGCTGCTGACGAGGCCACGGACCCCGCGGCGGACGCGGCGACGGACGCCCCCGCCGACGACGCGACCGACGCGGAGGCGACGCGCCCGGAGAACCCCAGCGACCTGGCGCAGATCACGCCGGAGCTGCAGGCGGAGTTCGACGCGCTCGACTGCACCCTGCCGGAGAACCAGGTCGGCGGCGACAGCGGGCCGACCGACTCGGCGTTCGTCTCGTGCGCCGACGAAGGCTCGGCCAAGTACATCCTCGGTCCGGTCGAGATCGAGGGCACCGACATCTCGAACGCGAGCTCCGGCCTGCGCGTCGGGCAGAACGGCGTCGTCACGAACGAGTGGGTCGTCAACCTCGAGTTCGACTCCGAGGGCACCAAGGAGTTCCGCGACGTCACCACGCGCCTCACGTCGCTGCCGGCCCCGCAGAACCAGTTCGCGATGGTGCTCGACGGGCTCGTCATCTCCGCGCCGGTCTCGCAGGTCGTCATCCCCGACGGCAAGGCCGAGATCTCCGGCAGCTTCACGCGCGACTCGGCCGCGACGCTCGCCAACCAGCTCAACTTCGGCGCTCTCCCGCTGACGTTCGAGGTGCAGAGCCAGGAGCAGATCTCGGCGACGCTCGGGAGCGAGCAGCTCCAGAAGGGCCTCATCGCCGGCGTCATCGGTCTGGTGCTGGTGTTCATCTACTCGCTCTTCCAGTACCGGATGCTCGGGTTCCTCACCATCGCGTCGCTCATCGTGGCGGGCGTGGTCACCTACCTGACCATCGCGCTCATGTCGTGGGGGATCGGCTACCGCCTCTCCCTGGCGGGCGTCGCCGGCCTCATCGTCGCGATCGGCTTCACAGCGGACTCGTTCATCGTGTACTTCGAACGCATCCGCGACGAGCTGCGCGACGGGCGCACCCTCCAGCAGGCGGTGTCCAAGGGCTGGGCGCGTGCACGCCGCACGATCCTCGCCGCAAAGGCCGTCAACCTCATCTCCGCGGTCGTGCTCTACTTCCTCGCGGTGGGTGGCGTCCAGGGCTTCGCCGTCACGCTCGGTCTCACGACGATCATCGACGTCGCCGTGGTCTTCTGGTTCACGCACCCGGTGATGGAGCTCGTCGCACGCGTCCCGTTCTTCCGGGACGGGCACAAGTGGTCGGGCCTCTCGCCGGACCGGCTCCAGACGCGCGGCCCGCGCTACGTCGGCGCCGGCAAGGTGGTCGGGCCGGGGCAGCCCGCCGACCGCCGCGACGCCCCCGTGGCCGCGACCGGGCCCGCCGGTGCGAAGGGCGAGGACGAGCTCGTCCTCGCCGGGTCCGCGCCGCGGACGCCGGCGCGCACCGAGGACGGGCGACGACTGACGATCGCCGAGCGCCGCGCGGCGGAGCGTCGCGCCGCCGCCGCACAGGAACCGGCACCCGGTGGCACGGACGGGCCGGCGGACGCCGCGCCCTCCGCCATCGACGGTGAGAACGAGGAGAACCGCTGATGGCCGCCCGTAGCTTCGCGCAGTGGGGCAACGACCTCTACACGGGGCGCAAGTCCTACCCGATCGTCCAGCAGCGCAAGCGCTGGTTCATCGTCGTGGGCGTCCTCAGCCTGCTCTCCGTCATCGTGATCGCCGTTCAGGGACTCAACCTGGGTCTCGACTTCCGCGGCGGCTCCGAGTTCACGGTCACGAGCATCACGGACAAGTCGCAGGAGCCGGCCGTCGACGCCGTGCACTCGGTCGCGCCCGACGCCGAGCCTCGTGTGTCGAGCGTCGGCGAGAGCGCCCTGCGCGTCCAGACCGCCGAGCTCGCCGACGAGGACCAGGTCAACGCGGTGCGCCAGGCGCTGGCGGACGCGTACGGCGTCGACGTGAACGAGGTCGCGAGCGCGTTCGTCGGCCCAACCTGGGGCGCCGACGTGTCGTCGCGCGCGCTGTGGGGCGTCGTCGTGTTCATCGGCCTGGTCGCGGTCTTCATGGCGATCTACTTCCGCGCCTGGCGCATGTCGCTCGCCGCGATCATCGCGCTGCTCGCCGACCTGCTCATCTCCGCGGGCGTCTACGCCGCGGTGGGGTGGGAGGTCACGCCGTCGACGATCATCGGGTTCCTCACGATCCTGGGCTACTCGCTGTACGACAAGGTCGTGGTGTTCGACAAGGTCCGCGAGAACACGGCGGGCATCCTCGACCAGACCCGCAGCACCTACGCCGAGCGGGCCAACCTCGGTGTGAACCAGACGCTCGTCCGGTCGATCAACACCGGAGTCGTCGCGCTGCTCCCGGTCGCGGGCATCCTCTTCATCGGTGCCTTCGCCCTCGGCGCGGGGACGCTGCGGGACATCTCGCTCTCGCTCTTCGTCGGTATCGCCGTCGGCACCGCGTCGTCGATCTTCCTCGCGACGCCGCTCGAGGTCTGGCTCCGCACCCGGGAGCCGGCGATCGCCGCGCACACGCGCAAGGTCGAGGCCCTGCGTGCCGAGCGGCTCGCGGACGCGGGCGAGGAGTCGGACGACGACGCCGTGCTCGCCGCGGCGGGCGTGTCGGGTCACCGTCAGCTCCAGCCGGGCGAGCACCTGGGCAACAAGGCGCAGCCGCGTCGCCGTCGTCCCCGATGACGGACCTGCACCACACGCCGACCGGCGAGGTCGACGGCCTGCGGGCCGTCGGCCTCGCCGGTCTCGGCGCGCAGCGCGCCTCCCGCGTGCTCGAGCTCGTCCGCGCCGTGCCCGACTATCCCGGGCCCGGCATCACGTTCCGCGACATCACCGGGCTCCTCGCCGACGGGGAGGCCTTCGGCCACGTCGTCGAGGCGCTCGGGGACGTGGCCCGCGCGGCGGGCGGCATCGACCTCGTCGCGGGCATGGAGGCGCGGGGCTTCCTGGTCGGAGCCCCGCTCGCGACGCACCTGGGCGTCGGCTTCGTGCCGCTGCGCAAGGCCGGCAAGCTGCCGCCGCCCACGGACGCCGTGACCTACGACCTCGAGTACGGCACCGCGACGATCGAGCTCCGGTCGGGAACACTGCCGCCCGGTGCGCGTGTTCTGGTGGTGGACGACGTGCTCGCGACCGGGGGCACGGCGGCCGCGGGCGCCGAGCTCGTCGAGCGCGGGGGAGGCGTCGTCGTCGGCCTCGCGTTCCTCCTGGAGCTCGAGGGACTGGGTGGTCGGGAGCGGCTCGCGGGCCGCGACGTGACCACGCTCGTCCACGTCGAGTCGTAGGATTGCCACTCCGGTCGTCTCGGCTGGTCGTCGACACGGTGTCGGCGATCGCCGACCTGCGGAAGGAGGCGCGCATGAGCGAGAACACCCGGACGTCGCGCGCCCCGGAGAAGGCGGGCGCCCAGCCCGCTCCCGGCGCGGGCGGTTCCGGCGGGCGCGGGGTGCGGTCGCGCCTCGTCCGCTTCGGTGCCCGACCCAACGCGGGCAGCCCCGCGCTCGAGCCCGTGCTCCAGGCCGTCCGCACCAACCATCCGCGGACCGACCTCACGGTCATCGAGCGCGCCTACGAGACCGCGGAGCGCGCGCACCGGGGGCAGCTGCGCAAGAGCGGCGACCCGTACATCACGCACCCGGTCGCCGTCGCGACGATCCTGGCCGAGCTCGGCTTCGACGGGTCGACCCTCGCCGCCGCGCTGCTGCACGACACGGTGGAGGACACCGACTACTCCCTCGCGCAGCTCACCGAGGAGTACGGCGAGGAGATCGCCATGCTCGTCGACGGCGTGACCAAGCTCGACAAGGTCACGTACGGGGACGCCGCGCAGGCGGAGACGGTGCGCAAGATGGTCGTCGCCATGGCGCGCGACATCCGCGTGCTCGTCATCAAGCTCGCCGACCGTCTGCACAACGCGCGCACCTGGAAGTACGTCTCGTCGTCGTCGGCGGGCCGCAAGGCGCGCGAGACGCTCGAGATCTACGCGCCGCTGGCGCACCGCCTCGGCATGAACACGATCAAGTGGGAGCTCGAGGACCTGTCCTTCCAGGCCCTGTACCCGAAGGTCTACGACGAGATCGTGCACCTCGTGGCGGAGCGGGCCCCGGCGCGCGAGGAGTACCTCGCGGTCGTGCGCGAGCAGGTCACGGCGGACCTGCGCAGCGCGAAGATCAAGGCGACCGTCACCGGCCGGCCCAAGCACTACTACTCGATCTACCAGAAGATGATCGTGCGCGGGCACGACTTCGCGGAGATCTACGACCTCGTCGGTGCGCGCGTCCTCGTGGACAGCGTCCGGGACTGCTACGCGGCGCTCGGCGCGCTGCACGCGCGGTGGAACCCCGTGCCCGGGCGGTTCAAGGACTACATCGCGATGCCGAAGTTCAACATGTACCAGTCGCTGCACACGACGGTCATCGGCCCCGGCGGCAAGCCGGTCGAGATCCAGATCCGCACGCACGAGATGCACCGGCGCGCGGAGTACGGCGTCGCGGCGCACTGGAAGTACAAGGAGACCGCGAAGTCGGGCGGGAAGACCGCGAAGGACGACACCGCGGCGAACGACATGCGGTGGCTGCGCCAGCTCGTCGACTGGCAGCGCGAGACGGCGGACCCCGCGGAGTTCCTCGACTCGCTGCGGTTCGAGATCGGCGGCGCCGAGGTCTACGTCTTCACGCCCAAGGGCGACGTCATGGCGCTGCCCGCCGGCTCGACCCCGGTCGACTTCGCGTACGCGGTGCACACCGAGGTCGGGCACCGGACCATGGGTGCGCGCGTGAACGGCCGCCTCGTGCCGCTCGACTCGACGCTCGAGAACGGCGACTCGGTCGACGTCCTCACCTCGAAGTCCGAGAACGCGGGCCCGAGCCGGGACTGGCTCGCGTTCGTCAAGAGCCCCCGCGCGCGCAACAAGATCCGGCAGTGGTTCTCCAAGGAGCGTCGCGAGGAGGCCGTCGAGCACGGCAAGGACGCGATCGCCAAGGCGATGCGCAAGCAGAACCTGCCGATCCAGCGCCTGCTGTCGCACGAGTCGCTCGTCGCGCTCGCCAACGAGCTCCGCTTCGCCGACGTCACGGCGCTGTACGCCGCGATCGGTGAGGGGCAGGTGTCGGCGGCGAACGTCGTCTCCAAGCTGGTCCAGGCGATGGGCGGCGAGGAGGGCACGGTCGAGGACGTCGCGGAGACCGCGCGCCCCGGGCACACCGCGCGCCGCGTGCGCACGGGCGACCCCGGCGTCATGGTCAAGGGCGTCGACGACATCTGGGTCAAGCTCGCCAAGTGCTGCACCCCCGTCCCCGGCGACGAGATCATCGGCTTCATCACGCGCGGCCAGGGCGTGAGCGTCCACCGCGCGGACTGCGGCAACGTCGTCGGGCTGCGCAACCAGCCCGAGCGCATCGTCGACGTCTCGTGGACCACGGGCAGCAACGCGATGTTCCTCGTGCAGATCCAGGTCGAGGCCCTCGACCGGGCGCGCCTGCTGTCCGACGTCACGCGCGTGCTGTCCGACAACCACGTGAACATCCTCTCGGCCACCGTGTCGACCTCGAACGACCGTGTCGCGATGTCGCGCTTCGTCTTCGAGATGGCGGAGCCGGCGCACCTCGCGCAGGTGCTCAACGCGGTCCGCAAGGTCGACGGCGTGTTCGACGTCTACCGCATCACCGGGACGAAGGCCGCCGAGGCGACGCAGCTCCCGGCCTGACCGGCGCGGTCCGTCCCCGCGGGGGCGGGCTCCCGGAGCAGCGCCCGGACGCGTCGTCGTGCCGCGCGCCGCGCCCGGTGGCAGCATCGGCACATGGACCTGCCCGTGATGCCTCCCGTGCTGCCCATGCTCGCGAAGTCCGTGCCGGCGGTGCCCGAGCCCGACGCCGTCGAGGGCGGGTACGTGTACGAGCCGAAGTGGGACGGGTTCCGCGCGATCGTGTACCGCGACGGCGACGAGGTGCGGCTCGACAGCCGCAACGCGCGACCGATGGAGCGCTACTTCCCGGAGGTCGTCGAGGCGGTGCGCGCGGCGCTCCCGCCCCGCTGCGTGGTCGACGGCGAGATCGTCGTCGCCCGCGGCGGTCGCCTCGAGTTCGAGGTGCTGCAGCAGCGCATCCACCCCGCGGCCTCGCGGGTCCGCCTCCTCGCCGAGCAGACGCCCGCCGCGCTCGTCGTGTTCGACGTCCTCGCGCTCGGCGACGACGACCTCACGGGCGAGCCGCTCGCGCGCCGCCACGAGGTGCTGGACTCGCTCGGCCTCGACGGCCCGGACGTGCACGCCACCCCCCGGACCCGCGACGTCGCGGTCGCGCGCGACTGGTTCGACACGTTCGAGGGGGCGGGGCTGGACGGCGTCGTCGCGAAGCCGCTCGACGGGACGTACCAGCCGAACAAGCGCGCGATGCTCAAGATCAAGCACGGGCGCGAGGCGGACGTCGTGCTCGCCGGGTACCGGCTGCACAAGACCTCGACCCCCGCGAAGCCGCTGCTCGGGTCGCTGCTGCTCGGGCTGTACGACGACGGCGGCCAGCTCCAGTTCGTCGGCGTCGCCGCGTCGTTCCCGGCGGCGCGCCGGGCGGCGCTCGTCGCCGAGCTCGCGCCGCTCGTCGTCGAGCCGGGCACGCCGGAGGCGGACGCGCACCCCTGGTCCGGCTGGGAGAACCCCGCGGGCGAGCGGATGCCGGGCGCGGTGTCGCGGTGGAGCTCCGGCAAGGACCTGTCGTTCACGCCGCTGCGGGTCGAGCGCGTCCTCGAGGTCGCGTACGACCACATGGAGGGCACGCGGTTCCGGCACACGGCCCAGTTCCGGCGCTGGCGCGACGACCGCGACCCGGCGTCGTGCACGTACGACCAGCTCGAGGAGCCGGTGCGCTACGACCTGACGGGCATCCTCCCGGGCGCGCCCGGGGTGTCCTAGCGTCGACCGCGCCGACGGGTCACTCGCGCGGTCGGTCGCGGTCCTTGCTCGGCTGCACCCGCTTGGGCTCGCCCGGCATCTTCGGGTACTCCGGGGGGTAGGGGAGGTCGCCGAGCCCGTGCTCGGCCTCGTCGCGACGGGACAGCTCGAGCGCGGCCTCGAGCGAGGCTCCGGGGTCGTCCCGGTCGGCGCGCAGCGGCGCGAACAGGTCGCCGACCTCGGCGAACCGCGCGGGCACGGTCAGCACGTCGAAGTCGTCGGGGTGGACGTCGCCGAGCTCCTCCCAGCGCAGCGGCGCGGAGACGGTCGCGCGCTGGTTGGACCGGATCGAGTACGCCGAGGCGATGGTGCGGTCGCGCGCCATCTGGTTGTAGTCGACGAAGATCTTGGCGCCGCGCTCCTCCTTCCACCACTTCGTGGTGACCTGGTCCGGGAGACGGCGCTCGAGCTCGCGCCCGATCGCGATCGTCGCGCGGCGCGCGGCGACGAAGTCCCACTCGGGCGCGACGGGCACGAAGACGTGGATGCCGCGACCGCCGGACGTCTTCGGGTACCCGGGCAGGCCCAGCTCGTCGAGCAGCTCGCGCAGGTGCGGCGCGACGCGCACGGCGTCGTCGAAGTCGGTCCCGGGCTGGGGGTCGAGGTCGATGCGCAGCTGGTCCACGGCCTCGACGTCCTCGCCGCGGACGGGCCACGGGTGGAAGGTCAGCGTCCCGAGGTTGGCGGCCCAGGCGACGACGGCGAGCTCGGTCGGGCACACCTCGTCGGCGGTCCGCCCGCTCGGGAAGGCGATCCGGGCGGTGCGCACGTAGTCCGGCGCGCCCTTGGGGACGCGCTTCTGGTAGAACGCGTCGCCGGTGTTGTCGGTGCGGGTGCTCATCCGCGCCCCCTCGAACACGCCCTTGGGCCAGCGTTCGAGCGTCGTCGGGCGGTCGACCAGGGCGCCGAGGATCCCGTCCCCGACGCTGAGGAAGTACTGCACGACGTCGAGCTTGGTCACCCCGCGGGCGGGGAAGACGACGCGGTCCGGGCTCGTGACGCGCACGGTCCGGCCGCGGACGTCGAGCTCGACGGGAGGGGTCGTGGCTGCGGCCATGCCGACCAACCTAGACCGGGTCGTCCTCCCCGGCGAGCAGGAGAGCGAGGGTGCGTCGTGCCTGCGGCCGTCCGGACCACCGGTGCCGCAGCTCGAGCGACCGGGTCGCGACGCGGGGCTCCAGCCCGCACACGTCGCGCAGCCGGCGCAGGGTCGTGAGCGCCTCGGCGGGCTCGCAGCGCGTGGCGACGTCCAGGGCGGTCCGCACGACGGACGTCACCAGGACGCCCGCGACCAGGGTGCGGTCGTCGCGCAGCACGTGGGACTGGCGCGGTGCGCGTCCCGCGAGCGGCGCGGGACGGTGGCGACCGGGCGGGTACACGACGTCGAGCGTGCGCGGCGCGGGAGAGCCGCAGAGCACCCAGGCCGCGGCGCTCCCGGCGAGAACCGTCCCCTGCGGGACGAGGTCGCGGACGGCGAGCGCGCGGAGGGTCGGCGTGTCCGGTACCCGCGCAGGCGCGCCGACGTCGCCCCAGAGGCGGCGGAGCGCGCCGGACCGCACGAGGTCCTGGAAGGCCGCGCGCCCCCCGACGTCGGCCGGCACGACCAGGAGCCCCACGTCCGTGGTGCGGGGCGCGAGGAGGCGCGCCAGGGTCGCAGCGGGTGCGGCGGTGCGAGGGGCGGGAGGCATGCGTACACCGTGCACCATCGGCCCGGGCACGCGGAAGGGGCCGGCGCTCGCCTGTGGACGAGTGCCGGCCCCTCCGGACCGAGCAGCAGGAGGACGGTGCGTCAGCCGCGCGAGTCCTCCGCCGCCCGTACGACCTGCTCGAGCCAGGCGCGGCGCGCGGTCAGCGCGGTCTCGAGGTCCTTGACCGCGCGCGCGTCGCCGCGGCCCTGCGCCGCCGCGAGGTCCGCCTCGAGCCCCTCGATCGCGGCCTCCAGCTGCGCCGCGGCGCCCTCGGCGCGCGCCCGCGTCTCGGGGTTGGTCCGCGTCCACTGGGCCTGCTCGGCGTCGCGGACGGCGTTCTCGACGGCGCGCAGGCGACCCTCGACGCGCTGCAGGTCGCCGCGGGGCACGCGGCCGGCCTCCTCCCACCGCTCCTGGAGGTCGCGCAGCGCGGCCTTCGCCGCCCCGAGGTCCTTGACCGGGACGAGCTTCTCCGCCTCGGTCAGCAGCGCCTCCTTGACCTCGAGGTTGGCGGCGTACTCCGCGTCGGTCGCGGAGTTCACCGCGTCGCGGGCCTGGAAGAACGTGTCCTGCGCCGCACGGAACCGGGCCCACAGCGCGTCGTCGTCCTTGCGGCTCGCGCGACCCGCGGCCTTCCACCGCGCCATGAGGTCGCGGTACGCACCCGCCGTGGGGCCCCAGTCGGTGCTGGAGGACAGGGCCTCGGCCTCGGCGACGAGCTTCTCCTTGGCCGCCTTGGCAGAGGCGTTGCGCTGCTCGAGCTCGGCGAAGTAGTGCCGGCGCTCACGGTCGAACGCGGTCCGCGCGTGGCTGAACCGCTTCCAGAGCGCCTCCTCGCTCGCCCGGTCGATGCGCGGGCCGGAGCGCTGCGCCTCCTTCCAGCGGTCGAGCAGGCCGCGCAGCTCCTCGCCGGCGGGCCGCCACTGCATGCGGCTCGGGTCGGTCGCCGCGATCTTCTCGGCGGCCTCGATGATCTCGGTCCGGGCCTCGAGGGCGGCCGCCTTGGCCGCGGCGCGCTCCGCCTCGAGCTGGCCGCGACGCTCGGCCGCCGCACCGCGCAGCGCCTCGACCTGGGCACGCAGGCCGTCGAGGTCGCCGACCGCGGACGGCTCGGCGGTCTCCTCCGTCAGGCGGGCGATCGTCTGGTCGATCTCCTTGACCGACAGGTCGGTGCTCGTCAGGCGCGCCTCGAAGAGCGCGACCTTCGCCTGGAGGTCGAGGTAGCGCCGCACGTACAGCGCGAGCGCCTCGTCGGTGTCGACGCCGGGGAACTGACCCACCGAACGCTCGCCGGCGCTCTCACGGACGTAGACGGTGCCGTCCTCGTCGACCCGGCCGAACTCCGCCGCGGCCTTCGCCGCTGCGGAGTCGTCGGCGAGCGCCGGGACCGCGGGCACCTCGGGCGCTGCCACCGGCGCGGCCGGGGCACCGGCGGCAGCGGGGGACGGCGTGCGCGGAGGGCGGGGCACGGCGGAGGGCTTGGGACGCGGGCCCGGTCGCGGAGCGGCGGGCTTCGCCGCAGCCGGGGCAGCCGCCGCTGGCGCCGTCTCGGCCTCGCCAGCAGCGTCGCTGCCGGCGGGCGCCGGGTCCTCGGCTGCGGGGGTTTCGGCATCCTGCGCGTCGGTGGTCGACGCGTCGGTGGGCTCGTCCCCGGCGGTGGGCTCGTCGGCCGGCTCGTCCGCGGGCTCGGCGTCGGCAACGGGCTCGTCCGTCGTCTCCACGTCTGTCGCGTCGACCCGTCCGGTCTCGCTCGCCTCCGCGGGCTCCGGTGCCGGTGCGCTCGCCTGGTCCTGGGCGGGATCGCTCACTGGGTCTCAACTCCTTCGATGGTGACCGGGGTGGCGGGGGACCCGTCGCCGGATCCGTCCTGCGTCCCCGCGTCAGCGACTGCCTGGACGACGTCCAGGCCGGACGTGATGGTGCCGAACACCGTGTAACCACCCGCCGCGTCGGACGGGATGGTCGAGTCCTCGTAGACGAGGAAGAACTGGGAGCCCATCGACTCGGCGTTCCCGCCCTGGCGTGCCATGGCGACGGTCCCTGCGGGGTACACGTCGTCGGACGGGGCGTTCTCGATGGGGCCGAACGAGTAGCCGGGGTCGCCGGTCCCCGTGCCGGTCGGGTCGCCGCACTGGAGGACGTAGATGCCCGACGTTGTGAGGCGGTGGCACGACGTGCCGTCGAAGTACCCGGACTCGGCGAGGGACACGAAGCTCGCGACCGCCTGCGGCGCGGCCGCGCCGTCCAGCGTGAGCGTGAGGTCGCCCGCGCTCGTGGTGAGCGTCGAGGTCCAGTCGCGCCCCTCGGCGGCAGAGGCGGGGGGCAGCGTGTGCTCGCCGGAGGCGGACGGAGCGGTCCCGTCGCCGCCGGCGTCGGTGCCGGGCGTCTGGGCGGCGGACAGCGCCCACCACACCGCGACGCCGATCACGACGAGCGCCGCGACGACGCCGACGATCGACCAGGTCCGCTGGCGCTTCGCGCGGAGCTGGGCGACGTGCTGGTCCCACTTCTCCTCACGACGGCGCGCCTGCTCGCGCTCGCGACTCTTCGTCGACACCCCAGCTCCTTCGTCCGGCGCCGTCGTGGCGCGCACGGTCGACCCCGGTGCGGCCGCGGTCGGTAGGGGACAGTCTAGGCACCGAGCGCCCTGGTGGCGGGTGGATTTGCCGCGTGCAGGTCACGGTCCGGTATCGACCGCTCCGGCCCTCGCCTCGGTGCGACCCTGTCACCGGAGACCTCACGAGGCGTCGCGGGCTACCCTCGGCCCCGTGGACCGACCCCGCGACATCCCGCCGACGCCCCCGTCCGACACTCCGTCCGACACTCCGTCCGACACTCCGTCCGACACTCCGTCCAAGACAGTGTCCGGCGACGGCTCCGGCGAGCCCGCCGTGACGGTGCGCGTCGTCGTCGCGCCCGTCTTCGGGACGAACTGCACGGTGCTGAGCGCCCCGGGCGGCGACTGCGTCGTGGTCGACGCCGGCGCGGGAGTGGCGGACGCCGTCGTCGCCTTCGTCGGGTCCGCAGGGCTCGTCCCGCGCGCCGTGCTCGCGACGCACGGGCACGTGGACCACACGTGGGACGCCGCGGCGCTCGCGGACCGGTTCGACGTGCCCGTCGTCCTGCACGCGGCCGACGCCTACCGGCTCGCCGACCCGTTCGGCAGCCTCGAGCACGGCTCGCCCACCGGCGACCGGGGCGCGCGCTCGCTCGTCTCCGGTCCGCTCGGCGCGGCCCTCGCCGCGGCCGGAGCCCGGCCGGAGGACTACCGCGAGCCGACCCGCGTGGAGACGTTCGACGTCGCGGCGGGCGAGGAGCGGGTGCTGCGCTGGGGGGACCTCGTGCTGCGCGCCGTCGGGGCCCCGGGGCACACCGAAGGGTCGACCCTCTACCTCGGGGGCGAGCCCGCGGCGGGGATCGTGCTCAGCGGCGACGTGCTCTTCGCGGGCTCGGTCGGCCGCACGGACCTGCCCGGCGGGGACGGCGCGACGATGGCCCGCACGCTGCGCGACGTCGTCGGGCGCCTCGACCCCGCGTGGGACGTGCTGCCGGGCCACGGGCCCGCGACCACGGTCGCGCGCGAGCTCGCGACCAACCCGTTCCTCGCGGCCTGACGTGCGCGGGCCGGCCCGTCCGTCGGCCGGGACGATGCGGACGACCGTGCCGGCGTCTGGGAAGATCTGACCCATGGCCAGGCCCACACCCCTCTCCGGTTTCCCCGAATGGCTCCCCGACGGTCGGATCGTCGAGCAGCACGTCCTCGACACCCTGCGCCGCGTGTTCGAGCTGCACGGGTTCGGCGGGATCGAGACGCGCGCGGTCGAGCCGCTCGACCAGCTCCTGCGCAAGGGCGAGACGTCCAAGGAGGTCTACGTCCTGCGGCGCCTGCAGGAGGAGGCCGGCGACGCCGACGACACCCGCCGGGACAAGGGCGACAAGCAGCTCGGCCTGCACTTCGACCTCACGGTCCCCTTCGCGCGCTACGTGCTGGAGAACGCCGGGCACCTCGCCTTCCCGTTCAAGCGCTACCAGATCCAGAAGGTGTGGCGCGGCGAGCGCCCCCAGGACGGGCGGTTCCGCGAGTTCACGCAGGCGGACATCGACGTCGTCGGCGCGGGCGAGCTGCCGTACCACTACGAGGTCGAGCTGCCGCTCGTCATGGCGGAGGCGCTCGGCGCGCTGCGCGACATCGGGGTGCCCGAGGTCCGCGTCCTGGTCAACAACCGCCGGGTCGCCGAGGGCTTCTACCGCGGTCTCGGGATCGACGCCGTGGACGAGGTCCTGCGCCAGATCGACAAGCTCGACAAGATCGGGCCGGAGAAGGTCGCCGGGCTCCTCGTCGCCGAGGCGGGCACCACCCCGGAGCAGGCCGAGGCGTGCCTCGCGCTCGCGGCGATCAGCGGGAGCGACACGGGCGTCGTCGACCGCGTGCGGGCGCTCGCGGCCGAGCACGGCGTGGAGAGCGACCTGCTCGAGACGGGTCTCGGTGAGCTCGGCGCGCTGGTCGAGGCGGCGAGCGTGCGCGCACCCGGCGTCGTCGTCGCGGACCTGAAGATCGCGCGCGGGCTCGACTACTACACGGGCTCGGTCTACGAGACCGTGCTCGTCGGGCACGAGCAGCTCGGGTCGATCTGCTCGGGCGGCCGGTACGACACGCTCGCGTCCGACGGCGCGAACACCTACCCCGGGGTCGGCCTGTCGATCGGCGTGTCCCGCCTCGTCTCGCGCCTGCTCTCGGCGGGCCTGGTCCGGGCGACGCGCTCCGTGCCGAGCGCCGTCGTCGTCGCGGTGACGAGCGAGGAGACGCGCGGTGCGTCCGACGCGGTCGCGACCGCCCTGCGGTCGCGGGGCGTCCCAGTCGAGGTCGCGCCCGCCGCCGCCAAGTTCGGCAAGCAGATCCGCTACGCCGACCGGCGCGGGATCCCGTTCGTCTGGTTCCCGGGGCGCGTCGAGGATGACGGGACGCGCTCGCCCGACCAGGTGAAGGACATCCGCTCGGGCGAGCAGGTGGACGCCGATGCCGCGACGTGGGCGCCGCCCGCCGAGGACCTGCACCCGCGGGTGGTGCCGGCGGGCGCCTGACGGACCGACCGGACGGCGTGCAGGGCGAGGGGAGACGACGTGGCGGACGCGGTCGAGCTCGCCCTGCCGTTCGCGGGCACGTGGCTCGTGCAGAACAGCCCGGCGCGGCGCGTCCCGAGCCACGGGACGCACCTGTTCGCCACCACCTACGCGATCGACTTCGTCGCGGTCCGCGGGCGCCGCACCGCGGACGTGCGCGACTGGCGCACCGTGCTCGGCACCGAGCCGCCCGAACGGTTCCTCGGCTTCGGCCTGCCCGTCCTCGCGCCCGGCGCGGGCACGGTCGTCGCGGCGCACGACGGCGAGCCCGACCACGAGGCCCGGCGCTCGCCGTTCGCGCTGCTCGGGTACGCGCTCACGCAGGCGTCCCGGGCGCGTGCCGGCCGCGCGGCGCTCGCGGGGAACCACGTGGTGGTCGCGCTCGACGTCCCGGGCGTGTTCGTGGTCCTGGCCCACCTGCGTCGGGGGTCGGTCGAGGTGCGCCCCGGGCAGCGGGTGACGACGGGCGACGTGGTGGGTCGGTGCGGGAACTCGGGGAACTCGACGCAGCCGCACGTGCACGTGCAGGCCATGGACGGTCCCGACGCGCACGCCGCGCGGGGCGTGCCGCTCGCGTTCCGCGCCTACCGCGAGCACGGGCGCGACGCGGGCGTCCGCGGCGTCGCGCTCGGGGTCCCGGGCGAGGGAACGGTCGTCGAGCCCGTGTGAGGCGGCTCGGCCGGTAGGTCGGCCCGGCGGGCTTGCCCGGGCGCGTCGACGGCGGTGTCGCCTCACGCGGTGAGCGCGCCGATCCCGGTCACCCACCCCCCGAGGACGCCCGCCGCGACCACCGCGCCGGCGACGGCCAGGACGGCGCCCGCCGCGACGACGTCGGGCACGCCGAGCGGGACGGGCCGCGAGGACGTCCGGGGGCCGCAGCCCAGCCCGCGCGACTCGAGCGCGACCGTCAGCCGCTCGGACCGGCGCACCGCCCCGACGAGCAGCGCGAAGGCGGCCGCGCCGAGCGACCGTGGCGACCGGGGGAGCCGGCCCGGCCGGCGCCGGGGGTCGCGGACCGCCTGGGCGCAGCGGATCGTGTGCCACGCGTCGGGGAGCTCGACGAGGAGCCGGTGCGCGGCGAGCACCGCGAACGTCCAGGTCGCGGGCAGGCGCGCGTGCTGGTGCAGGCTCGTCATGAGGCGCACGGGGTCGGTCGTCAGGACGAGCGCGAGGGACAGCGCGCCGACGAGCAGCGTGCGCAGCGCGAGCGCCGCGCCGATGGTCAGGCCGTCCGCGCCGACGGTGAACGGACCCAGCGGGACCGCGGCGCCCCCGGGCCGGGTGACGACGTTGACCACCAGGAGGCTCGTCGCGAACACCACGAACGGGACGTGGGCGAGCGCGAGGGTCCGGACGGGAACGCGTCCGAGCGTCAGCAGCGCGGCGACCGTGAGCACCCAGCCGGTCGCGGGCGTGACCGGGTCGGTGACGAGCAGCGCGGCCGTCGAGACGACGAGCACCGTCGCGAGCTTGACCGTCGGGTTCCACCGTTCGAGGGCCGTCGGGCGGTGACCGGTCACGGGGCGACCTCCGCGGCGACCGCGGCCGTGGGCGCGGGGAGTCTCGCGGTCCCGGGATCGGCGCCCGGCACGACGTCGCGCACGACGTCGTGCCGGGTGTCGCACGCGGCGTCGAGCGCACGGACGAGCGCGCCCGGGTCGAGGCCGCGACCGCGGCCCACGCGTGCCCACCAGTCGAGCAGCGGGGACCGGCGCAGGCCCGCGAGCGCGCACAGCGCGTCGTCGGCGAGGACCGTCGACGGCTCGGCGACCGTCGCGAGGGTGCCGCCGACGACCACGGCGACCCGGTCGGCGACCGCCGCGACGAGCGAGAGGTCGTGCGAGACGACGACCACCGCACCGCCCGCGTCGGCGCGCTCCCGCAGGACGCGGGCGACCGCGGCGGCCTGGGCCCGGTCCAGCCCGAACGTGGGCTCGTCGGCGAGGAGGACCGGCGGGTCCAGGACGGTCGCTGTCGCCAGGGACAGGCGCCGCTGCTCGCCGCCCGAGAGCCGGTACGGGTTCGCGTCGGCGAGGCGCGCGAGCCCGAACGCGGCGAGCTCCCGGTCGACGCGCGCGTCGACGTCGTCGAGGCGGGCGAGCCGCGCCGACCAGGCGACCTCCTCGCGCACCGTGCGGGCGACGAGCTGGTGCTCGGGGTCCTGGAACACCATCGCGACGGGCTCGCCGGTCGCGGTCGCGACCTCGCCCGTGGTGCGCTCGAGCCCGGCCATGCCGCGCAGGAGCGTCGACTTGCCGCCCCCGTTGGGCCCGACGACGGCGAGCACCTCGCCCGCGCGGACGTCGAGGTCCACGTCGCGCACGACGTCCGGGCCGCCGTGCCGGGACCGCCCCGCGCGGAGTCCGCCCCGATGGACGGCGAGGCCGCGGGCCCGGAGCGCCACGGGGCGCGCCGCGCCGGCCGGGGTCACGGCCGGGTCGGTGGTGGGGCGCGCGGGCGAGGACCGCGCGAGGTCGGCCAGCCAGTCGTCGGCCTCGGGGGAGCCGAGCGGCCCCGGGGCGCCCGCCTGCTCGAGGCGGACGGCGAGGGGCAGCCAGCACCCCAGCCCGGCGAGGTCGTGCGCGTGCTCGCGCAGGACGCGGTCGGTGGGGCCGTGCGCGACGACCCTGCCGTCGCGCCCGAGCACCAGGGTCGCGTCCGGCAGCGTGCCCAGGTCGTCCAGGCGGTGCTCGACGAGCACGACCGAGCGGTGCCGCGGCGCGGCGTCGTGACCGTCCCCGGGTCCGGGTCGGCGCGCGAGGCGGGCGACGAGGGCCCCGACGTCGTGGGCGGCGGCGGGGTCCAGCAGCGCGGTGGGCTCGTCGAGGACGAGGAGCTCCGGCTCGGCGACGAGCGCCGCGGCGACCGCGACGCGCTGGGCCTCGCCGCCCGACAGCGCGTGGGTCGGGCGGTCGTGCAGGTGCGCGGCGCCGACGGCGGTGAGCGCCGCGGTCGCGCGGGCGTCCATGCTGCGGGGGTCGGCACCGCGGTTCTCGAGCGCGAACCGCAGCTCCTCGTCCACTCGCGCCAGGCAGAGCTGGTCGCCGGGCCGCTGCTGGACGAGGCCGACGCGGGCGGCGAGCGCGGGCGGAGGCACCTCGCGCGGGTCGGCGCCGGTCACGCGGAGGCCGCCCAGGACGGCGCCCGGGAGGGTGTGCGGGACGACGCCGACGAGCGCGCGCAGGAAGGTCGACTTCCCGCACCCGGAGGGGCCGAGGACCAGCAGGCTCGTCCCGGCCGGGACGGTGACGTCGACGCCGTCGAGCACCCGGGTGCCGTGGTGCCCGAGGTGCACGGTCACGTCGGCGGCTGTGACAGCGTCGGGAACGTCGCGCGCGTGCGCGGTCACGTCAGCCACGTGCGCGGTCGCCTCACCCACGGCGGGCCGCGCCGATCGCGAACGCGTCGAGGGCGCCCGTGCGGGCGAGCGAGTCGCCGAGGAGGCGGGCCGCGAGGCCGCACAGCACGATGCACGACACGACCTGGATCCCGAGCCGGAGCATCGCGTAGTCCTGACCGAGCCAGCCGAAGCGCACGGCGTTGAACGCGAACGTGACGAGCGCGGCGCTCACGCCCGACGCGACGAACACCCACCAGCCGAACCGGCGGTAGCGCGTGAGCGCGAACGGCAGCTCGGCGCCGACGCCCTGGACCAGGCCCACGACGAGCAGCAGCGGCCCCGCGGGGGAGGCGAGGAAGACGACCTCGACGAGCGCGGCGAGGGTCTCGGCGAGGATGCCGACCCCCGGCTTGCGCACGATGTACGTGGCCAGGGGGCCGACGACGATCCACGCGCCCGCGAGGACGTTCGCGGCGAGGTCCGCGAGGGGGCCCATCGCGAGCTGGAGCGGGGCCCAGAGCTGGACGAACGCCCAGTACACGAACCCGAAGACGACGCCGAGGACGGCGATCAGCACCGTCTCGTGCAGCGTCAGCCCGCGACGTGGCGCGGGGCGCCCGGTCGGGCGGACCGCGGGACCGGGCGCCCCGCCGCCCGACACGCCGGGCGACACGCCGGCCGACCCGGCGGGCGGCTGGTCGGTGGGTACGGCGGCGCTCCGGGTCGCCTGCTGCGGGGTGGTGCGGGGCTCGGCCATGCGGGTTCCCTCCGTCGGGCCCCCGGGGCGAGGGGTGCACGACGGCGCGCCACCGCCGGGCCCGCGCGCACGGCACGGCGCGGGCGCGCGGGCACGAGCGCGCAGGGGACGGTGACGTCGGCCCTGCTCCCTTCGCTGGTACGAACCAGATCAGGTTCCACGGGTCTGCAGGAGGGACGGGTGTCCGGCCTGCACTCTCAGCGCTCGTGCGCTCCCCGGGGGCGTTCGGCCCGACCCTAGGCCCTCGGCGCGGCCCGGACAATCCCGGCGTCTCAGCCAGCGGGACGGGCCGTCGGGGCATGAGAGCGTGGCGGCATGACCACGGACAACGACCCTGCGGCGGTCGCCGAGCTCGACCGCCTCGACGAGGCCGTCCGGTCGGCGCCCGCCGGAGACACGACGGCGCAGATCGACCTCTGGCGGCAGGCGGCCCGGCTCGACACCTGGTTCTTCATCGCGCGCGGCCCCGAGGACCGGCCCCGCCCGTACGCGGTGGCCGCCGCCCAGGGGCCGATGATCTGCCTCTACAGCAGCGCCGGCCGCGCGAAGGAGGCCGCGCTGGCCCTCGGGCTCGCCGCAGAGGGCGACGCCGTGCCGCTCCTCGCGGTCCCGGTGCCGGCCGCGATCGACTACCTCGCCTCCTTCGGTGCGGCCGGCGTCGTCGGGGTGACGCTGGACCACCCGCGGATCGGGCACCACGTGCCGCTCGCGAACCTTTCCCTGCTCAAGGCGTGGGTCGCCGGGGACGCGGGGGTAGGCGTCGGGCGGGCGGCCGTCCCCGGGGCTTGACGTCGAATCGAACACCTGTTCGAATGTGCGGGTGAGGTGGGACGGACAGGCGCTCGGCGCGGACGACGGCGCTCTCCCGGGGCTGGAGCGGGCGGGCCTCGTGCGCAGCGTGCGCACGCCCGAGTTCGCGGGCATCACGTTCCACGAGGTGACGGCCAAGAGCGCGCTGTCGAAGGTCCCGGCGATGTCGCGCATGCCGTTCCGCTGGACGGTCAACCCGTACCGCGGCTGCAGCCACGCCTGCTCCTACTGCCTCGCGCCGTCGACGCCGGTGCTGCTCGCCGACGGCACGCAGCGGCCGATCGGCGAGCTGCGCGTCGGCGACGAGATCGTGGGGACCGCGCCGCACGGCGCCTACCGGCGCTACGTGCGCACGCGCGTGCTCGACCGCTGGACCACCCGCAAGCGCGCGTACCGCGTGACCCTCGCGGACGGCACGCGCCTCACGGCGAGCGGCGACCACCGGTTCCTCACCGAACGCGGCTGGCGTCACGTCGTCGGCGGGGCCGGGCGCCGCTCCCACCTGGCGCTGGGCGACGTCCTCCTCGGCCCGGGGGCGGCAGTGCTCGCGGACGGACGGGTCGCGCTCGAGGGCCGGGACGTCACGGGCGACGAGGCGCTGCGCGTCGACTCGCTCGAGGCGCTCGACGGGCCCGGGGAGGAGACCGAGCTCGTCGACATCACCACCGGGACGCGGGACTTCGTCGCCGCCGGGGTCGTGAGCCACAACTGCTTCGCCCGGCCCACCCACCAGTACCTCGACCTCGACGCGGGTGACGACTTCGACCGCGAGGTCGTGGTCAAGGTGAACGTCGACGAGGTGCTGCGCGCCGAGCTCGCCCGCGCGTCCTGGAGCCGCGAGCCCGTCGCGCTCGGCACGAACACGGACCCCTACCAGCGGGCCGAGGGGCGCTACCGCCTCATGCCGGGCATCATCGACGCGCTCGCGGGCTCCGGCACGCCGCTGTCGGTCCTGACCAAGGGCACGCTCCTGCGCCGCGACCTGCCGCTGCTCGCCGACGCCGCCTCGCGCGTCGAGGTGGGGATCGGCGTCTCGCTCGCGCTGCTGGACCCGGCTCTCCAGGCGAGCGTCGAACCGGGCACGCCCTCGCCGCGCGCACGCCTCGACCTGATCCGCGCGGTCCGCGAGGCGGGCCTGCCGTGCGGTGTCATGGTCGCGCCCGTGCTGCCGTGGCTCACCGACTCCACGCGCGCGCTGACCGACCTGCTCGACGCGGTCAAGGACGCGGGCGCGACGGGAGTGACGGTGCTGCCCCTGCACCTCAAGCCTGGCACGCGCGAGTGGTACCTGGATTGGCTCGCGCGCGAGCACCCGCAGCTCGTCCCCGGCTACGAGCGGGTCTACGCCCGTGGGGCGTACGCCTCGAAGGCGTACCGCTCCTGGCTGTGGGACCGCGTGCGCCCGATGCTCGAGGCGCGCGGCTTCGCGGTGTCCGGCCACCGCGGTCCCGCCGGCGTCGAGGGACGGTACCGCCGGGGCGAGCTCGGCGGTCTCGGCGACCGGCGCCGCGCGCCCGACCCGCCGACCGACGGTGCCTACCCGACCGGAAGCCTCGCCGGGGGCGCCCCGGAACGTTCCGACGGGCACGGGCACGACGGGGCGCTCGCGGGCATGCCGGTGGACGGCGGCGGGCTGGACGTCGTGGGCGGGGGAGTCGAGCAGGTGCTGTTCTGACTCCTGTGCGGTGGACGGCGGTGGCAGCCGGGCGACGGCGTCGGGTCAGGCGGGCCGGTCCGGGACGTCGCCGACGCGGACGATGTCCGTCCGCGCCACGGCCCGGTCGCGCACGGCTCCCAGCGCGACGCGCGCGGGGTCGGCCAGGTACGCGGCCAGCGCGTCGTCCCCCGGCATCTCGATGACCTGCACCTCGGTCGGCAGCGACGGGTCCTGACCGGGCAGCGTGCGCATGCGCGACAGCACGCGCCCGCCGTGCGCGGGCACGAGCGCGAGGACGTCGTCCTCGTACTCGCTCAGCAGGTCGGCGCTGCCCTCCGTGGGCCACAGCAACACGCACAGGGTGATCGGCACGACCGAACGGTACGCCGTGGTGCCCCGCGCCGCGCTCAGCCCTCCGCGAGACGCGCCGGGAAGCCGCCCGTCGCGACCGGGCCCCAGCGCGTGATCGTCAGGCGCACGAGCGACTTGCCCTGCGTCACCATGGCCTCGCGGTACTCGTCCCAGTCCGGGTGCTCGCCGCTGACGGAGCGGTAGTAGTCGACGAGCGGCTCGACCGACTCGGGCAGGTCGATCACCTCGGCCTCGCCGTCGACCTGTACCCACGGGTCCGAGAAGCGTTCGCCCAGCGAGAGCAGCGACGCGCGCGGGTCGCGACGCACGTTGGCCGCCTTGGCGCGCTCCGGGTACGTCGACACGACGACCCGGCCCGCGTCGTCGACCCCGTACGTGACCGGACTGAGCTGAGGCCGCCCGTCGGCGCGCGTCGTGACGAGGACGCCGTCGTGCCGGGACCGCAGGAACTGCTCGAGCTCGTCGCGCTCGACGCGCCGGTTCGTCGCGATGGTGCGTGCCACGATCACCCCTCCTCGTGCGGGCGGCGGGCCGGTCGGCGCACGCCGGTGCCGCCGGCCCGGACGCGCGACACGGTCGGCGCGCGGGTGGAGCGGCGGCACCGCCACGGTATCCGGTCGAGCACCGCGCCCGCCCGCACTAGACTCGTGCGGACGCGCGCCCGCCCCCGGGAGCGCCACCCCCACCGCCCACCTGGAAGGAATCCTCCGTGCTGCGCACCCGAACGGCCGGCTCACTGCGGGCCGAGCACACCGGTCAGACCGTCACCCTCACGGGCTGGGTCGACCGTCGGCGCGATCACGGAGGCGTGGCCTTCATCGACCTGCGGGACGCGTCCGGCATCGCCCAGGTCGTCATCCGCGACGAGGCCGTCGCGCACCCGCTGCGCAACGAGTTCGTCCTCCAGGTCACCGGCGAGGTCTCGCGCCGGCCCGACGGCAACGAGAACGCGGCCCTGCCCACGGGCGAGATCGAGGTCGTCGCGAGCGACGTCGTCGTGCTCAACACGTCCGAGGCGCTGCCGTTCCAGGTCTCCACGGCCCTCGCGGACACCGAGACGATCGGCGAGGAGGCGCGCCTCAAGCACCGCTACCTCGACCTGCGCCGCCCCGCCCCCGCGCACGCGCTGCGCCTGCGCGCCAAGGTCAACCAGGCCGCGCGCCGCGTGCTCGACGCGGAGGAGTTCGTCGAGATCGAGACGCCGACGCTCACGCGCTCGACTCCCGAGGGCGCGCGCGACTTCCTCGTGCCGGCACGCCTCGCGCCCGGCTCCTGGTATGCGCTGCCGCAGTCGCCGCAGCTCTTCAAGCAGCTCCTCATGGTCGCGGGCATGGAGCGCTACTACCAGATCGCGCGCTGCTACCGCGACGAGGACTTCCGCGCCGACCGGCAGCCCGAGTTCACGCAGCTCGACGTCGAGATGAGCTTCGTCGAGCAGGACGACGTCATCGCGCTCGCCGAGAAGATCCTCGTCGCGCTGTGGGAGCTCATCGGGTACACGATCCCGACCCCGATCCCGCGCATGACGTTCCACGACGCCATGCGCCTCTACGGGTCGGACAAGCCGGACCTGCGCTTCGGCAACCCGCTCGTCGAGCTGACGGACTACTTCAAGGACACGCCGTTCCGCGTGTTCCAGGCGGAGTACGTCGGCGCGGTCGTCATGGCGGGCGGGGCGTCGCAGCCGCGCCGCCAGTTCGACGCGTGGCAGGAGTGGGCCAAGCAGCGCGGTGCCCGCGGGCTCGCGTACGTCACGTTCCAGGAGGACGGGACGCTCGCCGGCCCGGTCGCCAAGAACCTGTCCGACGCCGAGCGCGAGGGCCTGCGCGACGTGACCGGCGCGCAGCCGGGCGACGCCGTGTTCTTCGCCGCGGGCAAGACGTCGGACTCGCGCGCGCTGCTCGGCGCCGCGCGCCAGGAGATCGCGAAGCGCACGGGTCAGATCGACGAGGACGCGTGGGCGTTCGTCTGGGTCGTCGACGCGCCGCTCTTCAAGCCGACCGGCGAGGACGACGACGTCGATCTCGGCAACTCTGCCTGGACCGCCGTGCACCACGCGTTCACGTCGCCCACGCCCGACTGGGTCGACACGTTCGAGCAGAACCCGGGCGAGGCGCTCGCGTACGCGTACGACATCGTCTGCAACGGGAACGAGATCGGCGGCGGCTCGATCCGTATCCACCGCCGCGACGTGCAGGAGCGCGTGTTCGAGGTCATGGGCATCGGGCCGGAGGAGGCGCAGGAGAAGTTCGGCTTCCTCCTCGACGCGTTCAAGTTCGGCGCGCCCCCGCACGGCGGGATCGCGTTCGGCTGGGACCGCATCGTCGCGCTGCTGACGAAGTCGGACTCGATCCGCGACGTCATCGCGTTCCCGAAGTCGGGCGGCGGGTTCGACCCGCTGACGCAGGCGCCCGCGCCGATCACGCCCGAGCAGCGCAAGGAGGCGGGCGTCGACGCGAAGCCCGCCGCACCGAAGAGCGACGCGGGAGAGCCGACGCCGGAGGCATGACGACCCGCACCGCGCGCGAGGGCGCGCCGACCCGCGACGACCGGGTCGGCGCGCCCTCGCGCGTCGTACCGAGCCTGGGGCGCTGGGCGGACCACCCGGTCGTCCGTGCGGAGCGGGACGGCTGGGACGTCCTCGACGCCGTGGAGCGCGACGACGCGCTCGTCGTGCGACGCGTGTTCGACGCGGGGTCCGCCGCGCTGTGGGGCCTCGGCACGCCGACGGGGGTCGCGCACCTCCTCCTCGACCGGCCGGACCTGGCCGCCGGGGTGGTGCGGTCGTCGCTCCCGCGCGGGACGACGACGGCCGCGGCCGCCCTCGGCGGTCGCACCGGTCGTGCGGTCCCCGACCACCTGCGCACGGAGCCCGTCTCGCGCTGGGACTGGTTCACCGCGACGGCCGACCCGCTCGTCCAGCCGGGGGAGCAGCGGGTGGTGGCGCTCGACGGGGAGGAGGGCCGGTCTCGCGTGCGCGCCGCGCTCGACGTGGCGAACCCCTCGGCGGAGCTCGACCCGTCCGAGCCCGGGACCCGCTGGTGGGGCTGGCGGGACGAGACGGGGACGGTCCGCAGCGTCGCGGGTGCGCGGCGCCCGGGGCCGGGCATCCCGTGGGCGCTCGGCGGGGTCGCCACGGAACCCACGGCGCGTGGCCGGGGTGCGGCCCGAGCCGTCGTGGCGGTCACGACGCGGGCGTGCCGGCGGGACGAGGGGATCGTCGTGCTCGGCATGTACGCCGACAACGACGCCGCCCGCCGCGTCTACGCCGCGCTCGGGTTCGTCGTGACGCAGGAGTTCGAGTCGCGCCGCTGACGGCGTCGTCTGCCCGTGCCGTCCGCGCGGACGCTCAGTGCGTGATCGCGAGCCTGCGGTGCACCCAGCGCAGGGGGCGTGGCGCCCACCAGTTGAACCGGCCGAGCAGCGTCATCGTCGCGGGCACGAGGAGGAGGCGGACGATCGTCGCGTCGATGAGCACCGCGACGGCGAGCGCGAACCCGACCTCCTTGATGACGAGGAGGTCGCCGAAGACGAAGCCCGCGAAGACGACGATGATGATCGCCGCCGCGGACGTGATGATCCGCCCGGAGCGCTGGAGCCCGAGGCGCACCGCCTCGTCGTTGGGGTGGCCCGCGTCGTAGAGCTCCTTGACGCGCGCGAGCAGGAACACCTCGTAGTCCATCGCGAGGCCGAACGCGAACGCGACGACCAGCGCGACCACGTAGGTCTCGATCCCGCCGACCGAGGAGAAGTCGAGCAGGCCCTCCAGGTGCCCGTCCTGGAACACCCAGACGAGCACGCCGAGCGACGCGGCGAGCGACAGCGCGTTCGTGAGCAGCGCCTTGACCGGCACGACGACGGATCCCGTCATGAGGAACAGCAGCACGAGCGTCGCGCCCACGACGATCCCGACGGCCCACCACACGCGCTCGCCGAGCGCGTCGAGGAAGTCGACCTGCCCGGCGGCCTGCCCGGTGACCCACACCTCGAACCCCGGGTCGGTGGCACGGACCTCCCGCACGACCGACACCGCCTCGGGGCCGCCGGCGTCGTCCGCGTCGACGTGCACGCCCACGACGGCGTAGTCGCCGAGCGGGGCTGCCGGGTCGACGCTCGCGACGCCGTCGAGCCCCGCGACCTCGTCGGCCCACGCCTGGGCGTCCTCGACGCTCGCGTCGACCACGGCCACGACCTGGGCGCTCTCGCTCGACGGGTACTGCGCGGCGAGCTCGTCGACGAACTCCCGCTGCGGGGACCCCTGGGGCAGCAGCTCGATGCCCGAGTTGCGCATGTGCAGGCCGAGCACGGGCAGCGCGAGGACGACGAGCACGACGACCGTCGTCAGCAGCACCCACACCGGGTGGCGCTGCACGCGCGCGGCGAGACGGGAGAACGCGCCCTCGTCGGACTGCACGTCCGCGGTCCGGGCGAGCACGCGGCGCAGGCCGGGGATCCGGCCGAGGATCCCCGGCTTCGCGAGGCGGCGGCCGGAGAACGCGAGGAGCGCGGGGACGAGCGTGAGCGCCGTCGCCACCGCGACGAGGACGACGCCGAGGCCGCCCGCGCCGACCGACCGCAGGATGTCCGGGCGGAACACCATGAGCCCGGCGATCGAGATCGCGACCGTGAGCGCCGAGAACGCGACCGTGCGGCCCGCCGTCTCCATCGTCCGGATCAGCGCCGCGTGGACCACGCCGTCCCCGCGACGTCGGCGCAGGGACGGGTCGTCGCCGGCGGCGACCAGCCGGTGCAGCTCCTCCCGGAACCGAGAGACGACGAGCAGCCCGTAGTCGATCGAGAGCCCGAGTCCGAGCAGGGTGACGACGTTGACCACGGACGCGTCGACGTCGAGCACGTACGTGAGGCCGAGCAGCACGCCCAGGCCCGTCCCGATGGACGCGACGGCCCCCGCCATCGGCATCGCGGCGGCGAGGAAACCGCCGAAGACGAGCACCATGATGAGCAGCGCGACCGGCAGCGCGACCTTCTCGCCCGTCGTCAGGTCCTCCTCGACCTGCCCCGTGATGGCGTCGACGATGAGCGCGTTCGAGCCCACGAGGCCCGTCGCGTCCCCGGCCGCGTCCGGAGCCGCCTCCGCGAGGACGCCAGGCACCGCCTCGAGCTGCTCGACGACGCGCTCGGCCACGGCGTCCGTCCGCTCCGCGCCGATGTCGGTGCGCAGCGTCACCACGGTGAGGAACCCGTCCCCGTCGTTCGCGACCAGCGACTGGGCTGCCGGGTCCTCGACCCCGCCGGGGATCACGTACGGATTGATGACCGTGTCCACGCCCTCGACCGCCACGAGGTCCGCGTTCACCTCGGTCATCGCCTCCACGACCTGCGCGTCCCCCGGGTCGACCTCGCTCACCAGCAGCGTGATCTCCGGACCGCCCTCGTCGTTCTCGGCGAGGATCTCGGTCGCGCGCTCGCTGTCCGAGCCGGGGATGGAGGGCGCCCCCGTGGTCACCCGGTCGAACACGCTCTCCCCGTGCACGCCGAACAGCGCGAGAGCGAACCCGAGCCCGGTGAGGACGACCCACACGACGACCGTGAGGCGGGGATGGCGGGCGACACGACGACCGAGGCTCGAGAACACGAGCGCCAGCATCCCATCCGTCCGCGCCGCGTGTCAGATCCCTCGCGGCGCCGTGGACGACGTTCACCCGACCTCCCCACGCCGGCGGCGTCCGGGCGCGTGGGCGGCGGTGCGTAGGCTCGGGGCATGTCCACCGGTGATCTGTTCGGCGGCGACCTCTTCGGCGCCGCCACCTCCGGCGCGCAGGGCACGCCGCGACCCGGACCGGGGGCCCCGCTCGCCGTGCGCATGCGTCCCGCCGCCCTCGACGAGGTCGCGGGCCAGGCGCACCTGCTCGTCCCCGGCTCGCCCCTGCGGCGCCTCATCGAGTCGGACGCGTCCGGCGGCCGGGCCGCGCCCGGCTCCGTCATCCTCTGGGGCCCGCCCGGCACGGGCAAGACGACGCTCGCCTACCTCATCGCGACCGCGTCCGGTCGCCGCTTCGTCGAGCTCTCCGCCGTCACCGCGGGCGTGAAGGACGTGCGCACCGTCGTCGAGGACGCCCGCCGCCGCCTCGCGACCGGCGGCGAGGAGACCGTCCTGTTCATCGACGAGGTGCACCGCTTCTCCAAGTCCCAGCAGGACGCCCTCCTGCCGAGCGTCGAGAACCGCTGGGTCACGCTCGTCGCGGCGACCACCGAGAACCCGAGCTTCTCCGTGAACTCGCCTCTGCTCTCCCGCTCGCTCCTGCTCACGCTCCAGCCCCTCGGGGACGACGACGTCCGCGCCCTCGTGCGCCGCGCCGTCGCCGACGACCGGGGGCTGGGCGGCCTCGTCGCGCTCACCGACGAGGCAGAGGACCACCTCGTGCGCCTCGCGGGCGGCGACGCGCGCAAGGCGCTCACCGTGCTCGAGGCGGCGGCCGGCGCCGCGCTCTCCGACGCCCCGGTCCCCGCCCCCGTGGCGGCCTCCGAGGACGCGACGACCGACGAGGACGGCGAGCCCGGCCCGGCGGACGGCTCGCCGGTGAGGGTGGACCTCGACGCCGTCGAGCGCGCCGTGGACGTCGCGGCCGTGCGCTACGACCGCGACGGCGACCAGCACTACGACGTCGTCTCCGCGTTCATCAAGTCGATGCGCGGCTCCGACGTCGACGCTTCGCTGCACTACCTCGCCCGCATGATCGCGGCGGGGGAGGACCCGCGCTTCATCGCCCGGCGCATCGTCATCGCCGCCGCGGAGGACGTCGGCATGGCCGACCCGTCCGCGCTCCAGACCGCCGTCGCCGCGGCCCAGGCCGTCCAGCTCATCGGCATGCCCGAGGGACGGATCGTCCTCGCGGAGGCCGTGGTGCACCTCGCGACCGCGCCCAAGTCCAACGCCGCCTACCTCGGCATCGACGCGGCGCTCGCGGACGTCCGTGCCGGGAGGGCCGGGTCCGTCCCGTCGCACCTGCGCGACGCGCACTACCCGGGTGCCAAGCAGCTCGGCCACGGCACCGGGTACCGGTACGCGCACGACGCGCCCCACGGCGTCGCGCCGCAGCAGTACCTGCCCGACACCCTTGTCGGATCCCGGTACTACACGCCGACCGACCGCGGCTACGAGCGCCAGGTCACGGACCGGCTCGGCCGCATCCGCGAGATCCTGGCTCGTGACGATGCTGACCCCGCCCGGACCGCGAGATAGCGATTCCCGGCCCAGATAGCGACCACCGACCTTGTCCGAGGCGGCATGAGGTCGGGGATCGCTATCTCGCGCTGCGCGGTTGCCCGACGACCGTTGTCGGTCGACCACAGGAGCGTCCCCACGGGTCGTCGTCCACAGGTGGCGGCAGTGCGGGGTGCCGTCGCTCGGCCGTCAGCGCTGAGATGGCTGCCATGCCGACGACACGTCCACCGTCCCGTCCAGGGAGCCCGATCCCGCGCCCGCGCAGCCTTCCCGCCGTCGTGCGCTCGACGCCCGAGCGCGAGGACGAGATCCGTGCGGCGCGGCGGCGCGGAGAGCTCCTCCGCCTGCGTCGCGGGGTGTACGTCGCGTCCGCTCCGCACGCAGAGGGCCCTGCGAGCGTGGCGCTCGAGCGTGAACGACAGCACCTCACCCATCTTGCCGCCGTGCTCGAGTCGCTCACCACCGACCTGTGGGTGAGTCACACGAGCGCCGCGCTGCTGTGGGGTTGCTGGACGTACGGGCTCCGACCCGAGGCGGAGATCACTCAGCTGCGGCCGCCCGACGTCCGGGCGTCGGCCGGGCCCGTGCGTCGTCACTGGACGGTGCTGCCCACGCGTGACCGCACGACACTCGCCGGTGTGCCCGTGACGACGCTCGAGCGCACGGTCGTCGACTGCGCGCTCACCCTGCCGGGCGAGCAGGCCGTGGTCGTCGCGGACTCGGCGTCGCGCATCGGGATCGACCGCTCGCTCGTCCGGCGGATCCTCGCGGAGTCGGTGGGCAAGAGGGGTGTGCGCTCGGCGCGCAGGGTGCTGGCGATCGCCGACGGCGCCGTGGAGTCTCCGGGGGAGTCCCGCCTACGCTGGGTTCTGGGTGAAGCGGGACTGCCTCCGTTGTCGGCCGCGATCGCGGTCTCGACGTGGGTGGGTCAGCGGTGGGTCGACCTCGGTTGGCAGGATCTCAAGGTCGGGCTCGAGTTCGACGGACGTCTCAAGTATCGGGGCGCGCCCGACGAGGTCGAGAGCGCTCTGTACGAGGAGAAACGGCGCCACGACGCGCTGGTCGAGGCGGGCTGGATCCTCCTCCGGGTCTCCTGGGAGGACCTCGACGACCCGGACCGGCTCATCGCGCGCGTCCTCACTGCCCGAGGACGGGCCTCCGCGAGATAGCGACGCCCGGCACGACCAGGGCCAGAATGATGGTCGAGCGTCGCTATCTCGGCGGGGGATCGCTATCTCGCGGGTGCGGTAGACTTCTCAGGTTGCCTTCACGGCGACCACCTGGGACCTCGGCCCCGACCCGCCCTCTCCCTCGGAGAGATGCGTGGTCCATCGGCTGGTCCCGCACCCGGACCCGATCTCTCGGGACCAGGTGTGACGTCAGTACCCACACGACAGGAATGAGATACCGCTGTGACGTCTGTCAAGCGCTCGCGCCGCCAGGTCCGCCTGAGCCGCGCCCTGGGCATCGCCCTCACCCCGAAGGCCGTCAAGCACTTCGAGAAGCGCCCGTACCCCCCGGGTGAGCACGGCCGCGCCCGCCGCCGCACCGAGTCGGACTACGCGGTCCGTCTCCGCGAGAAGCAGCGTCTGCGCGCCCAGTACATGCTCCGCGAGAAGCAGCTCGCGCGTGCGTACGAGGAGGCCCGCAAGGACAAGGGTCTGACCGGTGAGGCGCTCGTCGAGAACCTCGAGACCCGCCTCGACGCGCTCGTGCTGCGCGCCGGCTTCGCCCGCACCATCCTGCAGGCGCGCCAGGCGGTCACGCACCGCCACATCCTCGTCGACGGCAAGATCGTGGACCGCCCGTCGTTCCGCGTGAAGCCCGGCCAGACCCTCCAGGTCAAGCCGAAGAGCCAGGCGACGACGCCGTTCCAGGTCGCGGCCGCAGGCGCGCACCGCGACGTCCTCCCGGCCGTCCCGGGCTACCTGGACGTCCAGCTCGAGAAGCTGAGCGCGATCCTCACGCGTCGCCCGAAGCGCGCCGAGGTCCCCGTGCAGTGCGAGGTCCAGCTCGTCGTCGAGTACTACGCTCGCTGACCCTCGCTCCGGACGCCTCGCTCACCGCTTCGTCGGCGAGCGAGGCGTTCGTGCGTCCGGGCCGGTCCCGCCGGCCCTCGTGGTGAGACCGTCGGGGCCGTCGTGCCGTGCCCGACGGCGGTCCCCGCCCTGGTGCGGGTAGTGTTTCGCGAAGTCGTGGGCACGTCCGTGAGGACTCCCGCGGCGCCGTGGACCGTCCCGCGCGACGTCCGCGCACAAGGCACCGTGACTGGCACTGGAGGAAGAATGTCCCTGGGAGACGTGGCCGGCCTCATCGCAGCCATCGCGTTCGTGCTGCTCGTCGGCCTGCTCGCGGTGCCGCTCCTCAAGCTCGGTCGCGTGCTCGACGAGGCGCGCGCGAGCATCAAGGAGGTCACGGACCACTCCGTCCCGATCCTCGACGAGGCCGCGACGACGGTCGCAACGACCAACAGCCAGCTCGTCAAGGTCGACACGATCACGACGTCGGCCGCCCAGGTGAGCGAGAACGTCTCCGCCCTCACGGGACTGTACGCCGCGACGTTCGGCGCCCCGCTGGTGAAGGTCGCCGCGTTCACCTACGGCGTGCGCCAGGCGGCCGCCCGCTCGTTCGGTCGGCGCCGTTCGTCGGACGGCGCCGGACGTGCCGAGGGGTCGCGCTGATGCGCCGCGTCTTCTGGGTCGGCGTCGGGGTCGCGATCACGGTCGTGGTCGTCGTCCGCGGCAAGAAGATCCTCGCGCGCTACGCGCCGGCGTCGCTCGTGGACCAGGCGACGGAGCAGGTCAACGGGCTGGGCGAGAAGGTCGTCGGGATCGCCCGCGACTTCCGCGCGGAGTTCACGCTCGCGCGCGACGCGCGCGAGCAGGAGCTCATGGCTGCGCTCCTCGCGGAGGGCCAGGAGGACCCCGACGTCGTCCGAGCGCGCCGCGCGGCCGGCCGCCACACGCGCCCGGCCGCGGGAGACCCCAGCCCCTTCGACGACACCGACGACGTCGAGGACCTCCTCGGCTACTCGTTCTAGGACGCGCGGCCTGGCGCCGCGACCACAGCAAGCACCCCGCACGACCACCGACCGCACCCGAAGGACATCATGCGCACCGCCGAGATCCGCAAGCGCTGGCTCGACTACTTCGCCGACCGCGACCACACCGTCGTGCCCTCGGCGTCGCTCGTCTCCCCGGACCCGTCCACGCTGTTCACCATCGCGGGCATGGTCCCGTTCATCCCGTACATGACGGGCGAGCAGACCCCGCCCTGGGACCGTGCGACGAGCGTCCAGAAGTGCGTGCGCACGCTCGACATCGACGAGGTCGGCAAGACGACCCGTCACGGCACGTTCTTCCAGATGAACGGCAACTTCTCCTTCGGGGACTACTTCAAGGAAGGCGCGATCACCTACGCGTGGGACCTCGTCACGGGTTCGCGCGAGGAGGGCAAGTACGGGTTCGACCCGGAGACCGTCTGGGTGACCGTCTACCACGACGACGACGAGGCACGGCAGCTCTGGAAGCGCATCGCCGGCCTGCCCGACGAGCGCATCCAGGCGCGCGGCAAGAAGGACAACTACTGGTCCACGGGCCAGCCCGGTCCCGCCGGCCCGTGCTCGGAGATCTACATCGACCGCGGCCCGGAGTTCGGCCAGGAGGGTGGCCCCGTCGTCGACGAGGACCGCTACCTCGAGATCTGGAACCTCGTGTTCATGCAGTACGCGATCGACGACGTGAAGTCGAAGGAGGAGTTCCGGATCGTCTCGGAGCTCGCGCGCAAGAACATCGACACGGGCATGGGCCTGGAGCGCGTCGCCTACCTGCTCCAGGGCAAGGACAACCTCTACGAGATCGACGAGGTGTTCCCCGTCATCGCGGCCGCCGAGGCGCTCTCGGGCCGGCGCTACGGCGCGAACCAGGAGGACGACGTGCGCATGCGCGTCGTGGCCGACCACGTCCGTTCGGCGCTCATGATCATGAACGACGGCGTGCGCCCCTCGAACGAGGGCCGCGGCTACGTCCTGCGCCGCCTGCTGCGCCGCTCCGTGCGCGCGATGCGCCTGCTCGGCGTCGAGGACCGCGCGATGCCCGCGCTGCTCCCCGTCAGCCGCGACGCGATGGCGCCGTCGTACCCGGAGGTCGCGACCGACTTCGAGCGCATCTCGAACGTCGCGTACACGGAGGAGGACGCGTTCCGTCGCACCCTCACCTCGGGGACGACGATCCTCGACACGGCCGTCACCAAGGCCAAGGCCGCCGCGGGGACGGGCGGGGTGCCGCTGCTCGGCGGCGACCAGGCGTTCGCCCTGCACGACACGTACGGCTTCCCGATCGACCTCACGCTCGAGATGGCCGCCGAGCAGGGCGTCCAGGTCGACGAGAAGGCGTTCCGCGCCCTCATGACCGAGCAGCGCCAGCGCGCCCGCGCCGACGCGCTCGCCAAGCGTTCGGGCGGGGTCGACACGGCCGCCTACGAGTCGCTCGCGGGCGAGCTCTCCGCCCCCGTCGAGTTCCTCGGGTACACCGAGTCCTCCGCGTCGGTGCGCGTCGCGGGCCTGCTCGTCGACGGCGTGCCCGCGCCCGCCGCGACCGCGCCCGCGGACGTCGAGGTCGTGCTCGACCGCACCCCGTTCTACGCCGAGGCCGGCGGCCAGCTCGCCGACCACGGGACGATCGTGCTCGACGGCGGCGCGACCATCGAGGTGGACGACGTGCAGCGCCCGATCAAGGGCCTGTCGGTGCACCGTGGCCGCCTCGTCGAGGGGACGGCGGCGCTCGGCGACCCCGGCACCGCGACGATCGACCGCGACCGCCGCAAGGCGATCAGCCGCGCACACTCGGCGACGCACATGATCCACAAGGCGCTCCAGGAGTCGCTCGGCAAGGAGTCGACCCAGGCCGGCTCGGAGAACGCGCCGAGCCGCATCCGCTTCGACTTCCGCCGCTCGTCGGCCGTGCCCGCGGGCGCGCTGTCGGAGATCGAGGAGCGGGTCAACACCCAGCTCCAGGAGAACCTCGAGGTCACGGACCAGCTCATGCCGATCACCGAGGCGCGCGCCCTGGGTGCCATGGCGCTGTTCGGCGAGAAGTACGGCGACGTCGTGCGCGTGGTGTCGATCGGCGGTGACTGGTCGCGCGAGCTGTGCGCGGGCACGCACGTGCGCCAGACGGGCCAGCTCGGCCTCGTCACGCTGCTCGGCGAGTCGTCCATCGGCTCGGGCGTGCGTCGCGTCGACGCCCTGGTCGGCGACGGCGCCTACGGGTTCCAGGCCAAGGAGCACGCGCTCGTCGGCCAGCTCACCGGGCTGCTCAACGTGCGGACCGAGGAGCTCCCGGACCGCGTGGGCGCGCTCGTGTCGCGTCTGCGGGACGCGGAGAAGGAGCTCGCGCAGCTCCGGCAGTCCCAGCTCCTCGCGGTGGCGGGCACGCTCGCCGCCGGTGCGGAGCTCGCGGGCGGCACGCGCGTCGTCGCGCACGACGCCGGCGAGGTCGCCTCCGCGGACGACCTCCGTGCGCTGGCGCTCGACGTGCGCGGTCGCCTCGGCGAGTCGGAGCCCGCCGTCGTGGCGGTCGGGGGCGTCGCGAAGGACCGCCCGCAGGTGGTCGTCGTGACCAACGCGTCGGCCCGTGCGACGGGCCTGCGCGCCGGCGTGCTCGCCAAGGCGGCCGCCCAGACCCTGGGTGGTGGTGGCGGCGGCAAGGACGACATGGCCCAGGGCGGCGGCACGGACGTCTCGGCGCTGCCCGCCGCCCTGCAGGGCGTGCGCGACGGCGCTGCGGCGGCCGCGTGACGGCCGTCCCCCCGCTGCCCGCCGACGACGGGCGCGCCCCCGTCCCGCGCGGGGCGCGCCTGGGCGTCGACGTGGGCAGCGTGCGCGTCGGACTCGCGGCGAGCGACCCCGACGGGCTCGTCGCGACCCCGGTCGAGACCCTCGCGCGTGACACGAAGGCCGGAGCCGCGGTCCCGACGGACGTCGCGCGGATCGCGGCCGAGGTCGACGAGCGCGGCGCCCGGGTGGTCTACGTCGGCCTCCCGCGCCACCTCTCCGGGGGAGAGGGTGCCGCCGCCCAGGGGGCGCGGGCGTACGCTGGACTGGTGGCACGCGTCGTCGCGCCGGTGCCGGTGCACCTCGTCGACGAGCGGATGACGACCGTCAGCGCGCACCAGGCGCTGCACGCATCGGGGCGCGCCGGTCGCAAGCACCGGAGCGTCGTCGACCAGGCGGCCGCCGTTATCATTCTGCAATCCGCTCTCGAGGCCGAGCGGGGCGCGGGGGCGCGCGCCGGAGAACCTGTAGACCCGACAGGAGACCACCGACCGTGACCGACCTGTTCGAACGGCCCGCCGTCCAGGGCGAGCAGCAGCCCGCGCGCTCGTCGCGCTCGGAGCAGCGCGCCCGCCGGGCGGCGAAGAAGCGACGCCAGCGCCGGCGTCGCCGCGCGCTCGTCGTCCTGCTCGTCTCCCTCCTCGTGGTGGGCGGCGCGGGGTACCTGCTGCTCGACAACGCCTCCGACCTCTTCGGGTTCGCGAACCCGCTCGAGGCCAAGGACTTCGAGGGCCCGGGCACGGACCCCGTCGACGTCGTCATCGAGCCCGGCTCGACCGGCCGCGACATGGGTGCGGTCCTGACCGAGGCCGGCGTCGTCGCCAGCTCGGCGGCGTTCGCGAAGGCGTTCGAGGAGAACCCGAACGCGGGGAAGATCCAGCCGGGAACCCACACGCTGCTCCTCGGCATGCCGGCCAAGGACGCCGTCGCGCGCCTCGTGGCGAACGACTCGCGGGTCGAGACCAAGATCACGATCCCCGAGGGCTACACGGTCAAGCAGATCCTCGAGAAGGCGTCCTCCGTGACGGACATCCCCGTCGCCGACTTCGAGGCCGCGATGGCCGACACCGCCGCCATGGGCCTGCCAGCGGAGGCGAACGGCAACTACGAGGGCTGGCTCTACCCGACGACGTACGTCCTCGAGCCGGGCGACGTCAACGCGACGGGCATCATCCAGGGCATGGTCAGCCAGACCCTGAGCGAGCTCGCCGACCTCGGCGTCCCGCCGGAGCGCTTCCAGGAGGTGCTCACGATGGCGTCGATCGTCGAGTGGGAGGGCAAGAACGCCGAGCAGCGCGGGATGGTCGCGCGGGTGATCTACAACCGCATCGCGGACGGCATGCCCCTCGGCATGGACGCGATCGACGTCTACGGGCTCGGAAAGCCTCAGAACGAGATCACGACCGAGGAGTTCCAGAACCCCGACCTGCCCTACGCGTCGCGCGTGCACCAGGGCCTGCCGCCGACCCCGATCGGGAGCCCCAGCCGCGAGAGCGTGCAGGCGGTCATGAACGCGCCCGACGGCCCGTGGCTCTGGTACGTGACCGTCAACCTGGACACGGGCGAGACGAAGTTCACCGACACGTACGCCGAGTTCGAGCAGTTCAAGCAGGAGTACCGGCAGTGGCTCGCGGAGAACGGCGGGTGAGCGCCGCGCGCGCTCCGCGACGGGCGGCCGTCCTCGGCCACCCCGTCGCCCACTCGCTGTCGCCGGTGCTGCACCGGACCGCGTACGAGGCGCTCGGCCTGGACGGCTGGTCGTACGAGGCGATCGACACGACCGAGGAGCAGCTCTCGGCGCTGGTCAACGGGCTCGACGCGTCGTGGGCGGGCCTGAGTCTGACCATGCCGCTCAAGCACGCCGTGATCCCGCTGCTCGACCACGTCGACCCGCTCGCGAACGTCGTCGGCGCGGTGAACACGCTCGTCGTGCAGCCCACCGGCGGGCGGCGCCCGACGTTCGTCGGGACGAACACCGACGTGCACGGGCTCGTCGCCGCGCTCCGCGAGGGGCTGGGGGAGCGGGACGCGCGGACCGCCGTCGTGCTCGGCGCGGGCGCGACCGCCGCGTCCACGCTCGCCGCCCTCGCCGAGCTCGGCTGCACCACGCCGACGGTCATGGTGCGCGCGCTCGGGCGCACCGGCACGCTCCAGCGCGCGGCGCACCGCATGGGCGTCGAGCCGCGCTTCGAGATCCTCGACCCGTCGTCGCCCGCGCTCGTCGCCCGACTCGCGCAGGCCGACGCGGTCGTGGCGACCCTGCCGTCGCGCGCGGCCGACCCGGTGGCCGAGGCGCTGGCACAGGCGGCCGCGCCGGTCGCAGGCGTGCTGCTCGACGTCGTCTACGACCCCCGGCCCACGGCGCTCTCGGCGGCCTGGGCCGCGGCGGGAGGCACCGTGGTCGGCGGCGAGCGCATGCTCCTGCACCAGGCGGCCGAGCAGGTGCGGCTCATGACGGGCAGGGTGGCGCCGCTGGAGGCCATGGATCGGGCGCTCACGTCCGCGCTGAGCGTCCCGGCCTGACGCGCGTCCCCGCGTCGCAGGGCCCGCCGGCCCGGCATGAGGCACCGCTCACGCGAGCGCGTACGCCCCGGCCATCGCGCCACCGAGCACGGCGGCGAGGCCCGCGCCGGCGACCATGAAGGGCCCGAACGGGACGGCGGTGTCCCGACGGGCTCGTCGCAGGACGACCAGCCCGAGCGCCCACGCGCCCCCGAGCAGGAACGGCAGGACGAGCCCGGTGACCAGCTCGCCCCAGCCGATCCAGGCGAGCGGCGTGCCGAGCATCCCCGCGAGCTTCACGTCGCCGAAGCCGAGACCCGGCGGGTACGCGATCCGGAGCGCGGCGTAGGCGCCGAAGCCCAGGGCGCCCCCGAGAAGCGCGCGCACGAGGGCGGCGCCGTCCCCGGTCCCGAGCGCGGCGACGGCGAGGAGCAGGACCGACCCGAGCCACGTCGGCAGGAGGACGACGTCGGGCAGCCGGTGCGTGCGCGCGTCGACGACGGCCGCGAGCGTGCCGGCCGCGGCGACGAGCACGAGGGCGGGCGTCGCCCAGGAGGTCGCGGACCACCACGCCGCGCTGGCCGCCGCGAGGACCGCGAGGACGCCCCCGGCCGGCCCGGCCACCCGGAGCTCCCGGCTCAGGGCCGCACCACGGCGCCGGAGCCACGACCGCGCGTCGGCCTCCTCGTGCGCAGCCGCCACCGGAGCGTCGCCGCACGACCGCGTGCCGTCGACCGTCGTCCCGTCCCCCTGCTGGACCATGCGCGGCACCGTAGCGCGCCCGCGCGGGGGCGCGCCGTCGTCGTCCACAGCCCTCCGGTCCGCACTGCGGGCGGCCGCCGGGACGTGCGCGCCGACGTGGGAGGATGGCGATCATGCTGCGTTGGTTGACATCGGGTGAGTCGCACGGTGAGGCGCTGGTCGGGATCCTCGACGGGCTGCCCGCGGGCGTCGAGCTCACGACGGACGACGTGAAGGCCGCGCTCGCGCGTCGTCGCCTCGGGTACGGGCGCGGCTCGCGCCAGAAGTTCGAGCAGGACGTGCTGCGCGTCCTCGGCGGGCTGCGCCACGGCGTGACCCAGGGCGGCCCGCTCGCGCTCGAGATCGCGAACTCGGAGTGGCCCAAGTGGGTCGACGTCATGTCCGCCGACCCCGTGCCGCCCGAGGCTCTCCAGGTCGACGCCGGGACGGGCGACGTGCGCGAGATCGCCCGCAACCGGCCCCTCACGCGCCCGCGCCCCGGCCACGCCGACCTCGTGGGCATGCGCAAGTACGGCTTCGACGACGCCCGCCCCGTGCTGGAGCGCGCGTCGGCGCGCGAGACGGCGACGCGCGTCGCCCTCGGCGCGGCGGCTGCGAAGTTCCTCAAGCAGGCGCTCGGCGTCCGCCTCGTGTCGCACGTCGTGGGCATCGGCCCCGTCGAGGTCCCCGAGGACGCCGCGGTGCCCGGGCCCGACGACGTCGCCGCGCTCGACGCCGACCCGGTGCGCTGCTTCGACGCCGCGACGTCCGCGGCGATGGTCGCCGAGATCGACGAGTGCCAGAAGGCGGGCGACACGCTCGGCGGCGTCGTCGAGGTGCTCGCCTACGGCGTCCCGTCCGGGCTCGGCACCTACGCGCAGAGCGACCGGCGCCTCGACGCCCGTCTCGCCGCGGTGCTCATGGGCATCCAGGCGATCAAGGGCGTCGAGGTCGGCGACGGCTTCCGCACCGCGCGCCGCCGCGGCTCCGCCGCGCACGACGAGATCGAGCGCGGCACCGACGGCCGCATCCACCGCCTGAGCAACCGCGCGGGCGGCGTCGAGGGCGGCATGTCGAACGGCGAGGTCGTGCGCGTGCGCGCCGCGATGAAGCCCATCTCCACCGTGCCGCGCGCGCTCGCGACGGTCGACGTCGTCACGGGCGAGGTCGCCAAGGCCCAGCACCAGCGCTCGGACGTGTGCGCCGTCCCGCCGGCGGCGGTCGTCGCCGAGGCCATGGTCGCGCTCGTGCTCGCCGAGCAGGCGCTCGAGAAGTTCGGCGGCGACTCCGTCGCGGAGGTCCGCCGCAACGCCGAGGCGTACCTCGCGGCGATCCCGGAGCTGCAGCGCTGATGACGCCCGTCCCTCCGGGCACGCGCCCGGTCGTCGTCCTCGTCGGCCCGCCCGGCAGCGGCAAGTCGACGGTGTCGCGCCACCTCGCGGACCTGCTGGGCCTCGCGCAGCGCGACACCGACACCGACGTCGAGACCACGGCGGGCAAGCCCGTCGCCGACATCTTCGTCGACCACGGCGAGCCGCACTTCCGCGAGCTGGAGCGCGAGGCCGTGACGACGGCGCTCGCGACCCACGACGGCGTGCTCGCCCTGGGTGGTGGCGCCGTCCTCGACGAGCACACGCAGACCGCCCTCGCGGCGTACGTCGCGGCGGGCGGCGCCGTGGTGTTCCTCGACGTGAGCCTCGCGCACGCGGCGCCGCGCGTCGGGCTCAACCAGTCGCGCCCGCTCCTGCTGGGCAACCCGCGGGCACGGTGGGCCGCCCTCATGGAGGCGCGGCGTCCCGTCTACGAGCGCGTCGCGACGCTGCACGTCGTCACCGACGCGCGCACGCCCGCGCAGGTCGCCCAGGAGATCCGGGCGCACCTCGCGGGCGGCGGCGACGCGGCGGACCGTGCCGCGGCGCCCGCCCCCGCCGACACCCCGGCCGAACAGGAGAACGCGTGAGCGACACGACCCCCGCCCCGGAGTCCGACCAGAACCCCGCGCCGACGCGCGTGCGGGTCGACGGGCACCAGCCGTACGACGTCGTCGTGGGACGGCACCTGCTCGGCGAGCTGCCCACCATGCTCGGCGACCGGGTGCGCCGCGTGCTCGTGGTCCACCCCGCGGCCCTCGCGGCGACGGCCGAGGTGGTCCACGAGGACCTCAAGGCGTCGGGCTACGAGGCGTACGTCGCGGAGGTCCCGGACGCGGAGGAGGCCAAGACCGCGCAGGTCGCGGCGTTCCTGTGGGGCGTGCTGGGGCAGCTGGACTTCACGCGCACGGACGCGGTCGTCACGGTCGGCGGGGGCGCGACGACCGACCTCGGCGGGTTCGTCGCCGCGACGTGGCTGCGCGGCATCCGCGTGGTGCACGTGCCGACGACGCTGCTCGCGATGGTCGACGCGGCGGTCGGCGGCAAGACGGGCATCAACACCGCCGAGGGCAAGAACCTCGTCGGGTCGTTCCACCCGCCCGCGGGCGTGCTGTGCGACCTCGCGGCGCTCGAGTCGCTCGGGCGCTGGGACTTCGTCGCCGGCATGGCGGAGGTCGTCAAGACGGGCTTCATCGCCGACGAGCGCATCCTCGAGCTCGTCGAGGAGCACGCCGACGCGCTGAGCGCGTGGGGCACGCGCCCGACCACCGACGAGACGTGGGCGGTCGTCGCCGAGCTCGTCGAGCGCTCGATCGCGGTCAAGGCGCGCGTCGTGGGGGAGGACCTCAAGGAGGCCGGCCTGCGCGAGATCCTCAACTACGGGCACACGCTGGGCCACGCGGTCGAGCTCACCGAGCGCTACCAGTGGCGCCACGGCGCCGCCGTCTCCGTCGGCATGGTCTTCGCGGCCGAGCTGTCGCGCCTCGCGGGGAAGCTCGACGACGCGGTCGTCGAGCGCCACCGCGCGATCCTCGGCTCGCTCGGGCTGCCGCTCACGTACCGCGGCGACCGCTGGGAGCAGCTCCTGTCCGCCATGCGCCGCGACAAGAAGTCGCGCGGCGACCTCCTGCGCTTCGTCGTGCTCGACGACGTGGCGCGGCCCACGCGGCTCGAGGGCCCGGACCCGACGCTCCTCGCCGCGGCCTACGCCGAGATCGCGGCCGACGCGCCGGTGGGACGCGGCCCCGTCGCGCTCTGACGTCGCGTCGCCCGCTCGCTCACGCCCACAGGCCGCGCGCGAGGAGCACGTCGCGCAGCAGGTCCGCGCGGTCGGTGACGATCCCGTCGACCCCGAGGTCCAGCAGCCGGTGCATCGTCGCGCGGTCGTTCACGGTCCACGCGTGCACCGCGACGCCCGCCCGGTGAGCGGCGCGGACGAACCCCGAGTCGACGACGCGCACCCAGCCACCGCGCACGGGGACCTGCAGGCAGTCGACCGAGCGCGCCGCGAGGCGGGCGAGCGCGTCCGTGCGCGCCCGCCCGGCGAGGAACATGCCCAGGACGGCGCCCCGCGCCCCCGACACGGTGACGGGGCGCGAGAGCCGCGCCACCGTCGCCTCGCGGCGGGAGGCCGCGAACGACGCGACGCACACGCGGTCGTGCGCGCGCGTGCGCTCGATCGCCCGCGCCACCGGCTCGGCGGCGGCCGCCGACTTCACGTCGACGTTCACCCGCAGGTCCGGCCACGTGCCCAGCACGTCCTCGAGCGACGGCACGGGCTCCGTCCCGCCGATGCGGGCCGCGCGCACGGTGCGCCACGGGAGGTCGGCGACGAGCCCGCGGGCGTCCGTCGTGCGGTCCAGGGACGCGTCGTGGAGCGCGACCGCCACGCCGTCCGACGTCGCGTGGGCGTCCGTCTCGACGTACCGCAGCCCGAGGTCGCGCGCGGCGGCGAAGGCCGCCATGGAGTTCTCCAGGCCCGCGCGCGAGAACCCGCGGTGCGCGAGCGCGACGAAGGGTGCCTCCAGGTAGCCGCCGGCGCGGCCCGCGGCGACGCTCATGCCGCGACCCGCACGACGTGCTCGTCCAACCAGCCGGCGAGAGACCTCAGGTAGCTCGCGCGCGGCCCCTCGGCGGAGAGCGTGAGGTCGTGCACGGCGCCGGGGACGACGAGCTCCGTCACGTCGCGCCCGAGCCGCGGTGCGAGCCGGGCGATCTGGGCGACGTCGAGCACGGTGTCGGTCGTGCCCAGGTCCGGGCCGCTCGGTTCGTCCGTTCCCGAGCGTTCGGCCCGCGCCACGAGCACCGGGCACGCGACCTCCAGGCCACGCGCCACGCGCGCGTGCCCCTGGCGCACCGCCCGCAGCCAGCCCTCCCAGCGGGCGCGGGGGACGGCGACGAGGCTCACCCCGCCAGCGTGCCCGACGGCGCGGCCCGCCGCGCGTCGAGAAGCCCCCGTGCCGTGGGGCCCGACCACGGCACGAGCACGTACGCGCCGCGCGCCCACGGCGCCGCTAGGCTCGGGCGCCATGGAACGCGTGCTGGTCCTCAACGGACCCAACCTCGGCCGGCTCGGTGTGCGCGAGCCGGAGATCTACGGCTCGGCGTCGATGGCCGACCTCCAGGAGTCCGCGGTCGCGTGGGGGAGCGCGCTCGACCTCGCGGTCGACGTGCGCCAGACCGACGACGAGTCCGAGCTCGTCGGCTGGCTCCACGAGGCCGTCGACGCGCGCGCCCACGTCGTGCTCAACCCGGCTGCGTTCACCCACTACTCCTACGCCGTGCGCGACGCCGCAGCGCAGGTCACGACCTCCGGCCTCCTGCTCGTCGAGGTGCACCTGAGCAACCCCGCGGCGCGCGAGGCGTTCCGCAGCCACTCCGTCGTCGGTGCGATCGCCACGGGTACGATCGCCGGTTTCGGGTTCGACTCGTACCGCCTCGCGCTCGAGGCGCTCGCGGCCCGGCTGCGGGGCTGACGTGGCGTCGTCCGGTACGGACCGGCGACCTTGATCCCTCGCCATCAAGTCCCCATGCTTGATTCGTCTGTCTCAAGGGTCTAGCCTGGATCGTATGTTCGTCCTCACCGTCGACCAGCGCGGGAGCACGGGGCACCCGGACCGGGTGCCCGAGGTGCTCGCGCGCCTGGGCGAGCTCCTCGACGGCCGCCCCGGCGTCGTGATCCCGTTCGACCGGACCGTGGGCGACGAGGTGCAGGGCGTGCTCGACGACGCCGGCACCGTGGTCGAGGTCGTGCTGGACCTGCTGCGCGACGGCGGCTGGAGCGTCGGCGTCGGCACCGGGAGCGTCGACGAGCCCCTGCCCGCGGTCTCGCGCGAGGCGTCGGGAGAGGCGTTCGTGCGGGCGCGGGAGGCGGTCGAGCAGGCCAAGTCGCGCACGGCGACGGCGCCCGTCGCCGTCCGGGGCGAGCCGTCGGCGCGGGCGGCCGAGGTCGAGGCGCTCCTGCGCCTCCTCGCGGCGGTCGTGGAGCGGCGGACCGCGCCGGGGTGGGAGGCGGTCGACACGCTCGCGCGTGTGGGTGGTACCCAGAAGGATGTGGCCCGCGTGCTCGGGGTCTCCGAGCAGGCCGTGAGCCAGCGGCTGCGCGTCGCGCTGTGGCCCGAAGAGGCTGCGGTGCGGCCCGTGGTGGCGAGGCTGCTGGGCGAGCTCGGGGCGAGCCGACGGGGTGAGCCGTCGGAGGATCTGCGGGAGGGCGGGAGATGACGGACCCGGTGTCGGTCGTGCTGGTCGTGCTGGTGTGGGTCGTGGCGCTCGCGGCGAGCGTGCTCGGCGGAGGTGCCGTGACGCAGTGGGTGCTGCGCGCCGCGGCGCGCTCCGGCGACCCGGGCCGGGCGGGGCGCGCGAGGTCGCGGGCCGCCGCGGCGGACCCGGCCGCCGTCCCCGTCCCCCCGCCGCCGCCTCCGGCGACCGGGCCCATCGGCACCGAGGCAGTCAAGGCGCTGCGCGGCGGCACGTGGATCGGGATCCTCGAACGGTTCGCCATCACCGGCTGCCTCCTCGCCGGGGAGCCCGGCGGGATCGCCTTCGTCGTGGCGATCAAGGGCCTCGGGCGCTACCCGGAGCTGCGCGAGCACCCCGTCGCGTCCGAGCGGTTCGTCATCGGCACCCTCGCCTCGATGTGCTGGGCGGCGACCGTGGGCGTCGTCGCGAACGCGGTCCTCGTCGCGCTCCGGTAGGATCGTCAAGGCCCATTTCCGCATCCCGTCCTCGAGGACCCTGTCGTGCCGTCCCGGCACGCGGTTCCGCGTGGGGCGGAGACCGCAGACCCTCCGACAGGAAGACGAACGTGGCGACCACCAACGACATCAAGAACGGCACCGTGCTGCGACTCGACGGCCAGCTGTGGACCGTGATCGAGTTCCAGCACGTCAAGCCCGGCAAGGGTGGCGCGTTCGTCCGCACCAAGATCAAGAACGTCATGACGGGCAAGACGATCGACAAGACGTTCAACGCCGGCCTCAAGATCGAGACGGCCAACGTCGACCGCCGCGACTTCCAGTACCTGTACCAGGACGGTGCCGACTACGTGTTCATGGACACCTCGACGTACGACCAGATCACGATCTCGGCCGAGATCGTGGGCGACGCCAAGGACTACATGCTCGAGAACCAGAACGTGCTCGTCGCGTCCAACGACGGTCAGCCGCTCTACATCGAGCTCCCCGCCTCGGTGGTCCTCGAGATCACGTACACCGAGCCCGGCCTCCAGGGCGACCGCTCCACGGGCGGCACCAAGCCGGCGACGCTCGAGACGGGCGCACAGATCCAGGTCCCGCTCTTCCTCGAGCAGGGCACCAAGGTCAAGGTCGACACGCGCGACGGCTCGTACCTCGGCCGCGTGAACGACTGACCAGGCGCCCCGAGAGCCGCTGAGAGCAACGAGAGACAGCCGATCACCATGGCCGCACGCACCAAGGCGCGCAAGCGCGCGCTCGACGTCCTCTTCGAGGCGGAGCAGCGTCAGGTGGACCCGACGACCCTCCTCGCGGAGCGCGTCGCCGACCCCGGAACCGCGCAGACCGCCCTGCCGCAGTACGCGGTCGACATCGTCGAGGGCGTGCTCGCGCACCGCGACCGCATCGACGAGCTGATCGAGACGTACTCCCACGGGTGGACGCTCGAGCGGATGCCCGCGGTCGACCGGGCCCTGCTGCGCATCGGCGGCTGGGAGATCCTCTTCAACGACGACGTGCCCGACGTCGTCGCGATCGACGAGGCCGTCGACCTCGCGCGCTCGCTCTCGACCGACGACTCGCCGTCGTTCGTCAACGGGCTGCTCGCGCGGATCGTCGAGATGAAGCCGACGATCACCGCCTGAGCACCCCTGCGGCCCGCCGGGCCGCCACCATCCCGTCGCGGCGTCGGTCACCGAGTGTGACCGACGCCGCGTCTCGTCGGGCGGGACGAGCACCCGGCCTGGGATGGGCGGCGGTAGGGTGGGTGACCGTCAGACATCCTTTAAGGCCCGTCCCGTGAGGCGGGGAAGGAGGTCGCCGGACATGAGCTCTGGCGCTGCTGTGCCCACACCCGATTCACCGACCCCCGAGGCAGGGACCGTCGTCCTGACGGCCGCCGACATCTCCCGCGCGCTGACGCGCATCGCCCACGAGATCGTGGAGCGCAACAAGGGGGCCCACGACCTCGTCCTCCTCGGCATCCCGACGCGCGGGGTCCCGCTCGCGACGCGGCTCGCCGAGCGCCTCGCCGTGATCGAGGGGACGCCCGCCGACGACGACCCCGACCCCGCCGCGATCGTCGGCGAGCTCGACGTCACGATGTACCGCGACGACCTGCACCGCCACCCGACGCGCACGATCGGCGCGACGCGCCTGCCCGCGTCGGGCATCGACGGCAAGGTCGTGGTCCTCGTCGACGACGTCCTGTACTCCGGTCGCACGATCCGGGCCGCGCTCGACGCGATCAGCGACCTGGGCCGCCCGCGTGCCGTGCAGCTCGCCGCGCTCGTCGACCGCGGCCACCGCGAGCTGCCGATCCGCCCCGACTTCGTCGGGAAGAACCTGCCGACGTCGACGTCCGAGCGCGTCAGCGTGCGCCTCGCCGAGGTCGACGGCGCGCCCGCGGACGGGTCCTCCGCGGACGCGGTCGTGATCCGGTCCGCCACCACCGGGACGGAGGCCCTCGCATGAGGCACCTGCTGTCCACCCAGGACCTCGCGCGCGCCGACGCGGTGCGCATTCTCGACACGGCCGCGCAGATGGCCGCGACGCAGGCGCGAGAGATCAAGAAGCTCCCGACGCTGCGCGGCCGCACGGTCGTCAACCTCTTCTACGAGGACTCGACGCGCACCCGCATCTCGTTCGAGACGGCGGCCAAGCGACTGTCGGCCGACGTCATCAACTTCTCGGCCAAGGGCTCGAGCGTGTCCAAGGGCGAGTCGCTCAAGGACACGGCGCTGACCCTCCAGGCGATGGGCGCGGACGCGGTCGTCGTGCGGCACCAGGCGTCCGGCGCCCCGCACCTGCTCGCCCACGCGGGCTGGCTCGACGCCGCGGTCCTCAACGCCGGCGACGGCACGCACCAGCACCCGACGCAGGCGCTGCTCGACGCGTACACGCTGCGCCGCCACCTGTCCGGGACGGGCCTCACCGCTCCCGGCGCGAGCGGCCCGGACGACGCCGCCGCGCGCGGCGCGGGCCTCGACGGGCGTCACGTGGCGATCGTCGGGGACGTGCTGCACTCGCGCGTCGCGCGCTCCAACGTGCACCTGCTGCACACGCTCGGCGCGCACGTGACGCTCGTCGCCCCGCCGACGCTCCTGCCGGTCGGCGTCCAGACGTGGCCGTGCGAGGTCTCCTACGACCTCGACGCGACTCTCGCCGGCGACACCGCGCACGGCGGCCCGGACGCCGTGATGATGCTGCGCGTGCAGCGCGAGCGCATGAGCGGCTCGGGCGCCGGCGGGGGAGCGTTCTTCCCGAACCCCCTCGAGTACAGCCGCAAGTACGGGCTGGACGCGCGGCGGCTGGGCCTCCTGGCCGAGCACGCGATCGTCATGCACCCCGGGCCGATGAACCGCGGGCTCGAGATCTCCGCGCAGGCGGCGGACTCGCCGCGCGCCGTCATCGTCGAGCAGGTCGCGAACGGCGTCGCCGTGCGCATGGCCGTGCTCTACCTCCTCCTCGCGGGCAGCGACGAGACCGACGCCGCCCCGGCGACGGCCGTCCCGCTCTCGCCCGCCCAGCCTCCCGCCGTCGAAAGGGTCCCCGCCTCGTGAGCAGCGCCGCAACCACCACGTACGTCCTGCGCGGCGCGCGCCCGCTCGGCGGCGACCCCGTCGACCTCGTGCTCTCGGGCGGCGTGATCGCCGAGATCGCGCCGGTCGGCGCCGCGCGGGCCGGGTCCGCGGACGACGCGACGGTCGTCGTCGACGCGACCGGGCTCGTCGCCCTGCCCGGCCTGGTCGACCTGCACACGCACCTGCGCGAGCCGGGCCGCGAGGACGCCGAGACGATCGAGTCCGGCACGCGCGCCGCCGCGGCGGGCGGGTTCACCGCCGTCCACGCGATGGCGAACACGACGCCCGTCGCGGACACGGCCGGCGTCGTCGAGCAGGTGTGGCGCCTCGGTCGCGACGCCGGCTGGGTCGACGTGCACCCGGTCGGGGCGGTCTCCGTCGGGCTCGCGGGCCAGCAGCTCGCCGAGCTCGGGGCCATGGCCGACTCGGCGGCGCGCGTGCGCGTGTTCTCCGACGACGGCAAGTGCGTCGACGACCCGATCCTCATGCGCCGTGCCCTGGAGTACGTCAAGGCGTTCGACGGCGTCGTCGCCCAGCACGCGCAGGAGCCGCGCCTAACCGAGGGCGCCCAGATGAACGAGGGCGTCGTCTCGGCCGAGCTCGGCCTCGCGGGCTGGCCCGCGGTCGCCGAGGAGGCGATCATCGCGCGCGACGTGCTCCTCGCGGAGCACGTCGGCTCGCGCCTGCACGTGTGCCACCTGTCCACCGCGGGCTCGGTCGAGATCGTGCGCTGGGCCAAGGGCCGCGGCATCGACGTGACGGCCGAGGTCACGCCCCACCACCTCGTCCTCACCGACGACCTCGCGCGCGGCTACGACCCCACGTTCAAGGTCAACCCGCCGCTGCGCACCGCCGCGGACGTCGAGGCCGTGCGCGAGGGGCTCGCGGACGGCACGATCGACATCGTCGCGACCGACCACGCGCCGCACGCCCGCGAGGACAAGGACTGCGAGTGGGCGGCGGCCGCGTTCGGCATGACCGGCCTGGAGACGGCGCTGAGTGTCGTCCAGCAGACCATGGTCGACACCGGCCGCCTCACGTGGGCCGACGTCGCGCGCGTGCTCTCGAACGCGCCCGCGCGGATCGGCCGCATCGACACCGGCGAGCGCGCCCAGGGCCGCCCGCTCGAGGTCGGTGAGCCCGCGAACGTCACGCTCGTCGACCCGGCCGCGCGCCGCGTCGTCGACGGCGCCGGGCAGGTCACGGCGAGCACCAACACGCCGTTCCAGGGCCGCGAGCTGCCCGGTGCCGTCGTCGCGACGTTCCTGCGCGGGCGGGCCACGGTGCTCGACGGCGCACCCGTCCCGGCGGGCGCCGACGCGCAGGGGGTGGGGGCGTGAACCTGCCCCAGCCCGTCGCGGTCGGCATCTGGGTCGTCCTCGGCGTCGTCCTCCTGACGCTCGTCCTCGTCGGCCGCCGCCGCCTCGTGCGCCGCTCGGCCGGCGTCGTCCCGACGCCCCCGGCGGTGCCCGCCGAGACCGCGCGGGGCGCCGTCGTGCTCGGGCCGCTCGACGCGCTCTACGTGTCCAGCACGCTCGCGGGCGACTGGCTGGCCCGCGTCGGGGCCCACGGGCTCGGCGACCGGTCCCAGGCCCAGGTCACCGTGCACGACGGCGGCCTGCTCGTCGAGCGCAGCGGCGCCCCGGACCTGTGGGTGCCCGCCGCCGCGGTCGGGGGCGTGGCCCTCACGCCCGGGATGGCCGGCAAGTTCGTCGGCAAGGAGGCCATCGTCGTCGTGACGTGGACCGTGCCCGGGGAGCCGGTCCCTGCCGACGCGCCCGATGCTCCGGCGAACCCCGAGGTCCGGCTCGACACCGGCCTCCTGCCCCGCCACGACCACGACGTCGCGCGCCTCCTGGAGGCCGTCCGCGGTCTCGCCGGACGCGCCGACGCCGACCACGACGCACCCGCCGACGACGGCGCGCACGAGCGACGACCGGAGGCGCCGAGCGGCGCCGCCCCCGCAGACCCCGTAGACCCGGCGCCGGCGCGCGAGAGCGCCGCCCCCGGCACCGACGAGAACGACGAGGAAGCACCGTGACCGCCCCAGTGAACACAGCGACCACCCTGACCTCAGCTACCGCACCGCCCGCCGACCGGGCCCTGATCGTCCTCGAGGACGGGACCGTGCAGACCGGCCGCGCGTACGGCGCGCGCGGCACCACGGTCGGCGAGATCGTCTTCAACACTGGCATGACCGGCTACCAGGAGACGCTCACGGACCCCTCCTACCACCGCCAGATCGTCGTCATGACCGCGCCCCACATCGGGAACACCGGCGTCAACGACGAGGACCCCGAGTCCGGCAAGATCTGGGTCGCCGGGTACGTCGTGCGCGACGCCGCGCGGCGCGCGTCCAGCTGGCGTGCGCAGCGCACCCTCGACGAGGAGCTCGCGGCGCAGGGCGTCGTCGGCATCTGCGACGTCGACACGCGCGCCCTGACGCGCCACCTGCGCGAGCTCGGCGTCATGCGCGCGGGCATCTTCTCCGGCGACGCGCTCGTGCGCGACGGCTACCCGCGCACCGTCGAGGACCTCGTCGCCGAGGTCAAGGCGGCGCCCTCGATGGCCGGCGCCGACCTCGCGCGCGAGGTGAGCACGGACACGGCGTACGTCGTCGAGCCCTTCGAGGGCACGACGCCCGACGGCGAGCCCGTCGCGACCGTCGTCGCCGTCGACCTCGGCATCAAGTCCATGACGCCGCAGCGCCTCGCGCAGCGTGGGGTGCGCGTGCACGTGGTGCCTGCCGCCTCGACGATCGAGGACGTCATGGCGTACGCGCCCGACGGCGTGTTCTTCTCCAACGGCCCCGGCGACCCGGGCGCCGCGACGCACGAGGTCGATCTGCTCCGCGGCGTCCTGGACCGCGGCACCCCGTTCTTCGGGATCTGCTTCGGCAACCAGATCCTCGGCCGCGCCCTCGGGTACGGCACGTACAAGCTCGCGTACGGCCACCGCGGCATCAACCAGCCCGTCATGGACCGCCGCACCGGCAAGGTCGAGGTCACCGCGCACAACCACGGGTTCGCCGTGGACGCACCGCTGGATGGCGAGTCCGTGGCCCCGCACGACGGCGGCCGCTACGGGCGCGTCGTCGTGTCCCACGTCGGGCTCAACGACCAGGTGGTCGAGGGGCTCGAGTGCCTCGACCTGCCCGCCTTCTCCGTCCAGTACCACCCCGAGGCCGCGGCCGGCCCCCACGACGCCGCGTACCTCTTCGACCGCTTCGTCGAGCTCATGGCGTCCCGTCGCGCCGAGAGCTCCGCAGCCGCCGACCAGAACACCAAGGAGAGCTGACCGTGCCTCGCAGAACCGACATCTCCAGCGTCCTGGTCATCGGGTCCGGCCCGATCGTCATCGGCCAGGCGTGCGAGTTCGACTACTCCGGCACCCAGGCGTGCCGCGTGCTCAAGGAGGAGGGCCTGCGGGTCGTCCTCGTGAACTCGAACCCGGCCACGATCATGACCGACCCCGAGTTCGCCGACGCGACCTACGTCGAGCCCATCACGACCGAGGTGCTCACCTCGATCATCGCCAAGGAGCGCCCCGACGCGCTGCTGCCCACCCTGGGCGGGCAGACCGCGCTCAACGCGGCGATCGCGCTCGACGAGGCGGGCGTCCTCGCCGAGTACGGGGTCGAGCTCATCGGCGCGAACATCGAGGCGATCCAGAAGGGCGAGGACCGCCAGCAGTTCAAGGACGTCGTCGAGAAGTGCGGCGGCGAGTCGGCGCGCTCGGTCATCGTGCACACGGTCGACGAGGCGATCGCGGCCGCGGGCGACCTCGGCTACCCGATGGTCGTGCGCCCGTCGTTCACGATGGGCGGCCTCGGCTCGGGCTTCGCGTACGACGAGGAGGAGCTGCGCCGCATCGTCGGGCAGGGCCTGCACTACTCCCCGGTGACGGAGGTGCTCCTCGAGGAGTCGATCCTCGGGTGGAAGGAGTACGAGCTCGAGCTCATGCGCGACAAGCACGACAACGTCGTGGTCGTGTGCTCCATCGAGAACGTCGACCCCGTCGGCGTGCACACCGGAGACTCGATCACGGTCGCGCCGTCGCTCACGCTCACGGACCGCGAGTACCAGAAGCTGCGCGACATCGGCATCGCCGTCATCCGCGAGGTCGGCGTCGACACGGGCGGCTGCAACATCCAGTTCGCCGTCGACCCGGACACGGGCCGCATCATCGTCATCGAGATGAACCCGCGCGTCTCGCGCTCGTCCGCGCTCGCGTCCAAGGCGACCGGGTTCCCCATCGCGAAGATCGCGGCGAAGCTCGCCGTCGGCTACACGCTCGACGAGATCCCCAACGACATCACGCAGGTCACCCCGGCCTCGTTCGAGCCGACGCTCGACTACGTCGTCGTCAAGGTGCCGCGCTTCGCGTTCGAGAAGTTCCCGGCCGCCGACCCGACGCTCACGACGACCATGAAGTCCGTCGGCGAGGCCATGGCGCTCGGGCGCAACTTCACCGAGGCGCTCGGCAAGGCGCTGCGCTCGATCGACAAGGGCGGGTCGGTGTTCCACTGGGACGGCGAGCCCGTCTCGGGCGCGGACCTCGACGAGCTCCTCGTGCGCATCGCGCGCCCCACGGAGAACCGCATCATCGGTGTCCAGCAGGCGCTGCGCGCCGGAGCGAGCATCGAGCAGGTCTTCGAGGCCACGAAGATCGACCCGTGGTACCTCGACCAGATCCAGCTGGTGAACGAGGTCGCGGCGGCCGTCGCCGACGCGCCCGCGCTCACGGAGGACGTGCTGCGCGAGGCCAAGAAGCACGGTCTGTCCGACGCGCAGGTCGCCCGCCTGCGCGGCATGGGGCCCGCCGGCGAGGCCACGGTGCGCGAGGTGCGGTACGCCCTCGGCGTGCGCCCCGTCTACAAGACGGTCGACACGTGCGCGGCCGAGTTCGCGGCCCGCACGCCGTACCACTACTCGTCGTACGACCTCGAGACCGAGGTCGCCCCGCGCGAGCGCGAGGCCGTGATCATCCTCGGCTCGGGCCCCAACCGCATCGGCCAGGGCATCGAGTTCGACTACTCGTGCGTGCACGCGGCCCTCACGCTGCGCGAGCGCTACGAGACGGTCATGGTCAACTGCAACCCGGAGACGGTCTCGACGGACTACGACACGTCCGACCGCCTGTACTTCGAGCCGCTCACGTTCGAGGACGTGCTCGAGGTCTACCAGGCCGAGCTCGCGGCGGGGCCCGTCAAGGGCATCATCGTCCAGCTCGGCGGCCAGACGCCGCTGGCCCTGGCGCAGCGCCTCGCGGACGCGGGCCTGCCGATCCTCGGTACGAGCCCCGAGGCGATCGACGCCGCGGAGGACCGCGGCGAGTTCGGCCGCGTCCTCGTCGAGGCGGGCCTGCCCGCCCCGGCGTTCGGCACGGCGCGCTCGCTCGAGGAGGCGAAGGACGTCGCGGCCGGCATCGGCTACCCGGTCCTCGTGCGCCCGTCCTACGTGCTCGGCGGGCGCGGCATGGAGATCGTGTACTCGGCCGAGCAGCTCACGGGCTACGTCGAGCGCGCCCTCGCGGCGGCCGCGGCGGAGGACCGCACGGCCGGGACGCTGCCCGCTCCGCTCCTCATCGACCGCTTCCTCGACGACGCGATGGAGATCGACGTCGACGCGCTCTACGACGGCACCGAGCTGTTCCTCGGCGGCGTGATGGAGCACATCGAGGAGGCCGGCATCCACTCCGGCGACTCGGCGTGCGTCCTGCCGCCTGTGTCGCTGTCCGAGCAGGAGATCGAGCGCATCCGCCGCTCGACCGAGGCCATCGCGAAGGGCGTCGGCGTGCGCGGCCTGCTCAACGTGCAGTACGCGCTCGTCTCCGACGTGCTCTACGTCCTGGAGGCCAACCCGCGCGCGTCGCGCACCGTGCCGTTCGTCTCCAAGGCGACGGGCACGTCGCTCGCGAAGGCCGCGGCGCGCGTCATGGCGGGCGAGTCGATCGCCGAGCTGCGCGCGGCGGGTGTCCTGCCCGCCGACGGCGACGGCGGCACGCTCCCGCTCGACGCGCCGATCGCGGTCAAGGAGGCGGTCCTGCCGTTCAAGCGCTTCCGCACCGCGGACGGCGTGGTCGTGGACACGGTGCTCGGCCCGGAGATGCGCTCCACGGGCGAGGTCATGGGCTTCGACCTCGACTTCCCGCACGCGTTCGCGAAGTCGCAGGCCGCCGCGTTCGGGGGGCTGCCGACGTCGGGCCGGGTGTTTGTCTCGGTCGCCGACCGCGACAAGCGCTCGATCGTCTTCCCGGTCAAGCGCCTCGCGGAGCTCGGGTTCGAGATCCTCGCCACGGACGGCACGTCGAGCGTGCTGCGCCGCAACGGCATCGCGTCGCGCGTGGTGCGCAAGTTCTCCGCGGGCCGCGGCGACGACGGCGAGCCGACGATCGTCGACCTCATCACGGCCGGCGAGGTGGACATGGTCATCAACACCCCGTCCGGGCAGGGCGCGCGCGCCGACGGCTACGAGATCCGGGCCGCCACGACGGCGGCGGACAAGCCGATCGCGACGACGGTCGACCAGCTCGCCGCGGCGGTGCAGGGCATCGAGGCGGTCCTGGCCGGACCGTTCGCGGTGGCCAGCCTCCAGGAGCACATGGCGGGCGAGGGCCTGACGGCCGGCGTCACGCTGCCCGCGGCCCCCGGGGAGCGGGTGGGCGCATGAGCGCGGGCTTCGGCGCGCGGCTCGCTGCCGCGACGGACGACCACGGGCCGCTGTGCGTGGGCATCGACCCGCACCCGGGCCTGCTCGCGGACTGGGGCCTGACCGACGACGCCGCGGGGCTGCGCGAGTTCGGCCTGCGGGTCGTCGAGGCGGTCGGCGGGCGCGTGGCCGCGGTGAAGCCGCAGTCGGCGTTCTTCGAGCGGCACGGGTCGCGCGGCGTCGCGGCGCTCGAGGAGGTCCTCGCCGCGGCCCGTGCGGCGAGCACGCTCGCGATCATGGACGCCAAGCGCGGCGACATCGGCTCGACCATGGCGGCGTATGCCGACGCGTACCTGCGCGACGGCTCCCCACTGGCGGCGGACGCGCTGACGGTCTCGCCGTACCTCGGCTTCGGGTCGCTCCGGCCCGCGGTGGAGGCCGCGCTGGAGACCGGGCGCGGCCTGTTCGTGCTGTGCCTGACGTCGAACCCGGAGGGGGCCGAGGTGCAGCACGCGCGCCGCGGCGCCGGAGCGGGCGTGGAGTCGGTCGCGGCGCACGTCGCACGCGAGGCCGCGCGGGTCAACGCGCCGGTCGTCGAGTCGGGCGACACGCTCGGTCCGGTCGGTCTCGTGGTCGGCGCGACGATCGCGGACGCGGCGGCCCGCACCGGCACGGACCTCGCGGCGGTGCAGGGCCCGCTCCTGGCCCCCGGCGTGGGGGCGCAGGGCGCGGGCGCGGCCGAGCTCGCGGCCGTGTTCGGGGACGCGCGACGCCAGGTACTCGCGTCCTCCTCGCGCGGCGTCCTGCGCGCCGGCCCGGACGTCGACGCCCTGCGCGCGGCGGCCCGGGCGGCCACGGACGAGGCGGCGCAGGCTCTGCGCGGCTGAGCACCACCGACCCGGCGCGGCGGGGCCGGCACCGGCGGGTGCCGGCCCCGCCGTCGTGCTGCCGTCAGGATGCGGGCGCCGTCGTCGGGCCGGAACCGCACCGGGCGCCGTCGTGCCGTGCGAGACTGCGCCCATGACCTCCGACGACGCGACAGCGAGCCCTTCCGCCACGCCCCAGAGCGGTGGGGAGGCGTCGGCCGTACCCGTGCCGGTGGACGGTGCGGTGCCGGGCGCGCTCGACGTGCCGGGCACGTGGAACGCGCGCGACGTCGGGGGACGGGCCGTCCCGACGGGCCACGACGAGCCCCTGCGCACCGGCGTCCTGCTGCGGACGGCGAGCCTGTCGCGCCTGACGCCGGCGGGCCAGGCGGCGCTCTCCGACCTCGGGGTGACGACGGTCCTCGACCTGCGCGGGGACGACGAGCTCGAGCGCGACGGCGCGGACGCGGTGCCGGGCGGCGTCCTGGTGCTGCGCCGCGGCATGGACCCCGCACAGGGCCTGCAGGGCGGGGGCGGGGACGGCGGGGGAGCGTCGGCCGACCCCGCGGCGCTCATCGCGGGCTTGCTGGCGGCGGACGACCCGGCCGCGGTCGCGCGCCGCATGATGCACGGCGTGTACGCGACGTTCGTGCAGGACCCGGGCATCCGCGCGACGGTCGGGCGCGTGCTCGGCGAGGTCGCGTCGTCGGAGGGGGCCGCGGTCGTGCACTGCTCGGCGGGCAAGGACCGCACCGGGTGGGTGGTCGCGCTCGCCCAGTACGTGGCGGGCGTCGGCGAGGAGGACCGCCTGGCGGAGTACCTCGCGAGCCGCTCGGCCGTGGGGGGTCTCGCCGCGCTGGTCCCGCCCATCCCGGGGCTGTCTCCCGACGCCCTGGGCCCGGTCCTGACCGTCGAGCCGGAGTACCTCCAGGGCGCCTGGGAGCTCGCGGCCCGGGAGCACGGGAGCGTGGACGGCTATCTCGTCGCGTGCGGGGTGACGACCGCCGTGCGCGACGCGCTCGTCGCTCGCCTCGTGGCGTCCTGACCGCTGCTTCCCGCCACCTCCGGTCGCCTCGCGTCGCTCCTCGGCGCGCCGACCGGGCGCGACGCGCCACGCCCAGTCGTTGCCCGATCGGTCGAGGCTCGCTACTTTCGAGGGGTCGGCTCCGTGCGTCGGCGCAGGTCGCCCGGGTGATTCACCCGATTAGGGCTCCTCGTCGGGGCACGCCGGGGCGACTGAGTGGGCCCATCCGCCTGACGACGAGTAGGTGACTTGCGTGGCACTTCCACCCCTGACCCCAGAACAGCGCGCGGCGGCGCTCGAGAAGGCCGCAGAGGCCCGACGCGTGCGCGCCGAGGTGAAGAACAGGCTCAAGTACTCCCAGGGCTCCCTGAAGGAGGTCATCGAGCGCGGGCAGACGGACGACATGATCGGCAAGCTCAAGGTGGTCTCGTTGCTGGAGTCCCTGCCCGGCGTGGGTAAGGTGAAGGCTCGGGCGATCATGGAGGAGATCGGGATCGCCGAGACACGTCGTGTCCGCGGCCTCGGTCCCCACCAGTCCGCGGCCCTCATCGAGAGGTTTGGCTGACATTTCCGCGCACCCGTCCGACCCGACGCCGCACGCCCCCACCGAGGGGACGTCGGCGCCGGTGGTCTCGCCCGGCCCCGCCCGCCTGACCGTCCTGGCCGGTCCGACCGCCGTGGGGAAGGGGACCGTGTCGGCCGACATCCGGGCCCGGTACCCGGAGGTGTGGCTGTCGGTGTCGGCGACCACGCGCGACCCGCGGCCGGGTGAGGTGGACGGCGTCCACTACCTGTTCGTCGGCGCCGACGAGTTCGCCCGCATGGTCGCCGAGCGCGAGCTGCTCGAGTGGGCGGTGGTGCACGGTCGCAACAGCTACGGCACGCCCCGGCGCGCGGTCGAGGAGAAGCTCGCTGCGGGCGTGCCGGCGCTCCTGGAGATCGACCTCCAGGGCGCGCGTCAGGTGCGCGCCTCGATGCCCGAGGCGCGCTTCGTGTTCCTCGCCCCGCCGAGCTGGGACGAGCTGGTGCGACGGCTCGTGGGCCGCGGCACGGAGGACGCGGAGGAGCGTGAGCGTCGGCTCACGACGGCGCGGGTCGAGCTCGCGGCGGAGTCGGAGTTCGACCACGTGATCGTCAACGACGAGGTGCACCGCGCGACGGACGAGCTCGTGCGCGTCATGGGGCTCGAGCCGCGCCCGGCCGGGGCCACGCCCGGCGAGCGCGTCCCGGCGGCGGGTCCCGCGCCGTCCGGGCGCACCGAGCAGCACACCGAGTAGACTGTCCTGCGGTGCCCGTGCGCGGGCCCGCTCCCCGATGGGCCGCCGGCCCGGTCGGCGGCCCGTCAGCTCTGCGCGGTGCCGCGGCCGCCAGGCCCCGGACGGAGCGGTCGGCGCGCCGCCGCCATCGACCAGCTGCAGCCGTCGGCTGCAGACCCTTGAACCCACGGAGCGAACTGTGTCCGGAACCGTCGCCGCCCCCGAGGGCATCACCGACCCGCCGATCGACGACCTGCTGGAGCACGTCGACTCGAAGTACGCGCTCGTCATCTACTCGGCCAAGCGCGCGCGCCAGATCAACGCGTACTACTCGCAGCTCAGCGAGGGCCTGCTGGAGAACGTCGGGCCGCTGCTCGAGACGCGTAACCAGGAGAAGCCGCTGTCGATCGCGATGCGCGAGATCAACGCGGGCCTGCTGACGATCGAGGCCGAGCCCGACGAGGCCGACGAGGCCTGAGCCCGTACGCCGCGCACCTCCGCAGGGAGGGCGCGGCGTTCGTGCGTCCGCGGCCGTCCACGGCCGGGCGGGCGCGGTGCGGAGCCGGACCGGCGGGAGGAGCGACATGCGGATCGTGCTCGGGGTGAGCGGCGGGGTCGCGGCGTACAAGGCCGTGCTGCTGCTGCGGCTGCTGCGCGAGCAGGGCCATCGGGTGCGGGTCGTGCCCACGGCGTCGGCGCTGCGGTTCGTGGGCGCCCCCACGTGGGAGGCGCTGTCGGGCGAGCCCGCGACGGACCAGGTGTTCGAGGACGTGGAGCACGTGCCGCACGTCGCGCTGGGCCAGGGCGCCGACCTGGTGGTCGTGGCGCCCGCGACCGCGGACCTGCTCGCGCGGGCGGCGGCGGGCCGGGCGGACGACCTGCTCACCTCGACGCTGCTGACCGCGCGCTGCCCGGTCGTGATGGCGCCTGCGATGCACACCGAGATGTGGGAGCACCCGGCCACGCGCGCGAACGTGGCGACGCTGCGCGAGCGTGGCGTGCACGTGATCGAGCCGGCCTCGGGCCGCCTGACGGGTGCCGACACGGGCCCGGGCCGCCTGCCCGAGCCGGACGAGATCGCGCGCGTCGCGCTGGCCGTCGCGGCGGACGACGCTGGTCGTGCCGAGGACGCCCCGGCGGGGGGCGACCTCGCGGGCCGTCGGGTCGTGGTGTCCGCGGGCGGCACGCGCGAGCCGATCGACCCGGTCCGCTTCATCGGCAACCGGTCCAGCGGCCGGCAGGGGGTCGAGCTCGCGCGCGCGGCGCGCACGCGGGGCGCCCACGTGACGCTCGTCGCGGCGAACCTCGCCCCGGACGTCGCCGCGCTGGTGCAGGACGCGGGCCTGGACGACGTGGTCGCGGTCGAGACGACCGCCCAGCTGCGCGAGGCCGTGCGCGCCGCGGCGGCGGCGGCGGACGTCGTGGTGATGGCGGCGGCGGTCGCGGACTTCCGCCCGGCGCACGCCCCCGGGGCGAAGATCAAGAAGGTGCCGGGCCGCGGGCCGGAGCCGATCGCGCTCGTCGAGAACCCGGACGTGCTCGCCGAGCTCGCGCACGACCGGCTGCGCGCCGGCCAGGTCGTCGTGGGGTTCGCGGCCGAGACGGGCGACGCGGACGGGTCGGTGCTCGACCACGGCCGGGCGAAGGCGCGCCGCAAGGGCGCGGACCTGCTCGTCGTGAACGCGGTGGGCGAGGGGCTGGGGTTCGGCGTCGACGCGAACGACGTGACCGTCGTCGACGGCGCCGGCGAGGTGGTCGCGACGGCGGGCGGCACCAAGCGCGCGGTGGCGGACGCCGTGTGGGACGTCGTCGCGGGCCGCGTGGCCGCGGGATCGGCGGGTGGCGGGGTCGCGCGGGCCGAGTGACCCGCGTCTCGTCTCGCCTACCGGATGCCCGCGCCCACGCCTCGGGACAGTAGGCTGTGCGGCATGGCTGATCTGCGTCTGTTCACGTCCGAGTCCGTCACCGAGGGGCACCCGGACAAGGTCTGCGACCAGATCTCCGACTCCATCCTCGACGCGCTCCTGGCGCAGGACCCGACGTCCCGCGTGGCGGTCGAGACGATGGTCACCACGGGCCTCGTGCACGTCGCGGGCGAGGTGACCACGGACGCGTACGTCGAGATCCCGCAGATCGTGCGCGACGTCGTGCGCCGCATCGGGTACACGTCGTCCGCGATCGGCTTCGACGCGGACTCGTGCGGCATCTCGGTCTCGATCGGGCAGCAGTCCCCTGACATTGCGCAGGGCGTCGACAAGAGCCTCGAGGAGCGCGACGACCAGCGCGACCACGACCCGCTCGACGCGCAGGGCGCGGGCGACCAGGGCCTGATGTTCGGGTACGCGAGCGACGACACGCCGAGCCTCATGCCGCTGCCGGTCTGGCTCGCGCACCGCCTCGCGGAGCGTCTCGCGCTCGTGCGCCGCGACGGGACGGTGCCGGGCCTGCGCCCGGACGGCAAGACGCAGGTCACCATCGGGTACGACGGCGACCGTGCGGTCACGCTCGACACCGTCGTCCTGTCCACGCAGCACGACCCGGACGTGCGCCAGGACGCGCTGCACCGGCTCGTCGCGGACGACGTGGTCGCGCCGGTCCTCGAGGCCGCGGGCGTCGACCTCGACACGCGCGCGACCCGGCTGTTCGTCAACCCCACCGGGACCTTCGTCGTCGGCGGCCCGCAGGGCGACGCCGGCCTGACGGGACGCAAGATCATCGTGGACACCTACGGCGGCATGGCCCGCCACGGGGGCGGCGCGTTCTCCGGCAAGGACCCGTCGAAGGTGGACCGCTCCGCCGCGTACGCGACGCGCTGGGTCGCGAAGAACGTGGTGGCGGCGGGACTCGCGCGCCGCTGCGAGGTGCAGGTCGCGTACGCGATCGGCAAGGCGCACCCCGTGGGCCTGTACGTCGAGACGTTCGGCACCGAGAAGGTGCCGGTCGAGCGCATCACGGCCGCGATCCGCGAGGTGTTCGACCTGCGTCCCGCGGCGATCATCCGCGACCTGGACCTGCTGCGCCCCATCTACGCCGCGACGGCCGCCTACGGACACTTCGGGCGCGAGCTGGAGCAGTTCACGTGGGAGCGCACGGAGCGCGTCGCGGACCTGCAGTCCCAGGTGTGACGCGCCCGGCCGGGCCCCGCGCGGCCGAGAACGCCGGGACGCCCGTCGACCGGCCTGCCGTGTCCGTGACCGCCCGGGCGACCGCTCCGGTGGCGGCTCGGGCGACCGCCGGGGTCGTGACGGCGGCGCGTGGTTCGATGACGTCGTGAGCGAGCCCGAGGACACGTCGCAGGCGGTGCAGGACACCCTGCCGGGCGTCACAACGCCCGCGGCACGGCGCCCCGCCGTCCCGGCGTCCCTGCAGGTCGCCGACCGCCTGCCCGTCGCGCGCCTGGCGCTCGACCTGGCGCCCCCGCACCTGGACCGCGCGTTCGACTACCTCGTGCCCGCCACGATGTCCGACGACGCGCGGCCCGGCGTGCGGGTCAAGGTGCGGTTCGCCGGCCGTGACGTCGACGGGTACGTCCTGGAGCGGACCGAGCGCTCCGACCACGACGGCCGCCTGCTGCCGCTGCGCCGCGTCGTCTCGCCCGAGCCGGTGCTCTCGCCCGCCGTAGCGCGGCTCGCGCGCTCCGTCGCCGACCACTACGCGGGCACCCTCTCGGACGTGCTCCGCCTCGCCGTCCCGCCGCGGCACGCGCGCGCCGAGCAGGCGCTCGCGGCCTCCGTCGCCGCGGCGCCCGTCGGCGACGGCGCGGGAGGCGTGGCGCCGGACGACGGTGTGCCCGCTGCCCCGCCCGGTACGGACGGTGCGGGGGGCTCCCCGGGGGCGCCCGGCGGTTCGGTATGGACGCCGTACCGCGCCGGTGCGGCGTTCCTCGCGCACGTCGCAGGCGGGGGCGCCCCGCGGGCCGTGTGGACCGCGCTGCCCGGGCTCGCGCCCCCCGCCTCTCCTGCGCCGGGGTCGGAGTCCGCGTCAGGTGCGGACGAGCGAGGACGGGGCGTGGGCCGGGCGCGCCGCGGGGCGGACCCCCTGCCCGTGACGCACTGGGCCGCCGCGGTCGCGGAGGCGGTGCGCGCCGCGCGGTCGGGTGGCCGGGGGGCGCTCGTCGTCGTGCCGGACGCGCGCGACGTGGACCAGGTGTGCGCCGCCCTGGACGCCGCGGGCCTGCCCGCGTGGGACGCGGCCACGGGCGGGGATGTGGTGCGCCTCACCGCGGACGAGGGGCCCGCCCCCCGGTACCGCGGGTTCCTCGCGGTGCTGCACGGGCGGGCGCGCGTCGTCGTGGGGACCCGGGCGGCGGCGTTCGCCCCGGTGGCGGACCTCGGCCTCGTGGTGTGCTGGAACGACGGCGAGGACACGCTCGCCGAGCCGCGCGCCCCCTACCCGCACGCGCGCGAGGTCCTCGCGCTGCGCAGCGACCAGGAGGGGGCCGCGTTCCTCCTCGGGTCGCACGGCCGTACGGTCGCGGCGCAGGCGCTCGTGACCCGGGGCTGGGCGCACGACCTCGCCGCGCCGCGCGACGTCGTGCGGGCGCGGGCGCCCCGGGTCCGCGCCCTGACCTCCGTGGAGCTCGCGGCCGAGGGCCCGGGCGCCGCGGCCCGGATCCCGACCGCCGCGTGGCGGGCGGCGCGGTCCGCGCTGGAGCAGGGCCCGGTGCTGGTGCAGGTGCCCCGCTCCGGGTACGTGCCCGTCGTCGCGTGCGGGCGCTGCCGCACGCCCGCCCGCTGCACGGTGTGCCACGGCCCGCTCGCGCTGTCCGGTCCGCAGGCGACGCCGCAGTGCGCGTGGTGCGGGGCGCTCGCGGGCGGCTGGTCGTGCGCGGAGTGCCACTGGACGGGCCTGCGGTCGGTGCGCGTGGGATCGCAGCGCACGGCGGAGGAGCTGGGTCGCGCGTTCGCGGGCGTGCCCGTGCAGGTCTCTGGCGCGGCCGCCGCGGGCGGGGTGCTGGCTGCGGTGTCGTCGCGCCCGGCGCTCGTGGTCGCGACGCCGGGCGCGGAGCCGGTCGCCGAGGGCGGGTACGCGGCCGCCCTGCTGCTGGACGCCGCCGTGAGCACGGCGCACGTGGGGCTGGACGTCGCGCAGGACGCGCTCGCGCGCTGGCTCGCCGCGGCGGCGCTCGTGCGTCCGGCGACGGCGGGCGGGCAGGTGCTCCTCGTCGGGGACGCGGCGCCGGCGCCGACGAACGCGCTCGTGCGCTGGGACCCGGCGCTCCTCGCGGACCGCGAGCTCGACGAGCGGTCCGAGCTGTCCCTGCCGCCCGCCGTGCGGGTGGCGGCCGTGACGGGGGACCGTCCGGCGGTCGCGGCGCTGCTGGGGCGGGTCGAGCTGGCGCGGCCCGACGCCGTCCTCGGGCCCGTGGAGGTGCCCGCGCCCCCGCCGCGCGGGCGGGGGGGCGGCACGGGGGCGGGCGGCGCAGGAGGCGGGACCGTCGACGGCGCGGGGCCGGGCATGCTGGACGCCCCGCCGGTGCGCGCCGTCGTGCGGGTGCCCGTGCGCGACGGCCGCCGGCTCGCGCGCGAGCTCGCCGCGTCGCTCGCGGTGCGGTCCGCGCGCCGGGAGCCGGGTAGCGTGCGGGTGGAGCTCGACCCGAAGGAGATCCTGTGACGACTCACCCCGCGACCCGCGACACCCCCGAGCGCGCGATCGACGCCGTGCTGTACGACTTCGGCAACGTGCTGGTGGGGTGGGACCCGTACGGCGCCTTCGCCGGGCTGGAGCGGGAGGTGGTCGACGCGTTCTTCGCCGACGTCGACTTCCGGGTCCTCAACCACGAGCGCGACGCCGGGGCCACCTGGGCGGACGCGCGCACCGCCGTCGCGGCGTCCCACCCGCACCACGTGGCGCTCCTGGACCGGTACGTCGCGCAGTTCCCCGCGACGCTCACCGGCCCCGTGGAGGGCTCCGAGGAGCTCGTGCGCGAGCTGCGCGACCTCGGGCTGCGCCTGTTCGGGCTGACGAACTGGTCCGCCGAGCTGTACCCCCACGCCGGGCCCGCCGCCCCGGCCACGACGCTCATGGAGGACGTCCTCGTCTCCGGGCGCGAGGGCCTCGCCAAGCCCGACCCCGCGATCTTCGCGCTCGCGGTCGACCGGTTCGGCCTCGACCCGGCACGCACGCTCTTCACCGACGACAGCGCCGCGAACATCGACGCCGCGGCCCGGCTCGGCCTGCGCACGCACCTCTTCGACGGCACCCCCGGCCTGCGTGCCGCCCTGCGCGACCTCGGCGTGCCGGTCGCGCGGAGCCGCGAGGCGTCGTGACCCGCGGCGGGAGCCAGGCCGCCCCGCGCCGTCTCACCCTGCGTGAGCGGGACGTGCTCGTCCGGATGATCTGCGAGGGGTTCCGCGGCGAGCCCGTACCGCCGGGCCAGGACGCCGAGGACCGCCGCCGCTGGCTCGCGCAGGTCGACGCGACGCAGGTCCTCGGGACGTGCGGTTGTGGCACGTGCCCGACCATCGACCTCGCCGTCACCGGGATACCGGATGCGTCGGCAGCGCCACGCGTCGTCCTGGAAGGGGAGGTCGACCGCGCGCTCGTGCTGCTCTTCGTGGACGCCGACCGCCTGAGCTACCTGAAGCTCGCGCCGCTCGACGACACGGATTTCCTCGAGCTTCCGCCCGCGGGCGAGCTGCGGTTCTGACGGTCACAGTCGGGGCGGCGGGCCGAGCCAGCACCTGGGTCGGGGGTCGGTGGTCGGACCGGGCCACCTAGAATCGGGCCCATGCGCCTGCTGTTCGCCGGGACCCCGGATACCGCGGTCCCGTCCCTCGACGCCCTCCTCGACTCCCGACACGACGTCGTCGCCGTCCTCACGCGCGCCGACGCGCCGTCGGGCCGGGGGCGGCGTCTGACCCCGAGCCCCGTCCGCGTGCGCGCCGAGGAGGCCGGGATCCCCGTGATCACCGACCGTCCCCGCGGCGAGGACTTCCTCGCGCGCCTCGCGGAGCTCGACGTCGACGCCGCACCCGTCGTCGCGTACGGGGAGATCCTGCGCCCCGACGTGCTCGCCGTGCCGCGCCACGGGTGGGTGAACCTGCACTTCTCCGTCCTGCCGGCCTGGCGCGGTGCCGCGCCCGTGCAGCGCGCGATCATCGCCGGCGACGAGGTCACCGGTGCCACGACGTTCCTCATCGAGGAGGGCCTGGACTCCGGCCCCACGCTCGGCACGACGACCGAGACCATCCGCCCCCGCGACACCGCCGGGGACCTCCTCGGCCGCCTCGCCGTGTCCGGCGCGGGCCTGCTCGTCGCGACGCTCGACGCGCTCGAGGACGGGACGCTGCGCCCGCAGCCCCAGCCCGCCGACGGCGTCACCCACGCCGCGAAGCTCACGCCCGCCGACGCGGAGGTGCGCTGGGACCACCCGGCGCTCGCGGTCGACCGTCTCGTGCGCGGCTGCACCCCGGCGCCGGGCTCCTGGACCACGGTCCCCGGTCCGGACGGCGCGCCCGTCCGCCTCGGGCTCGGCCCGGTGACGCCGCGCCCCGACGTCACGGACCTCGCCCCCGGGCAGGTGCGCGCCGGGAAGAAGGAGGTGCTCGTCGGCACCGCGACGCACGCCGTCCGGCTCGGGGACGTCGCGCCCGTGGGCAAGAAGCACATGCCGGCCGCCGACTGGGCGCGCGGGGCCCGCCTCCCCGAGGACCTCGTGCTCGGCACGGAGGTCTCCCGATGAGCGGCGGCACGCCCGCGGACCGCGACCGCGACGCCGCGGACCGCCGGCCGTCGACCAGGGGATCGAACGCACGTTCGAGCGACCGGGCGGGCGGATCCGCCCGGGACGACCGCGAGTCGAACGCGCGTTCGAACGCGCGCGGAGAGACGGGGCGCGATGGCTCGAACGCCCGTTCGAACAGGTCGGACGGTGACCAGGACCGCCGTGCCGACGAGCGCCGCGACGCCCGAGGCCGCCAGCGCGGCGCCGCCCGCTCCCGCGGCGAGACGTCCCGCAGCTCGAACGCGCCGTCCCAGCGGCGCAAGGGCACCGACCTCGCCCGCGCCGTCGCCTACGACGTCCTGCGCCAGGTCGACGGCTCCGACGCCTACGCCAACCTCGTCCTGCCCCCGCTGCTGCGCGAGCGCGGCATCCGCGGCCGCGACGCCGGATTCGCCACCGAGCTCGCCTACGGCACCCTGCGCCTGCGCGGTCGCTACGACGCCGTCCTCGCGCTGTGCCTCGACCGGCCCCTCGACCGCCTCGACCCGCCCGTGCTCGACGTCCTGCGCCTCGGCGCCCACCAGCTCCTCGGCATGCGCGTGCCCCAGCACGCCGCCGTGTCCGAGACCGTCGGCCTCGCCCGGGAGCGCACCGGCGCCGGCAGCGCCCAGCTCGTCAACGCCGTCCTGCGCCGCGTCGCGCGCACCCCCCTCGACGACTGGCTCACCACCATCGCCGACGACGCCCCCGATGACCTCGCGGCGCTCGCGGCCACCCAGAGCCACCCGGTCTGGATCGCCCGCGCCCTGCGCGACGCGCTCGCCGGAAACGGACGCCCCGTCGCCGAGCTCGACGCGCTCCTCGCCGCCGACAACGACGCCCCCCGCGTCACGCTCGTCGCCCGCCCCGGCCTCGCCGCCCCCGACGAGCTGGCCGACGGCGACGACCGCGTCACGCCCTCGCGCTGGGCCCCCACCGCGCTGCGCCTCGAGGGGGGCGACCCCGCCGCGTTCGGCGCCGTGCGCGACGGCCGCGCCGGCGTCCAGGACGAGGGCAGCCAGCTCGTCGCCCTCGCCCTCGCCGCCGCACCGCTGACCGGTCCCGACGCGCGCTGGCTCGACCTGTGCGCCGGCCCCGGGGGCAAGGCAGCGCTCCTCGCGGCGCTCGCGGCCGAGCGAGGAGCCCGGCTCGTCGCCAACGAGGTCCAGCCGCACCGCGCACGCCTCGTGGAGAAGGCCCTCGCTGCCGTCCCGGCCGACGCCGTGGAGGCCGTCCGCACGGGCGACGGCCGCGCCGTCGGGCAGGACGAGCCGGGCGCCTACGACCGCGTGCTCCTCGACGCTCCCTGCACCGGCCTCGGTGCGCTGCGCCGTCGTCCCGAGTCCCGCTGGCGGCGCACCCCCGCCGACCTCGCGACCCTCACCGGGCTCCAGCGCGAGCTCCTCGACTCCGCCCTGGACGCCGTCCGGCCCGGGGGAGTGGTCGGCTACGTCACGTGCTCGCCCCACCTCGCCGAGACCCAGGTCGTCGTCGCCGACGTGCTGCGCCGCCGCGACGACGCCGAGCTGCTCGATGCCCCGGCGGCCGTGCGCGACGTCGTGCGCCCCGAGGCGCGCGACGCGATCGAGCTCGGCGACCGCTTGGACGTCCAGCTCTGGCCGCACGTCCACGGCACCGACGCGATGCACCTCACGCTCCTCCGTCGCATCTGACCAGGCCACAGTGCCTTTGTCAGGATATTCGGCGGAAGTCCATGTCATGATAGTCGGGCATAGTTCGCTGGCAGGAGGGTAGACGCGATGACAGGACACTGGACGGGCGCCCGGAGCGCACGCGACATCGGCGCGGCCGTCCGCAGGGTACGGCGAGCGCAGGGCATCACCCAGGCGGAGCTCGCCGACGACCTCGGAATCACTCGCCAGTATCTCTCTGAGCTCGAGAACGGCGTCGACAACCTCTACATCACCCGGCTCTTCGAGGTCCTCGACCACCTCGACATCTCCCTCCGCCTCGAGGATCGATCGTGAGACGGGCCGAGGAGCTCGACCTCTGGCTCTACGGGACTCACGCCGGGCGCTTCACGCGACGACGAGACGATCGCGTCGACCTCACATGGACCGACGAGGCCTACGAACGGTGGGGGATCGGCGCGCGAACGCTGTCCCACCTCCTCCCGATGGAACCCGACGAACCGCCACACCCCGCCCGGGCCACCGCATGGCTCGACGGGCTCATGCCCGAGGGCCGCGCCCGCGACCAGATGGCCATGGAAGCTGCCGTCGACCCCGAGGACCACCTCTCGTTCTTCACGGCGTACGCAGGCGACACCATCGGGGCCGTAGAGCTGCGCTCTCCAGGCCAAGCCGGCCATCGATCCGTTCCCGCCGAACGGCTCGACGACGCTGCGGTCGCCAGGCTCCTTCGAGAAGGCGTCGCGCGATTCGGCGGCGTCGGACGAAGCAAGCACCTCACCAGCTCCCTGCCCGGCATGGAACCCAAGATCACCCTCCTCCACGACGAGCACGGCTGGGCCCGCCCCCACGGATCTGCCCCCACCACCCACATCCTCAAGGTCGCCCGGCCCTCCGACTCACCCACCGCCGACCTCGTCAACACCGAAGCCGCCGCCCTCGACCTCGCCCGCCGCGTCGACCTCACCACCGTCGACGCCCACGTCACCGAGTTCGACGGTGAGCGCGCCATCGTCGTCACCCGCTACGACCGCATCCCCGAGCCCCGCGAACCCAGCGGCACCGCCCGCCTCCACCAGGAGGACGCGGCCCAAGCCCTCGGCATCAACACCCGCGACCCCGAACGCAAGTTCCAGCACGGACGCCGCTTCCCCTCCCTCGCCGCCATCGCCCGCACCCTCCGCGACGACGGCACCCGCCCCGACCCCCTCCTCGCCCTCACCACCTTCAACCTCGCCATCGGCAACACCGACGCCCACGCCAAGAACATCTCCGTCCTGCGCCACGCCGACGGCACCGTCCGCCTCGCCCCCGCCTACGACGTCTCCATGCACCTCCACCACGACCACGCCTCCCGCGTCTTCGCCATGGACGTCGCCGGAGAACGCGACATGGACCGCCTCACCGCCGAGGACCTCGTCACCGAAGGCACCACCTGGGGACTGCCCCGACGCCGCGCCCAGCGCGCCGTCACCCAGACCCTCGACGCACTCCTCGCGGCGCTCGCGGACGTCGACCGCGACGCCCACCCCGGCGTGAGCCGCCACGCCTGGCGCACCGTCGAGCAGCGCACCACCGACCTCCGCCGAGGCATCCTCGCCTGATCCCGGCTCGCCGAGGTAGAGGCGTGGTCGTGCGAGGTAGAGGCGTGGTCGTGCGAGGTAGAGGCGTGGTACTTGTGCTCGACGGCGTGTGGTCGCCCCTGGGTGGTCGGGGTGGGTGGTGGTGCCGCGTCCACCGTCCGCCGCTCGTTCCTCGGGGGGTGGGTCAGAGGGAGCGCTGGAGGAGGATCGTGTCGACCCAGCGGCCGTGCTTGAAGCCGACGGCGGTGAGGCGGCCGGTCTCGACGAAGCCGAAGCGCCGGTGGAGGGGGAGCGAGCCTGCCGCCTCAGGGACGTCGGCGACGACCGAGACGACCTGCCGGACGCCTGCGGAGGCGCACGCGTCGAGCAGCGCGCCGAGCAGGGCGGTGCCGATCCCGTGCCCGGCGTGGTCGGGGTCGAGGTAGATCGTGTCCTCGGCGGTGTGCCGGTACGCGGGCTTCGGGCGCCACGCGGACGCGTAGGCGTAGCCGGCGACCACCGGGTCGTTTGTGCCGTCGGCCCGGGGCCGCCCGGAGACCTCCGCGACGAGGAACGGCAGGCCGCGGGCGGTGACGTCGTCGAGCTTGCGCTCCCACGCGGGGACGTCCCAGACCTCCTCCTCGAACGTCACGCACGTGTCGCGGACGAAGGGCGCGGCGATCGCGGCGACGCGGCCGAGGTCGGCCCGCGTGGCGGCGCGCACCCGGACGTCCGCGGGGACCCGTGCCGGCCCTGTCGGCGCAGGTGGGCGTCGGGTCCCGGGGGAGGGGAGGCTGCTCACGGGACGAGCCTACGGGCGTCGGGGGCGGACGGAGGCACCCTAGGCTGGAGCCATGGCAGCCCTCATCGCACCGAGCATCCTGTCCGCCGACTTCGCGAACCTCGAGCGTGACCTGAACGCCATCTCGACGGCGGACTACGCGCACGTCGACGTCATGGACAACCACTTCGTGCCGAACCTCACGCTCGGGCTGCCGGTGTTCGAGCGCCTGGCGCAGGTGTCGCCGGTCCCGATCGACGCGCACCTCATGATCGAGGACCCGGACCGCTGGGCGCCGGCGTACGCGGAGGCCGGGGCCGCGTCCGTCACGTTCCACGCCGAGGCCGCTGCCGCCCCTGTGCGGCTCGCACGCGAGCTCCGGCGCCTCGGGTCCCGTGCAGGCCTCGCGCTGCGCCCTGCGACGCCCGTGGAGCCCTTCCTGGACCTCCTGGCGGAGGTCGACATGATCCTCGTCATGACGGTCGAGCCGGGCTTCGGCGGGCAGTCGTTCATCGACGGGACGCTCCCGAAGATCCGGCGGGCCCGCGAGGCCGTGAGCGAGTCGGGGCTGGACGTGTGGATCCAGGTCGACGGGGGAGTGTCGCGCTCGACCATCGAGCGGGCGGCCGACGCGGGGGCGAACGTCTTCGTCGCCGGGTCGGCCGTGTACGGGGCGGAGAGCGTGCCGGGAGAGATCCAGGCGCTGCGCGAGCTGGCGGAGGCGTCGGCGCACGCCCACTGACGAACGGAGGGGGAGCCCGCACGAGCCCGGGCTCCCCCTTCTCGTTCGGATAGAAATAGTGTGCCAAGCAGCCATCACCACCCCACCCCACCGAGATCCCTCACCACCAAGCACGGAGGGGAGGGGGTTGCCGGGTTCACGTCCGCTCGGCAGGCGGACGGGCCGGCCCCGGGGAATGCGCGAGTAGCATGCTCGGTTGGAAGCAGCAGTACGCACGAACGTGCTCCGGGGTCGGTGCAATTCCGAGCCGGCGGTGACAGTCCGCGACCCGCGCCCACGCGCGGTTGACCTGGTGGAACTCCAGGACCGACGGTGACAGTCCGGATGGGAGGAAGCACGTGCGGCGCGGCCACGCCCAAAGCGTGGTGCTCCGGCGACCCGTCGGAGCACCCGTCCGTGACGGCGACGGCCTCGCCGTGGTGAGCGACGCCGTCGGGCCGGTCCAGGCCTGACCCCGCCGCCCCCCTCACCCCGGAGCACGCGTGCCGGGAGGAGGACGATGGGCGAGCACCCCAGGACCCTGACGATCGACGCCGCGATGACGCGCGCGCTCGAGCTCGCGGGACACGGACCCGCGCACGGACCCAACCCCCGGGTCGGCTGCGTCCTGCTGGGGCCCGCCCCGCACGGCCGTGCCCTGCCCGACGGCGCCGCGCCCGGCTCGCTGGACCCGCACCCACGGCCTGTCCTCGCCGAGGGTTACCACCAGGGTGCGGGGACGCCGCACGCCGAGGCCGCCGCCCTCGCGGACGCGCGGGCGCGCGGCGTCGACGTCACCGGCGCGACCGCCGTCGTGACGCTCGAGCCGTGCGCCCACACCGGCCGCACGGGGCCGTGCGCGGACGCGCTCGTCGCTGCGGGAGTCGCGGAGGTCGTGCACGCCGTCGACGACCCGAACCCCGTGGCGACGGGTGGTGCGCACCGCCTGCGCGCGGCCGGGGTGCGCGTCGTGCGCGGCCTGCGCTCCGCCGAGGGCGAGGAGCTTCTCCGGGTGTGGCTGACGTCCGTGCGGCGCGGGGCCCCGTACGTGACGCTCAAGACGGCGACGACGCTCGACGGGTACGTCGCGGCCGAGGACGGCACGAGCCGCTGGATCACCGGGCCGGCCGCCCGCGAGCACGCGCACCGCGTGCGCGCCGAGGTCGACGCGATCCTCGTCGGCACGGGCACGCTCCTCACGGACGACCCGGCGCTCACCGCACGGGTGCGCACGCACGCCGCGAGCGCCGAGAGCCTCGCGGCGCACCAGCCCCTGCGGGTCGTCGTCGGGCTGCGGGGGATCCCGCCGACGGCGCGCGTGCGCGGGGAGGGCGGCGAGCTGCTGCACCTGCTGACGCGCGACGTCGGGCAGGTGCTGGAACGGCTCGGGGAGCGCGAGGTGCGGCACGTCCTCGTGGAGGGCGGTCCGACGCTCGCGACGGCGTTCCTCGTGGCGGGCGTGGTGGACGAGCTGCACGCGTACGTGGCCCCGGTGCTGCTGGGGAGCGGTCGGCGGGCCGTGGACGGGCTGGGCGTGGCGACGATCGCCGACGCGCACCGGTTCCGCACGGTCGAGGTGAGGCGGGTCGGGGACGACGCGCTGGTGGTGTCCAGGAAGAGCACGGAAGGACGGGACGGCTGATGTTCACGGGGATCGTGGAGGAGATCGGGAAGGTCCGGGACGTCGGGTTCCCGGGCGGCGAGGGGGCGGACGCGGTGCTCACGGTCGAGGGGCCGCTCGCCACGTCGGACGCGGCGCTGGGGGACTCGATCGCGGTCAACGGGGTGTGCCTGACGGTGACGAGCCTGGGGGGTGACGGATCGTTCACCGCGGACGTGATGCCGGAGTCGCTGCGCCGGACCGCGCTGGGCGACCTCGTCGCGGGTTCCCCGGTGAACCTGGAGCGTGCGGTGCGGGCGGACGCGCGGCTGGGGGGTCACGTGGTGCAGGGGCACGTGGACGGCGTCGGGACGCTCGTGAGCCGCGACCCGGGGGAGCGCTGGGACGACCTGGTGTTCTCGGCGCCCGCGGGCTTGACGCGGTACGTGGCGGAGAAGGGGTCGATCGCGGTGAGCGGGGTGTCGCTCACGGTGACGCACGTGGACGACGAGTCTTTCGGCGTCTCCCTCATCCCGACGACGCTCGAGGCGACGATCCTCGGCGGGCTCGTCCCGGGCGACCGGGTGAACCTCGAGGTCGACGTGCTCGCGAAGTACGTCGAGCGCCTGCTCGTGTCGGGCTCCGGTACCGGCGCCGTCGGCGGGAACGCGTCGTGACGGGCGCGGGGTCCGCGAGCGCCGCGGTGTCGGACGGTTCGGGAGGCGTGCGACTGGGGTCGGTGGAGGAGGCGCTGGCGGAGATCCGGGCGGGTCGTCCGGTGCTGGTGGCGGACTCGCCGGACCGGGAGAACGAGGCGGACGTGGTGTTCGCGGCGCGGGGGGTGTCGGCGGAGTGGGTGGCGTGGACGATCCGGCACTCGTCGGGGTACCTGTGCGCGCCGATGCCTGCGGTGCGGGCGGACGCGCTGGAGCTGCCGTTGATGGTGCCGCACAGCCAGGACCCGCGGCGCACGGCGTACACGGTGACGGTGGACGCGGCGACGGGGGTGACGACGGGGATCTCGGCGGAGGACCGGGCGCGGACGTTGCGGGTGCTGGCGGACCCGGCGTCGGGGCCGGTGGACCTGATCCGGCCGGGGCACGTGCTGCCGTTGCGGGCGGTGCCGGGGGGTGTGCTGCATCGTGCGGGGCACACGGAGGCTGCGGTGGACCTGGTGCGCCTGGCGGGGATGGGCGAGGTCGGGGGGATCGCGGAGCTGGTGCACGACGACGGGACGATGATGCGTCTGGGGGACGCGGCGGCCCTGGCGGAGCGGGACGGGCTGGTGCTCATCACGATCGCGGACCTGGTGGCGTGGCGGCGGGTGCACGACCCGGCGCCGGCGGCGGCTCCGGACGTGCCGGACCGGGAGTCGTTGGCCCGGCGGGTGCACCGGACGGCGGAGGCGGACCTGCCGACGGCGCACGGCCGGTTCCGGGTGGTGGGGTACCGGGATCTGCGGACGGGGGCGGAGCACGTCGCCCTGGTGCCGGCGGTGCCTCCGGCCGCGGGTGGTGACGCGGGCGCGGGGTCCGCGAGCGGCGTCGGGCCGGGAGGGGTCCCGGTGGTGCGGGTGCACTCGGAGTGCTTGACGGGGGACGCCTTCGGGTCGTTGCGGTGCGACTGCGGTCCGCAGCTGCAGGCGGCGATGGGGCGGGTCGCGGCGGAGGGCGGTGCGGTGGTGTACCTGCGGGGGCACGAGGGTCGCGGCATCGGGCTCCTGGCGAAGATCGGGGCGTACGAGCTGCAGGACGCGGGGCTGGACACGGTGCAGGCGAACCTGGAGCTGGGGTGGCCGGTGGACCGTCGGGAGTACGGGGCGGCGGCGGCGATCCTGGCGGACCTCGGGTTGTCGCGGGTGCGGCTGCTGACGAACAACCCGGCGAAGGTGACGGGCCTGGTGGCCTCGGGCATCGACGTGGTGGGGACGGAGCGGATCGAGGTGGGTCACGGTGAGCACAACCGGGCGTACCTGGTGACGAAGAAGGTGGCGATGGGTCACCTGCTGGACACGGTGGCGGTCCCGGACGGGGCCGTCCTGGTGGAGCCTGGCGACGAGCCGGGTGCGGAGACGAAGGAGGACGAGGGATGAGCGGGGCAGGTGCGCCGACGGTGAGGGTGGACGGGTCGGGGCTGCGGGTGACGGTGGTCGCGGCGAGCTGGCACACGGAGGTGATGGACGGCTTGCTGGCGGGAGCGCGCCGGGCGTTGGCGGCGGCGAATGTGTCGCACGTGAGCGTGGTGCGGGTGCCGGGATCGTTCGAGCTGCCGGTGGCGGCGGCGCGCGCGGTGGAGCACGGCGCGGACGCGGTGGTGGCGCTGGGGGTGGTGATCCGCGGGGGGACGCCGCACTTCGAGTACGTGTGCCAGGCGGCGACGTCGGGCCTGACGGACGTGAGCGTGCGCACGGGCGTGCCGGTGGGGTTCGGCGTGCTGACGTGCGACGACGAGCAGCAGGCGCTGGACCGGGCGGGCCTGGAGGGTTCGCGCGAGGACAAGGGCGCGGAGGCCGCGGAGGCGGCGGTCGCGACGGTCGTGGCGCTGCGCGACCTGTGACGGGGCGGCCGGGGCGTGCCCGCTGGGCGGACCGCGCCCCGGCCTCGCCCGGGCGGCGGATACCCTGGGGCCCGTGAAGACGTTCGAGTCCCTGTTCGCGGAGCTGTCCGAGAAGGCCACGACGCGACCTGCCGGTTCCGGCACGGTCGCGGAGCTGGACGCCGGCGTGCACGCGATCGGGAAGAAGGTGGTCGAGGAGGCCGCCGAGGTGTGGATGGCCGCCGAGTACGAGGGCGACGTGAAGACGGCGGAGGAGATCTCCCAGCTCCTCTACCACCTGCAGGTCCTCATGCTGGCGAAGGGTCTGAGCCTGCAGGACGTGTACGAGCATCTGTGAGCGGCCGTGCCGGTGAGCGTCCCCGCTCCCGGCCGCGAGCGCCGCTCGCCCCTCGCTGCTCCCTGCTGTTCCCCGCTCCCTGCCCGATCCCCTGAACGAAGGTCCTGTCATGCTGCGTATCGCCGTCCCCAACAAGGGGTCCCTGTCCGAGCCCGCCGTCGAGATGCTGCGCGAGGCGGGGTACCGCCAGCGTCGTGACTCGCGCGAGCTGGTGCTCGCGGACCCGGACAACGACGTCGAGTTCTTCTTCCTGCGGCCGCGCGACATCGCGGTGTACGTGGGGTCGGGCACGGTGGACGTGGGGATCACGGGCCGGGACCTGCTGCTGGACTCGGGCGCGGACGCGGTGGAGCACATGCAGCTCGGGTTCGGCGGGTCGACGTTCCGGTACGCGGCCCCGGCGGGCACGGTGACGTCGCTGGAGCAGGTGCAGGGCCTGCGGGTGGCGACGTCGTACGAGGTCCTGGTCGAGGGTCACCTGCGCTCGCACGGCGTGGAGGCCACGGTCGTGCACCTGGACGGCGCGGTGGAGTCGGCGGTGCAGCTCGGGGTGGCGGACGTCGTCGCGGACGTCGTGTCGACCGGCACGACGCTGCGGGGCGCGGGCCTGGCGGTGTTCGGCGACCCGATCCTCGTGTCGGAGGCGGTCCTCATCCGTCCGCGCGCGGTCGCGGAGGCGGACGTCCCGGCAGGGGTGGAGGTGCTGAGCCGGCGCCTGCAGGGCGTGCTCACGGCCCGCCAGTACGTCCTCATGGACTACGACGTGCCGGTGTCGCTCGTGGAGCGGGCGGTCGCGATCACGCCGGGCCTGGAGTCGCCGACGGTGTCGCCGCTGCACGACCGGGACTGGGCGGCGGTGCGGGCGATGGTGCGCCGCGACCAGACGAACCAGGTCATGGACGCCCTGTACGACGTGGGCGCGCGCGCGATCCTCGTGACCCGGATCCACGCGTCCCGCCTCTGACACCGCTCGCCCCCGGGGCGCGGCGCCGGTGGGCGTCGTGCGGGTGTGAGACGGTGGCGGCATGAGCACCGACCCGTTCCCTGATCCTGGTCTGCCGGGGGAGCGCCACGACGACCCGTACCGTCCGTTCCGGCCCCGGTTCGGCCTGGTGTCGGCGTGGGTGACGGGCGTCGTCGTGGTCGGCGGGTGCGTCGTCGTGGGCCTGTCCGCGACGGGCCCGCTCGGCACGTCCTGGGTGAACCGTCTCTCCCTGGCCGCGTTCGCGCTGTTCGCGGCGTGGCTGCTGTGGCGACTCGGGGGCGTGCACGCCGTCCCGACGCGCGGGGGGCTGCGGGTGCGCAACGTCATCTACACGCGCGAGCTGGTGTGGGCGCAGGTCGTGTCCGTCCGGTTCGGCTCCGGCGACGCGTGGGTGCGCCTGGACCTCGCCGACGGGTCGACGCTCGCCGTCATGGGGATCCAGCGGGCCGACGGCGCACGCGGGGACGCGGAGGCGCGCCGCCTCGCGGCGCTGGTCCAGGCGCACGGCGAGGCCCACGAGGGACCTCACGACTGAGGCGCGGCACGGGCACAGACAGGGACGGCCCCGGATCCAGCGGATCCGGGGCCGTCCGTCTGCTTGGCGTCGCCGGGCGGCGACGCGGGTGCGTCAGTACGCCGTGCGGTGGCGCGGCTTGCGCTCGCCCCGGTCGTCGGCGCGGTCGAAGCGGTCGCGACGCTCGTCGCGACGACCCGACGGGCCGTGACCGCCGCGCGGGCCGCGCGAGGCGGGCGCGCCCTCGTCCACGCGGATGCGCAGCGCCTTCCCGGCGACCCGGGCGCGGGAGATGCGGTCCATGGTCTCCGCGTCGAGCGGCGCGGTGATGTCGACGAGCGAGAACGAGGGGAAGATGTCGATCTTGCCGACGTCCGACCCGGCGAGGCCAGCCTCGTTCGTCAGGGCGCCGACGATGCCGCCGGGCATCACGCCGTCCTTGTGGCCCACGGACAGGCGGTAGCGGGTCCCGACGGCGTCGCGGCGGATGCCGCGCGTGCCGTCGCCCTCGCGGCGACCCGACGCACGGTCGCCGCGCGGGCGCTCGCCCGTGCGCTCGGTGCGGCGCGCCTTCGCCTGCTCGCGCGCCGCGGCACGCTCGGCCTCGAACCGCTCCTGCTCCTCGCGGGCGCGGGGGCCGTCGTCGCCGACCGCGAGCGCCGCCATGGCCGCGGCGAGGTCGACGGGGTCGACGTCGTGCTCGGCGAGGAACGTGCGCACCATGTCGGCGTACATGGACAGCCGGCCGGCCTCCTGGCGGGCCGGGACCTGGCCGAGGAGGGTGCGGACCTTGTGCGCGGACACGTCCGCGGGGGAGGGGATCTCCACCTCCTGCAGCGGGGTGCGGGTCGTCCGCTCGATGGCGCGCAGGCGTCCCCGCTCGTGCGGGGTGACGAAGCTCAGGGCCTCGCCGGTGCGCCCGGCGCGGCCCGTGCGGCCGATGCGGTGCACGTACGCCTCGGGCTCGCCCGGCAGGTCGAAGTTCACGACGAGGCCGATGCGGTCCACGTCGAGGCCGCGCGCGGCGACGTCGGTCGCGACGAGGACGTCGAGCGCGCCGGAGCGCAGGCGCTCGACGATCTTCTCCCGCTCCTTCTGCGCGACGTCGCCCGAGATGGTGGCGGCGGAGATGCCGCGCTCGACGAGCGCGGACCCGACCTCCTCGGCCGCGCCGCGCGTGCGGGTGAACACGATCGCGGCCTCGGCGTCGGACGTCGCGAGGACGCGCACGAGCGAGCCGGTCTTGTGCCGGAACGGGACGACGGCGTACGTCTGGCGCACGCTCGTCACCGTGGAGGACTGGCGGGCGACGGCGATCTCGACCGGGTCGGTGAGGTGCTCGTTCGCGACGCGGCGGATCGGGGCGGGCATCGTCGCGGAGAAGAGGGCGACCTGACGCTCGCGCGGGGCGCGGGAGAAGATCGTGTCGACGTCCTCCGCGAAGCCCATGCGCAGCATCTCGTCGGCCTCGTCGAGCACGAGGAAGCGCACGTCGTCGAGCACGAGGGTGCCGCGCTCGATGTGGTCGATGACGCGCCCGGGCGTGCCGACGACGACCTGCGCGCCGGCCGCGAGCGCCCGCTGCTGCGGCTGGTAGGGGGAGCCGCCGTAGACGGCGACGACGTCGACCTTGGGCAGGTGGGTCGCGAACGACTCGACGGCGTCGGCGACCTGCATCGCGAGCTCGCGCGTCGGGGTCAGGACGACGGCCTGCACGCGGCGCAGGGACGGGTCGATCGCGGCGAGCAGCGGGAGACCGAACGCGGCGGTCTTGCCGGTGCCGGTCTGCGCGACGCCGGTGATGTCGCGGCCCGCGAGGAGCGCCGGGATGGCCTCGGCCTGGATCGCGGACGGGGTGACGAAGCCGAGGTCGGCGACGGCGCGCTCCAGGGGAGCGGGCAGGCCGAGGTCGGCGAAGACGGGACCGGCGGGAGCGGCCGGCTCGGGGCGCGTGTGCTCCGCGCGCTCGGGGGCGTCGGCGGACTGGTCGAGGGCGTGCGAGGGCGCGAGGACGTCAGCAGTCATGAAAGGGTGAGGACCGTTCGTTTCGGGGTGTGGAGTGGCGTGCGGTCACCAGGACGGTTCTCGCAGGTCGCACTCCCGAACACACCAGGCCGGCCACCAGGACGATCAGGGACGATCGAGGGGGGACGGCCGCTCTCACGGACACACGCGGGACGAGCGACGAACTCCAGAGGTGTGCCCATCCTACCGGAGGGTGCGGTCGGGGAGCGGGCCGGGCCCGGTGACGTCCCTCACCGCGCCCCCGCTTCCCCGGGCGGTCGGGACGGGCGAAACGGGTGATTTCCGCCCGCGGCGGGCGCCGCGCCGCGAAATGAGGGTCCGGGTGCGGGGGCCCGGTACGTAGGATGGTCCGCGCGCGGCAGGTCGCCGCGACGGCGCGACGTGAGCACGGGGCGGTGGGTGTGTCAGCAGGGCAGCAGGTCAGCTCCCGCGTCCTGACCGTCCCGAACGTCATCAGCCTCCTGCGGCTGCTCCTCGTGCCCGTGTTCGCGGTCCTCATCGTGCGCGGCGACGACGTCTGGGCGCTGGTCGTGCTCGCGGTGTCGGGGGCGTCGGACTGGCTCGACGGCGTCCTCGCGCGGCGCCTGGACCAGGTGAGCCGCCTCGGGCAGATGCTCGACCCGGCCGCAGACCGGCTCTTCATCCTCGTCACCCTCCTGGGTCTCGCCTGGCGCGACGTCGTGCCCGTGTGGCTCGTCGTGGTCATCGTGGGTCGTGACCTGCTCCTCGTCGGGCTGCTGCCGCTGCTCGCGCGCCACGGGTACGGGCCCCTGCCGGTGAGCTTCGCGGGCAAGGCCGGGACGTTCGCGCTCCTGTACGCGTTCCCGCTCCTGCTCCTGGCCGAGATGCCGGGCTGGCCGGGCGACGTCGCCGCGGTCACGGGGTGGGCGTTCACCTGGTGGGGCGTGGGCCTGTACTGGCTCGCGGGCGCCCAGTACGTGCTGCAGACGCGCTCGCTCGTGGTGCGCGACCGGGCGGCCGCCGGAGAGAGCGACGACACCGGCACGACGACGCGGGAGGCGCCGTGAGCGAGAACCATCCGGACCCGGGCGGCGGCGCGCGCCGCGCCCCCGTCGACGCGTCGATGACGCTTCTCAACGAGGTCATGCACCGCCCGCTCGACCCCGGGTACGCGGACGCCGCGGCGCGCCGCGCCGCCGGGCAGTCGCCGCACCGCGGCCGCACGGGCACCGTGACCCTCGTCGCCCTCGCGGTCGTCCTCGGCGTCGTGACGACGGCGGCCGCCGTCGAGCTGCGCGCCCCGCAGCCGGGCGTCATCGCGGCGCGCGAGACCCTGGAGCAGGAGATCCTCGACCGGCAGGGCGCCGCCGAGGACCTCACCGCCCGCGGGGCGCAGCTGTCCGCGGAGATCGAGCAGCTCCAGGGCGCGGCGCTCACCGGCGCGAGCGCCGACGTGCTGCAAGGGCTCCAGGCGGAGGGTGCGCTGACCGGCACGCAGGCGGTCGAGGGCCAGGGCGTCGTCGTCACGCTCGACGACACGAGCGGCGGCCTGTCCTCCGACACCGTGGACTCGAGCTCGCTCGTGCACGACTCCGACCTGCAGCGCGTCGTCAACGCGCTCTGGGCCGGCGGCGCGGAGGCCGTCGCGATCAACGGGCAGCGCCTCACCGGGCTCTCGGCCATCCGCTCCGCCGGGGACGCGGTGCTCGTCGACCTGCAGCCCCTCGTCGGCCCGTACCGGGTCGAGGCGATCGGGGACCCGGACGCCCTGCGCACCTCGCTGCTGCGCTCCGGCACGTCGGACTACCTGCAGATCCTGGGGACCCAGTACGGCATCCGGTCGAGCGTGACGACGCAGAGCCGCCTCGACCTGCCCGGCCGGCCCGCGCCCACGCTGTTCTTCGCGGAGGCCCCGGCGGCGACCGTAGACTCCGACACGCCCGCCGGGAGCACCGACGGCACGACGGACGGCACGACCGACGGGTCCGGGACGGGCCCGGGACCGCACGAGACAGGGCAGGAGATCGTCGAATGATCGCAGTCGTCGGACTGGTGGTGGGCATCGTCGCGGGCCTCGTCCTGCAACCCACCGTGCCCGTGTCGCTGCAGCCCTACCTGCCGATCGCCGTCGTGGCCGCGCTCGACGCTCTGTTCGGGGGCCTGCGTGCCCGGCTCGACGGGCTGTTCGACGACAAGGTCTTCCTCGTCTCGTTCCTGTCGAACGTCGTTGTCGCCGCCCTCATCGTCTTCCTCGGCGACCAGCTCGGCGTCGGGAGCCAGCTCTCCACCGCCGTCGTCGTCGTCCTCGGCATCCGCATCTTCTCCAACGCCGCCGCGATCCGGCGCCACATCTTCAAGGCGTGAGCGTGACCCGCGACCCCCAGGACCCCCGCGACGCGGCCGCCGCCGACGTGACGCCGCACCCCACCCCGGACGACGCCCGCGAGCGCGCCGGCCAGACGGCCCACGGGACCGCCGCCGACGTCGTGCCCGCCCGGCCCGACCCGGTGGGTACGGACGAGGACCCGGTCGGGGCGGACACCGCGCCCGGGCCCGAGCATCAGCCCGAGGGCCAGCAGGTGCCCGCCGCCGCGCACACGACCACCGGCGAGGCGGTCGACGACGCTGCCGGCACGACCGACCCGGAGGCCGGCGACCCGGCGGACGGTCCCGCACGCGAGCCCGACGTCGCCCCCGAGGCGACGGACCGCGAGGTCGGCCACGACGGCGCCGTCGAGCAGGAAGGCGCCGTCGACGACGGCTCCTCGGGCGACCACGAGAGCGACGAGCCCTCCGCCGCCGCGGCCCCCGCGCCGGGCGCGGACCCCGAGGACGACCCGGCGAGCGCCGCACCGCCCGAGAGCGCCGACGGGGACGCGGAGGCGCCGGACCACGCTCCGGTCGACGCCGTCGCACCGGACGGCGACCCGCACCCCGACGCGACCACCGAGGGCACGACCACCGAGGGCACGACCGGCACCGACGCGTCGACGCCGGAGGAGCCGCCCGCGACGACCGGGACGATCGGCGCCGTGGGCCGCCACGGCGCCCCCACCCGGCCGGAGCCGCGCGGGCTGCGCGGGCTCGGCCGGGCGCTGCGCCCCCGCGCGTCCCGCTCCCAGATCGTCGTCGGCGTCCTGTGCGCGCTCCTCGGCTTCGCGCTCGTGGTCCAGGTGAGCCAGACGCAGGAGGACCAGCTCTCGTCCCTGCGCCAGAGCGACCTCGTGCGCCTCCTCGACGACGTCACGCAGCGCTCCGGCGAGCTCGAGGACCAGGTCTCCTCGCTCGAGTCGACGCGCGACGAGCTGCAGTCGGGGTCCGGGCGCGAGCGTGCCGCGCTCGAGCTCGCCGAGCAGCAGGCCGAGACGCTCGGCATCCTGTCCGGCCGCCTCCCCGCCGAGGGCCCGGGCGTCGAGATCGAGGTCGTCGAGGGCACGGAGGCGCTCGACGCGTTCGCGCTCTTCAACGTGCTCGAGGAGCTGCGCAACGCGGGCGCGGAGGCGATGGAGGTCAACGGGGTCCGCCTCGTGGCGAGCAGCTACTTCGAGGACTCGGCCGACGGCGTCGTGGTCGACGGGCAGACGATCTCCTCGCCGTACCGGTGGAACGTGATCGGCGACCCGTCCACGCTCGAGACGGCCCTCGAGATCCCCGGCGGCGCGATGGCGTCGCTGCGCGCGGACGGCGCGCGCACGACGATCACCCAGCGGGACCGGGTCGAGGTCGCCGCGACCGTCGAGCCCGGCGCGCCGCAGTACGCGACCCCGGTCCCCGCCGACGAGTGACTGCGGCTTCCCGCATCCCCGCAGGCCGGGGTAGGTTGGGACGACCGTGGGTCGCGCGCACCGCGTGACCTGCGGGTGTAGTAGTTTTCGAGCACGATTCCCGCACGACGGGGCCACGGCCCCGCGGTGCGGTGTTCCGAGGTCGAGCACGACGTGCGTGAGCCCCGAGGAGGCGAGATGAGTGTCCCAGGCGGTCCTGAGGTGCCGAACCGGGCGGGTAGCGACACGACGGTCAGCTTCGGCCGGATCGAGGCCCCGATCGAGGAGGGCGTGCAGCCCGGCGGTCTGAGCCCCGAGGAGCACGCCGCGGTCGCGGCCCTGCCGCGCCACTCCGCCCTGCTCATCATGCAGCGCGGTCCCGGGCAGGGGTCCCGCTTCCTCCTGGACGCCGAGCGCACCGTCGCCGGCCGGTCGGAGCGCGCGGACATCTTCCTCGACGACGTCACCGTGTCCCGCAAGCACGCCGAGTTCGTGCGCGAGGGCGAGCACTTCCTCGTGCGCGACGTCGGGTCGCTCAACGGCACGTACGTGAACCGCAGCCGCATCGACGCCGTCGCGCTCTCGACGGGCGACGAGGTGCAGATCGGCAAGTACCGGCTCACGTTCCACGCCAGCCCGCACGCGGGGGCACCGGCGGGCGGCACGGCCCCCCGGTCGTGAACGCCTCCACGGGCGCGGCGCACGCCACGGTCCCCGAGCCCGCCGACGGCGCGGAGCCGTGGCCGCAGGGGATCTCGCGTCGCGCGACCATGCGCATCTCCGACGTGCTGCGCGCGCTGCGGGCCGAGTTCCCCAACGTCAGCCACTCCAAGCTGCGCTTCCTCGAGGAGCAGGGGCTCATCGAGCCCGTGCGCACCGCGTCGGGCTACCGCCAGTACAGCCCCGCGGACGTCGAGCGGCTGCGGTTCGTGCTCGTCGAGCAGCGCGACCGGTACCTGCCGCTCAAGGTCATCAAGGAGCGCCTCGCCGCCCTCGACGCGGGCACCGACGTCGAGGTCCTCGCCCCGCGCCTGGCGACGAACGACGGCGAGCCCGGCTCGGCGACCGTCCGCCAGCGCTACACGGTGGACGCGCTCGTGTCCGCGGCGGGCGTGGAGCGCGACCTCGTCGAGGGGCTCATCGAGGCCGGCGTGCTGCGCCAGGCGCCGGGGGGCCAGCTCGACGCGCGCTCGCTCGACGTGGTCGTGCTCGCCGCGGGACTGTCGGAGTACGGCATCGAGCCGCGCCACCTGCGCTCCCTGCGCACCGCCGCCGACCGGCACGTGAGCCTCGTGCACCAGGTCGTCTCCCCGTGGCGCGGGCAGCAGAGCGCGTCCGCGCGCGCCCACGCGGGCACCGTGGCCTCGGAGGTCGGGGAGCTGTGCGCGCAGCTGCACACGGTGTTCGTGCGCCAGGGGATCGACGACCTCACACGCTGACCGTCGCGCCGGTCCCCGACGTCCGCGAGGCGCGCGGACGAGACGGGCCCCACCCCCTGCCGGATGCCGGTGGGCGACGTACCGTGGAGTGGTGAGCGACGACGTCCCGATGGTCCCCGTCGAGGTGCTGGGGGTCCGTCAGCAGCAGCGCGACCAGGAGATCGTGGTGCTGCTGCTCGACGACGCGTCCGAGCTCGTCGTGCCGATCGTCATCGGGCCCCGGGAGGCGAGCGCGATCGCCATGGCGCAGGCAGGGCTGCCGACGCCGCGACCCATGACCCACGACCTGCTGCGGGACCTCCTCGACGCCGTCGGGGTGCGCCTGGAGCGGGCGGAGATCGTCGCGCTCGACGGCGGCATCTTCTTCGCCGAGCTGGTCCTGAGCAACGGGGTCCGGCTCGACTCGCGCGCGTCGGACGCGATCGCGGTCGCGGTGCGCACCGGCAGCCCGGTGCTGTGCTCGGCCGAGGTCGTCGCGACGGCGGGGGTCGAGGTCGTCGACGTCGCGCAGCAGGAGGAGGTCGAGAAGTTCCGCGACTTCCTGGACCACGTCCAGCCGGAGGACTTCTCGGTGGACGAGTAGGGGACGGTCCGCGCGCGACGGGCCGACCGTCGGGCACGGATCCGACCTTCGGACACAACGGACAACACCGACGTTCGACCTCAGGTCGAGGGTTGGGCGGCCGGATCGCCGGACGTGCGGGCGCGACACGCCCGCACGCTCGGGTCGTCGGTCGTTGACGACCCCCGACGGCGCCCATAGCGTGGTCGTGGACATCACCCCAGGAGGCGACAGTGAACAGCAGCGGTGAGGCGAGCGTCGGTGCCGGCGCGGCGGTTCCCCACGGTGCGCAGGGCCTCCTCTTCGGGGAGGACATCACCGAGCAGGACACCACGACCGGGTACCGCGGCCCGACCGCGTGCCGTGCCGCGGGCATCACCTACCGCCAGCTCGACTACTGGGCCCGCACCGGGCTGGTCGAGCCCACCGTGCGGCCCGCGTCGGGGTCGGGCTCCCACCGCCTGTACAGCTTCCGGGACATCCTCGTCCTCAAGGTCGTCAAGCGGCTCCTGGACACCGGGGTCTCGCTGCAGCAGATCCGCACGGCCGTCGAGCACCTGCGCGAGCGCGGCGTCGACGACCTCGCGCAGATCACCCTCATGAGCGACGGGGCGAGCGTGTACGAGTGCACGTCGCCCGACGAGGTCGTGGACCTCGTCCAGGGCGGTCAGGGCGTGTTCGGCATCGCGGTCGGGCGCGTGTGGCGCGAGGTCGAGGGCACGCTCGCGGAGCTGCCCACCGAGTCGCTCGACGACGAGGACGACGCGGCGGCGAGCCCGCAGGACGAGCTCGCGCAACGCCGTCGGGCCCGCTCCGCCGGCTGACGTCCGCGAGCGCCGCTCCCTCCCGAGGGGGCGGGGGACTCCGGGCCCGGGCGGGCGCCGCAGCGCACGGGCCTGTGGAGCACGTCACAGCCGGTGCGACGGCCTGCCCCGCGAGGCCGTGGGAGGATCGCCCGGTACGCGGCGCGTCACGCTCTCCCCGGCGGCGTCGCACGGTCGACGGATGGAGTGCCGGTGTTCTCGAAGGTCCTGGTCGCCAACCGCGCGGAGATCGCCGTCAGGGCGTTCCGCGCCGCCTACGAGCTGGGGGCCCGCACCGTCGCGGTGTTCCCGCAGGAGGACCGCAACTCCGAGCACCGGCTCAAGGCCGACGAGGCGTACCTCATCGGGGAGCCGGGCCACCCGGTCCGGGCGTACCTCGACATCGAGGAGATCGTGCGCGTGGCGCGCGAGGCGGGCGCCGACGCGGTCTACCCGGGCTACGGGTTCCTCTCGGAGAACCCCGACCTGGCGCGCGCGTGCGCGGACGCCGGGCTGACGTTCGTCGGGCCGCCGCCGGAGGTGCTCGAGCTCGCGGGCAACAAGGTGCGCGCGCTCAAGGCCGCCCGCGAGGCGGGGCTGCCGGTGCTCGCGTCGAGCGAGCCGTCGTCGGACGTCGACGAGCTCGTCGCGGCGGCCGACCTGATCGGGTTCCCCGTGTTCGTCAAGGCCGTCGCCGGCGGCGGTGGCCGCGGCATGCGCCGCGTGGACACCCGCGAGGACCTGCCCGAGTCGCTGGCCGCCGCGATGCGCGAGGCCGACGGCGCGTTCGGGGACCCGACGGTGTTCCTGGAGCAGGCGGTGCTGCGCCCGCGGCACATCGAGGTGCAGATCCTCGCCGACGGTGCGGGGAACGTCGTGCACCTGTACGAGCGGGACTGCTCGCTGCAGCGGCGGCACCAGAAGGTCGTCGAGATCGCGCCGGCGCCCAACCTCGACCCGGCGATCCGGGACGCGCTGTGCGCGGACGCGGTGAAGTTCGCCCGGCACATCGGGTACCAGAACGCGGGCACGGTGGAGTTCCTCGTGGACACGGTGGGGGAGCGGGCCGGGCAGCACGTGTTCATCGAGATGAACCCGCGCATCCAGGTCGAGCACACCGTGACGGAGGAGGTCACGGACGTCGACCTCGTGTCCGCGCAGATGCGGATCGCGTCGGGGGAGACGCTGGAGGACCTCGGGATCCGGCAGGAGGACGTGCGCGTCAACGGCGCCGCCCTGCAGACCCGCATCACGACGGAGGACCCCGCGAACGGGTTCCGTCCCGACACGGGCCGCATCATCGCCTACCGTTCCCCGGGCGGTGCGGGCGTGCGGCTCGACGGCGCGACGGCGACGGCCGGGTCCGTCGTGTCGGGCCACTTCGACTCGATGCTCGTCAAGCTGACGTGCCGCGGCCGCGACTTCCCGACGGCGGTGCGGCGCGCCCGGCGCGCCCTCGCCGAGTTCCGCATCCGCGGCATCCGGACCAACATCCCCTTCCTGCAGGCCGTGCTCGCCGACCCGGAGTTCGTCGCGGGGAACGTCGCGACGTCGTTCATCGACGAGCGTCCCGAGCTGCTGGCCGCGCGCGAGAGCGCCGACCGCGGCACGCGCCTGCTCGCGCACGTGGGCGACACGACGGTCAACCGTCCGCACGGCGAGCCGCGGCGCACCACCGACCCCGCGACGAAGCTGCCCGCGCTGGACCTGTCGGTCGCGCCGCCGCCCGGCACCCGCCAGCAGCTCCTCGAGCTGGGCCCCGAGGGCTTCGCGCGCGCCCTGCGCGGCGAGCAGCGCCTGCGGGTCACGGACACCACGTTCCGCGACGCCCACCAGTCCCTGCTCGCGACGCGCGTGCGCACGCACGACCTGGCCGCCGTCGCGCCGTACGTGGCGCGGGCCACGCCGCAGCTGTGGTCGGTCGAGGCCTGGGGCGGGGCGACGTACGACGTCGCGCTGCGGTTCCTCGGCGAGGACCCGTGGGAGCGCCTCGCAACGCTGCGCGAGGCGATGCCGAACCTCGCGATCCAGATGCTCCTGCGCGGACGCAACACCGTCGGGTACACGCCGTACCCGACGCGCGTCACGGAGGCGTTCGTCGCGGAGGCCGCGGCGACGGGCATCGACGTGTTCCGCATCTTCGACGCGCTCAACGACGTGGACCAGACGCGACCCGCGATCGAGGCGGTGCGCGCCACCGGCACGACCGTCGCGGAGGTCGCGCTGTGCTACACGGGCAACCTGCTGGACCCGGCCGAGGACCTGTACACGCTCGACTACTACCTGCGCCTCGCCGACCGCATCGTCGACGCCGGCGCGCACGTGCTCGCGATCAAGGACATGGCCGGGCTGCTGCGCCCCGCGGCGGCGACGCGCCTCGTGACCGCGCTGCGCGAGCGCTTCGACCTGCCGGTGCACCTGCACACGCACGACACCTCGGGCGGCCAGATGGCGACGCTGCTGGCCGCGGCGGCCGCGGGCGTGGACGCGGTGGACGCCGCGAGCGCCGCCATGGCGGGCACGACCAGCCAGCCGTCGCTGTCGGCGCTCGTCGCGGGCCTGGAGCACACCGAGCGCGACACGGGCCTGTCGCTGGCCGCGGTCGCGGACCTCGAGCCGTACTGGGAGGCGGTGCGCCGCGTCTACGCGCCGTTCGAGTCGGGGCTGCCCGGGCCGACGGGGCGCGTGTACGAGCACGAGATCCCGGGCGGGCAGCTGTCGAACCTGCGCCAGCAGGCGATCGCGCTGGGCCTGGGGGACAAGTTCGAGCAGATCGAGGCGATGTACGCCGCGGCGGACCGCATCCTGGGGCGCCTGGTGAAGGTGACGCCGTCGTCGAAGGTCGTGGGCGACCTCGCGCTGCACCTCGTCGCGGCGGGCGCGGACCCGGCCGAGTTCGCGGCCGACCCGCAGGCGTTCGACATCCCGGACTCGGTGATCGGGTTCCTGGGCGGCGAGCTCGGTGACCCGCCCGGGGGCTGGCCGGAGCCGTTCCGCTCGCGCGCGCTCGCCGGTCGTGCCGCGCGCGGCGGCGTGACGCCGCTGTCGCCGGAGGACGAGGCCGAGCTCGCGCAGGCCGGGGAGGTGCGGCGCCGGCGGCTGAACCACCTGCTCTTCGCGGGGCCGACCAAGGAGTTCGAGCAGGTGCGCCAGGCGTACGGGGACGTCTCCGTGCTCGACACCCCCACGTACCTGTACGGGCTCGAGCCCGGCCAGGAGGTCGCGGTCGCGCTGGGCAAGGGCGTGCGCCTGCTCGTGGGGCTCGAGGCGATCGGCACGCCCGACGAGCGGGGTATGCGCACGGTCATGTTCACCCTCAACGGCCAGCTGCGCCCGATCCAGGTGCGCGACCGGGCGGTCGACGTCGACGCGCGCACGGCCGAGAAGGCCGACCCCACGCAGCCGGGGCAGGTCGCGGCGCCGTTCGCGGGCGCGGTGACGCCGGTCGTGGCGGCCGGGGACGTCGTCGAGGCAGGGCAGACGGTCGCGACGGTCGAGGCGATGAAGATGGAGGCCGCGATCACGACGCCGGTCGCGGGCACGGTCCAGCGCGTCGCGATCGGGGCGGTGCAGCAGCTCGAGGGCGGCGACCTGGTCCTCATCGTGGCCTGACCGGGCTGACGACCGGGCTGAGCGGTGGGCACCCGCGCGGTCGGGGTGGCAGCCTGAGGCGACGGCCGTCGCGCCGGGCAGGTCGAGCGGAGGAGGATCCATGCGAGTCACGTTCCACGGCCACGCGTGCGTCACGGTGCGTCACGGCGGGCAGGTCGTCGCGATCGACCCGGGCACGTTCAGCGACGCGCCGGGTGCGCTGCGCGACGCCGGCACGGTGCTCGTCACCCACCAGCACCCCGACCACGTCGACGCGGCCGCGCTCGGCGCCGCCCTCGCGGCCCGGCCCGGGCTCACGGTGTGGGCGCCGGAGGCGGTCGCCGCCGCCCTGCGGCCCTCCCTGCCGGAGGCCACCTCGGCGCGCGTGCACGTCGTCGCGCCGGGTGACGGGCTGGACCTCGGCGGGCTGGAGGTCGTCGTCGGCGGCGGGCAGCACGCGGTGATCCACCGCGACGTCCCCCGGATCGCGAACGTGACCTACCTCGTGCGCGGGGACGGTGCGACGCTCCTGCACCCGGGCGACTCGTTCGACGCGCCCGACGGCGACGCGCTCGGAGGGAAGCGGCTCGACGTGCTCCTCGCGCCCGTGGCCGCGCCGTGGCTCAAGCTCGCCGAGACGATCGACTTCGTGCGTGGGCTCGACCCGCGCGTCGTCGTCCCGGTCCACGACGCGCTCCTCTCGGCGGCCGGGCACGGCCTCGTCGACCGTCTCCTCGGGGAGCAGCGCACCGGCGGGACGTACGCGTACCGGCCGCTCACGCCCGGCGAGGCGCTCGACGTCGCGGCGGGCAGCCTCGACGGGGCCGCCGACGCCGCGGCGCGCGCCCTGCGGGACGAGCACCCGGAGTACGGCGAGGTGACCCTGCTCGAGCACGACGAGAGCGTGCCGCCACGTCCGGAGGAGGAGGCGGCCGACGCGCTGCGCTCCGACCCCGCCCGCTGAGCCCGGCGCTACAGCAGCGGGCGCAGGGGCGTGAGGACGACCTCGCTGAGCTTCGCCGCCACCGAGCGGGAGTCCCACTCGGCGAGCGTCAGCTCGCGGGAGTTCGACAGGTCGACGTCGAACACCTTCTCCATCTGCTCGGCCACCCCGGGGTCGGTGATCTCGAGGTTCACCTCGTAGTTCCCCGTCAGGGAGAGCCGGTCGATGTTCGCCGTCCCGATCGTGGTCCACGCACCGTCGATCGTCGCCGTCTTCGCGTGCACCATCGCGTCCCGGTACAGGTGGATCCGCACCCCGCCCTTGAGCAGCGCCGTGTAGAGGCCGCGCGAGAGCCAGTCGGCCAGCACGTGGTTGGAGCGCTCGGGGACCAGGACGCGGACGTCGACCCCCCGCGCGGCGGCCGCGAGGAGGGCCGCGAGGATCTCCCGGTCGGGGATGAAGTACGCCTGCGTGATGTAGACGTGCGAGCTCGCGCGGTCGATCGCGTCGAGGTAGATGCCGCGGATCGGGAAGACGAGGTGCGCCGGCGCGTTGCGCGCGGCGCGCAGGCGCGGCTCCCAGTGCACCGACCCGGGGTCGGCGAGCAGCGGCTGGCCGGGCTTCCGATTGGCGTTCCAGAAGTCGACGAACGCGTTGCGCAGCTCCCACGCGCTCGGGCCCACGAGGCGGATGTGCGTGTCGCGCCACTGCGTCGCGTACAGGGCGCCGATGTTGTACCCGCCGACGAACGCGATCTCGTCGTCGACGACGAGGATCTTGCGGTGGTCGCGACCCGACTTGCGCACGTTGAGCATGAGGACGCCTGGGCGGAACACCGGGTAGCGGATGACGTGGATCGGCTCCGGCAGGTCGAAGAACGCCTGCGGGACGACGAGGTTCGCGAACCCGTCGTAGACGACGAACACCTCGACGCCGCGTGCGCTCGCCTCCACCAGCGCCTGCTTGAACTCCTCGCCGAGCGCGTCGGCCTTCCAGATGTACGTCTCGAGCAGGATGCGGCGCCGCGCCCCGCGGATCGCGCCGAGCATCTCCCGGTAGACGTCCTCGCCGTACGTGAAGACCGTGGTCGTGGTGCCCGCGACCTCCACGTCCGCGGGGGAGGAACGAGGGAACGACGCCTCGGTCGTGTTGCGGCGCTTGCGGATCGCGTCGGCGGTGACGAGCACGCCCGCGACGGTGATCGGCGCCGCGACGGCGACCACGAGCGCACGGGAGAGCAGACGGCGGGCGGTGCGCAGGGCGGAGTCGGCGGACAGGTGCACGGACTCACCGTAGCGGGCACGCCTCCCGGCGCGACCGGAGGGCGTGCGCGCCGCGGGTGAGATCTCGCACCCCCGCCGCCACCGGGGTCGACGAGCGCCCGGTCAGTGCGAGCGCAGGGCCTTGATCAGCTCGGCCTTGCGCATCGAGGAACGGCCCTCGATGCCGATCTCGGCGGCGCGCTTGCGCAGCTTCTCGACCGTCCAGTCGTCGTAGTCGCCGGCCTTGCCGCCCTTGCGGCCGACGCTCTTGCGGGACGACCCTGCCGCGGCGTTCGCGATCCGCGCCGCCTTCTCCTTCGAGTCGCCCTCGTCCCGCAGCTTCTCGTACAGCTCGGGGTCCTTCACGCTGGGTCCCGGGTCGCGCTTCGGCACGGCGTCCTCCCTCGTCTCGGGTCGGCCGCATCGGGCGCGGCCGGTCTCCCGCCAGGCTCGCCCCGACGCCGCGCGCTCGCACGCGGACCTCGCGCGGGCACCTCACCCGAGCACGACGACGCGCGACGTGCCCGGGTCCACGTGCACGACCTGCCCCGCCACCGCGGCGAACCCGTGCGGGTCCGCGGCGTACCCGGCCTGCCAGCGCACCCCGCCGTCGTCGAGCGACAGGCCGACCAGGAGCGAGCGCCGCGAGGAGTCCGGGTCGGGCACGACCACGGCGAGCGTCGCGCCGTCGGTGAACGCGGCCGTCACGCCGCCCGCGGGGTCCGGCCGGGTCCCGGGATCGCCCACGGACGTTCCCGGGGTGGACCTCGACCACGACCACACCCGCTCGCCCGTGCGGGCGTCCAGGGCGACGAGCGCGCCGCCGGTGGCGAGGACCGCGCGGTCGTCCGCGAGCGCCACGGCCTGCACGACGGGCACGGCGGCGCGCCACAGCTCGCGCGGGGCGCGAGCCGTGCCGCCGGGCGGGGACGCGAGCGCGCGCACCCCGTCCGGGGTCGTGACGAGCCAGGTGGTCGCGTCGCGGCCCGGTCCGGCGAGCGGGACGAGCAGGCGTCCGGAGACGGCGGCGCGGACCGTCCCGTCGGGGGCGAGGAGCTGGGTGAACCCGGTGCGGTCCGAGGGCCGGACGGTCGTGCGCCAGAACGTGCCGTCGGCGCGGGCCGTGACGGTCGTCGTGATCGCGTCGCCGGGGGCGTCCAGCCGGGTCCCGGCGAGGGTGAGGACCGCGCTGAGCCGGCAGCCGCGCACGACGAGCAGGTCGTCCTCGACGGTGACGGCGGCCTGGCCGGCGACCTGGGGCCGGCACATCGCGGTGCGCTCCGCGTCGTCGGGCCGGACCTCCTGCTGCCAGCGCACGCGTGCGGTGCGGGCGTCCTGGAGCGCGAGGTGGACGACGCCGCCCGTGCGCGACCAGCGCAGGACGGTCGCGCCGGGTGCGGGGACCGCGCGCCCGAGCTCGTCGCCGAGGGGGACCGGGTCCGTCGTCGGTCCTCCCGGGCCGAGGACGTGCGCCACGGGTGCGAGGGCGGGGCCGGTCAGGCACGTGACGGCAGCCGGGTGGGGAGCCGGGGCCGAGGTCTCGTCGGCGGCGGGTCCGCACCAGGCGGTCGGGTCGAGCGCCCGCCAGCGCCGCGCACCGGACCCGACGTCGTACGCCTCCACGCCCGCGCCGGTGACCACGGCGAGGGCCACGTCGTCGCCGTCACCGACCACGGACAGCCGGGGCGCGGCGGCGTCCGTCTCCCAGTCGGGCTCCGGCGCCACCGCGAGGGAGGCGACGGCGCCGGGCCGGGCCAGGCGTCCCCGCTCGGCCGTGCTCGTGCGCCACGTCCCGACGGCGACGAGGGCGAGGACGAGGAGGACGAGCGGCGCGACGACGCGCAGGAGCAGCGCACGTCGTCGGGCCGGTGCCCCGGGCCCGTGGGCCCCCTCCGCGGGTGCGCCGCGCCCGGCCGGCGCGGGCTCGTCGTCCGGGACGAGCTCCACCCGGTGGAGCGAGGCCATACCGGTGACGCCACGCGCCCCGCGGGCCGGCGTCAGGTCTCGGCGGGCTCGAGCGCGGCCGAGAGGGGGTGCGCGCGGATCGCCGCGGCGAGCTCGCCCTCGATCCGGTCGAGGTACACGCCGGTGGTCGCGATGGACGCGTGCCCGAGGAGCTCGGCGACGACCTTGACGTCCCACCCCTCGGCAGCGAGGAGGGTCGCGGTCGTGTGGCGCAGGGCGTGCGGGGTCGCCTCGCGCCGGTACTGCGCCGGCATGCGCTCGACGCAGCGCCGCAGGAGGCCGCGGACCGCCTGCGCGTCGATGCGGCGGCCGCGCCAGGACAGCAGGAGCGCACGCCGCGCGTCCGGGTCGTCGGGGCGGCGGGCGAGCAGCGCGGGGCGCAGGCGCTCCAGGTACTCCTCGAGCGCGGCGGCGAGCGGGGGAGAGAGCGTGACGGTGCGGACGTGCCCGCCCTTGCCCTGGATGCGCCAGCGCGTCTGGTCGGGCTCGCGGGCGAAGTCGTCGAGGTTCGCGCGCTCCAGCTCGGAGACCCGCGGGCCGAGGACGAGCAGGAGCGCGACGACGAGGCGGTCGCGGAGCTGGAGGTCCTGGTCGCGCCGTGCCGTGGCCGGGTCTCCCGGAGCTCGGGCCGCGGACACCTCGAGCAGCGACGCCGCGGAGCCCGCGGACAGGGCGGTGCGAGCGACGCGCAGGCCGTCGCGCAGGCGGGCCGGGGGAGAGGCCCACTGCATCGGGTCGGCCTGGACCCAGCCCTCGCGCGCCGCGTGGGAGAAGAAGCGGGTGACGGACTGGCGGAACCGGTTGACCGTCGCGGCGGAACGGCCCGAGCTCCCGGGCTTGCGCGACGCGTCCGCGTACCGGCCGTCGGGAGTCGTCTGGTAGCGCAGGAGGACGTCGTCCACGTCCTCGCCGGCGACGTCGTCCAGCACCCGGGCCGGCCCGGCGAGCCGCGCGAACTCGGCCACGTCCCGCTCGTAGCTGCGGCGCGTCGTCGGCGACAGCACGCCCCGCAGCGTCTGGGCGGCCACGGACGCGAGGTAGCGGTCGGCGGCCTCGGCGACGGTGATCCGCTCGAGACGGGGCGGGGCGACCATGAGCGGGCCTCCTTCGGTGGGTGCGGTCGCCGCCAGCCTAGGTCGTGCCGCCCACAGCGTCGCCACCGAACGACGCCCTGACCTGCGCCGACGCGGGGAGCCGGGGGCCGACGGGGTCAGCGCGACGCACCCAGGTGCGCGACGTCGCCCACGCCCAGCACCCCGCGGTTGTGGAAGAACCCGTCCTCGCGCAGGGTCGTGACGCTCCCGGAGGCGACCGGGAACGCGACGTGACCGGCGGCCTCGACCGGCATCCCGATCCAGGCCGCGACGACGAACGTCGCCGCGAACCCGTGCGTGACCACCACCTGGTGGTCCGCGGCGCGGCGGAGCAGGTCCGTCGTCGCTGCGTACACCCGCAGGGCGACGTCGAGCCTCGTCTCCGCGCCGGCGACGCCCACGTCGTGCCGCAGCCGGTCGCCCACCGCCGGCGGCGGGACGAACCGCGCGTCGTGCCAGGCCTGAGGACGCCCGCCCGCCTCGCCGTAGGACGCCTCGCGCAGCCGGGCGTCCAGCCGGGGGACGACGCCGAGCTCCGCGCCGATCGCTGTCGCGGTGCGGCGCGTGCGCAGGAGGTCGGACGTGACGACGTCGACGGCGGCGTCGTGCGGGATCCGGGCACGCAGCGCCGTGGCGACCAGGGCCGCCTGCCGTGCGCCCCGCGCGGTGAGGTCGGAGTCGTGGACGCCGCCGACCAGGCCCTCGACGTGGTGCGTCGCCTCGGGGTGGGTCACGACGTGGACCGTGCGCTCGCGCGCGCCGACGACCTCGGGCAGCGGCGGGGGAGGGAAGGGCGTCCGGGGAGCGGTGGGGTCGGGCACGCGCCCAGGGTGGCACACGCCCCGGGGGCACCGGACAGCGGGAGCGAGAAGGCTGGCCCGGGGGACGGGGACCGCGGTGGGGTCGTGCGGGCCGGAGTGTTCCGAAGGACGCGCGGACGGTGGTGTGCACGGCGACGTGGGCTACCGGGGGCCGCCGAGGTCGCGAGGATCAGCAACGACGCGTCACCACGCTGTTGACCTAAACACAATGGTTTGCGGTGTATGTCCGATTCTAGGCATCGTAGCCCAGGGTGCGGTCCCGCACCAGCCGTCGCCGGGGCGCTCGGACGTCCGGGGCACCCGACGGCTCGAGCTCGTCCCGTGCTGCGCCGGCGCCACCGGACGCAGGCCGCGGCGCCTGCGCGGGGGACACCGAGCGCCAGACCCACACGGCGACGGTCGCCGCACCGGCGGCGACGCCGACGAGCACGAGCGCCACGAGGGTCAGGGCGAGCGCCGGGACCCAGGCCAGCGTCACCAGCGTCGTCGTGACGAGACGTCGAGGACGACGACCGTCCGGTGCGAGCCCGGCGAACGGCGACGTCGTGGCGAACGTCCCGGAGACGGTTCCTGACGACGTCCGGGACGGCGCGAGCGCCACCAGGCCCGCGAGCGACGGCCGGCCGTCGCTCCGGCCCACGGTGCGGGCGGCGGGACGGTGCGTTCCGAGCCGGGGTGCGTACGTCGTCGTGCTCATGCCGAAGGGGAGCGTGCGAGAGCCCTCCGTGATGCGCGGGGACCGCCTTCGTTCCGACGAAATGACATAATGTACATTATCGGCGCACTGCGGAAGGGGTCGATCAGGCCTCTCGCGCCGCGTCTCCCTGCGCGGTTCCCGGGCCGCCGTGGGTCCTCGGGTGTCTACTGGCTGCCATGGGATCCGCCGTCCTCGAACCGACCACCCGGTGCGCGATCGACGCCGTCACCGCGCTGCGCCTCGTGCAGGACGACGTCGGCCTCGGTGCCCGTCGCCCGCTCGTCGGCCCCGCCGTGCTCCGCAGCCACGCGCTCTCGATGCTCTACCGCGACGTGCGCCGCGGCGTGCTCGACGAGAAGACGGCGCGCGCTCATCTGGAGGGCGTCGCCACGCTGAAGATCCGCCTGCTCGGCGACCGCGTCTCGCGGGCCACGGCGTGGCGCGTCGCGCGCGAGCTCGACGCGGACGACACGGCGGTCGCCGAGTACGTGGCGGTGGCCGTGCTGCAGGCCGACGTCCTCGTCGCGGGCGACCAGGACGTCGCGGCCGCGGCGGACGGCCGGATCCCCCTCGCCACGTACGACGACCTCCTGGGCTGAGCCGGCGACGTCCGCCCGAAGCCCGATCCGGTCACCGGTCCGGTCTCAGTCGTCGAACACGTCCCAGCAGATCGCGCTGCGGCGCCGCTGGTCGTCGAGGACGAGCTCGCGCAGCTCCGCCGGGATACGTTCGCGCTGCCAGTCCCGCTCCGCGAGGCGCGCCGCCTCGGGGTCCTCACCCCGTGCCGCGGCGTCGGCGGCCGCCGCCCGGATCGCGTACGCTGCCGCCCCGAGGTCGTGCGCCGCGACGTGCGCGACCGCCACCGCCTGCCCGGCCGCGAGCGCCGTGAACCTGACGGGTGCGGGCTGGTCGCGGCCGGCGGCGTTGGCGACGAAGGCGGTGCTGTGCGCGGTCTTCATGGGGACCTCGCCGCGGATCCAGGCGCGCGCGACGTCGAGGGCGTCGCGGGGTCGGGTGTCGTCGGGGCGGGCGTCCTCGAAGATCGGCAGGACGTGCTCGGTGCACTCGACGGCCCACCGGGCGAGCTGGCGGTGGTGGTCGTCGGTGAGGGTGCCGCCGCGGCGGACGGTGATGAGCCGGCGGTCGCGTTCGGTGGGCAGGATCGGCATGGTCCGATGCTCCCCCAGTCCGGTGCCCGGCGACCAGCGCGTCACCGGTGCGGCGGAGTCGGGACGGCACGGTCGGGGCGCCGTGGTCGCGTCGTCTGGTGAGGGTGGGTGGGGCGGCGTACGGTGCGTTCGTCGTCCCCGCTCGCCGAGGTGCACGCCTCTCCCCCGCCCGGACGCCCGTGCGCGGCGCCGTCGCCGCGCACGGGGCTCTCCCCCGGACTGGTCGGGTCCGCGGGCGGGCCGCATCCCCGAGGAGGCGCTCATGGCCCGGTTCACCCGTTCCGACGACCTGCGTGGCGCGACGTTCGACGGCGCGGACCTGCGGGGTGCGCGGTTCGTGGAGTCCGACCTGTCCGGCGTGGTGATGCGGGGCGTGCAGGTGGAGGGGCTGGACGTGGACGCCCCGTGGCTCGCGGACGGCGACGCGACCTTCCGCGTGAACGGTGTCGACGTGACGGGCTTCGTGGAGGCGGAGCTGGACCGCCGGTTCCCGGGGCGGGAGCTGCGTCGTGCCGGCGACCCGGAGGGGCTGCGCGCGGCGTGGGCGGCGCTGGAGTCGACGTGGGCGGCGACGCTCGACCGGGCGGCGGCCCTGCCCGCGAGCGCCGTGGACGTGTCGGTGGACGGCGAGTGGTCGTTCGCGCAGACGTTGCGGCACCTGGTGCTGGCGACGGACGCGTGGCTGGGGCGGGCGGTGCTGGAGGTCGAGCAGCCGTTCCACCCGTTGGGGCAGGCGGGCCCGCAGGCGGCGGAGGACGGGCTGGACCTGTCGCTGTTCGTGACGGGGACGCCGTCGTACGGGGACGTGCTGGAGGCGCGCGCGGGCCGGGTGGCGATGGTGCGGGACTTCCTGGCGGGTGTGACACCCGAGGCGCTGGCGGTGGTGCGGCGCAACCCGTGGTCGCCGGAGTACCCGGAGACGACGTTGTCGTGCGTGCACGTGATCCTCGAGGAGGAGTGGGAGCACCACCGCTTCGCGGTGCGCGACCTGGACGGGGTGTCGCGGGGCGATCAGGGCGAGGGCGGCCGGTTGCGCCGGTAGTGGCGGGCCGCCTTGGCGCGGCTGCCGCACCCGTCCATCGAGCACCAGCGGCGGGTGCCGTTGCGGGAGGTGTCGAAGAAGTACAGGACGCAGTCCGGGTGCGCGCAGCGTCGGATGCGGTTCGGGGCTTGGCGCAGCAGGTCGAGGTAGTCGTGCGCGGCGCGCCAGGCCGCGGCCCAGCCGGGGTCGGTCCGGGCGTCCTCGTGCACGGACCCGTCGCGGAGCGTGTGCCGCAGGGCGCCGTGGGCGAGGACCGCGTTGAGGTCGCGCTCGGCCGGGGCGCCGGGGTCCTCGAGGACGCGGCGCAGGACCGCTCGGGTGTGGCGCAGCGTCTCGGTGGTGTCGGCGTGCTCGTCGGCCAGGTCGTGCTCCTGGAGCCACGCGTGGAGGTCTGCCGGCTCGTCGAACAGGTCGCGCGTGCGCCCGTGGTCGACCCAGTGGGTGTTGACCAGGTCGAGCGCGAGGGGCTCCCCCACGAGGGGTCGTGCCGTCATGCGCTGATCTTACCTGTGTCGAACGGTTGACAGGTAAGGCTGCCGCGATCTACGTTCTCACCACTCATCCAGATGACACCGGTAAGAATCGCTCGTTCCGGTGCGGTCCACCGGGACCGCGCGTCCCCGACCACCCTTTGTGGAGGCTCCTCATGCAGCACACCGTCGGCACCGGCACGCCCGAGACGCGGGCCGTGCACCACCGCACCGCCACGATCGACGGGCGCACCGTGTTCTACCGGGAGGCGGGCGACCGCTCCGCGCCCACGCTGCTGCTTCTGCACGGCTTCCCCACGTCGTCGCACATGTTCCGCCGGTTGATCCTCGACCTCGCGGACTCGTTCCACCTCGTCGCGCCCGACCACCTCGGCTTCGGGTACTCCGACGCCCCGCCCGTGACCGACTTCGACTACTCCTTCGACAACCTCACGGCGACCACCGAGGGCCTGATCGACCACCTCGGCCTCGACCGGTTCGCTCTCTACCTGCAGGACTACGGCGCGCCGATCGGCCAGCGCCTCGCGCTCCGAGACCCGGACCGGGTCACCGCGCTGGTCGTCCAGTCCGGCAACGCCTACGTGGAGGGCTTCACGCCGTTCTGGGACGTCCTGTTCGCGCACGCCAAGGACCGGGCGACCCACGAGGCCGAGGTCCGCACCCTCCTGTCGCCGGCGTCCACCCGCTGGCAGTACACCCACGGCGTGCCCGCAGACCGGCTCGACCGGCTCACCCCCGACACCTGGAACCTCGACCAGTCCCTCCTGGACCGCCCCGGCAACGACGCGGTCCAGCTCCAGCTCTTCTGGGACTACCAGTTCAACCTCGACGTCTACCCCGACTTCCAGGCGTACCTGCGTGCGCACCGTCCCCCGACCCTCGTCGCCTGGGGGGAGCACGACGAGATCTTCGGCGCCGACGGCGCCCGCGCCTTCCTGCGCGACGTGCCCGACGCCGAGCTCCACCTGCTCGACGCGGGCCACTTCGCGCTCGAGACCCACGGTGAGGAGATCTGCGCTCTCGTCCGTGACTTCCTCACCCGCGCGCTCGCCGGGGAGGACCGATGAGCGGCGCCGGATCTGACGCACCCCCGTCGGGTCGTGCCCCGCTGCCGCCCTTCACCGCACAGACCGCCCGCCGCAAGGTGCGGGCCGCCGAGGACGCCTGGAACACCCGTGACCCCCGGCACGTCGCCGCGGCGTACACCCCGGACAGCGTGTGGCGGAACCGGGGCACCTTCCTCACGGGGCGCGACGAGATCGTCGCCTTCCTCACCGCGAAGTGGGAGCGCGAGCTCGACTACAGCCTCCGCAAGGAGCTGTGGGCGTTCCACGAGCACCGGATCGCCGTCCGGTTCCAGTACGAGTGGCACGACGCCGCGGGCCGGTGGTGGCGCAGCTACGGCAACGAGCAGTGGGAGTTCGACGACCTGGGCTACATGGCGCGTCGTGAGGCCAGCATCGACGACGTCCGCATCGAGCCTGCCGAACGACGCATCCACGGGCCCCGTCCTGCGGCTGACACCACGGTCCTCCCCCTGCGCTGAACCACCCGCCGCCTCCGCAGCGGCACGCGCGCCCCGGCGCCGGGGATCGGGCGGCCGGGAGCCGGTACACGGACACGTGGGAGCGGGACTCGGCGGTGAACGGCTCCCCCGCCCATCCGGCGTGCCGGGTCTCGAGCCCGAGGCCGGCGAGGCGGGCCATGAGGTCGAGCTCGGCGGGCCAGACGTACCGGTGAGGTGTGCGCCCCACGGTGGCGCGGCCGTCGTCGTCGAACCGGACGTGGTGGGACACGACGCGTTGGTGCAGGACGTCGTAGGTGTCGACGCCGAGGTAGCCGGGCTCGTCGTGCCAGACGGTCGCGGTGCGGCCGGGTGGGAGGGCGCGCAGCTCGGGGACCCAGAGCTCGACGACGAACCGGCCCCCGGGGGCGAGGTGGCGGGCGGCGTTGCGGAAGCACTCGACCTGGGCGTCCTGGGTGAGCAGGTTCGCGATCGTGTTGTACACGAGGTAGACGAGCGTGTGCTCCCCCGGTACCCGGGCGGTGGCCATGTCGCCGACGACGACGGGCAGGGTCGTCTCGTCGGCCTTCTCGCGCAGGCGGGCGACCATGTGCCGGGAGATCTCGATGCCGGTGACGGGTACGCCGCGCGCGGCGAGCGGGATCGCGACCCGACCGGTGCCGACGGCGAGCTCGACCGCGCTCCCCCGGCCCGCGAGCCGGTCGACGGCGGGGTCGAGGACGTCGGGGGCGAACATGCCCTCGCCGGGGGTGTCGTACCGCGCGGCGGCACCGGCGTCCCAGAGGCGTTCCTGGTCGGTGCCGGCGAGGTCGGTGCGGGGGCGGGTCACCGTGCGACGGTGTCAGGTGGTGTCCGCGGCGGTCCAGGAATCTCGGGTGGTCGGGCGTCCTCGGTGTCTCCGGCCGGTGGGCCCGGACGCTACGGTGGCGGCATGGATCGTGAGGCGTTCGCGGGCTATGTCCGTTCTCAGGGGTGGGGCGTCGTGGCGTCCCTCGGCGACGACGGCGGGCCGCAGGCCGCGTTCCTCGCGGTGGCGGCGACGGGCGCGGGCGAGCTGGTGTTCGACGCGCGCGCGACGTCGCGCAAGGTGGCGAACCTAGCGCGGGACCCGCGCGTCGCCGTGACGGTGGGCGGGACGGACGGGACGACGTTGCAGTGCGAGGGCGTGGCGGACGTCCCGGTCGGCGCGGACCGGGACCGGTGCGCCGCGGCGTACGCGGCGGCGTTCCCGCAGTTCGCCGCCTCGCTGGCCGACGAGGGCATCGTGCTGCTGCGCGTCGCGGTGGCGTGGGCGCGGTACGGGGACTTCCGCGACGGCCGGTCGGTGATGACCGAGGTCGACGTCTCCGGGTGGGGCCCCGCTCAGGACTGACGGTGGCCCGTCCCGGGCGGACCCGTCAGGCGAGCAGCGCCCGCTTCGCGCGCGCGAACTCGGTGTCGGTGAGGTCGCCCGCGCGGTGCAGGGCGGCGAGCCGTTCGAGGCGGGCGACGAGCTCCGCTCCCCCGTTGCCGGTCGGGGCGCTCGCGGCGGGTGCGCCGCGCCCGACGACGCGCCACAGGGTGCGGGCGAACACGCCGGGGCGCCGCGCGGTGCCGGCCTGGCCGGGGTGCAGGCGCGGCACGCGCGGCGAGGGCACGGTCCGGTCGTCGACGACGATGCTCCCGGGGCGCGTGTCCGCGAGCGAGCGGGCGAAGCGTGCGAACCGGGCGGACGACCCGTCCAGCAGGACGGCGCGGGTGGTCCGGGCCCCGGGGTGCTCGTCCCGCCAGGTCACGACGACGGTGGGCCCGTCGCCCGTGACGGTCACGACGGGGCGCCCGGCGGGCTCGAGCACGGTGTCGTCGCCGCGGACGAGGCGCAGCCGTGCGCCGTCCCACACGAGCCGGCCGCCGGCGACGTGGAACATGGCCGGGTAGCGGGGTGCGGCGGCGAAGCGCGAGGTGTCGGGCGCCCTGCCGGGGATCGTGACGACGCCGACGGGCCGCCGTCGCGGCGGGGCGGCGGGGGCGGTCCCGTGCGCGTGCTCCGCGAGGGCCTCCACGACGGGGACCGCGACCGTGACGGGGGCGACGGGCTCGCGGCCAGGCTCCGGGGCGGGTCCTGCCGGGTGGGCCTCGGCGTGGCCCTCGGTCGCGCTGGTGCTCATGGTGCTCCCCCGTCGTCGTCGGTCCCCCGATCCTGCCGCGCGGCCCCCTCCGAGAGCAACCCCTCGGGTGGTGTCGCCGCAGGTCAGCGGACGTGAGCGCGCCCCCGGCCGGGAGCACCGGTGGCCGGGGGCGCGCGGTCTCGGGACGGGTCAGAGCCCGCCGAGCAGCGCCGTGAAGTCGGGCGTGGCCGCGAACGGGTCGGCGGGGCCGGTGTTCTTGCGCAGCGCGACCTTCTCCGCGAGCTCGCGCCCGGCGCGGGCGATCCGGGCGGGCAGCCCGCCGCCGCCGTCGGCCTCGGCGGCGGCCCAGTCGTCGGTGGCGGCGAACACGGACGTCGTGGCGACGTCGGCCCGCAGGTAGGTGAACAGCGGGCGCAGGGAGTACTCGAGCGCGAGCGAGTGGCGGGCGGTGCCGCCGGTCGCGCCGAGCAGCACGGGCGTGCCCGTGAGGGAGTCCTTGTCGAGGACGTCCACGAACGACTTGAGCAGCCCCGAGTACGTGGTCGTGAACAGCGGGGTCGTCACGACGATCCCGTCCGCGGCGGTGAGGCGCTCGAGGACCCCGGCGAGCTCGCCCGTGGGGAAGCCCGTGAGCATCGCGTCGACGACGGCGTGCGCGTGGTCGCGCAGCTCGACGGTCTCGGCCTCGGCGCTCACGCCGAGGCCCTGCAGCTCGCGCACCGTGGCCTCGCCGAGCCGGTCGGCGAGCAGGCGCGTGGAGGACGGCTTGGACAGCCCGGCGGACACCACGACGAGGCGGCGGTCCGGGGCGGGGGTGCTGGCGGTCATGCGGTGCTCCTGAGGTCTGGCGTGCGGTGCGGGTGCGGCCCGTCACCGGGCCGGGTGGTGCGGTCGCCCGACGGCGGCCGGTCGCCCGGGTGCGCGGGGCACCTGTCGACCGTACGCCGTCGGGCGGGTGGTCGTGCGGCCCGTGCGCCCCGGAGGGGGCGGCCGCGACGGCGGGCTACAGGCCGAACGCGGCGCCGGCCCTCGCCGGCTCCTGGTCGTCCTCGGCGGTGCGCCCGGTCCAGCGGTCCTCGGTGCCGCCGACGTGCGCGGCGCCCTCGGTCCCGGCGGCCCGGGCGGCGGCGACGCGCTCGGCGTGGCTCGGCGGGTTCGCCGGGACGTGCGCGGGGCGCGCGGCCTCCATCTCCTTGCGGAGCACGGGCACGACCTCGCCCGCGAGGAGGTCGATCTGCTCGAGCACCGTCTTGAGCGGCAGGCCGGCGTGGTCCATGAGGAAGAGCTGGCGCTGGTAGTCGCCCACGTGCTCGCGCATCGCGGCGTACCGGTCGATGACCTGCTGCGGGGAGCCGACGGTGAGCGGCGTCTCGCGCGTGAAGTCCTCCATCGACGGGCCGTGCCCGTACACGGGTGCGTTGTCGAAGTAGGGCCGGAACTCGTCCCACGCCTTCTGGGAGTCCTTGCGCATGAACACCTGGCCGCCGAGCCCGACGATCGCGGTGTCCGCGGGGCCGTGGCCGTGGTGCTCCCAGCGCTGGCGGTAGAACTGCACCATCTGCTTCGTGTGGCTGATGGGCCAGAAGATGTTGTTGTGGAAGAACCCGTCGCCGTAGTAGGCGGCCTGCTCGGCGATCTCGGGGCTGCGGATCGACCCGTGCCACACGAACGGCGGCACGCCGTCCAGCGGGCGCGGGGTCGAGGTGAAGCCCTGCAGCGGGGTGCGGAACTTGCCCTCCCAGTCCACGACGTCCTCGGTCCACAGGCGGCGCAGCAGGGCGTAGTTCTCGATCGCGAGCGGGATGCCGTTGCGGATGTCCTGCCCGAACCACGGGTACACCGGGCCCGTGTTGCCGCGCCCCATCATGAGGTCCATGCGCCCGTCCGAGATGACCTGGAGCATCGCGTACTCCTCCGCGAGGCGCACGGGGTCGTTCGTCGTGATGAGCGTCGTGGACGTCGACAGGACGATGTTCTTCGTCACACCGGCGAGGTAGCCGAGCATGGTCGTCGGCGAGGACGGGACGAACGGCGGGTTGTGGTGCTCGCCCGTGGCGAAGACGTCCAGGCCGACCTCGTCCGCGTGCTTCGCGATCGTCAGCATCGAGCGCACGCGCTCGGTGTCGTCGGGGGTCCGGCCCGTCGTGGGGTCCGTCGTGACGTCGCCGACGGTGAAGATGCCGAACTGCATGGTGTGCTCCCGTGAGTCCTAGGTCGATGCGTTTGCATGTACATGCGGCTCAACCGGGGACCCCCCAGGTTTGTTCCCGGGTCCTCCCGGCGCCCGTGTGAGCGTGCGCACGTCGGCGCCGCGACGGCCGCGACGAGTTGCGTCGGGCATCGAAACCCGGGAGCCTGGGACCGCGACGCGCCGAGGCGGACCGGCCGGGCGCCGTGGGGGGCGGCCAGGCCGCGGGCACCCGCGACGTTCACCGGACCTTCACGACGCGCCGGAACACCGACCGACGGTGAGGCGTTGCCTCTCGTAGACCGGGCCGCTGCCCGCACCCCACCGGGCGCGCCCACCCACCCCCGAAGACCCCTCAGGAGGACACCATGGCCGACCGTTCGCTGCGCGGGATGAGCATCGGTGCGAAGAGCATGGAGTCGGACGAGGGCGTCGACTTCGCCCCCCGCTTCCAGGCGCACTACGACTGCCCCAACGGGCACACCATCATCCTGCCGTTCTCGACCGACGCCGAGGTCCCCCCGGTGTGGGAGTGCCGCTGCGGCGCCGAGGCGCTCCTGCGCGACGCCGAGCGCCCCGAGCCCAAGGCCGGCAAGCCCGCCCGCACCCACTGGGACATGCTGCTCGAGCGCCGCACGATCTCCGAGCTCGAGGAGCTGCTCGACGAGCGCCTCGGCCTGCTCCGCGCCGGCAAGCTGCGCCGCAGCGCCTGACGCCGCACGCACGACGCACGCGAGGCCCGGACCCCACGGGGGTCCGGGCCTCGGCCGTGTCCGGGGGTCTCAGCGCGGGCGACGGCCCGTGACCGACCGCACCGCCCCCGCGAGCTGGGTCGCGCGCCGCCGCGCACCCCACACCGTCACCTTCCACAGGGCCTCGGTGACGATCGAGCGGCTCATCTTCGACCGGCCCGCGGTGCGCTCGACGAACGTGATCGGCACCTCGACCACCCGCCCGCCCGCCCGCACGACCCGCCAGGCCATGTCGACCTGGAAGCAGTAGCCGTGCGACTCCACGCTCGCGAGGTCGACGGCGCGCAGCGCGTCCGCACGGTACGCGCGGAAGCCCGCCGTCGCATCGCCCAGGCCGAGCCCGAGCGCGACGCGCACGTACACGTTCCCGGCGCGAGAGAGCACCTCGCGGTGCCACGGCCAGTTCTCCACCTGCCCGCCCGGCACCCAGCGCGAACCGATCACGAGGTCCGCGCCCGCGCCGTCGCCGGTCTCCCCCGTCGCGTCGAGCGCGGCCAGCAGGGACGGCAGCTGCTCGGGCCGGTGCGACCCGTCGGCGTCCATCTCGACCAGGACGTCGTACCCGGCGTCCAGGCCCCAGCCGAACCCCGCGACGTACGCGGCGCCCAGGCCCTCCTTGCCCGCGCGGTGCAGCACGTGCACGCCCGGGTCCGTGGCTGCCGCGGCGTCGGCGAGCTCGCCCGTCCCGTCGGGGCTCGCGTCGTCGACGACGAGCACGTCCGCGTCCGGCACCGCCGCACGCAGGCGCGCGAGCGTGCCCGGCAGGGTCAGCGCCTCGTCGTACGTGGGCACGACGACGAGCACGCGGCCGGGCGCACCGGCGACCTCCCCCGGGCGGCCGCTCACGTCTCGTCCCCCGTCGTGCGCGTCGGCGCCGTCGTCCGGGCGCCCGACGCCGTGACGGCGCGGGCGGCGCGGCGCTCGCGGACGACGCTCCCGACGCCCGCGGCCAGGAGGCCGAGCGCGAGGAGCTCGACGACGCGGCCCGGCCAGTCCCCCGCCCGCACGGCCGGGGTCAGGCTCGTGCGCAGCGGCAGGTCCGCGACCATCTGGTCGGCGGTGAACAGGTCGGTGCTCTGCAGGAGCTCGCCGTCCGGGGCGATGACGCCGCTGACGCCGACGGTCGAGACCTGCACGGTCGCGCGCCCGGTCGACACGGCGCGCAGGCGCGACATCGCGAGCTGCTGCGTGGACTCGGCGGTGTACCCGAAGGAGGCGTTGTTGGTCTGCACGACGAGCACCTCGGCGCCCGCGTCCACGGCGTCGTTCACGAGGCCGTCGTAGGCGACCTCGAAGCAGATGACGACGCCGAGCGGCACGGTGCGCCCGAGGCGCTCGGACGCGAGGTCCACGACCCCGGTCTCGGTGCCGGCGATCATGTCGATGCTCACGCGGTCGACCTGGTCGGAGAAGATCCGCAGCAGGGACCGCAGGGGGATGTACTCGCCGAACGGGGCGGGGTGCTGCTTGGCGTACCGGTCGACGACGCCCGCGCCCGGCTCCCACAGCAGCGACACGTTGTACCGGCCGCCGGCGTCGGGGTACTCCTGCGCGCCCACGAGGATCGCGGCCTCGACCTCGCGCGCGGCGTCGTCGATGGCGCGCGCCACGTCGGGCGCGGTCTGCGGGTCGAGGTCGGAGCCGTTCTCGGGCCACAGGACGACGTCGAGGCCGCCGGGCTCCACCTGGTCCAGCAGCGCGACGGTCCCCTGCAGGTGGTTGTTCAGCACCTCGGCCCGGTTCGCGAACGACCCGAGCCCGGGCTCGCCCACGTTGCCCTGCACGGCCCCCACGGCGAGCGTGCCGGCCTCGGCGCGCGCGTCGAGCGGAACGAGCAGGGGCGCGGCCACGAGCGCACCGGCCACGGCGACCGGGACGACGGCGCCCGTGACGACGTCGCGGCGACGCACCAGCGCGAGCACCGCGACCGCGAGCAGCGACCCGGCGAGCGCGACGAGCAGGGACACCAGAGCCTCTCCCCCGAGCCAGGCCGCGCGCCCGAGCGGGGAGTCCGCCTGGGAGAACGCGAGCCGGCCCCAGGGGAAGCCGCCGAACGGGACCTCGGTACGCGCCTGCTCGACGCCGACGAACAGCAGCGCGAACGCGACGGCCTGCGCCCACGGGCGCCCGGCCAGCCACGACCACCGCCGCGCCCACACCCAGGCGACGCCCAGCACGGCGACGAAGCACGCCTCCATGACGGACAGCGCGACCCACGGCACGGTCTCGGTCGCGTAGTTCGCCCACCACAGGTGCGGCAGGAAGAACGCGAGCCCCCACACGAGCCCGACGAGGAAGCCCCAGCGTGCACCGTCGCGCCGCAGCGACCAGAACAGCGCGGCGACGCCGACGAACGCGAGGGGCCACCACCCGCGGTCGGGGAACGCTGCGTCGGTGACGAGGCCGCCCGCGAGGGCCAGGAGGAGGGTGAGCGGCCGCGACGGGGGCCCGGCGAGCGTGCGGCCCTCCCCCGTGCCGGGGACGCGGCGGCCACTCTCGCCGGTGCCGGTGCCGGTGCCGGTGCCGGTCGCGGGCGTCGCGGGTGCCGGGGAGTCCGGGGCGGAGGTGTCCGGTCCTGCGGGTCGGGGGCGCCCGGCCGGGGCGGCCGTGGGCTCGGGGGCGTGCACGGGTGCACCCTACGCCACGCACCTGCGCCGGAACCGGTGCCGACCGGGGCCCCACGGGTGAACACGGGACCGAGCGGGGTGGAATGTGTGCGGGCTCGCGCGCCCTTCGGCCCGTACGACGCCGCCACCGGCGGAGCACGTTTTCTACTGAGCGCGCGAGCCCGGCCAGGTACCCGGCGCGGAACGCCGAGGGGTCGTCGTCGGTGGCTGATCCCCCTGCGGCCGCGGGGGCCGGAACACCCTGTCGAACCTACTCCGGCTCACGGCCCTGTCAAGCGGTAGCGGTCACACGAACGTGTCGAACAAGGGGACGCCGTCGCGCACCGTCTGCAGGCACCGCGGCCGCGGCACGTCCGGACCGAGCTCCGGCAGGAGCGGCTGCCCGGCGCGCGCGTCCGTGCTCCACGACGACGTCGTGCGCCCGAGCGCGCCCTGCACCACGAGGTGCTCGCCCCGCCACACGGCCAGGTGCGCGGGCGCCCCCACGCGCAGCTGCCCGGCGCCCGTGTGGTCCAGGCCCGCGATGCGCCACCCGCCGCGCGTGTGCGCGCGGAACGCGGCCCGCGCCGAGATCTGCTGGTCCGGGTCCACGTGCGACATCGCCGCGAGCACGCCCGCCCACGGGTCGAGCCGGGTCACCGGCGCGTCCGACCCGAACGCGAGCGGCACGCCCGCCCCCGCGAGGTCCGCGAACGGGCTCAGGCCCTCGGCCCGCGTCGCGCCCACGCGCGCCGCGTACATGCCCTGCGGCCCGCCCCACGCCGCGTCGAACCCCGGCTGGATGCTCAGGCTCACGCCGAACAGCAGCAGGGACGCCAGCGCCGTCGCGTCCACGAACAGCGCGTGCTCCACCCGGTGCCGCGCCGCCCGCACCGCGCCCTGCCCGTGGACCTCCGCGGCGACCTCGAGCCCGAGGACGAGCTCGTCCATCGCGCGGTCCCCGATGACGTGGAACCCGCCCTGCGTGCCCGCCGCGCCGACCGCGGACAGGTGGTTCGCGATCTGCTCCGCGCTCAGGTAGAGGTTCCCCCGGTCGGTGGGGTCGGGCCCGTCCTGGTAGGGCAGGCGCATCGCGGCGGTGCGCGACCCGATCGACCCGTCCACGTTGAGGTCGCCCGCGAGGCCCGTCAGGCCCGGCACGTCCGCGAGGACCTCCCGCGCGTCGTCGACCGTGGTGCACAGCTCGCCCCGGTACCCGACGACGTGCGCCAGCCCCGAGGACGCCTCGCCCGTGAGCGCGAGCAGCTCGCGCAGCCCGGCGCGCGTGTCGATGTGCGGGGCGCTCATCTCGTGCACCGACACGATCCCCTGCTCCGCCGCCGCGCGCAGCGCCGCCCGGTACAGGGCGGTGCGCCGCGCGGGCGACACGTCGCGCGCGACGTCCCGGGCGACGTGGTGCGCCTCCCCCGTGACCCAGCCCGACTCGTCCCACCCGGGGCGCTCCGCCAGGGCGCAGCGCCGCGCGAGCGTCGTGGAGACCGCGGCCGAGTGCACGTCGACCCGCGCCGCGTACACCGCGCGCCCGCCCGCGGCCGCGTCGAGCTCGTCGCGCGTCGGGGGGCGCCCCTCGGGCCAGGACCGCTCGTCCCACCCGAACGCGAGCACCACGTCGTCGTCCCCGACGCCCGCCGCCGCCTTCGCGACCGCCTCCAGCGCGGCCGCGAGCGTCGTCACGCCGGCGCTCGCGGACAGGTCGACGCCCGCGAGGGCGAGCCCGACCTCGAACAGGTGGACGTGCGCGTCGACGAACCCGGGCGCGACGAGCGCGCCGTCGAGCTCGATCACGCGGTCGGCGCGGGCGGCGAGCCCGTCGGCCGTGTCGTCGGCGCCGATCCAGGCGATGACGCCGTCGTCGACGAGGAGTGCTTCTGCGAACGGGTCGGCCTGGGAGTGGATCACGCCGCCGCGGTACAGGGTTGAGGCCACAATCCTTCACGATACCGCCACAACCGCCCGAAACGCGCCGTTCCGGTGTGACGTCCGTGCAGGTCGCGACGGGTGTCGCGCACGTCACGCACCCGGCCGGGCGCCCGGGGGCGCCCGCTCGGCCGGCTCAGACGCTCGAGTACGCGACGACGCCGCGCCGCAGCCTCTCGATCGCCTGGTGCGCGGTGCGCCGCACGGCGGGCGTCGGCGCCGCGGTCGCCACCTGGTCGAGGACGTCGATCACCTGCTTGCACCAGCGCACGAAGTCGCCGGCGGCGATCTCCGAGCCGCGCAGCACGGCGTCGAGGCTGCGGCCCACGGCCCAGCGGTGCACGGCCGTGACGAGGCCCTCGTCGAGGGCGCCGGTCGCGTCGATGTCGTGCGCCTCCTCCAGGTCGTCCACCTCGGACCACACGCGCGTGGTCGCCTCGAGCGCGCGGGCGAGCTTCCCGTGGGGGCCGCCGGGCACGTCGGGCTCGCCGTGGTCCTCGCGCCGCCCCGCGTACACGCACGTGGACACCACCGCCGCGAGGGCGGGTGCGTCGAGGTCCTCCCACACACCCCGGCGCAGGCACTCGGCGAGCAGCAGGTCGTTCTCCGCGTACAGGCGGCGCAGCCACTGCCCGTCGGGGGTGACGCGCAGCCCGGCCCGTCCTGCGCGGTCACGGTCACGGGCACCGTCGGGGTCGGGGTGCGTGCCGCCCGCGGGATCCTCCGCGTCCAGCGCGTCCTCCAGGGGCGCGACCGGGTCGTCCGCGACCTCGCCGGGGGCGAGGTAGCCGAGGGTGAGCAGGACGTCGCAGATGCGGTCGAACACGCGCGCGATGGACCCGGTGCGGCCCTCGACGCGGCGCACGAGCTGGTCGTGCTCCTTCTTGAGCCGGGCCCAGCGCTCGGCCCAGCGCGCGTGGTCCTCGCGGTCGGGGCAGTCGTGGCACGGGTGGGCGCGCAGCTGCGCGCGCAGGCGGGAGAGCTCGGCGTCGTCCGCGGCGGCGGACCGGGTGCGGGGGGTGCGCCCGGGTCGCGCGCCGGGCTCGTCGAGCGCCCCGAGGGCGTTGCGCAGCGTGGAGGCGAGGTCGCGCCGCTGCGCGGGCACGCGCGGGTTGAAGGACTTGGGGACCCGGACCGTGGCGACGGTGCGGATGCCGCCGGGCGCGTCGGCCACGGTGAGCTTCTTCACCTGCCGGTCCTGGGTGAGCACGGTGGGGCGCGGGCCGTCGAACCCGGCCCCCTCCCCCGGGTCGAGCACGACGACGTAGCCCGCGCGCCGCCCCGACGGCACCTCGACCACGTCCCCGGGCCGCAGCCGCTCGAACGCCGCCACGACCTCCGCGCGGCGCGACCGGCTCGCGGCGCGCGACAGGTCGCCCTCGCGCGCGGTGATGCGCCGCCGCAGCGCCGCGTACTGCGCGAAGTCGCCGCGGTCGCACGTCATGGCCTGCGCGTACCCGTCGAGCGCCTCGGCGTGCGCCTGCGCCTGCTTCGCGAGCCCGACGACCCCGCGGTCGGCCTGGAACTGCGCGAACGACGTCTCCAGCACCTCGCGCGCCCGGTCCCGCCCGACCTGCGCGACGAGGTTGACCGCCATGTTGTACGTCGGCCGGAAGCTGGACCGCAGCGGGTACAGGCGCTTGGACGCCAGGCCCGCGAGGTGGACGGGGTCCAGGCCCGCGTGGTCGACGACGACGGCGTGCCCCTCGACGTCGATACCGCGCCGCCCGGCGCGGCCGGTGAGCTGGGTGTACTCGCCGGGGGTGACGTCGACGTGCGCGGTGCCGTCCCACTTGACGAGCTTCTCCAGCGCGACGGACCGGGCGGGCATGTTGATGCCGAGCGCGAGGGTCTCGGTGGCGAACACGACCTTGACGAGGCCGCGGCTGAACAGCTCCTCGACCGTCTCCTTGAACACGGGCAGCATCCCGGCGTGGTGCGCCGCGATCCCGCGCGCGAGCGACTCGGTCCACGTCCAGTACCCGAGCACGTCCAGGTCCTCGGCCGGGATCGTCTCGGTGCGCTCCTCGGCGACCCGACGGATCTCCGCCTCCTCCGCGGGCGAGGTGAGGCGGAGCCCGGCGGCGAGACACTGCTGCACGGCCCCCTCGCACCCGGCGCGGGAGAAGATGAAGTAGATCGCGGGCAGCAGCCCGTCGGCGTCCAGCGCGTCCACGACGGCGAACCGCGCCGGGGTGCGGCGCGCCCCGAGCCCTGACCGGTCGGGGCCGGGACGCCGACCGCCCCGCCTCCGGTACCCGCGGTCGCCCGGGCCGCGGCGCCCGCCCGGCCCCGACGCGCTCGTGCGCGGGGCCGCGCGGAACGCGGCCAGCAGGTCCGGGTTGATGGGCGGGTTCACGCCCGGGTCCGTGGGGTCCACGTGCCCGGCGTACAGGTCGAGCAGGTCCGCGCCGAGCGCGCGCCCGCCGCCCGCGTGCGCGACCCCGGTCGCCGGGTTCGCCGACGCGACGAGGACGTGCTGCCACAGCGGCACGGGCCGGCGCTCGCTGACGACGACGGTCGTGTCGCCGCGCACCATCTCGAGCCAGTCGCCGAACTCCTCCGCGTTGGACACGGTCGCGGACAGGGAGACGAGCTGGACGTCGTCGGGCAGGTGGATGATGACCTCCTCCCACACCGGTCCGCGGAACCGGTCGGCGAGGTAGTGCACCTCGTCCATGACGACGAACGCGAGGCCGTCGAGCGTGCGCGAGCCCGCGTACAGCATGTTGCGCAGCACCTCGGTCGTCATGACGACGACGGGCGCCTCCCCGTTGATCGTCGTGTCGCCCGTGAGCAGGCCGACCGAGTCGGCGCCGTAGCGGCGCACGAGGTCGCCGTACTTCTGGTTCGACAGCGCCTTGATGGGGGTGGTGTAGAACGCCTTGCGCCCGCCCGCGAGGGCGAGGTGCACGGCGAACTCGCCCACGACCGTCTTGCCCGCGCCCGTCGGCGCGGCGACGAGCACGCCGCGGCCCTCCTCCAGCGCCTCGCACGCCCGTTCCTGGAAGTCGTCGAGGGGGAAGTCGAGGACCTGCCGGAACTCCGCGAGCCGGGTGCGGGACGCCGCCTGGCGGGCCCGGGACGCGGCGTAACGGGCGGCGGGCGATTCAGCGGCCGTCATGGTGCCAGCCTACGGTCCACCGCCCACCTTGCCGGTCGGCGCGCGGGCCGCCCGGCGACGGGTCGCGGGCCGTTCGTCCGCGGTCCTCAGCGTTGCGCGGCGGCGCCGGCCGGGGCGTCGAGGACGTGCAGCGCGCCCGGGACGACGTCGACCCGCAGCGGCAGGGGGCCCAGGTGCTCCCCGTCGGCGAACGCGTGGGGCGGGGTCGCGCCCGCCTCGGTCGCCGCGACCGTCACCGACGTCGCGCGCAGCGTCCCCACCCCCGGGTTCGCCAGGTGCCGACCCGCGTACATGCCGGGGAAGATGCGCGTCGCGCCCCAGCGCCCGAACGGGCCCGCGACGACGACGTCGAGCAGGCCGTCGTCGAGCGCGGCGCCCGGCGCGATCCGGATGCCGCCGCCGATGCGCGGCCCGTTCGCGACCGACACGAGCGCGCCCGGGGACTCCCACACCACGGTCCGCCCGTCCTGCGGTCCCGGGTCGGCCGGGTCCGCCGTGCCGAGGGCGGCACCGTCGCGCAGGAGGGGCGCCCCGGCGAGCAGGTCGGGCAGCTCGTCGCCCGCGGGGACGCCGCGCAGCGTGACCCGGTACCCGTACGGGCGGTACCGGGTGATCTCCGTGAGGGCCGAGCGCGCGTACCGGGACCGGCCGCGGGGCCAGGTGGCCGCGTTCGCGTGCGCGTTGACGGCCGCGTCGATCCCCGCGGACAGCACGCCCGCGTACCAGCGCGGGGCGGGCAGGTGCTCGCCCGTGACGCGCGCGGCGTCGACGGCGCGCACGGACGGCGCGGCGCTCGCCGAGGACACGGTGCCGGCGGCGGGGCCGAGGGCCGCGAGGAGGGCGTCCACGCACCGGTCGGCGCGGGTCGTGGGCAGCCCGAGGCCGTGCGCGAAGTCGTTGCCCGTCCCGACCGCGACGATCCCGAGCGGGACGCCGGTCCCGGCGGTCGCGTTCACGCCGAGGTGCACCATGCCGTCCCCGCCGACGACGACGAGCGCGTCCACCCCGGGCCGCGCACCCGCGCCGTCCCCGCCCGGTCCGCGCACGGCGGCGTCGGCGGACTCCTGCGCGAGGGGCAGGCTCGGGGCGCTGAGGTCCACGACGGCGTGCCCGGCGGCGCGCAGCGCGTCGGCGGTGCGCCCCCCGGCCGCGCGGCCGCGGCCGCGCCCCGCCGTCGGGTTGACGACGAGCGCGACCGTGCTCACGCGCGGCCCCCGCGCCCACGGGGGCGCGGCCGGGGCGCGGCGCTCACAGGGCGAGCCGTGCGGCGTCGAGCTTGTCGACGCGCCGGTCGTGGAGGTAGCTGATGCCGAGCGCCGCGAAGTACAGGCCGCAGATCGGCAGCGCCACGAAGATCATCGTCAGCGCGTCCGGCGTGGGGGTCATGACGGCCGCGAACAGGAACGCGACGAGCACCGCCCACCGCCAGCCCTTGGCCATCGCGGACGCGCGCATGATCCCGGCCGCGTTGAGCGCGACGAGCACCACGGGCATCACGAACGCGAGCCCGAACGCCAGCACGAGGCGCATGACGAAGCTCAGGTAGCCCTGCGCGTCGGCCAGGTTGGTCGCGCCCTCCGGCACGAACCCGGCGAGGATGTCGACCGCGTGCGGCAGGACCCACCACGCGAGGAACGCGCCGCCGAGGAACAGCGGGACCGACGCGCCGAGGAACGCGAACGCGTACCGCTTCTCCCGGGTCGTCAGACCCGGCGTGATGAACGCCCACAGCTGGTACAGCCACCACGGGCAGGTGACGATGACGCCGAGGAAGAGGGAGACCTTGACCTTCATGTCGAGCGCGGAGGCCAGGCCCGAGAAGTTCAGGCTGATGACCTTGTCCTGCTCCTCCGCCGCCTTGAGCAGCGGCGCCTGCAGGGCCTCGAGCAGCGGCTCGTAGAGGAACCACCCGACGATCGCGCCGACCACGAGGCCGCACGCGGCGAGAAAGAGGCGCTTGCGCAGCTCCAGGAGGTGCTCGCGGAGCGGCATCCGCCCCTCGGGGTCACGAGACGTACGTGACACCGACTATCCCTTCGAGGTGTCGCCCGGTTCGGGCGACGTCGTCCCTCCGGTCACGGTCGGCGAGGAGGTGCCGGTCGACGCGGACGTCGAGCCGGCGCCACCCGCCGCGGGCGGCGTGGTGTCGTCCTCGCGCAGGTCCTTGACCTCGCTCTTGAAGATCTTCAGCGACTGCCCGACGCTCTTGGCCAGGTCGGGGAGTCGACGCGCACCGAACAGGAGCAGGATGACGACGACCAGCACGATGATGTGCCAGGGCTTGAGCATGCCCATGGGCTAACTCCTCCTCGAGGCGAACGGCGCTACGCGAGCGAGTCTACGCGGTGAACCCTACGCGTTGAACCGGCGCCAGCGGGACCAGACCTGCTCGTCGCGCCGGCGCCGCTGCGCGCGCCGCTCCACCCGCTCGGCGCGCAGCAGGTCCACACGCTCCTGGAGCACGACCGGGTCGTCGAACAGGGTCGGCGCGGTCGAGGGCTGCGCCTCCTCCAGGGCGCGCGACAGCTCGTCCGCCCGCGCGCTCATGTCCGCCGCGACCTGCGAGGCGCGCGACAGCTCGCGCCCCAGCCCCTTCACGGACCGCCACAGGTGCCGCGTGAGGAAGAACGCGCCCACGAGCGTGCCGACGACGAGCAGCGTCCAGACCCAGAACCACATGCCGCCCACCCTAGCCAGCGGCCTGGTCGCCGGACGGGTCGGCGCCCGGCCCGTCGTCGGGTCCGCCGGGCAGGTGCGCGTACGCGGACAGGGCGGCGCTCGCGGCCTCGCGCACGTCGCGCGCGACCGACGCCGGCTCGACGGCGAGCACGTGCCGCGCCCGCTCGGTGAGGAGCTGTCGCAGCCACACGGGGTTGGTGACGCGCAGGCGGACCTCGAACGCGCCGTCGGGCAGGTTGCGCACGGACTCGACGGGGACCTGCTCCGCGACGGCGCGCGCGGGGCTGGCGAACGTGATCGTCGCGAGCGGTGCGTCGCCGGTGGGGGTGAAGTCGACGTCGGGGTCGACGTCGTGCCCCTCGACGGGCTGGTCGAGCTCGGTGGCGGCGAGGATGCGGTCGACGCGGAACGTGCGGCGCCCGCGGGCGCGGTGGCACCACGCGAGCAGGTACGCGTGCTCGTCCTGCGTGTGCAGGGACACGGGGTCGACCTCGCGCTCGGACTCCTCGTCGGCGGCCGTCACGTACCGGATGCGCAGCCGGTGGCCCGCGACGAGCGCGCTCGTGATGGCCGCGACGACGCGCGGGTCGCCCTCGGGCGCGAGCTGCACGTCGAGCGAGGCCGCGGCCTCGCCCGTGGCGTCGGTGAGCTTGCGCAGCACCGACTCCACGACGCCCGCGCGCTCGGGGTCGGCCTGCACCGCCGCCGTCTCCCGCATGGCCCGGAGCGCCGCGATGAGCGCCACGGCCTCGCGCGTGCCCAGGCGCAGGGGCCGGGTCATGCCGCGCGCCTCGGTGAGCCGCACGACGCCGCGCTCGATCGAGTCGGCGTCGAAGTCGATGAGGTCGTCCGGCCAGTACCCGGGGGTGCCGGACACCCAGAGGGCGTCGACGTCGTCCAGGACCTGGCGCTCGCTCACGCCGAAGTGCCGGGCGAGCTCGCCCACCGGCACCGGCCCCGCCCCGTCCAGGTACGCGACGATGCCCAGCAGGCGCACCAGCCGGTCGTCCGCGCGCTCAGCCACGCCCCGCCACCTCCGTCGACCCCTCGCCCTGCTCCGGCCCCTGCGCGGGCACCGACGACGAGCCCAGCGCCGCCGCGTCCCGCAGCCGGCGCACGACCGCCGCGCGCAGGTCCGGCGGCCCGAGCACGAGCACCGCGTCGCCGTACCCCACGACCTCGTCCGCCAGCGCGTACCGCACGTCGTACGCCACATCCAGCACGTCGCGGCCCGCGCCGTCGCCCGCCCGCGCGTCGGGCACCGACCCCACGACCGTGCCGCGCGCCCGCAGCGCACCCGCTCGCTCCGGCACCACCGCCAGGCGCGCCACCCCGCCCGCGTCGCGCGTGCCCAGCGCCGCGTCCACGTCCACGTCCGCCGGGACCTCGAACGCGTCGCGCGGACCCGTCGCCCGCACCCGGCCCTCGACCCGGCTCAGCCGGTACGACCGCGGCGCCCCCCGGTCCAGGTCGAACCCCACCAGGTACCAGCCCCCGCGCCGCGCCGCGATCCGCCACGGCTGCGCCCGCCGCGCCCGCACCTCGCCCGTGCTCGCCGCCCGGTACGTGAACGACACCGCCCGCCGCGCCGAGATCGCGTCCATGAGCGTCGCGTACGCGTCCCCCACCGGCCGCACCTGCGGCGCCAGACCCGCCACCACGTCCATCGCGGTCTCCCCCGCGCCCGCCGCCCGCAGCTTCGTCAGCGCCCGCGAGATGTCCGTCCGCAGCGTCTTGTCCTGCCAGAACTGCGCCGCCAGCGCCAGCACCCCCAGCTCCGCCGGCGTCAGGTCCACCGCGGGCAGCGCGTAGGCGTCCTGGTCGATCCGGTACCCCACCTCGTCCGCGTGCCCGCCCGCGTCCACCGTCACGATCGGGATCCCCAGGTCGCGCAACGTGTCCTTGTCACGCTCGAACATCCGTTCGAACGCGTCCGGGGACGGGGCGTCGCCGTACCCCGCCACGCTGGTGCGGATCTGCTGCTTGGTCATCGACGCGTTCGTGTTCACCAGCGCGATCACCAGGTTCAGCAGGCGCGCGGCCGGGTTCGTCGGCGACCCCGACGACGACGGCGCAGGGTCGGGCACGGACGAGGGGGGCGTGGGCTCGGACATCGGGCCCAACGCTAGTCGGTCGATAGGGTGTGCCGCGTGATCACGTGGCGGACCGCGACCGTGGTGTCGCACGCGAAGACCTGGACCGGCGCCCAGGAGCTGCACGTGCAGCTCCACGACCCCCTGCCCGGGCGCGACGACGACCCCGACGCGACCGTGCGCGCCCTCGCGTACACCCAGCTCGTCGGCACCCCCGACCCCGGCGACCACGTGCTCCTCAACGTCTCCGCCCTCGCGCGCGGCCTCGGCACCGGCGGGTACGCCCTCGTCGTCGGCCCCGCCCAGCCCGGCACCCCCCTCCCGCCCGACCCCGCACCCGGGCCCGGCCACCTCGTCAAGGCCCGCTACACCCCCCTCCAGGCCCTCGTCCTCGGCGTCGACGAGCAGGAGTCCCCCCACCACGACACCCTCCGCGACGCCGACGACCTCGACGGCACCCCCGTCGTCGTCGCCGACCTCCACTCCGCCCTGCCCGCCGTCGTCGCCGGCGCCCGGCACGCCGCGGCGCTCGCGGGCCGCCCCGCCCCCCGCGTCGCCTACGTCATGACCGACGGCGGCGCCCTGCCCGCCGCGTTCTCCCGCACCGTCGCCACCCTGCGCGACACCGGCTGGCTCGACACCTGCCTCACCGTCGGTCAGGCGTTCGGCGGCGACCTCGAGGCCGTCACCGTGCACACCGGCCTCCTCGCCGCGCGCCACGTCGCCGGCGCCGACCTCGTCGTCGTCGCCCAGGGACCCGGCAACCTCGGCACCGGCACGCGCTGGGGCTTCTCCGGTGTCGCCGCCGGCGAGGCCCTCAACGCCGTCGCCGCCCTGGGCGGCCGACCCGTCGCGTCCCTGCGCGTCTCCGGCGCCGACGCCCGCGACCGCCACCTCGGCGTCTCCCACCACTCCCTCACCGCGTACGGCCGCGTCGCCCTCGCCCCCAGCGACGTCCCCGTGCCCGTCCCCACGCCCGACGTCGAGCGGCTCGCCGGGTGGGGGGCCGGCCTCACGGGCCGCGTCGCCGAGCAGGCCGCGACCCTCGCGGCCCCCACCGGGCGCCACCACCTCGTCGACGTCCCAGCCGGCCTCGCCCTCCTCGACGCCCTCCACGACGTCCCCGTCCGGCTCTCCACCATGGGCCGCGGGCTCGACGCCGACCCCGCCGCGTTCGTCGCCGCCGCCGTCGCCGGCGTCCACGCCGAGTCGCTACGGCCCGCATGACCGCACCGCAGGGGGACAACCACCGCCGGCCCGGGCCGGGCCGCTTCGCCGTCGTCGCCGCGCTGGCGCTCGCGGCCGTGCTCGCCGCCGCCGTCGGCGCGCCGTGGGGCTGGGACGCGCCCGGCTGGTTCGACGACGTCGCGCAGGACCCGGTCGCGCCGCCGCCGGACACCGCCGCGACCGACGTCCTGTCGCAGGAGCGGGAGGACCTCCGTGCACTGATCGACACCGGCGGCCTGTCGTTCGACGCGTACCTGCTCTGGTTCCTGGTCGCGGTCGTGCTCGTGGTCCTCGTCGTGCTGGCGCGCCGCTACCTCCCGGCGCTCCTCGTGCGTCGGCGACGCCGACGCGACTTCCTCGTCACGGCGTCCGGCGACGTCTCCGTCCACGCGGCCGAGGACCCGGTCGTGCCGGAGCTGCGGGAGGCGGTCCAGCGGGCGCACGACGACCTGCGCGCGCCGGACGCGGACCCGCACGACGCCGTCGTCGCCGCCTGGGTCGCGCTCGAGCGCGCCGCGGAGCGGGCAGGCACCCGGCGCGACCCCGCGCAGACCCCGACCGAGTTCACGACCGCGGTCCTGGCGAGCACCCGGGTGGACCCGGAAGCGGTCGCGACGCTGCGCGGCCTGTACCACCGGGCCCGGTTCGGCGAGACGGCGCTCGGGGAGCGCGACCTGGAGGCCGCACGCGCGGCGCTCGCCCGCATCGCGGCCGACCTCACGACGCGGGTCGGCGGCGCCCAGGACCTGACCCCCGCGCCCCATGGCCGCCCGCTCCACGACGAGGCCCGGCCGTGAGGGCGCGCGGACGCTGGGACCGGCTGCGCCCGGCCGACCGGCACGCCCTGCTCGCGGCCACCGCCGTCGTCGGGCTCGGCGCGCTCCTCGTGCTGCTCGGGTTCTCGCCCGCGCACGCCCTCATGCTCACCGCGCTCGGCGTCGCGGGCGTCCTGCTGTGGCACCGCACCGGCTACGCCGGGGACACCGTGTGGCCGCGCGTCCCCGACGTGCGGCGCGACGGCAACCGGCGCGACGTGTCCGACCTCGGCTGGTCCGTCCTGGGCCGCGACGGGCGCGTCACGGCCGCCGCCGCCCGCCGCGTGCGCCACCTCACGGAGCGTCGCCTCGCCCGCCACGGCGTCGACGACCTCGCCGACCCCGGCGCCGCCACCGACGTGGCCCGCCTCCTCGGCCCCCGCGCCGCGCGCACCGTCCACGACCTCGTCACCGACGACCGCCTCCCCACGCCCGCCGAGCTCGACACCTGGCTCGCGGCGCTCGACCGGATCGACCAGCCTGACCAGCCCGAACCGACGACCATCCACGACCACCCGGACCGCCCCGACGGAGGGACACCCCGATGACCGCCGACCCCGCACCCCGCCCCGCCGGACCGGGCACGACCCTCGACGTGCCCACCGTCGCCGCGCACGGCCGCGCCGTCCTCGACGAGGTCGCGACCGCCGTCGTCGGCGCCCGCGAACCCCTCACCCTCGCGCTCGCCACCGTCCTCGCCGGCGGGCACGTGCTGTTCGAGGACGTCCCCGGGCTCGGCAAGACCCTCGCCGCGCGCAGCCTCGCCCGGGCCCTCGGCCTCGACTTCACCCGACTGCAGTGCACCCCCGACCTCCTGCCCTCCGACGTCACCGGGTCCTCCGTGTACGACCCCGCGACCCGGACGTTCGAGTTCCGGCCCGGGCCGGTCTTCACCGGGCTGCTGCTCGCCGACGAGATCAACCGCACCGCCCCCAAGACGCAGTCCGCGCTGCTCGAGTCCATGGCCGAGCGCCAGGTCACCGTCGAGGGCACCACCCACGCGCTGCCCCGCCCCTTCCACGTCGTCGCGACGTCCAACCCCGTCGAGCACGAAGGCACCTACCCGCTCCCCGAGGCACAGCTCGACCGCTTCATGGTGCGCCTCTCCGTCGGATACCCCGGCCGCGACGAGGAGCGCGAGGTCCTCACCCGCCGCATCGCCCGCCGCCACGACGACCCCGTCGTCCGCCAGGTCGTCGACCGCGACACCGTCCTCGCCATGCAGACCGCCGTCGAGCAGGTCGACGTCCACCCCGACGTCGTCGCCTACTGCGTCGACCTCGCCGCCGCCACCCGCACCCACCGCGACCTCGAGGTCGGCGCATCGCCCCGCGGCTCCCAGAACCTGGCCCTCCTCGCCCGCGGCGTCGCCGTCCTCGACGGACGCGACGTCGTCCTGCCCGAGGACGTCAAACGCGTCGCCGTCCCCGTGCTCGCCCACCGCCTCACCCTCACCCCCGGGGCGTGGGCCGCCGACCTGCGGCCCGAGACCGTCGTCGCCGGCATCCTCCAGACCGTCCCCGGACCCGCCACCGTCGGCGCTCGCGGATGAGCACCCCTGCGGCGGACCGCGACACCGACGCGCCCCGCTGGCGCACCACCGTCCACCTCGCCGCCGGCGTCCTCCTCGGCAGCACCCTCCTCGCCCTCGGCGTCCTCCTCCGCCGTCCCGACGTCGCACTCCTCGGGCTCGCGCCCCTGCTCAGCGCCGTCTGGGGCTGGACCCGCCGCCCGCACGGACCCGTCAGCGTGCGGGTCGTCCTCGACACCGACACCCCACCCGGCACCCTCGCAGCCCGCACCGTCGCCGACGTGCCGCCCGGCGTCGAGCTCCTGCGGCTGCGCGCCCTCGCCCCCGGCGGCCTCGTCACCGAACGGCTGGTCCGTGCCACGCCCGGAACCCACGAGCTCGCCTGGCGCGCGCCCTCCGCACGCACCGGCGTCACCGACAGCCTCCGCGTCGACTACGCCGCCTACGGCCCCGACGGCGTCGAGGAGCAGGTTCCCCGCGTCGCCCGCGGACCGCGCCGCCTCGTCCTGCCCCGCCCGCTCCCGCTCGGACGACTGCCCCTCTCCTCCCGACTTCGCGGACTCTCCGGACCCCACACCTCCCGACGCCCCGGCGACGGCACCGAGCTCCGCGACGTCGACGCCTTCCGCCCCGGCGACCGGCTCCGCCGCATCGACTGGCGCGCCACCGCCCGCCGCTCCCCCACCCTCGACACCCTCTACGTCCGCCGCACCTTCGGCACCGCCGAGGCGACCGTCGTCCTCGTCGTCGACTCCCGCGACGAGGTCGCCCCCGACCTCGCCACCTGGAACGGCGTCGGCGCACAGCGCCCCGACGAGGCCACCTCCCTCGACCTCGCCCGCCACGCCGCCGCGTCCGTCGCCCAGGCCGTCCTCGCCGACGGCGACCGCGTCGCCCTCGACGACCTCGGCCGACTCGCCCGACCCGTCCGCGCCGGCGGCGGGCGACGCCACCTGCGCCGCATCCTCCACGGCCTCGCCCTCGCCCGACCCGTCGGCGACCCCTCCGCCCGGCACCGCCCGCCCCAGGTCCCCGCCGGCGCCGCCGTCTACCTCTTCTCGACCCTCCTCGACGACGAGGCGCCCCGCCTCGCGCGCCAGTGGCACGACACCGGGCACGTGGTGGTCGTCGTCGACGTCCTCCCGCCCGTCTCCCTCGCCGGCGTGGACGACCACGTCGCGACCGCCTGGGCCGTCACGCGCCACGAGCGCGCGGACCGCGTGCACGACCTGCGCGAGCGCGGGGTCGTCGTCGCACGCTGGTACGACGGCACGCCCGGCGCCGACGGCGCTCGCGGGACGCTCGAGCTCGCGGCGCGCCGGCTCGACCGACAGGGTCCCGGTCGACCGAGCCCCGTCGGGGGTGCCCGATGAGACGCCTCGTCCGACGCGAGGTCGTCACCGCGGGGCCGCGTCCTCGCCTCGAGGTCGAGACCGGGCGCACCTTCGCGGGGTGGTGGCTGCGCGCCGTCCTCCTCGTCCTCGCCGGCGCCTTCACCGGAGCGGCGCTCCAGACGACGGGACTCGCACCGTCGTTCGTCTGGGGCACCGCCGTCGTCCTCGGGACCGCGACGACCTTCCTCCCCGCACCACCGGTGCCGCACGTGCTCGTGCTCCTCGGCGGCCTCCTCCTGCTCGTGGAGGGGGACGGTCCCTTCGACCCCGTCGTGCTCGTGCTCCTCCCGCTGGGCCACCTCGTCCTGCGCGCCGCCTGGTGGGCGGACCACGTGCCGCCCGACGCGCGTGCCGAGCTGCGGGCGGTGCTGCCCGACCTCCGTCGGGTGGTCGTGCTGCAGGCCGCGCTGCTCGTGGTGGCGCTCGGCGTCCAGGTCGTCACGGCGAGAGACGTCTCGTCGGCGGTCGCCACCGCGCTCGGTGGCGTCGCCGTGCTGGGCCTCGTGCTGCTCGTCACGCCGCGGGACTGACCTCGCCCTGCGAGCGGCCGAGGACCGCCCGACGATGGCGGGGACGGCACCCGAGACCGTCCCGCCGCCGCCGCGGCGTACGCACCCGACCCGAGGAGGCACCCATGGCCGCTCGCTCCGACCTGCCGAAGTACACCGTCCCGTCGCTCACCCCCGAGGAAGGGGCGAAGGTCGCCGGGATCCTCCAGGAGCGCCTGCACGCGCTCAACGACCTGCAGCTCACGCTCAAGCACATCCACTGGAACGTCGTCGGGCCGCACTTCATCGCGGTGCACGAGATGATCGACCCCCAGGTCGACGCCGTCCGGGCGATGGTCGACGCCGTCGCGGAGCGCATCGCGACCCTCGGCGTCTCCCCGAAGGGCACCCCCGGCGCGCTCGTCGCCGAGCGGACCTGGGAGGACTACTCCCTCGGCCGCGCGTCGACGATCGCTCACCTCGGCGCCCTCGACGAGGTGTACGTCGGGGTCATCACGGCGCACCGCGAGGCGGCGTCCGCGACCGAGGGCCTCGACGACGTCACGAACGACCTGCTCATCGGGCACCTGCACGACCTCGAGCTGTTCCACTGGTTCGTCCGGGCGCACCTCGAGTCGACCGGAGGCGACCTCTCCACCGACGGCGCGCGCACCGAGACCGGCGCCGCACGCAAGGCCGAGCAGGCGGCCGCCGGCCAGCCCTGACCCCGCTCCCCGTCTCGGCCGCTTCCCCCCAGGGCAGAGCCGGCCGCCCGCCTCGCTCGTCGGGGTGGGCGGCCGGCTCTTCCGTGCTCGTCGGTGAGCCGAGTACGGAGGGTGGGGTGGGTATGACCGCTTGGCACACTATTTTTTTCCGAGGTGCGACGTAGGGTCGACGCATGAGCGAGAACACGCCCCGACAGCCCGTCATCCGCCAGCTGCGCCTCGTCGTGGAGGCGGAGGACTACGACGCCGCCCTCACCTTCTACCGCGACGTGCTGGGCCTCCCCGAGCGCATCGCCTACGCCGACGGCGAGGACGACCGGGTGGCGATCCTCGACGTCGGGCGCGCGACGCTCGAGATCGCGAACCCGGCCCACAAGCGGGCGATCGACGACGTCGAGGTCGGGCGCCAGGTGGCCGGCCACCTGCGCGTGGCGTTCGAGGTGGACGACGCGCGGGCCGCCACCGAGCGCGCGGTCGAGGCCGGGGCAGACCTCGCCGCTCCCCCGACCCGCACCCCGTGGGGCTCGCTCAACTCACGGCTCGACGCCCCCGCCGGCCTCCACGTCACCCTGTTCCAGGAGCTCGGCGGCGAGGAGGGCGTCCCGCCCGGCGTCGTCGCCGAGCCCGGGTCCGGCGACGATCCCGCTGCCGACGGGCGCTGACGCCTCGACCCACGCCCGCCGGACCTGCTCGAAGCGCGTCGGCAACGGAGCCCGCACGGCGCCGTAGCGGGCGTTCGTCCGGTGCACGAACCGCCGCCACGAGAGCACGAGACCCTGCTTGGTGATGGGCAGGCCGCTGGAGACGGTCACGCCGTTGTCGTGCGTGTGGTGCACCGTGAGCAGCAGCGCGCGCGGCACCGACCCCTCGAGGTCCGCCGCGAGCACCTCGCGCACGGCCATCCAGCGCCGCAGCACCACGACCACGCTCGCGCTGAGCACGTGCTCGCGCACCGTGCGGTGCTTGCCGTGCGTGAGCACGACCCTCCCCTCCCCCGCGCGCGCCGTCGCGGGTCCGAGGTCGATCGCGTCCGCCGTGCACCGCAGGAGGTCGCCGTACCGGGCCCCGGTCGCACGCGTGAGGCCGGCGATCACGGCGAGGCGCACCGTCTCCGGCTTCGCCGCCTCGACCATCGCCTCGGTCGCGAGCGTGCGCCACACCCACTCGGCCTCGTCCAGCGAGACCGTCGGCCGGGGGTACCGGGACGGTGCGGCGGCGGAGCTGGAGCCGGTGTCGTCGGGGCCGCCGGGAGGCGAGGCGGCGGAGTCGGTGGTCACGGTCGAGAACCTACCCGCTTGGCACACTATTCGTGGCAGGACACACCGGAACGGGCTCGGAGGAGCCCGGCCTGTCGCGCGAGATTGAATACCTATGCAGATTCGCGCATACTTTGACCATGTCCAAGGTTCTCACCTCCCTCCCCGTCGGCGAGCGCGTCGGGATCGCGTTCTCCGGCGGCCTCGACACGTCCGTCGCCGTCGCCTGGATGCGCGACAAGGGCGCCGTGCCCTGCACCTACACCGCCGACATCGGCCAGTACGACGAGCCCGACATCGCGTCGGTGCCGGGACGCGCCACGGCGTACGGCGCCGAGGTCGCGCGCCTGGTCGACTGCCGCGCGGCGCTCGTCGAGGAGGGCCTCGCGGCCCTGGCCTGCGGGGCGTTCCACATCCGCTCCGGCGGGCGCGCGTACTTCAACACCACTCCCCTGGGCCGGGCCGTCACCGGCACCCTGCTGGTGCGCGCGATGCACGAGGACGACGTCCAGATCTGGGGCGACGGGTCCACGTTCAAGGGCAACGACATCGAGCGGTTCTACCGTTACGGCCTGCTCGCCAACCCGGCCCTGCGCATCTACAAGCCGTGGCTCGACGCCGACTTCGTCGCCGAGCTCGGCGGTCGCAAGGAGATGTCGGAGTGGCTCCTCGCCCACGACCTCCCCTACCGCGACAGCACGGAGAAGGCCTACTCGACCGACGCCAACATCTGGGGGGCGACGCACGAGGCGAAGACGCTCGAGCACCTCGACACCGGCATCGAGACCGTCGACCCGATCATGGGCGTCCGGTTCTGGGACCCCTCGGTCGAGATCGCGACCGAGGACGTGACGATCGGCTTCGTCCAGGGCCGACCGGTGACGATCGACGGTCGCGAGTTCGAGTCCGCCGTCGACCTGGTGAACGAGGCCAACGCGATCGGCGGTCGCCACGGCCTCGGCATGTCCGACCAGATCGAGAACCGCATCATCGAGGCCAAGAGCCGCGGCATCTACGAGGCGCCCGGCATGGCGCTCCTGCACGCCGCGTACGAGCGCCTCGTCAACGCGATCCACAACGAGGACACGCTCGCGCAGTACCACACCGAGGGCCGCCGTCTCGGCCGTCTCATGTACGAGGGGCGCTGGCTCGACCCGCAGGCGCTCATGATCCGCGAGTCGCTCCAGCGCTGGGTCAGCACCGCCGTCACGGGCGAGGTCACGCTGCGCCTGCGCCGCGGCGAGGACTACTCGATCCTCGACACCACCGGGCCCGCGTTCAGCTACCACCCGGACAAGCTCTCGATGGAGCGCACCGAGGACTCCGCGTTCGGCCCCATGGACCGGATCGGCCAGCTCACCATGCGCAACCTCGACATCGCCGACTCGCGCGCCAAGCTCGAGCAGTACGCCGGCATCGGGATCGTCGGGACGACGCACGCCGCGCTCATCGGGGCAGGTACCGGCGCGCCGACCGAGCTCATCGGCGCGATGCCCGAGGGCGGCGCCGAGGTCATCGCCTCGCGCGGCATGGCCGAGGGCGACGACGCGCTCCTGGACCGCGCCGCCATGGAGTCCGGCACGGACTGACCCCGGTGGCCGCACCCGCCGAGATAGCGGCGTACCGCACGGAACGCCGGTTCCGCACGGTCGCACGTCGCTATCTCGGCGGCAGGTCGCTATCTCACGGGGGCCCGGGGCGCACAGGTAGGGTCGCGGGATGAGCGCGGGCACCGGTGAGCTGTGGGGGACGATCGCCCGACCCGTCGACCACGAGCTCGTGGTCAAGAAGTCCCGGTTCCTCGCGCACCTCTCCCCCGTCACCTCGGTCGCCGAGGCAGACGCCGTGATCGCCCGGGTCCGCAAGGAGCACTGGGACGCGCGGCACCACTGCGTCGCGCTCGTCGTCGGCACCCACGCCGACCAGCAGCGCTCCACGGACGACGGCGAGCCCTCCGGGACCGCCGGCGTCCCCATGCTCGAGGTGCTGCGGCACCGGCAGGTCACCGACGTGGTCGCCGTCGTCACGCGCTACTTCGGGGGCGTCCTGCTCGGCGCGGGCGGGCTCGTCCGGGCGTACTCGTCCGCGGTGAGCGGGGCGCTCGACGTCGCGCGTCCCGTGCGCCGCGCGGTGCTCACCGAGGTGCGCGTCGACGTCCCGCACGCCGACGCCGGCCGCCTGCACGGCGTCCTGCGCGACTGGTGCGCCCAGCACGACGGCACGCTCGAGGGCGTCGGCTACGGCGCGACGGCCACGTTCACCGTCCTCGTCCCCCCGGCCGAGCTCGACCGTTTCGACGCCGACCTCGCCGCCACCTCCTCCGGCACCCTCGAGCCCCGCCGGGGCGAGGACCGCGTCGTCGACCTCCCGGCATGAGCCCACCCGTCGAGGTAGAGCCGTGCCCGGCCGAGGTACAGACCCGGTAGCGCGAGGTAGAGGCTCGGTAGCGCGAGGTAGAGACCCGGTAGCGCGAGGTAGAGCCTTGGTCATGCCCGATGGCGGTCGATCGTCCGCCGTCGCCGTTCGTCTCCCGAGGTGGTCGGGCGCCTGCGGCGGCTGGTGCGACGACTGCGCTCGGCCGGTTCTGTGACCAGGAGGGTCGACCAGGCGGCGGTTCCGGTCGGACGAGCGCGCGACGCTCGCACCTCAGGCGTACCGGTTGCGCCGGAACCAACTGCCGGACGCGAGGCCAGGGCCATGCGCTACACGGTGACCCATGGCACGGCGCGGGCGAGCCGCCACCATGGCCGACCACCCCAGGCGAACCATGCGCCGTCGAGCACCAGAACCACGCCTCTACCTCGTGCTACCAGGGCTCTACCTCGCGCTACCGGGCCTCTACCTCGCGGTACCAGGGCTCTACCTCGGCCATCCGGGGTGCTCCCTCGGTCAGTCGCTGACTCCGTCCGGGCCGACGACGGCGCCGTCGGGGACGCGCGAGGAGCCGCCCGGGTCGGCGAGCTCGGCGTCGCCGGTGACGGTGACGCCCGAGCCGAAGGTCCAGTCGCCGCGGACCGTGAGGGAGCGTGCCGCGCGCAGGGACGGGGTGCCGTCGTCGAACCGGGCGTCGAACGCGGCGATGGTCTTGTAGTGCGCCGGGTCGAGGTCGACGAGCGGAGCGTCGGTCCGGGCGACGAACCGGTACCGGTCGTCGAGGTCGTAGACGTCGGAGCGCAGGACCAGGAGGTCGTTCGTCGTCTTGACGGGCAGGAACCGGTCGCGCCCGACCTCGATGGCGACGGCGCCGTCGAACACCTCGACGGCGGCGCCCATGGCGGACTCGATCTGCACGACCTCGGGCGAGGTCGGGTCGGTCGGGTCGACGGTCTTGGTGTTCTTGATGAGCGGGAGCTCGAGCACGCCGCCGGTGCGGTCGAGCTCGGCCGCGAGCGCCTCGAGGTCGAACCAGAGGTTGTTGGTGTTGAAGTACCGGTGCGTGCTGATGTCGGCGGCGGCGTCCTGGTCGTCCTGCGGCGTCTGAGCGGTCTCGCGCAGGACGAGGCGCCCGTCGCTGCGGCGGACGGCGAGGTGGCCGCCCTTGCGGTCGGCGGGGGTGCGGCGCGCGACCTCGGCGGCGAAGGGGGCGCCGCTGGCGGCGAACCAGCCGGCCATGGCGGCGTCGGGCGCGGCGCCGAGGTTGTCGGAGTTGGAGACGCTGGCGTACCGGTAGCCGGCGTCGAGGAGGGCGCGCAGCGCGCCGGAGGCGAACAGGGCGGTGTAGAGGTCGCCGTGGCCGGGCGGGCACCACTCGAGCTCGGGGTCGGCGGGCCAGTCGACGGGGGTGAGGTCGTCGGCGCGGAGCTTGGGCTCGCGGTTCTGGAGGAAGTCGAGCGGGAGGCCTGCGACGGGGAGGTCATCGTGGGGGGCGAGCGCGGCGAGGGTGTCGTCCTGGGTGCGGAACGAGTTCATGAGGAGCAGCGGCAGGGGCGCTCCGGTGGCGTGCCGGGCGGCGCGGACCTGGGCGACGATGACGTCGAGGAAGGTGAGGGGGCCGCTGTCGGGGCGCTGCGGGTCGGCGTCGCGCACGGTGAGGAGGGACTTGGCGCGGTCCATGCCCATGGAGGTGCCGAGGCCGCCGTTGAGCTTGATGATCGCGGTGCGCTGGAGGGCGTCGCGGGCGGCGTCGTCGGGGACGTCGAGCGCGTCGCGGCGGGTGACGTCGGTGAGGGGCTCGACGTCGGACTCGGGGATCATGCCGGTCGCGCCGGACTCGAGGAGCCGGTAGAAGCGGGTGAAGACGTCGATGGCGGCGGGGGCGACTCCGGCGTCGCGCATGCGGTCGGTGGACTGGGTGAGGCCCTGGCTGCTCATGCCCCGATCGTAGGGGCCGGTACCGTCCCGAGGCAGGGCGGCGAGAGCCCGCCGCGCCCGGGTGAGACACGGGTCACACGCCTACCGTGGGGGGATGGCGGACGGGTGGCCCGGCCGCGTGGCGACGTGGCTGGGGTCGTGGTTCTGGGCACCGGACTACGACGTGGCACGCGAGGTGCTGCAGCGCGGCACGGCGGCCGTGCTCGTGGTGGCGTTCGTGGTCGTGGTGCGGCAGTGGCGGCCGCTGCTGGGCGAGCGCGGGCTCCTGCCCGTGGCGGCGTTCGTGGACCGCACGTCGTGGCGGGACGGGCCGAGCATGCTGCGGCGGTGGTGCTCGGACCGGTTCGTGGTGGGCTTGGCGTGGTGCGCCGTCGTGCTCGCGGCGCTGCTCGTGGTGGGGGTGCCGCAGCGTGGCCCGTGGTGGGTGACGACGCTCGCGTTCCTGCTGCTGTGGGCGGCGTACCTGTCGGTGGTGAACGTCGGGCAGCGGTTCTACGGGTTCGGTTGGGAGTCGCTGCTGTGCGAGGTGACGTTCCTCGTGGGCTGGCTGGGGTCGTCGGGCGGGGGCGTCGCTCCCCCGGTGCTGGTGCTGCTGGCGGCCCGGTGGTGCCTGTTCCGGGTCGAGCTGGGCGCGGGGCTCATCAAGGTCCGTGGCGACCGGGCGTGGCGCGACCTGACGGCGCTGTACTACCACCACGAGACGCAGCCCCTGCCGGGACCGTTCTCGTGGCACGCGCACCACCTGCCGCGGTGGTGGCACCGGGTGGAGGTGGCGGGCAACCACGTGACGCAGCTCGTGGTGCCCTTCGCGCTGTTCGCGCCGCAGCCAGTCGCGAGCGTGGCGGGCGGCGTGGTGGTGCTCACGCAGGCGTGGCTGCTGGTGACGGGCAACTTCGCGTGGCTGAACTGGCTCACGGTCGTGCTGGGGCTGGGGGTGGTGAGCGACGGCGCGTGGGCGACGGTGGGGTCGTGGCTCGTGCCCGCGCTCGGGCGGGGCGAGGTGCCGGTGCCCGACGGCGGGACCGGCCTGGGCGGCCCGGTCGCCCTGGTCGGGGTGGTGCTCGGGGTGTCGGCGCTGCTGCTCGTGCTGAGCGTGCGCCCGGCGCGCAACCTCGTCGCGCGCCGCCAGCTCATGAACGCGAGCTTCGAGCCGTTCCGGCTCGTCAACGCGTACGGGGCGTTCGGGTCGGTGTCGCGGCGGCGGGACGAGGTCGTGGTGGAAGGCACGACGGCGCGCTCTCCCGGCCCGGACGACTGGGTCGAGTACGCGTTCCGCGGCAAGCCCGGCGACGTGAGCCGGCGTCCGCCGCAGGTCGCGCCGTACCACCTGCGCCTCGACTGGCAGATGTGGTTCCTCGCGCTCGGGTCGCCGGGCACCCGGTGGTTCGAGGTGCTGCTGCTCCGGCTCCTGGAAGCGGACCGCCCTACCCTGCGCCTGCTCGCGGCGGACCCGTTCGCGCACGACCCGGAGGGACCCGCGCCCCGGTGGGTCCGGGCCCGCGTGTTCCGCTACCGGTACACGACGCGCGACGAGCGGCGGCGGTCGGGCGACTGGTGGGTGCGCGAGGAGCGCGGCACGCTCGTCGACCCGATCGACCTCGCGCGCCTGCGCCGCCTCGTCGGCCCGGTCGCCTGACCCGGCGCGTGGCCTCCCGCGCAGGCCCGCCCGCGGTCCTACTCGAAGCGCGACGGGTCGCCCGCGCCCGCGCGGACGACCTCGGGGGCGCCGTCGGAGAAGTCCACGACCGTCGTCGGCTCGCTCCCCCGCTCGCCGCCGTCCACGACGGCGTCGACGACGTGGTCGAGCTCTTCCTTGATCGCCCACCCGTCGGTGAGCGCCTCGGCGGAGCCGGGGAGGATGAGCGAGCTCGACAGGATGGGCTCGCCGAGCGCGGCGACGATGGCCTGCGCGACGGCGTCGTCGGGGATGCGCACGCCGACGGTCTTCTTCTTGGGGTGCGCGAGGCGCCGCGGGACCTCGGACGTCGCGCGCAGGATGAAGGTGTACGGGCCGGGCGTGGCGGCCTTGATGGAGCGGAACGCGGAGTTGTCGACCATGACGAAGTGGCCGAGCTGCGCGAAGTCCGCGCACACGAGCGTGAAGTGGTGCCGGTCGTCGAGGTGGCGGATCCGGCGGATGCGGTCCGCGCCCTCCCGGTCGTCCATGCGGCACCCGAGCGCGTAGCCGGAGTCGGTCGGGTAGGCGACGAGCCCGCCGTCCTCGAGGAGGGCGACGACCTGCGCGATCGCGCGCGGCTGCGGGTTGTCGGGGTGCACGTCGAGGTAGCGGGCCATGTCCCGAGCCTAGGCCCGGCCTTGCGGGTGACCGGCGCTCGCGCCCGGCGTGCCGCCGACCCCGGCTACGCGGGCAGGTGCGCCGCCACGCGCCGCAGCTCCACCGGGCTCGCGTTGCCGCCCGAGCACACGACGCCGACCCGACGGCCGGCGAACCGCTCCGGGTCCGCGAGCACGGCCGCGAGCGCCGTGGCGCCCGCGCCCTCGGCGACCGTGTGCGCGGCGGTGAGGTAGAGCGCCGCGGCGCGCTCGATCGCGTCGTCGTCGACGAGGACGAAGTCGGCGAGGTGGTCGCGCAGCATCGCCTGGGTGAGGGCGAACCCCGTGCCGGTCGCCAGTCCCTCGGCCCGGGAGGTGTTGGGCCGCGCGAGGAGGTCCCCGGCGCGCCAGGAGTCGTGCGCGGCGGGCGAGGCGGACGACTGGACGGCGACCACGTCGAGGTCGGGTGCGAGCGCGTGGGCGACGAGGCATGCGGCCGCGGCGCCGCTGCCCCCGCCGACGGGTACGACGAGCACGTCGAGGTCGGGGGCGCGTTCGAGCAGCTCGAGGTAGGCGGTCGCGACGCCGGCGACGAGCAGCGGCTCGTTGGCGGCGCTGACGAGCCGGGACCCGTCGTCGGCCGCGAGCGCCGTGGCGTGCTCGCGGGCGTCGTCGAACGTGGTGCCGGCGAGGACGAGGCGGGCGCCGAGGTCGCGGACGGCGTCGGCCTTGGTGGGGTTGGGGCTCGTGGGCATGACGATGGTGCAGGGGGTGGCGGTGGTGCGGGCGGCGTAGGCGACGGCCTGGGCGTGGTTGCCGGTGGAGAAGGCGGTGACGCCGCGGGCGCGCTCGTCGGGCGCGAGGCGCAGGAGGAGGTTGAGGGCGCCGCGGACCTTGAACGCGCCGGTGGGCTGGAGGTTCTCGTGCTTGACGACGAGGTTCGCGCCGGTGGCATGGTCGAGCGCGGCGTAGGTGCGCGCGGGCGTGGGGTCGAGGTGCGCGGCGAGGAGGCGGCGGGCGTCGAGGACGTCGCGCATGGTGGGCGGGGCGAGGTCTGCGGGGGCCATGCGTCCACGGTGCCGCGTGCCGTCCCATAGGTCTAATGCCTGTTCTGAGTGTTTCGATCGACGCGATCTATGCTTCGTGGATGGTGGAGTCGGCATGGACCTGACGCGGCTGCGCGTGCTGGCGGCGGTGGCGCGCGAGGGGTCGGTGACGGCGGCGGCGCGGTCGCTGCACTATGCGCAGCCGTCGGTGAGCCACCATCTGGCGCGCCTGGAGGCGGAGGTGGGCGTGCCGCTGCTGGAGCGGCACGGGCGCGGGGTGCGTCTGACGGCGGCGGGGCGGCTCCTGGCGACGCGCGCGGAGGAGATCCTGGGGCGCGTGGGTGCGGCGCGGGAGGAGCTGGACGCGCTGGTGTCGCTCTCGGCGGGCCGGGTGCGCCTGGCGGCGTTCCCGTCGGCGCTGGCGACGTTGGTGCCCGACGTCGTGGCGCGGCTCGCGCGGGACCGTCCGGGTCTGGGTGTGGGGCTGGTGGAGGCGGAGCCGCCGGAGGCGCTGGACGCGTTGCGGCGTGGCTCGGTGGACGTGGCGCTGGTGTTCGAGCACGACCGTTCCCCGGTCGACGTGGAGGGTCTGCGCGCGGTGCCGGTGCTCGCCGAGGAGCTGTTCCTCGTGCGGGCGGCGGACGACGCGAGGCCCGCCGGCGGGGGCAGCAGCACGCCGGAGGCGGACGCTGTGCTCGCCGACCTCGCGTCGCTCGCGGACGCGGCGTGGATCGCGGGCTGCGAGCGGTGCCGCGCCGACCTGGTGGGCCGGTGCGAGCGCGCGGGCTTCACGCCGCGGGTGGCGTTCGAGACGGACGACTACGTCGCGGTGCAGTCCCTCGTGGCGGCCGGGGTCGGGGTCTCGCTCCTGCCCGCCCTGGCGCTGCGCGCCCACCGTGACCCGCGGGTGCGGACGCACGCCCTGCCCGGGGCGGCGCGCCGAGTGCTCGCGGTCACGTACGGGGACCGGCCCTCCCCCGGTGCGGCGGCCGTCGTCGACGGTCTGGTGCGCGCCGCGGGGTGAGGTCGCGGTGCGGGTGCGCTCCCCGGGTGCGCGTGGCACGCTCGCCTCGTGCCGCAGAACACGACCCAGGGAACCGGCGCGAGCATCGACGTGCCGGCCGACGTGCCCGAGCCGCAGCCCGTCCTGGGCGGCCTCACCGAGTCCGCGGTGTTCCTCGTCGTCAGCGCCACGGGGTCGCCCGGGTCGCGTGCGCGCCTGCTGGACGTCGCGTCGTCGGTGAACGACCTGGTGCGCGCGGTCGGGTTCCGCCAGTCGGCCGCGGGGCTCACGTGCGTCGTGGGGCTGGGCGCGGCGTTCTGGGACGCCGTGCGCCCGCCCGGGGCGCCGCGGCCCGACGGCCTGCACCCGTTCCGCGCGGTGCAGGGCGCCGTGCACGACGCGCCGTCCACCCCGGGCGACGTGCTGTTCCACGTCCGGGCCGACCGCGCCGACCTCACGTTCGAGCTGACCCGGCAGGTCATGGCCGCGCTCGGCGACACGGTGCGCGTCGACGACCACGTGACGGGCTTCCGCTACTTCGACTCGCGCGACCTGCTCGGCTTCGTCGACGGCACCGAGAACCCGACGGGACGGTCGGCCGCCGGAGCCGCGATCATCCCGGACGGCCCGTTCGCGGGCGGCAGCCACGTCGTCGTGCAGAAGTACGTGCACGATCTCGCGGCCTGGGGTGCGCTGCCCGTCGAGGCGCAGGAGCGCATCATCGGGCGGACCAAGCTCGACGACGTCGAGCTCGCGGACGACGTGCAGCCTCCGGACTCGCACGTCTCGCTCAACACGATCGTCGACGACGACGGCACCGAGCGCGACGTCCTGCGCGACAACATGGCGTTCGGCGACCCGTCGACGGGCGAGTTCGGCACGTACTACATCGCGTACGCCGCGGACGTGGGCGTCGTGGAGCGCATGCTGGACAACATGTTCGTGGGGAACCCGCCGGGCCGGTACGACCACATCCTCGACGTGTCCACCGCGCTGACCGGGACGTCGTTCTTCGTCCCCTCGCTCGACCTGCTCGAGTCGCTGGCCGACGACGCCCCGGACGCCCTCGGCCAGGACACGCCCGCCGACCCGGGTCCCGCGACCGCGGAACCCGCCGCACCCGCCACCACCGCGCCCGTCGGTTCGCTCGCGATCGGGTCGCTGAAGGGAGAACCGTCGTGAGCACCTCGGAACCGGACCTGGGCTCGGTCGTCCCCACGAGCGGCGCCGGCGCGCCCGGGGACTCGAACCTGCACCGCTGGCTCGCGCCCGTCACGGACGCGGCGTGGGAGGAGATCGCCGACGAGGCGCGCCGCACGTTCGTGCGCAACGTCGCCGGGCGGCGCGTGGTCGACGTGACGGGCCCCCTCGGCTTCGGCACCGCCTCCGCGCGCACGGGCCACGTCACCGACGTCGAGGCCCCGCACGACGGCATCCGGGCGCGCCTGCGCGACGTCGTGCCGCTCGTCGAGCTCCAGGTGCCGTTCACGGTGTCCCGGCAGGCGGTCGACGACGTCGCGCGGGGATCCAAGGACTCCGACTGGCAGCCCGTCAAGGACGCGGCCACCGCGCTCGCGCGCGCCGAGGACCGCGCCGTGTTCGAGGGGTACGCGGCCGCCGGGATCCGCGGCATCGGCCCCGGGTCGGACAACCCGCCGATCGCGGTCCCCGCCGACCCGCGCGACCTGCCCGACGCCGTCGCCGCCGCACAGACCGAGCTGCGGCTCGCGGGCGTGGAGGGCCCGTACGCCCTCGTGCTCGACGCCGACCTGTACACGGCGGTGTCCGAGACGCGCGACCACGGGTACCCGATCCGCGAGCAGCTCGAGCGCATGGTGCAGCGCGACATCGTGTGGGCGCCCGCGCTGCGCGGCGGCTACCTGCTCACCACGCGCGGCGGGGACCACGAGCTGACGATCGGGCAGGACGTGTCGATCGGCTACCTCGACCACACGGCCGACGAGGTGCGCCTCTACCTGTTCGCCTCGCTCACGTTCCAGACCTACACCGCCGAGGCGTCCGTCCACCTCACGCGCTGACCCGCATCCCGCTCGCGCCGGCCGACTCTCCGTCGCCCGCTCAGCCCGGGAGGACGACGGCGGGCGCCGCGAGCACGAGCAGCACGACGCACACGCCCGCGACCGCCATCGACAGCGCGAACGGGGCCCGGCTGCGAGGCCGCAGCACGCCCACGACCCCGGCAGCGACCGCGAGCCCGACGGCGGCCCCGCCCAGCCCCGCACGAGCGGCGTCGGGCGCGCCGGGCGGTGCGAGCACGACGAGCACCGAGGCGCCGCCCAGCAGCACGGGCGCGAGCACGCCGCTCGCGCGCCGCCCGAGCCGGTGCGGCAGGCCGCGGACCCCGGTCGCGGCGTCGTCCTCGAGGTCGGGCAGCGTGTTCGCGACGTGCGCGCCCACGCCCAGCAGCGCCGCAGCCGCCACCGCCCAGGGCGCCGGCCGAGCGTCCCCGGGCGCGGCGAGCACGACGAACACCGCGAGCAGGCCGAAGGAGAGCGCGTACGGCGCCCATGACCACCACGTCGCCTTGAGCAGCGCGTTGTACGACCACGCGCTCGCGACCGCGACGACGTGCACCAGCCCCGGCACCACGCCCGTCGCGAACGACAGCACCACGCACGCGCCGAGTGCCGCGAGCGCCGCCGTGCGCAGGGCCGCGGGCGTGACGAGACCGGTCACGACGGGCTTGTCGGCACGCCCGACCGCGAGGTCGCGCCGCGCGTCGAGCCAGTCGTTGCTCCACCCGACCGAGAGCTGCCCGGCGAGGACCGCGAGCGCGACGAGCGTCGTCGTGCGGGCGCCCGCACCGATCCCGGCCGAGAGCGCGAGCGCGAACGCGGTGACCATCACGGTCGGCGGGAAGTGGCTCGCCACGACCAGCCCCCGCACGAGCCCCCGCGACCGCCTCGACGCCATGGCCGCAACGTAGCGCCCCGGACGCTCGCGCGCCTGGGCCCGCGACGGGCCTGCTCGTGCTCGCCCCCGCGCGGGCGGGGCGGGCCGGTGGGACGATGCGGGCATGTCGCGCGTCGTCGCCGTCGGGACCTCGCTGCCCGACCATGCGTACCGCCAGGACGAGATCTCCCGGGTCACGAGCGAGCTGCTCACGGACGACCCGGTACGGCGTGCGGTCACGCGCCGCCTGCACGCCCACGCGGGCGTGGAGACCCGTCATCTCGCGCTGCCGGTCGAGGACTACGGCGGGCTGTCGTTCGGGTCGGCCAACGACACGTTCCTCGCGCTCGGCACGGACCTCGCGGAGCGCGCCTGCCGGGCCGCCCTCGACGACGCGGGGCTGCGCGCGGACGAGGTGGACCACGTCGTCCTGACGACCGTCACGGGCGTCGGCGCGCCCACTCTCGACGTGCTGGTCGCCGCCCGGCTGGGCCTGCGCACCGACGTGCGGCGCACGCCGTCGTTCGGGTGGGGGTGCGCCGGGGGCGCGGCGGGCCTGGCGCGCGCGGACGACCTGCTGCGGGGACGCCCGCGCGACGTCGCGCTCCTCGTGGCGGTCGAGCTGTGCTCGCTGACGCTGCAGCGCGGCGACCCGTCGACGGCGAACCTCGTCGCGTCCGGCCTCTTCGGCGACGGCGCGGCGGCGGCGGCCCTCGTGGGCGACGAGCACCCGCTCGCGCGACGCCCCGGCCCGTACGGACGGGCCGCGCACGACGGCGGCCGGGCGCGCGGGGCGCGCGTCGTCGACTCCCGCTCCCACCTGCACCCGGGCACGACGGGCGACCTCGGGTGGCGCGTGGGCGACACGGGGTTCGAGATCGTGCTGTCCGCGCGGCTGCCGGAGCTCATCGGCGCGCACCTGCTCGGCGACGTGAAGGCGCTCCTCGCCGAGCACGACCTCGAGCCGGCCGACGTCGGCGCGTGGGTCGTGCACGCGGGCGGCCCGCGCGTCCTGGACGCGGTGCGCGACGCGCTCGGCCTCGCCGAGGAGGACCTCGCGCTCAGCCGCGCGTCCCTGCGCGACGTCGGGAACCTGTCGTCCGCGTCCGTGCTGCACGTCCTCGCCGCGACCCTCGCGCGCCCCGCCGTCGAGCCCGGCACGCCCGCCGTGCTCATGGCGTTCGGGCCCGGCGTGAGCACCGAGCTCGTGCTCCTGCGCCTCGACGGTCGCGGGGCGCCCCGCGCGGGGGCGGGCGGATGAGCCTCACCTGGTACGTCGCGCTCGTCGGCGCCACGGCGGTCGAACGCCTCGCGGAGCTGGTCGTGTCGGCGCACAACGCGCGCTGGTCCTTCGCCCGCGGCGGCGTCGAGTCGGGCCGGGGGCACTTCCCCGCCATGGTCGCCCTGCACACCGGGCTGCTGCTCGCGTGCGTCGCCGAGGCGTGGCTCGCGGACCGCCCCTTCCTGCCCTGGCTGGGCTGGCCCATGCTCGCCCTCGTGCTCGCGAGCCAGGGGCTGCGCTGGTGGTGCATCGCGACGCTCGGGCCGCGGTGGAACACGCGCGTCATCGTCGTGCCCGGCCTTCCCCTCGTGGCACGCGGTCCGTACCGGTGGCTGCGCCACCCCAACTACGTCGCGGTCGTCGTCGAGGGCGTCGCCCTGCCGCTCGTGCACTCGTGCTGGGTCACGGCGCTCGCGTTCACCGTCCTCAACGCCGTGCTGCTGGCCCGGTTCCGCATCCCGGCCGAGGAGCGCGCGCTCGTCCTCGCCACCGCGGGCGGGCCCCGCCCGGCGTCGCCGTGACGCCCGCGCGCACCGACGTGCTCGTCGTCGGCGGCGGGCCCGTCGGGCTCGCCGCCGCGCTGCACGCCCGCCGCGCCGGGCACGACGTCGTCGTGGTCGACCGTCGCGCGGGCGTCATCGACAAGGCGTGCGGCGAGGGCCTGCTGCCCGGCGCGCTCGCCGCGGTGCTGGCGCTCGGCGTCGACCCGCCCGGGCACCCGCTCGCCGGCATCAGCTACCGCGACGCGACCCGCCACGCCGACCACCCGTTCGCGGCCGGGCCGGGCCGTGGGGTGCGCCGCACGGCCCTGCACGCGGCCCTGCGCGAGCGCGCGCTCGCGGAGGGCGTCGCGATCGAGCACGCGACCCTGCGCGCGCTGCGCCAGGACGAGCGCGGGGTGGAGGTCACGCTCGACGCCGCACGCGACGACGGCGGGGCGCGCTCGGTCGTGCGCGCCGGCTGGGTGCTCGGCTGCGACGGGCTCCACTCCACCGTCCGGCGCCTCACCGGGCTCGACGCCCCCCCGCGCGGGCGCGCCCGGTTCGGACTGCGCACCCACTACTCCGTCGCCCCCTGGAGCGACCTCGTCGAGGTGCACTGGGCCCCGCACGCCGAGGCGTACGTGACCCCGGTGGGGCCCGACGTCGTCGGCGTCGCCGTGCTCACCCACCGCGCCCGCGCGAGCCGGGAGACGGGCTCCGGCCCGGACAGCGGCGCCGCCGCCGGGCTGGACGCCTTTCCCGGGCTCGCGCAGCACCTGCGCGGCGCACCGGTGCTGGGGCGCGTGCGCGGTGCCGGGCCGCTGCGCCAGCAGGCCCGACGGCGCACGGCCGGGCGGGTGCGCCTCGTCGGCGACGCGTCCGGGTACGTCGACGCGCTCACGGGCGAGGGCGTGCGCGTCGGGCTCGCCCAGGCCGACGCCGTCGTGCGCCACCTGGAGGACGCCGCGGCCTACGAGCGGGCGTGGGTCCGCGCGACGCGCGACTACCGCGTCCTGACCGCAGGGCTGCTCGCCTGGGCTGGCAGCCCCGCCCGCGGCGCGATCGTGCCCGCCGCGAGCGCCGCCCCGTGGCTGTACGGGGCGGTCGTCGAGCGCCTCGCCCGCTGACCGCTGCTCTCGCCCCCGGACCGTGTCGCGCCCGGGCACCCGCGGTGAGCCGACGTCGTGTGGGTGCGGGCGGCTACCGTGCCGCCCATGACCTCGCTCGACATGCACGTCGTCCCCGACCGCTTCCTCCTCGCCCACGTCCCCGGCGCCACGTTCCCCGAGGACGACGAGTGGGTCGCGCTCGTGCGCGCCCCCGAGGGCCTGACGGTCGTGCGGCACGCGTCGCCCTTCGACGACGCCGAGCGGTGGGCGGGGTTCTACGGCTCGGCGCACGACCTGGCGACGACCGGGGTGCTCGCCTCCGTCGTCGGGCCGCTCGCCGACGCGGGCATCGCCGTCTTCGTCGCCTCGACGTTCCACGCGGACCTCGTGCTCGTGCCCGAGGACCAGCTCGACCGGGCCACGCGCGCCCTGCGCGACGCCGGGCACGCCGTCGCCGGCCCCCGCTGAGGCGCGCACGGGCCGATGCCCTGCCCGGCCTGACGGAGGGTGCGTCCCGCGCGGGACGTCAGTCGCGCGCGACCGCCGCGGCGGCGTCGAGGAGATCGCGGGCCCGTTCGCGCGTGAGGAACGCCAGGACCGCGTCCTTCTCGCCCACGCGCACCCGGTCGGCGACCTCGAAGCCGAGCGCGCGCACCCGGGCGTGGGCGCGCTCGTTCGCGGCGTCGGGCTCGACGACGAGGCGGTCCACGCGCGGGTCGGCGAAGCAGAACCCGACGAGCAGCGGGCCGACCGCGCCCCACAGGTCCGCGCCCCGGGGGCCCCGCGCCCCGAGCAGGAAGTGCGCCCCCGCGTCGCCGGGCCGCGCCGCGTACGCGTCCCCGACCGGGTCGTGCTCCGGCTCGTACGTCTGCAGCAGCGCCACGGGGTTCTCGTCCCACCGCACGAGGAACGCGTGGTGCGTGGGCAGCGAACCGACGTACGCGTACAGGTCGCGCAGCTCGGCCCGGGAGAGCTCGGCCAGACCCCAGAAGCGTGCCCGCGGCTGGGTCACCCAGTCGTGCAGCACGTCCAGGTCGGCGTCGGGGTCGAGCACGCGCAGCGTCAGGCGACCGCCGCCCGGGGCGTCGTGCGTCAGCAGGAGCTCGCCGGGCGCCCCCGTCCGCAACCGTCCGCTCCCCGCGGGAGCGACGGCACCAGCGGGCGCGGGGAGGTCGGCCTCGCCGGGCGGTCCGGTCGGCACCTCGGGGCGGCTCGCGGTCGTCGCGGGGGTGGTCATCGGCTCTCCTCGTGGCGCAGCAGGGTCCAGTCGGTCACGACGGGCACGGTCTGGGCGGCCGCCCACGCCGCGAGCTGGTCGGTGAAGTGCGGCGAGCGGGGATCCCCGCTCGCGCCGAACGGCACGCCCCAGCGGCTCGCGTCGCGGTCGGCCAGGTCCCACGCCCAGCGCGCGACCGACCCGCGCACGCACACGTCGCTGATCCCGGGCACGCTCGCGGTGCAGCGCACGGTGTCCGTGTCGCCGCCGAGCGGCAGCGGCGGCACGCGCGGCACCGCGGCACCCGGGACGTCGAGCAGCACGTGCCGGCCGAGCACGCGGTGGCCGTCGCCCCACACCGGCACGGTCCTCGTGCGGTCAGGGTCCGGCAGACCCCGGACCGGCCCCAGGGGGCCGTCGTCGTGCGCGCCCACGGGATCGTGCGCGACCTCCCGCAGCGCGGCCCACGCCTCGCCCGTCCCGTCGATCCCCAGCCACGCGGCACCGAGCAGCGCCGGCAGCGCGTCCGCGACGCGCGCCGTGACCGACAGCCACGGCGCGAAGACGGTGTCGAGCCGGGTGTCGAGCCCGTGCGGCGAGCGCAGGGGCGCCAGGGCGGGGTGCTCGGCCACCCGGCGCACGAGCGCCGCACGCCACGCGGCGAACAGGGCCGCGTCCGCGCTGTCCGCGTCCATGCGGCGGTCCCACGCGCGCAGGCGGCGGGCCGCGCGCGCCGACGCGAGGTCGCCACCGTCCGCCGAGCCGGACGCGTCCTCGACGCCCGGAGACCTGACGCCCGGCGGCGCGCCGAGCCAGCGCAGCAGGTCGTCCGCGCCGCCGAGCAGCGTGTCCGCGTGCACCCGGGCCTGGTCCGCGGCCGTCGCGTCGTCTCCCGCGGCGTCGAGCAGCGCACGGATCCGCCGCGCGCGGTGGGGCGGCGCGTAGGTGTGGCCCAGGTCGATCTCCGGACGTCCGGGGCGCTCGTTCGCGTCGACCGCGACGTCCTCGACGACCACGGGAGCGGGCGGCACGACCCACGGCCGGGCGCGCGCGGCGTCGGACCACGCGGGCAGCGGCAGGGCACGCTCGCCGCGGTCCCGGCGGGGCACGCGGCCGGCGGTGACCGACAGCACCGTGTCGCGGTCCGCCGCGAGGACGCGGTCCACCGGGTCCACCCACGTCGCGAACGCGTCCGTGACGTCGCGCGCCGAGCGGGCGCGCAGCAGCCGCCGCCACGCGGCGACCCCGAGGTCGGCGTCGACGCGCGCGGGCAGCCGGACCGCGAACGTGCGGTCGGGATCGTCCGGCCCGCCCGTCACGACGACCCCGCGCGCCGTCTCGACCGTCTCCACCCGGTGCTCCACGGGCCCTCCCGCGGCACGCACGCGCACCGTGGCGACGACGACGTCCGCGGGCTCGTGCCCGTCCGGTCCCAGCGCCTCCACCCCGCCGTCGGCGCTCCGGCGCAGGCGTTCGGCGACGACGTCGACGTGGTGCGCCATGGCGTTCGTCACGCCCCAGGCCGCGGCGCCGGCGTGGCCGAAGTGCGGCAGGCCGGGCACGCCCGGGAACGCCAGGCCGACGACGTCGTAGTCGTCACACGCGAGGCGCACCTGCTGGTAGACGCCCGGCAGCTCGAGGAGACGGTGCGGGTCGCCCGCGAGCAGCGGCGCCCCGCTCCGCGTGCGCGCGCCCGCGAGCGCCCACGCGTTCGACCCCGAGCCGGGACCGCCGTCGACGGCGAGCAGGTCGAGGACCTCGGCGAGCGGCACGTCGGGCGCGGACCGGGCGACGGCGGCGCCGAGCGTGCGGGCGACGTGGTCGCGCCACAGCACGTGCGGGAAGCCGGAGAAGAGCACGTGCGCGACGAGGAACACGCCGAGCGGCGCCCACGCGGGCCACGGCTCGTGCGGCGGCAGGTCGCCCCCACCGGGCCATCCCGGGTCGGCGAGGGCGTGCAGCTCGGGCACGTCGCGCCCGCGCTCCAGGCCCTCGTTCACGCCGACGGTGTACGCGTCGACCCAGGCGCGGTCGTCGTCCGCGAGCGCCGCGTAGGCGCGGCGCGCGGTGTCGGCGAGGCGCACGCGGTGGGCGAACCGGTCCCACACCAGTCCGGGCTCGCCGATGCGCTCGGCGAGGCGGCCCTCGGCGCGCCACCGGTCGACCTCGATCTGCCAGCCGCGGTCGAGCGCGGTGACGTACCCCTGGCCGCGCGCGAGCGCGAGCTCGTCGGCGGCGCGCACGTGCGGGACGCCCCACGCGTCGCGGTGCACGGCGAACCCGCCGGGCGGGACCTCCGGCACTCCCGTGGCGACCACGTCAGGCGTCCCGCGCGGCGGGGTTGGCGAGCGTCCCCGCGTACAGGAGCGACGCGGACTGGTCGGCGAGGTCGACCATCTGGAGCGTGTTGCGCAGCTGGAGCCGGTTGAGGCACGAGTGCGCGAACCGTGGGGCTCGCAGGTCGACGCCGCTGCGCAGGTCGGGGTGGTCGGCGCGGTGAGCGTCGAGGCACTCGGCGGCGAGGCGCCAGAACCGGTCCTCGGGCAGCACGCCGTCCCCGGCGAGGATCGCGGCGAGGTGGCGCAGGACGCCGTCGTACACGTCGGTGAAGATCGCGAGCGCCTTCTCCTCGTCGTCGACGACGGCGCGCACGCGCTCGACCCCGGGCGGGAGCGGCGCGTCGCCGAGGACCGCGATCTCCTCGCCGACGTCCTTCATGACGGCCCGGACGACGACGTGGTCGCGCAGGACGAGGATGAGGTTCTCCCCGTGCGGCATGAACGCGAGGTCGTGCGCGAGCAGCGCGTGGGCCAGGGGCCGCAGGTAGGCGTCGAGGTAGGCGCGCACCCAGTCGGCGGGGTCGAGCCCGGAGGCCCGGACGAGCGCGGTCGCGTGGGCGGCGCCGTCGGGGTCGCGGTGCAGGAGCGAGGCCATGGTGGCCAGGCGCTCCCCGGGCGCGGTGCGCGGCACGGGGCTCTCACGCCACAGGGCCGCGAGCATCTTGCGGTGCGGGGACGGGGTCGTGGTGCGGTGGTAGACGTCGCCGGTGTACCCGATCGAGGCGAGCTCGCGCAGCACGGTGAAGCCGCGGCCGCCGAGCTCGGGGTCGGCGGCGACGAGGTCGGCCACCCAGTCGTTGATCGCGGGGGTGTCGCGCATGTAGGCGGGCGAGAGCCCGCGCAGGAACCCCATGTTCTGGATCGCGAGCGCGACCTTGACGTAGTGGCGGCCGGGCCGGGTGAGGTTGAACAGCGTGCGGATCGACTGCTGCGGCTGGTACTCGTCGGCGCCCTGCCCGACCGGCACGAGGTCGCCGCGCGCGACGTCCGCGGCGAACGTGATGGGCACGCGGTGCTCCCACTGCCACGGGTGCACGGGCAGGTAGAGGTAGTCGGCCCCGTCGAGGCCGCGCGCGGCGAGCCGGTCCGCGAACGCGGCGCGCTCGTCGTCGGACAGCTCGCCCGCGTAGTGCGACGCCTCGTCGAGCCCGGCGCCGAGCGCGAGGTGCGTGTGCTCGCGCCGCGCGGCGAGCCACACGAGGCGCACGCGCCCGCCGTTCTCGGGCGCGTACGCCCGGTACTCCGCGAGGCCGAACCCGATGCGCCCGTTGTTCGCGACGAACCCCGGGTGCCCCTCGGTCATGGCCGCCTCGACCTCCTGGAAGGAGGCGCCCAGCAGGTCGACGGCGCTCGGACCGCCGGTGCGCTCGTAGCGCTCGGTCTTGGCGGTCGCGCTCGCGAGCGTCGAGGACACCTCCTCGAGGTACGTGGCGAGCAGGTCGTCGGGGATGTCGAGGTCGGGCTGGAGCTCGACGACGAGGTCGAGCGCGTCCACCGGCAGGTCGCGCCGCGCGCCCGACTCCCCCGGCGCGTCCCCGGACACGGCGGTCCGCCGGATCGACGCCTCGTCGAGCACCCAGTGCTCGAGCGCGTAGCGGCGCGCGACGAACCGGTACTCGACGGCGCCGCCCGCGACGGGCAGCACGTACTCGCCCGGGCCGTTCGCCTCGACCGGCCCGAGCACAGCGCGCGGCGCGAGCAGGCGCTCGTGCGTGAGCTCGGCGATCGCCTTGGCGACGAGGTGGCGGTGCGCGCGGTCGGCCAGGTCGGGCCGCAGGTGCGGGGCGAGGTCCACGCCGTCGCCCAGCGGGCTCGCGTCCAGGTCGGCGCGGGTCGCGACCGCGAGGTGCGCCGTCTTGCCCGGCAGCTCGAGCTCGCGCAGCACGCGGAACCCGGCCGCGGCGTTCTTCGCCGCGATCGCGGCGTTGCGCACGTCGGGCTCGACGACGACACGCCGCGCCCCGCGCCCGGCGGGGTCGAGGCAGAAGCGCACGGCGGCGCCCATCACCGCGGACGTGAGACCGCTGCGCGCGGGTCCGGCCGGCGGCGCGACGAGGAGGTGCATCCCCACGTCGCCCGGCTCCAGCAGCGCGACGGCGGCGGGGACGCCGGCGAGCGTGACGCGCGCCGGGTCGTAGGTCTCGACGAGGAACGCGGGCTCGCCGTCGACGCGGCCGAGCCACGCGTCCTGGTGCGGGTCGGCGGTCACCTCGCCGAGGTAGGCGCGCACGCCGTCCACGTCGAGGTGGCCCAGCTGCCAGAACGCGGAGCGCGGGTGGGCGAGCCAGCCCTGCACGAGCGCGGCGTCGCGCGCCGGGTCGACGACGTCGAGCGAGACGTCCGCACGGCCCGCGCCGAGGCGGACCCGCACGGCGAACGCAGGGTCCGTGGTCGCGGCCGGAGCGCGGTCGCCCGTCGGGGCCGCGGACGACGGCGGGGTGGTGGTCACCGTGCTCATCGGGCCTCCCCTCCTGCGCGCTCGCCGGCGGGCACGGGCGCGCCCGCAGGGGGCGTGGTGGGAGACGTGACCGCGTCGGCGGGCAGGCCGAACGTCTGGAAGGCGATCCGCTCCTCCACCGGGTACACCTCGCGCCCCGTGACGGTGCGCAGCACCACCGCGTTCCGCCACGCGGCGAACCCGAGGTCCGGCGCGGTGATGCCGTGCGTGTGCTCCTCGCCGTTGAGCACGTGCACGCGGCGCGCGTCGTCGACCGTGTAGTCGCGCGCGACGTCGAACCGGCCGAGCTCGTCGAACCGGAGCAGGTGGCGCACGGGGTCGAGGAACGCGGGCACCGCCGCGGCGTAGCCCGTCGCGGCGACGAGGGCGCGCGTGCGGCGCTCGACCTCGACGCCAAGCTGGGCGTGGCGCAGGCGCAGCACGTACTCCCCCGCCGCACCGGCCCCCGGCTCGTAGCGCGCGGCCACGACCTCGGTGTCCGTGAGCAGCGTCGTCGGCACCGGGCGGTCCAGGCTCAGCCGGTACAGGGCGTCGTAGATCTCGTCCACGAGGTCGCCGCTGATCCCCTTGTACAGACCGCGCTGCTCGCGACCGAGGAGCTGGCGCAGCTCGAGCGGCAGCGCGTGGAAGTGGTCGGTGTACTCCGGCGACGTCATCTCGAGCGTGAGCTTCGTGTACTCCATGGGGAAGAAGCGCGGCGAGCGCGTCACCCAGTCGAGGCGGTACCCGGGGCGCCGCGCGTCGCCGTGCACGCCGTCGAGCAGGTCGCGGTACACCTCGGCGGCCGACTGGCCGCTGCCGACGACCGTGACCGACCCGGAGGCGGCGAGCGCGTCGCGGTGCGGCAGGTACTGCGCGCTGTGCACGAGCGGCCCGGCGCCCGGGTGCTCGCCGCGCGTGACCTCGTCCGCGAGCGCCCGCAGCGCGGGCGGCAGCACCGGGGCGGTGCCGACGCCGAGCACGAGGTGGCGACCCCGGTGCTCCTCGGTGCCCGTCACGGCGCCGTCCGCGCCGAGGACCTCGGCCCGCACGACGAACGCGTCGGCCCCCGGGTCGTGCTCGACGGCGACGACCCGCCGCGACCAGCGCAGCGAGCCCAGGCGGGCCGCGGCCCAGCGGCAGTACGCGTCGTACTCGGCGCGCAGCGGGTAGAACGACTCGCGGATGTAGAACGGGTAGAGCCGGCCCGTCGCCTTGAGGAACGCGAGGAACGAGTACGGCGACGTGGGGTCGGCCATCGTGACGAGGTCGGCGAGGAACGGGACCTGGATCGTCGCGCCCTCGATCATCATCCCCGGGTGCCAGCGGAACTCCGGCGCGGCGTCGAGGAACACGGCGTCCACGTCGTCGAGGGGCGCGGACAGCGCGGCGAGGCCGAGGTTGAACGGCCCGATCCCCACGCCGACGACGTCGCGCACGCGGGCAGGGTCGTGGGTCGGGACGTCGTGGGTCGGGTGCGAGGCCAGAGCCGTGGCGCCGGTCATCGGGCGACCGCCCCGGCCGTCGCGAGCGAGGCCACGAGGTCCGCGGCGTGCTCGTCGTCCTCGTCCCCCAGCAGCGCGTCGCGCTCGACGAGCGCCTGCGCGGTCGTGCGCACGAGGTCGAGCACGCGGCGCACGTCCGCGAGCGTCACGGTCGGGTTGAGGAGGGTGAGCTTGAGGCACGGGACGCCGTCGAGCACGGTCTTGGCGACGACCGCGCGCCCGGACTCGAACAGCACGCGCCGCACGAGCGGCACGAGCCGGTCGGCGTGCTCCGCGGGCAGGCCGGGCGGCTCGTAGCGGAACAGGACCGTGGACAGGTCGGTGCGGCCGAGCACGCGCAGGTCGGGGTCGTCCGCGAGGTCGGCGTGCACCGCAGTGGCGAGGTCGCAGACCGCGTCGACCATCGCGCCGACGCCGTCGGGCCCGAGCGCGCGCAGCGTCGCCCAGAGCTTGAGCGCGTCGAAGCGCCGGGTCGTCTGCAGCGACACGTCGACCTGGTTCGGCTCGGCGTTCTCGCGCGGGTTGAGGTAGTCCGCGTGGTGGGCGACGCGCTCCAGGTCGGCGCGGTCGGACACGATGAGCGCGCTCGCGGACACGGGCTGGAAGAACGCCTTGTGGTAGTCGACCGTCACCGACCGCGAGCGCTCGATCCCGTCGAGCAGGTGCCGGCGCGTCCGTGACACGAGCAGCCCGCACCCGTACGCGGCGTCGACGTGCAGCCACACGTCGGTCGCGTCGCACACGTCCGCGACGGCCGCGAGCGGGTCGACGCAGCCGCGGTCGGTCGTGCCGGCGGTCGCGACGACCGCCATGACGAGGTCGCCTGCGGCGCGCACCGCGCCGACCGCGGCCGCGAGCGCCGTGGGGTCGAGGCGGCCGTCGGCGTCGGCCGCGACGTGGACGACGGCGTCGTCGGCCAGGCCGAGCAGGAGCGCGGACCGGGCGATGCTGAAGTGGCTCGACGCCGCGGCGAGGACCCGCAGGCGCGGCAGCACGGCCGCGCGGCCGGGCCCGCCCGCGCGGGCCGCGCGCTCGACGGCGCGTTCCCGGGCGAGGAAGAGCGCGTGCAGGTTGGACTGCGTGCCCCCGGAGGTGAGCACCCCGTCGCCCGCGGCGAACCCGACCCGGCGCGCGGTCCACGCCAGGACTCGGCGCTCCATGAGGGTCGCCACGGTCGACTGGTCGTAGGTGTCGACGGAGGTGTTGATCGCCGCGAGCATCGCCTCGGCGCCGACGGCGGGCAGCGCGACCGGGCAGTTGAGGTGGGCGGCGTACGCGGGGTCGTGGAACCACACCGCGTGCGTGGCGTACAGGTCGGCGGCCTCGCGCAGCGCCGCGTCGGTGCCGACGCCGGGTGCGTCGAGGTCGACGCCGTCCACGAGCGCCGCGAGCTGCGCACGGCTCGCGCCCGACCAGGGCTGCGTCACCGCGGCGACGCGCGCGGCCACGTCGTCGACGACGCCGTGCAGGGTGCTCGCGTAGTCGCCCGCGGTCGCGCCCGTGAGCAGGGCCGGGGCGGTCAAGGTACCGTGCGCGGGCGCGACGGATCGTGCTGAGAGCATGGCGAGGCTCCAGGTACGGGGAGAGGACCGCCGCGGATCGCGACGAGGCAACCTGAGGTTTGCCTTGCCTAACCTAGCGCAGCGGGACGGGCCGTCAAGAGTGACCTGCGCCACGCCGCCGTGGACGCGGGACCGTGACGGCGGGAGGATGGCACTCGCCCGTCCGTGGCTCCCGAGGAGGCCGTGTGGAACCCACCGCCGCGACGACCCGCCCCGCCATCGTCACCGTGGACGACGACCCCGGGGTCTCGCGCGCGGTCGCGCGCGACCTGCGCCGCCGCTACGGCGACCGGTACCGGATCGTGCGCGCCGAGTCGGGGGCGGAGACGCTCGCGGCGCTGCGCGAGCTCGCGCTGCGGGGCGAGGACGTGGCGGTCGTGCTCGCCGACCACCGCATGCCCGGCATGACGGGCGTCGAGCTGCTCGAGCAGGCGATGGACCTGTTCCCCGCCGCCCGGCGCGTCCTGCTCACCGCCTACGCGGACACCGAGGCCGCGATCGAGGCGATCAACGTCGTCGACCTCGACTACTACCTGCTCAAGCCGTGGGACCCGCCCGAGGAGAAGCTCTACCCGGTCGTGGACGCCCAGCTCGAGGCGTGGTCCGTCACCGACCGACGCCGACCCGCCGAGACCGTCGTCGTCGGGCACCGGTGGTCGGCGCGCTCGTCGCAGGTGCGCGAGTTCCTCGCGCGCAACCGCGTGCCCTACCGCTGGTACCCGTCGGAGTCCGCCGAGGGCGCGCGGCTGCTCACCGCGGCGCAGACCGACGGCGATCTCCTCCCTCTCGTGGTCACGCCCGAGGGCGAGGCGCTCGTCGCGCCCGACGATGCCACGCTCGCCGAGCGGGTCGGCCTCGCCACGCGGCCCACGGCCGACTTCTACGACCTCGTCGTCGTGGGCGGCGGGCCCGCGGGGCTCAGCGCGGCGCTGTACGGGGCGTCGGAGGGGCTGCGCACGGTGCTCGTCGAGCGCACCGCGACCGGCGGCCAGGCCGGGCAGAGCTCGCGCATCGACAACTACCTCGGGTTCCCCGACGGGATCTCGGGCGCGCAGCTCGCCGAGCGCGCGCGGCGGCAGGCGGTGCGGTTCGGGGCGGAGATCGTCACGACTCGCGACGCGATCGAGCTCGACGTCGACGGGCCCGCGCGCAGCGTCCGCTTCCCCGACGGGTCGTCGATCGACGCCCACACGGTCATCCTCGCCTCCGGCGTGTCCTACCGGCTGCTCGACGGGCCGGGGCTCGAGGACCTCGTCGGGCGCGGCGTGTTCTACGGGTCGGCGCTCACCGAGGCCACGGCGTGCCACGGCCAGGAGGTGTACGTCGTCGGCGGCGCCAACTCCGCGGGGCAGGCGGCGCTCTACCTGGCCCGCGAGGCCAAACGGGTCACCCTCGTGGTCCGGGGCGACGCGCTCGCGCGGTCCATGTCCTCCTACCTCGTCGAGCAGGTCGAGGCGCACCCGCGCGTGCGCGTCCTGACCCGCACGGAGGTCGTCTCGGCGTCGGGCGACGGCCACCTGGAGCGCCTCGAGCTGCGCGACGTCGGCACCGGCGCGACCACGCGCGTCGAGTGCGGGTGGGCGTTCGTGTTCATCGGCGCCGCGCCCCGCACCGACTGGCTCGACGGCGTCGTCGTGCGCGACCCGCGCGGGTACGTCCTCGCCGGCCCCGACCTGCTGCGCGACGGCGTCCCGCCCGCCGGGTGGACGCTCGACCGCCCGCCCTACCACCTCGAGACGTCGGTGCCCGGCGTGTTCGCCGCCGGCGACGTGCGCGCGGAGTCCGCCAAGCGCGTCGCGTCCGCCGTGGGCGAGGGTGCCATGGCCGTCATGCTCGTGCACCGCTACCTCGAACAGCTCTGACCGTCCTGTCCCGCGCGACACAGCCCCGACCCGAACTCCGGAGGCGACACCGTGACCAGCACCGAGGACCCCACCACCACCCCGCCCGCCGAGGGCGCCCCCGGCGGCCCCACCTCGACCGGCGCCGTCCACGGGTGGCTGCCGTGCGACGTCGACGAGCTCCGCGCCACGTTCCTGTTCGAGCACCTCACCGACGACCAGCTCGCGTGGCTGTGCGCCACCGGCCACGTCGAGCGGCACGACGCGGGCTGGCTGTTTCACGAGGGCACGCCCGCCGAGGCGTTCTACGTCCTGCTCGACGGCGGCGTCGCGCTCTACCGGCGCGTCGGCGAGGACGAGGTCGAGGTGTCGCGCACCCACCAGGTCGGCGTGTACATGGGGGCGTGGAACGCCTACCTCGGCGACCGGCTCCCGCAGACCTACCTGCACTCGGCGCGCGCCCTGGAGCCCTCGCGCCTCTTCGTGCTGGAGGCGCACGACTTCGCCAAGCTCATGACCGAGTGGTTCCCCATGGCGGTGCACCTGCTGGAGGGCGTCTTCTGGGGCACGCGCGACGCGCAGCAGCTCGTCGGGCAGCGCGAGCGCCTCCTCGCCCTCGGCTCGCTCTCGGCCGGCCTCACGCACGAGCTCAACAACCCGGCCGCCGCAGCGGTGCGCGCGACCGGGACCCTGCGCGAGCGCGTCGCCGCAATGCGGCACAAGCTCGCGCTCATCGCCGACGGCCCCTACGACCGCGCCACCCTCGCCGAGCTCATCCGGCTCCAGGAGGAGGCGCTCGAGCGCTACGCCGACACCCGGACCGCGGACGCCGTCGGCGCGCTGGAGACGTCCGACCTCGAGGACCGCCTCACGGACTGGCTCGACGACCACGGCCTCCCGGAGGGCTGGCGCGTGTCGCCAGCGCTCGTCCAGGCCGGGATCGACGAGCCCTGGCTCGACCGCGTCGCCGAGCGCGTGGACGCCGGAGCGCTCACCGGGGCCGTGAGCTGGCTCGCGTACACGATCGAGACCGAGCAGCTCATGGCCGAGATCGAGGACGCCACCGTACGCATCTCCACCCTCGTCGGCGCCGCGCGCCAGTACTCCCAGCTCGACCGGGCGCCGTTCCGGCCCGTCGACCTGCACGAGCTGCTCGACTCCACGCTGACGATGCTCGACCACGCGCTCGCGGGCGTCGAGGTCGTGCGCCGCTACGCCGTCGACCTCCCGCCCGTGCCCGTCTACGCGGCCGAGCTCAACCAGGTGTGGACCAACCTCGTCGAGAACGCCGCGCAGGCGATGGGCGGGGCCGGCACCCTGACGGTCACGACGCGCCGCGTCGACGACCGCGCCGAGGTCGAGATCGCCGACACCGGGCCCGGCATCCCCGACGACGTGCGCCCCCGCATCTTCGAACCCTTCTTCACGACCAAGCCCGTCGGGCAGGGCACCGGGCTCGGGCTCGACATCTCGTGGCGGATCGTCGTCAACAAGCACCACGGCGACCTCACGGTGACGTCCGTGCCCGGCGACACGCGGTTCGTCGTGCACCTGCCCCTGGAACCCGCGCAGACCCCGCAGGCCCCGCAGCCGTGACGACGCCCGCCCCCGCCGCGGGGACGTCGCCCGTCGGCGAGGAGCGCCACGCGTCGTGGCTCGAGCTCTTCTTCGACCTCGTCGTCGTCGCGGGCATCGGGATGCTCGCCCACCTGCTGCAGGAGGACCACGACCGCGGCGGGCTCGCGCTCTACGTCATCGCCTACACCGCGTTCTGGCTCGTGTGGGCGTGCTTCACCACGTACGGCAACGTCGCGGGCGAGGGCGCCCGGGCGCTGCCGATCCTCGCCGGGATGGCGGCGCTCGCCGTGATGATCGCCGCCGTCCCCGGCATCCACGACGAGCACGCGCAGGCCTTCGCGGTCGCGTACGTCGTGGGCCGGCTCGTCGCCGCGCGACCGTGGCGCCGCACGACCGTCGTCGTCGACCTGCCGGTGGTGCAGGCGCTGACGGGGGTCGTGCCCTGGATCGTGTCGTGGTGGTTCGACGGGCAGACGCGGTACACGCTCTGGGCGGTCGGCCTCGCGATCGACCTCATCCTGCTCCTCACCCTCTCGGGCGAGCGCCTCGTGCGGCGCGCGCAGGAGCGCCTCGACGAGGTCCGCGAGCGCCGGGGTCGCGGACCGGGTGCCCGGCGCGACCGTCCGGGGCGCGGCGACCGGGAACGCCCGCTGGAGGGGTCCGCGCGGCGCACGGCCGGGCGGACCGGACGGGGCGGACGGCGGGGCGCGGACGCCGTCGAGGTGCCGACGAGGGTCGACGCGGCCGTGACCGACGTCCCGCACCTCGGGGAGCGGCTGGGACTCTTCGTCATCATCGTGCTCGGCGAGGGCCTCATCCAGGCGATCGACGCCGCGAGCGGGGCCGAGTGGGACCGGACGCTGCTCGTGGCGGGCGCGGGGGCGTTCACGCTGCTCGTCGCCCTGTGGGCGCTCACGGTGCGGTCGGGCTACGCGGGCGTCACGTTGCTGCGCCCTGCGGGGGTGCCGCCACGGTCGGCGTGGTTCCTGCACCTGGTGACGACCGGCGCCCTGGCCACTCTCGCGGGCGCGCTCGGAGGCGTCCTGGACGAGCCCGCGCGGGCGCTCGACCCGGGCGAGCTCGCGCTGCTCGTCGGCGCGTTCGCCGTGCACGGGCTGGTGTCCGCCGGGGTGCACGCCGTGCTGCGCGACGCGCGCACCGCCGTCGCGCTCGCCGTGCCCGTCGTCGTCGCCGGTGCGGTCGCGTGGCTCGCCGGCGGCATGATCTCGGCCGCGGGGCTGGTCTGGGTGCTGTCGGGCGCGCTGCTCGTCCAGCTCGCCCTCGCCGGGCGGCCCCGCGCGGCGAGCGCCCCGGCCGGGGCCGACGCCTGACGCCGGCGACGACCTGCCGGGTCAAAACCGTGGACGTCGGGCGGTCGCGGGCATAGCCTCGTGGCGTCCGGTCGAACCCGCCCGGACGCACGATCATGACGACCGGTGAAGGGGAGGTGGACCCGCGTGCTGCACCAGTGGTCCACCGACCCGTCCCGAAGGGCGCTCCTCAGGTAGACGACGTACGTCGTCCACCTGCAGAGCCGTCCTGGGGCACCGTCCTGGGGCGGCTCTCGTCGTCCACCCCAGGTCACGCCCCACCGCGCGGCCGCCACGGCCACCGACACGACAGGAGGCGCGACGATGAGCGAGGTGGTCATCTACAACCTCGGCGGCAGCCAGGAGATCGGCCGCGTGTCGTTGCGCCACGCCATCCGCATGCTGCACCGGCGCGTCGCCGAGGTCCTCGAGGCCGTCGAGGGCGAGACGTTCGGCCCGTACCAGCGGCCGCGGTCGGTCGCGCTCGTGCGGTACGTGCACACCCGGTGGGTGTACGAGCGCCAGGGCCGCGTGCCGTACTCGCGGGCGGCGCTGCTGCGCCGCGACCGGTACCGCTGCGCGTACTGCGGCGGGACCGCGACGACCATGGACCACGTGGTGCCGCGGTGCCAGGGCGGGACGACGACATGGCTCAACGCGGTCGCGGCGTGCGAGCCGTGCAACGCCGCCAAGGGCGGCCGCACGCCCGAGCAGGCGGGCCTGCGGATGCTCAGACGCCCGTTCGAGCCCGCGTTCCGCGACATCTACCCGTCGGCGCCCGCCCCGCGCAGACGCTGACGGGTCCGTCGACCGGTCCTCCGGTCGGCTCCCCAGGCCGCCCGGCCGGTGGCGGTGACACCGGCCGGGCTTCCCCTCCCGTCCACCGACCGCCGCGCCCCGAGGTCCCGGACCGGGCGTCGTCTCCCTCCCTCCTCGTAGAGCCGGTCCGCGTCTCGCACCCACCCCGGGTCCCGGACCGCGCGAGGGAGACCACGATGGCGAGGTTCCGGATCGGGACGTTCAACGTCGAGAACCTGTTCGAGCGTCCGCGCGCGATGGCGGGCCCGCTCACGGGCGGCAACGCCGTCCTGGCCGCCCACGCCCGGGTCAATGCGCTCCTCGCCGAGGAGCAGTACGGGCCGGGCGTGCGGGCGGAGATCCTGCAGCACCTGGAGACCCTCGGCCTGCTGCGCTCGGACGCCGCCGCGCTCGCGGTGCTGCGCCAGGTCCGGGGGCGGCTCGTGCGCCGCACCGGCTCGCAGGCGGCGGGCACGGCGCGCACCGAGGTCGTGGCGACGGGTCGCGGCGACTGGGTCGGCTGGGTGGACCTGGTCAAGGACCGGGTCGACGAGCTCGCCATGACGCACACCGCCCGGGTCGTGGCGGACGTCGACGCCGACGTGCTGGCCGTGGTCGAGGCCGAGAGCCGGGTCGCGCTCAAGCACTTCACGGACGCGGGCGTCGTCACGCCGTCCGGGCGCCCCGTCTACCCGCACGTCATGGTCATCGACGGCAACGACGACCGCGGCATCGACGTCGGGCTGCTCACGACGCGGCCGTACCGGATCGGGACCGTCCGCTCGCACGTCGACGACCGCGACTCGCGCGGGCGCCTGGTGTTCGGCCGCGACTGCCCGGAGTACGTCGTCGAGCTGCCCGGCGGCGGCACGCTCACCGTGCTCGTCAACCACTTCAAGTCCAAGGGCTACGGCACGCAGGCCGAGTCCGACGCGACCCGCCGCCGGCAGGCGACCCGCACGGCCGCGATCTACGCGGGCCTGCGCGCCCGCGGGGAGGAGAACGTCGTGGTCGTGGGCGACCTCAACGACACGCCGTCGTCCACCCCGCTGCGCCCGCTGCTGGAGCGGACCGACCTGCGCGACGTCAGCGAGCACCCGGCGTTCCGCGGCGACGGCCGGCCGGGCACCTACGGCAACGGGACCGCGAGCCAGAAGATCGACTACGTCTTGCTGTCCCCCGCGCTGTTCGAGCGCACCGTCGGCGGGTCCGTGTTCCGCCGGGGCGTGTGGGGTGGCAAGAACGGCACCCTGTTCCCCCACTACGACACCATGACGTCGGCGACGCACGCGGCGTCCGACCACGCCGCCCTCTACGCGGACGTGGACCTCGCCTGAGGGGCGAGGGCGATCGCCCCGGACACGACGAGGTCGGCGCGCGACCGCGTCGACTCGACGAGGAGCGCGTTGCGCCCGTCGACCTCGGCGGCCCAGGCGGTCGCGGCCTCGACCGTGCGGCCGTGGCGGGTGTGCCGGTCGACGAGCCGGCGCGCGCGCTCGGCGTCGCCGGTGCTGCAGAACCACGCCTCGTCGAGCAGGTCGCGCACCCGGCCCCACGGCTCCTGCGGCACCAGGAGGTAGTTCCCCTCGACCACGACGACCGCGTGCGACGGCTCGACGGCGATCTCACCGGCCACGGGCTCGTCGACCTCGCGGTGGAACGACGGCGCGTACACGGTGCGGTCGCGCTCCGCGCGCACCCGGCGCAGCAGGGCGACGAAGCCGGCGCCGTCGAACGTGTCGAGCGCGCCCTTGCGGTCATGGCGGCCGAGCCGGTCGAGCGTCGCGTTCGCGAGGTGGAACCCGTCCATCGGGAGGTGCACGGCCTCCGGTCCGATCGCCTCCACGAGCCGGGTCGCGAGCGTCGTCTTGCCGGCGCCGGGGCTGCCCGCGATCCCGACGACGACGCGCCCGCCGCCCGACCGCTCGCGGAGAGCGCGCACGCGCGCCGGGAGCACGGCCGGGTCCGCGACCTCGGCGGACGGCTGCGCGTCTCCGGGCACGAGGTCCACGGCATCCTTCTCGACGGTCATGCCCCCAGTGTCCCGTGCCCACGGCTCGAGTCGTGGTTCGTGGGTCGTGGTGGTGGGTCGGCCATGCCGGGACCGATGAGTCGGCGGCGCGGGCAGGGTCTCACCCCACGACCCAGGATCTCGAACCCAGGAGGACGGCATGGCCACGGTGGTCGCGGGAGCAGCGGTGTCGCTGGACGGCTACGTCCAGGACGCCGACGGAAGCATCGAGGCGCTGTACGCGGACTTCGAGGAGCTGCAGCGCAGCGCGTACCTGCGGGCGCTCCAGGAGCAGACGGGCGCCGTCCTCATGGGCCGGCGCACGTACGACATGGCCCCGGACCCGGACGGCTACGCGGACGGCTACGAGTTCCAGGTGCCGATCTTCGTCGTCACGCACACGCCCCCGGCCGTCGCCCCGAAGCGCAACGAGCGGCTGTGGGTCACGTTCGTCACGGACGGCGTCGAGTCGGCGGTCCGGCAGGCCCGCGACGCCGCGGGCGAGCGCGACGTGACGTTCATCGGAGGCGCCGACCTCTTCCACCAGCTCCTCGCCGCGGGGCTCGTCGACGAGCTCGCCGTCGAGGTCATGCCGGTCCTGCTCGGGGGCGGCGTGCGCCTGTTCGACGGCGACGCGCCGGCGGTGCTGGAGAAGGTGCGCGTCGAGGAGGTCGGGGCGCGGACCGCGCTGCGCTACCGGGTCGTCAGGACGGCCCCGACCGGGCAGGAGTAGGCCCGGCGCGGGGCACCGTCAGGCGCTCGCCGCCACGACCCGCGCGCTCGCGGCCTCGCCGTGCGGGGCCGCGAGCGCCGCGACCGGGTCGCGCGCGAGGTCGGCGACGGGCAGCCCGGTCTCCCGGCTCAGGGCACGCAGCAGTCCGGCCCGGGTGGCGTACCCGGCGGCACGCGCGGCGGCGTCGAGGTGCGAGCCGCCGCGCAGCCGCGCGATCGCGACGTTGAGGTGCGCCCGCGTGCGCCAGCGACCGAACGCGAGCCCGGTCTCCTCGACGAAGAGCCGCTGGACGTGCCGCGCGCTGGCGCGGCGCCGGTCGGCGAGCTCGTCGAGCGTCGCCACGCCCCGGCGGGCCTCCTCCGCCACGGCCCGCGCGACGGGGTGCACGGGCAGCCGCAGGACGAAGTAGTCGCCCGCGAGGCCGCGCAGGACGTCCTCGAGGGCGGCGCGGAAGGGCGCGACCTGCGCGGGCGTCGCCGGGGCCGCGCACAGCACCGCCGTGAGGACGGTGGTCAGCGCGGGCACGACGCCGAGGCGGTGGACGCGCGCGGGCGGCTCGATCCCCGGGGACAGCACGGGACCGAGCGCCATGGAGTCGCCGGGCAGGCGCATCGCGTGCGGGACGCGCGGGGCGAGCCAGAGGTTCTCGTGCGTGCGCAGGGTCAGGGGCGTGCCGTCCACGACGAGCTCCGCGGTGCCGGCGACGACGTGCACGAGGTGCGGCTCGTCGTGGGCGTGGGTGTCGTGCCCGAGGAAGCGGACGGAGTGCTCGGGGACGACGGCGCCCAGCGCGGTCGGCGTCATGCGCGCTCCTCTCCCCCGGGCCCGGCTGGCCCGGGCCGGTGTGTCGTGTCCGGGACGGGCCGTGTCACGTTCGGACGCGGTTCGTCGCTCAGGTGTGGTTAGCCTAACCTCGCGAGGAGCGCCCCGGTACGCCGTGCGGCCCCCGCGTCCCTGCTGCCGAGTGTGAGGTTCCATGCTGTCGTCACGCCGTCCCGCCCGCCGTCCGCTCGCCGCACTGGCCGCCATCGCCGCCGCCGCGTCGCTCGCCCTGGCGGGCTGCTCCGCCGGGACGACGCCGTCCGGCTCCGGTGCCGAGCCGTCCGCCGACCCCGGGTCGACCGCGTCCGAGACCGCCGCCGAGCGGGTCGTGACGACCGACCAGGGTGACGTCACCGTCCCGACCGACCCGCAGCGCGTCGTCGTGCTCAACCACGCCCTGGCGGGCTACCTGTACGAGCTCGACGTCCCCGTGCTCGCGACGGTGCCCGAGGTGACGGACGACCCGGACCCGAAGTTCTCGCCGTTCTGGGAGGACCAGGCCGAGGCGGACGGCACCGAGCTCATCGAGTGGAGCGCCGACGGCTTCAACCTCGAGGCGATCCTCGCCCTGGAGCCCGACCTCATCGTGGGCGGCGGGTGGGGCTTCCCGCTCAAGCAGGCCACCGACGTCTACGACGGCCTGAGCCAGATCGCCCCGACGGTGCTCGTGAGCGGCACGTACACGACGTGGCAGGAGCAGTTCGAGTTCCTCGCCGTCGACGTGTTCGACGACACCGAGCGGTTCGACGAGCTGACCGCGGGGTACGACGAGCGCCTCGCCCAGGTCGGCGAGTCCATCACCGTCCCCGCGGGCGAGACGGCGTTCCTCGCGCTCACGTCCGAGGGCAAGACGTTCGCGCTCAACGAGGGCGAGGGCCTGCCCGCGATCTTCGAGCGGCTCGGGTTCGCGGTCCAGCCGATCCAGGCGCAGACGGGCGCCGAGCCGTACACGCCGGGCGGCGACATGTTCGAGGTGTCGGCCGAGCAGGTGACGTCCGTGGTCACGGCGCCGAACGTGTTCGTCATCGGCTTCAACGGCGCAGAGATCGACGTCGACGCGCTCGCCGCCGACCCGGTGTACGCGGTCCTGCCGTCGTTCTCCGCGGGCCACGCGTACGAGCTGCCGACGTGGACCATCCGCGGCGACTACCACGAGGCCATGGGGCTCCTCGACGTCGTCGAGGAGCAGTTCTCCTGATGGCCCAGCACCGCCTGCGCACGCACCCGCTGGTGCTGCGGCGCGTCGAGGTGGCGCGCGTCGTCGACGTGACGCCCCGGATGCGCCGCGTGACCCTCGTCGGGCCCGAGCTCGGGGCGTTCGAGCGCGACGGCCTGCCGATGCCCGCGTTCGACGCGCCGTGGTTCGACGACCACGTGAAGATCGTCCTCGCGTCCGACGGCGACGTCGCGTCCGCGCTGCCCGTGCAGCGCGCGCACGGGATCGACTGGCCGGCCGCGCCGAACCGGCAGGGCCGCGACTACACGCCGCGCCGCTGGGACGCGGCGGCAGGCGAGCTCGACCTCGACCTCGTGCTGCACGGCAACGGCCCGGCCGCGGCGTGGGCGCAGACGGCGCGCCCGGGCAGCGAGCTGTGGTTCGTCGGGCCCAAGGCGTCGACCGTCTGGCCCGACGACGTCGACTGGGCGCTGCTCGCCGGCGACGAGACGGCGCTGCCCGCGATCGGGCGCTTCCTCGACGAGCGGCCGGTCGACGTCCCCGTCCAGGTCGTCGTGACGATCGGAGACGAGTCCGCACGCCAGGACCTGGCGCTGCGCGCGGGCGACACCGTGCGGTGGGTCGTCGCGCCGGAGGGCGACCGCACCGCGCTCGACGAGGCTGTGCGCGCCCTGGAGTGGTGGCCCGGCCAGGTCTACGCGTGGGCGGCGAGCGAGAGCCGCGCGCTCCTGCCGGTGCGGCGCTACCTGACGCGCGAGCGCGCCGTGCCGCGCACCCACGTCGACGTCACGGGCTACTGGCACGCCGAGCCGGCGCCCTCCCCGGCACCCGCTCAGGGGCCGACGGCCGAGGCGGAGCCTCAGCCCACGGGGGTCCCGTCTCCCGTGCCGTGGTTCGCGACCCGCGCCGCGCTGCAGCTCGGCCTGCTCGACGAGCTCGCCGCGGGGCCGCGCGACCTCGCGGCCCTCGCCGGGGCGGCGCAGCTCGCGCCGGGCGCGGTGCGCGCCCTCGCGGACGTGCTCGCGGCGTCGGGCGTGGTGACGCTCGACGGAGACACGGTCGCCCTGGGCGACGCGGGCGAGGACCTCCTCGACGACGAGCACGAGCGTGAGGAGTACGAGGGGCTGGAGGCGGACGCGATCCTGGCGCTCGCGGTGCTCGCCCCCGCGCTCCGCGACGGCGTCCCGGCGTGGTCGCGCTCGCGCGGCCGGACGCTGCGCGCCGAGGTCGAGACCGACGCCGCGCGCGCCGCGGAGGTCGTCGAGGGCGCCGACGTGCTCCCGTACGTGCTCACGGGGCTCGCCACCTGGCCGGTGTGGGCGGCCGCGCGGTCCGTCGCGCTCGGCGGACCCGGCGCGCTCGTCGTCGCCGACCTGCTCGTCGAGGTCCCCGGCGAGCGCACGACGACGCTCGTCGAGGACGCCGTCCCGCTCGCGGTCCTGCGCGAGCAGGCGGGGTCCGGCACGGCGCACGCCGCGGCCGCGGCCTGGCCGGTCGCCGACGTCGCCGTGTGCGCGCTCGGGGCCGGCCACCGCACCGACGACGAGGTCGTCGACCTCCTCGCCGCGATGCGCGCCGCGGCCCCGCGCGCCGTCCTCGTCGAGGACTTCACGCCCGACGGGCTCAGCCCCCACGCGCGCGAGCACGCGCTGCTCTCCCTGGCCACGACCGGGGCCGCGCCGCGCACGCCCGACGACGTCGCACGCCTCGCCGAGCGCGCGGGCTGGCGCGTGGAACGGCACGAGGCGCTCGGCTGGGGCGTCGAACGGGTCGAGCTCGCGGCCCGCGACGCCTGAGGTCGGTCGTCCTCGTCGGGCGCGGACCAGCACGAACGGCGCCGAGGCACAGAAGCGGGCCCGCCTCCGGACGAGCGCCGACCTCGTAGACTCGGCCGATGAGACTTCTCGATGCCGAGCACGCGCTCCAGGCCGCACAGCGCGCGGGCGACGTCGGCGCGCTGGAGGCGCTGCTGCATCCCCGGTGCGTCGGCGTCGGCCCGGACGGGTCGGTCTTCTCCCGGGAGGACGACCTCGAGGGCTACCGCTCCGGTCGGCTGCGGATCACCGGTCTGGTGGAGGAGTCGCTCGACGTCCAGGAGGACGCCGCGAGCGGGGTGACCCGGCTGGTCGCCGCCGTGGAGGCGGTCCAGGACGGCACCGCAGCGGCCGCGCGGTTGACCTACACGCGCCTCTGGGTGCGCACGGGCGAGGGCTGGCGCGTCCTGGCCGCGACGCTCGCTCCCGCGACCGACCCTGCCTGAACGGGCCCTCGCGTCACCCGCCGGTGAACATGGCGATGGTGAGCGGTGCGCCGACCGCGTCGCACGCGTCGCCGAGGTCGCCCGCGGCGGCGTCCCACTCCGCGGAGCGCACCCCGGTCGGCTCCGCCGAGGCCCCGGAGGCGACCGGAGCGGCCGCCTGCAGCTCGCCGATCGCCGTCTGCACGGGGCTGTCCCCGCCGGAGGGCAGACGGCCGAGCACGCGGGTCGCCAGCCGGTACCAGCCGTCGTGCTCCTGCGCCTCGCTGCGGCCGTCGGCGAGGGCGACGTCGGCGTTCTCCACGATCGTCAGCACGTCGCCGAACGCGGTGCAGAGGTCCGCGTCGTCCGGAGCGTCGCCCTCCGGCGCGACCGCCGGGGAGACCGGCTGAGCCTCGGCTCCGGACGGGGCCGGCTCGACCTCCCCGGCGGGAGCCCCACCGCCTGCGCTGCACCCACCCATCACCGCAGCGCTCAGCAATGCCGCCGAGACCGCTGCCCACCGTCGTGCTCGCATCCGTGCCTGCTCCCCGATCTCGACATCTGCTGGATCCGACGTACGGCCGAGAGTCTGCCGCCGTTCTCCTCCCGACGCGACGGCGACACGCACGCAGGAGGCGGTCGGCACGACGCCCCCAGCGCGTCGTGCCGGCCGACCTCTCCCCGGGCCCTCCCGCGGACGGGGCGCCGCCGCGCTCAGCCGACGGGGCGGAACGGACCCCAGGGGCCCGCGCCCGGCTCCTGGCCGCGCGACCACCACCGCGCGACCCACACCGCGCCGTCGTGCACCACCGCATCACCCGCGCGGACCACCCGCGTCGGGGTCCAGACCGGCACCCCCTGCTCGTTCGTGGCCAGCTCCTCCCACGGGCCCCACGCCGCGCCCGGCGTCGTCCCCCGCGCGTACCACTGCGCGCGGAACACCGCGCCGTCGTGGACGACGACGTCGCCCGCCCCGTACGTCGCGTGCGGGTCGTAGGCCGGGGCCTCGACCGGGCCGAGGCGCCCCGCGCCCGCGGAGGACCGCACGATCGCGGGCACGGCCCACGTCGGGTCGACCGTGCCGTGCAGGGTCGGGGTCCAGCGCGCCTCGTCGGCCAGCCGGTCCGCCTCCCCCACCGAGGCGTTGTACGCCCCCACGAGGTCGACCGGTTCCCCGTTCACCGTCGAGCCGGTCTCGAAGAGCCGCTCCCCCTTCCACCGCGCGACGATCCGCGCCGGGTCCACGCCGGGCGCGAGCTCGAACGCGTTGTTCTCCGCGTAGATGCTGGAGTCGACGCCCGCGCCCCAGTAGTACTGGAAGATGCCCTCGCGCGTCTGCTCGTAGAGCTCGTTGTAGACGTGCACGTCGCCGAAGCGCACCCGCGGGGCGCGCTGCCCGACGTCGGTCCACCGGTTGTGGTGGTACGTCACCTTGTGCTTGCCCGCGTCCTGGGTCCGGCTGTCCGAGGACCCGAGGATCGCGGTCTTGTCGTGGTCGGAGAAGTGGTTGTACGAGACTGTCACGTGGTCCGAGCCGTGCGTGATGTCGAGCAGCCCGTCGTGGATCTCGAACGGGCGGCCGAACACGGTCGGCAGGGACGAGTGCGGGTGCTCGCCGTCGTCGAACGTGCTGTGGTCGACCCACACGTTCTCCGACGTCCACACCGACACGTTGTCGTACGCCGAGTTCCAGCTGCCCGCGTCGCCGTCGCCCGGGTCCCACGCCGGGAAGCAGTCGCGCGCGTCGGAGAACGTGACGTTGCGGACGATGACGTTGCGCGCGTCGCGGATCCGCAGGCTCGCGCCCACGACCTGCGCGTCCGCGCCCAGGCCGACGATCGTCACGTTCGACCCGACGTGCTGGAGCGTGCGCGTCGCCTGCTCCGCGGCGGCGGCCGCGCGTGCGTCCTCCAGCGGGCCGGCCGGGTCCACCCACCCGTACGTCGCGGGGTCGTAGGCCGCGACGTAGTCGTCCATCGAGAACGGGACGTCGCTCCCCGCGACCGAGACGGTCGCCGCGATCGCCTCGCAGCTGGTCCCGGCGAACGCGTCGATGCGTCCGTCGACGTACACGATGCGGGGCGTCGTGTCGGTCCGCGCCCCGGCGCCGCCGAGCGCGGCGCGCAGCTCGTCCCAGGTGTCGACGACGTACACGTGCTCGGCGCCCGCCGCGCTCCCACCGGTGGTGCCGCCGTTCGCGGCACCCCAGCCGTCGTCCGCGCCGAGCACCTGCCGGCCGAGGTCCGCCGCGCCCGGCCAGCCCGGGGACGTGCCGTCCTCCCCCGCGGCACCCGTCGCCGCGCTGCTCGTCAGCGCGGTCCCGGTCACCGCCATCACGACCGCGGTCGCCGCGGCCAACGGGACCCTCACCCACCGTCCTGCCATCACCCAACTCCTTCGTCGGTGCAAGAAACCGGTTTCTCACCGGTTCGGCCGAGTCTGGCACACGTCGAGCGGAAAGCGCTACCCCGCAGGGCCGACCCCGGGGTTCCTCCCCACGGGACACCTCGTGCGAGGAACAAGCCCGGGTTCGACCGCCTGGCTCAGGACCGCCCCGCGCCTCGCCGACCGGGGGCGCTGATAGCATCGGCGCGTGCTCATCGAGGTCGACAGAACCTAGCCGCCGAGCCGTCGGCGGCCGTCCCAGCGCACCCTCTCGCCCCCCGGTTCCGTGACGGAGTTCCCGCGGGCGAACCCTCCCGGCTCCTGCCGTGGCCTCGTCGTGCCTGGACCCGCCGCACCGCGCCCGCGCCGCCCTGTCCTTCCCCGGCACGACCCTGCCCGCGGCACCGCGGGCACGAGGAGCACCTCATGTCCACCCCGCACCGTTCCGCGGTGACCCTGACCGACCTCACGTTCGAATGGCCCGACGGCACCGTCGCGCTCTCGCACCTCACCGGCACGTTCGGCGCCGGCCGCACGGGCCTCGTCGGCGACAACGGCGCCGGCAAGTCCACCCTCCTGCGCCTCGTCGCGGGCCTGCTCACGCCGACGAGGGGGCGCGTCACGACGACCGGCGACGTCGCCTACCTCCCCCAGACCCTGACCCTCGGCCAGGACGCGAGCGTCGCGCGGCTCCTCGGGATCGACGGCACGCTCGCGGCGCTGCGCGCCATCGAGTCCGGCGACGTCGACGAGCGGCAGTTCGACGCCGTCGGCGACGACTGGGACGTCGAGGCGCGCGCCGCGCAGGCGCTCGCCGAGATCGGGCTCGACGGCGTGGGCCTCGACCGGCGCGTGGGCGAGCTGTCCGGCGGCGAGGCGATGCTCGTCGCGATCAGCGGGCTGCGCGTGCGGCGCAGCGCGATCACCCTGCTCGACGAGCCGACCAACAACCTCGACCGCGGCACGCGCGCCCGGCTCGCGGCGCTCGTCGACTCCTGGCCGGGGACGCTCGTCGTGGTCAGCCACGACCTCGACCTGCTCGAGCACATGGACGAGACGGCGGAGCTGCACGCCGGCCGCCTCACCACCTTCGGCGGCCCGTACAGCGCGTGGCGCGACCGGCTCGAGGCCGACCAGGCCGCCGCGGCGCAGGCCGCGCGGACCGCCGAGCAGACGCTGCGCGCCGAGAAGCGCCAGCGCGTCGAGGCCGAGACCAAGCTCGCACGCCGCGAGCGGACCGCGCGCACCGCGCAGGCGAACCGCACGGGGTCGCGCATCTCCATGGGGCTGCGCGCGTCCGCCGCGCAGGTGTCCGCCGGCTCGATGCGTCAGGGCCTGGACGCGAAGGTCCAGGCCGCGCAGGACGCGCTCGACGCCGCGGCGGCCCGCGTGCGCGACGACGAGCACGTGCACCTCGTCCTCCCCGACCCGGACGTGCCGCGCGGGCGCCGCCTCGCCGAGCTGCGCGGGACGACCGGGACGGTGATCGTGCAGGGTCCCGAGCGGGTCGCGCTCGTCGGCGCCAACGGGACGGGCAAGACGACGCTGCTGGAGAACCTGCTCGCCGGGCGCGCACCGGAGCCAGGGCGCGCGGGCGGCACGCTGCTCACCGACCGCGTCGGCTACCTGCCCCAGCGCCTGGACGGGCTCGACGACGCCCGCAGCGCGCTCGAGAACGTGCGCGCGGGGGCACCGGGCGCGGCACCGGGCACGATCCGCAACCAGCTCGCGCGGCTGCTGCTGCGGGGGTCGAGCGTGGACCGCCCGGTGGCGACGCTGTCGGGCGGCGAGCGGTTCCGCGTCTCGCTCGCCCGGCTCCTGCTCGCCGACCCGCCCGCCCAGCTCCTCGTGCTCGACGAGCCGACGAACAACCTCGACGTGCGCAGCGTCGACCGGCTCGTCGAGGCGCTGTCGGGCTACGCCGGTGCGCTGCTCGTGGTGAGCCACGACGACGGCTTCCTGGCCCGGCTCGGCGTCGACGTCGTGCTCGAGCTGGGCCCGGACGGGGCGCTCCACCGCGTCCCCGCACCCGGCCGGTGAACCCGGCCCGGGGCGTCCCGCTCGCCGGGGCGCCCCGGGACCGGCGACGATGGGCCGAGAGGGCGTCGGCCGCGCCGGGGAGGTGCACCCGTGGACTGGTACACCGAGCACGTCGTCGACACCGGGCGCGCGCCGGCGTTGTTCGCGCTCGTGGGGTTCGTCGTGACGTTCGTCGTCGTGCGCTCGATCACGCGCCGCATCCGTGCACGCCGCGAGGCGGGACCGCCTCCCGCTCCCGGCCCCGGACCGGCCGCGCGGCGCCGGCGCCCCCTGCTGGGCGACGTGTCCGTCGGCGGCGTCCACGTGCACCACCAGGTGTGGGGCATCCTCCTCGTGCTGCTCACGGGGATGCTCGAGTTCCGGTACTCCCCCGGTCACCCGTGGTCGGAGGTGCTCGCGCTCCTGTTCGGGGCGGGTGCCGCGCTCGCGCTCGACGAGTTCGCGCTCTGGTTGCTCGTCGACGACGTCTACTGGTCCGAGGAGGGCCAGCGCTCGATCGACGCGATCCTCGTGGGCGGCGCGCTCGGGGGTGCGCTGCTCCTGTCCGCCTCGCCGATCGGAGTCACGTCCGACGGCTCGCAGGGCGGCTGGCTCGCGTACACGGTGACGGTCGTGGTCCACCTCGCGCTCGCGTTCGTGTGCGTCCTCAAGGGCAAGCTCGCGACGGGCCTCGTCGGGATCGTCGTCCCGGTCGTGGCGTTCGTCGGGGCGGTCCGCCTCGCCAAGCCGACCTCGCCCTGGGCCCGACGGCGGTACGCGCACCGGCCCCACCGGCTCGCCCGCGCGCAGGCGCGGTTCGGCGCGCGGTACCAGGCGCGGTGGGAGCGGGTGCGCACCCTGGTGGGCGGGCGCGCCGACGACGACCCGCCGTCGACGACGTAGCGCGGACTCAGGCGAGGTCGGGCGCGTCCCGCACGACGACGGCCATCGCGGCCGTGGCTGCGGCGTCGTCGTCCGCGTACGGCCAGTCCGGGCTCGCGGCGCGCGCGTGGTCGTTGAGCGCGCCCAGCACGTCGAGCGCGCGGGTGCCCACCGCGCGGGCCTGGGGCGTGAGGCCGCCCCGGATCTTGAGCTGGCCGAGCACGATCGCGACCTGCGCCCGCGCCTCCGCCGCGAGCGCCGCCTCGTCGAGCGCTCCCGAACGGAGCCCGTCGGACGCCGCCTCGCGCCCGGCGGCCCAGACGTCCTCCGGCACCCCGAGGTCCCAGGCCGCGAGGAGACCGTCCACGAACGCGGGCAGCGCGTCGTCGCGGCCGTCGGCCGCGTACCACTCCTCGAGGTCGCGCAGCGCGTCGTGCCCGGAGTCGTTGCCGAACGGCGAGAAGTCCTCGCCCTCGTCGTAGAAGGGCTCGGGGGCGAGGGACACGAACGCGGGGTGGCTCGTCGTGGGTGACAGGCCCTCGTCGCGGTCGTCGAGGTAGAGCGTCATGGGGCGACAGTAGACCTCTGCCGGCTCAGGCGCGTCGGTCGCGGTTCCACCGTTCGAGCTTGGACGGGCTGAGCACGACCCACGCCTCCGAGACCCGGTCCGACCGCACCGCCACGCTCACGACCCCCGTCACGACGCCGTCGTGGCGCACCACGAGGCCGTCCGCGCCGTTCACCGAGCGCACCGCGACCTCGACGCCCGGGCCAGGGCGCAGGACCCGGCACAGCGCCCGCGTCGTCTCGTCGCCGCCCTCGGTGACCCCGGGCGTCGCGTCGTCGCTCCCGGCGGCGTCGACCCACAGGATCGCGGCGGGCTCGACGAGCGCGCGCACGGCGTCGCGGTCGCCCTCGCCCGTCGCGCGGCGGAGCGCGGCGACGACGCGACCGTGCTGCGCCCCGGCCCGGCCGGGTCCTCTCGACCCTTCTCGCTGCGACATGCGGTGCCTACGCGGAGAGGGCCGCGAGCTTCTGCGGATTCATCATCCACAGCACGCGGTCGATGCCGTCGACCGTGGCACGGACCGTGAGCACGGCGAAGAGCTCGCCGTCGTGCGAGAGCTTGACGGCCGGGTGGCCGTTGACGTCGGCCGGTTCGACGTCGACGCCCGCCCAGAAACGCTCGGCGAACGCGTGGTGGTACTTCGCGACGCGCGGCCGGCCCACGACCGGGAACTTCGACGCGCGGACCGCTCCCCCGCCGTCGGAGTAGGAGACGACGTCCTCGGCGAGGAGCCGCTCCAGGAGCGCGACGTCACCCGCCTTCGCGGCGGCGACGAACGCGGTGAGCAGGCGGCGCTGGGCCTCCGGGGCGACCGGCGCATGGCGCTCCTCCCCCAGGTGCCGACGCGCGCGGCTCACGAGCTGGCGCACGCTCGCCTGCGAGTGCCCGATGATCTCCGCGATCTGCTCGTAGGGGTAGTCGAACGCCTCGCGCAGCACGTACGCCGCGCGCTCGGTCGGCGTGAGCTTCTCCAGGAGCATGAGGAGCGCGACCTCGAGCGCCTCGCCCCGCTCGGCACCCAGCGTCGGGTCGGCGCTGGTGTCCACCGGCTCGGGCAGCCACGGGCCGATGTACGTCTCGCGGCGCACGCGCGCCGACTGGGCGACGTTGATCGCGAGCCGCGTCACCGTCGTCGTGAGGAACGCGTCCGGGTTGCGCACGAGGGAGCGGTCGTACGTCTGCCAGCGCACCCACGCGTCCTGGAGCACGTCGTCGGCCTCGGCCGCGCTGCCGAGGATCCGGTAGGCGATCCCGAACAGCCGGCGCCGTGCCGCGCTGAACTGCTGCTCCGCCACCGTCAGGTCCGCCGTCGGTCCGTCCACGATCGCCATCCTGGCCCACCCTCGCTCCGCCGTCACGCCCTGCCGGACGGCAGCGCGGTTCCAGCCACCCGACCGGGCGGGGGCCCGACCTGTGACACGACGTGCGCGGGACCCGAGTCCTGCGTGCGTTCTTCGTGGTGCCCGGGGCCGCGGGTTCGCACGCTGGAGGGGCAGGGGACCGATCGCACCAGAGGAGAGAAGACCATGAACGAACCCGTCCTGGAACCGGAGGCGCAGGCGTTCGCCGACGCCGTCGCGGCTCCCCCGTTCGTCGACGAGCTCGGCCCGGAGCGCGCCCGCAAGGTCCTCGACGACCTGCAGGCGCAGCTCATCGAGATGGCGCAGGTCGAGGAGACCTGGGTGACCGTCCCTGCGGGGGACGGCTCCGTCCGCGTCCGCGTGGTCACCCCCCGCGGCACGAGCGGGACGCTGCCCGTCGTGCTCTACATGCACGGCGGCGGCTGGGTGCTCGGGGACGCCGGCACGCACGACCGCCTCGTGCGCGAGCTCGCGGTCGGCGCCCGCGCGGCGGTCGCGTTCGTCGAGTACGACCGCTCCCCCGAGGCGCGCTACCCCGTCGCGCTCGAGCAGGGCTACGCGGTGGCGCGCTGGATCACCACGCAGGGTGCCGCGCTCGGCCTCGACGCGTCACGCCTCGCCGTCGCCGGGGACTCGGTGGGCGGTAACCTCACGGCCGCGCTCACGCTGCTCGCCAAGCAGCGGGGCGACGTGACGTTCGTCCACCAGTCGCTGTACTACCCCGTGACGGACGCGGCGCAGGACACGGCGAGCTACCGCGAGTTCAAGGACGGCCCGCACCTCACGGCGCGAGCCATGGCGTGGTTCTGGGACAGCTACCTGCCGGATGTCGACCGCCGGTCCGAGATCACCGCGTCACCGCTGCGCGCCTCGCTCGACGACCTCGCGGGGCTGCCGCCCGCGTTCGTCGTCGTCGACGAGAACGACGTGCTGCGCGACGAGGGGGAGGCGTACGCACGGCGGCTGCTGCAGGCCGGCGTCCCCACGACGAGCCTGCGCTACAACGGCACGATCCACGACTTCATGATGCTCAACCCGCTGCGCCCGACCCGTGCCGCGACGGCCGCCGTCGAGCAGGCGATCCACGTGCTGCGCACCGCGCTCGGCACCTTCTGACCGGCCACGAGCCACGCCCGCGGCGGAGACCCCGCGCCGGGCAGCGCCGCGTACCGAGAACACCGAGAACACCCAGAACACCCCGAACATCTCGAGAGAAGGAAGAACCCATGTCCACCACGAAGCCCATCGTCCTGCTCGTCCACGGCGCGTTCGCCGGCTCCGACAGCTGGGACGGCGTCGTCGAGCGCCTCCTCGCGCGGTCTGTCGACGTGGTCGCCCTCGCCAACCCGCTCCGCTCCGTCACGGGCGACGCCGCGTACGTCCGCGACGTGATCACGGCGATCGGACGCCCCGTCGTCCTCGTCGGACACTCGTACGGCGGCATCGTCGTCACCGGTGCCGCCACGGACAACGAGGCCGTCCGGGCCCTCGTCTACGTCGGGGCGTTCGCGCCCGACGCGGGCGAGTCCGCCCTGCAGCTGTCGGGCAAGTTCCCGGGCAGCACCCTCGGTGAGACCCTGATCGGGTACCCGCTGACGAGCGGCGGGAACGAGCTGCGGATCCGGGGCGACGCCTTCCCGTCGCAGTTCGCGCACGACGTCCCGGTCGAGCGCGCCGTCGTGATGGCGGCCGCGCAGCGCCCTGTCACCGAGCTCGCGCTCACCGAGGGACTGCCCGGCGCGGACGCGGCCTGGCGACGCGTCCCGTCCTGGTTCGTCTACGGCGAGGAGGACAAGAACATCCCCGCCGAGCTCCAGCGCTTCATGGCCGAGCGGGCGGGTGCGCGTGCGACCACCGCGGTCGCGGGCGCGTCCCACGCCCTGTCGGTCTCGCACCCCGCAGAGGTCGCCGCGACGATCATCGACGCGGTCGGCGCCGTCTCCTGACGGTCCGGCCCGCGCGGCCCCCGTCGCCACGGCGACGGGGGTCGCCGTCGTCCCCCGCGCGCACCAGCGCGCCCGCGGCCCGCGCTGCGGCCAGGCCCTCCGCGTCGCCCGACCCCTCGAAGAGCTCGACCGCACGGGCCAGGTCGGCGCGCGCGCCCGCATGGTCGTCCTGCGCGCGCCGGGCGCGGGCCCGGAACACGTGCATGTGCGCGGCCGACGGGCGAGCGCCCTGCGCCAGGAACCCCGCGATCGCCTCGTCCGCGACGCTGTGCGTCGTCGCCCAGTCCTGCCGGTCGAGGCTGATGCGCGCGATCGCGCCGAGCGCGTGCAGGGCGGTGAACTCGGCGACCTGCCCGCGCGGCGCGGTGCGCGGGTCGCGGACGAGCGCGACGACGTCGCGCAGGTGGACGATCGCCTCGTCCCCGCGGCCGAGCGCGGCGAGGCCCTGTGCTCGCTGGAACAGCGCCTGCGGCAGACCCTCGCGGTCGTCGGCGCGGCGGAAGAGCGCGATCGCCTCCTCCGACGCGGCGACGGCCCGCGCGTCGTCGCCGGCAGAGCTCGCGCACCAGCCGACGTAGTACGCGGCCCAGGCCTGCAGGTCCGGGTCGCCGACGCGCTCCGCCGCCTCGTGCGCGCGCTCGGCCACCGCCGTGCCCGTGGTCGCGTCGCCCTGGCAGTGGACCAGCGCCCACGCGAGGTACCCGAGGTGGGTCGCGAGAAGCGTGTCGTCGCCGAGCGCCTCGGCCGCCGCGGCCGACGCCGCGTACACCTCGTGCCAGTGCCCCCAGTAGGGCCACAGGTCGGAGAACCAGTGCAGCGCCTCGGCGACCTCGACCACCACCCGGTGGTCGCCGCTCCGCGCGGCGCGCCCCAGCGCGGCGAACCACGCCGCCGCCTCGTCCGTGAGCCAGGCGCGCGCCTCGTCGCCCGACCTCAGCACGACGACGTCCGCGGCGTCCGCGGACCCGTCGCCCAGGACGTCGGGCTCGAACCAGCGCCCGGCACGCACGGTGGTGCGCAGGAGCCAGGCGTCCGCCGCGGCGCGGACGGCCGTGCGGACCTCTGCCGGCTCGACGTCCACGAGCGCCCGCTGCGCGTAGAGCCGCAGCAGGTCGTGCAGAGCGTACCGGTCGTGCTCGGCCGGACGGACCAGGCTGAGGGACACGAGCTCGTCGAGCAGCTCCTCGGTCGTCCAGACCGGCTCCTGCGCGAGCGTCGCGGCGAGCCCGGGACCGACGTCGCGCGCGTCGGCGAGCGCGAGGCGGCGGAACAGCCGCTGCGCCGCCGGCCCGAGCTGTTCGAACGACAGGTCGATCGCGGCACGCACCGAGAGGTCGCCGGCGGCCAGGGCGTCGAGGCGGCGGTCGGCGACCGCGAGACGGGAGGCCAACGCGTCCACGGTCCAGGTCGCCCGGCTCGCGAGCCGGTTGGCGACGATGCGCAGCGCGAGCGGGACGTCGTCGCACAGTGCGGCGAGGCGTGCGAGGTCGGCCTCGGACGCCTGCTGCTCAGGGACGATGCGGGCGAGCAGGGCGCGGGAGTCACCGGAGGTCAGCCGCTCGAGGTCGACCCGCACGACGTCCTCCAGGCCCTCGAGACGGCGCCGGCTCGTGACGAGGACCGCCGCGGGGCCCACCGACGGGAGCGCGGCACGCACCTGTGCCTCGTCGTGCGCGTCGTCGAGCAGGACGAGGACGCGCCGACCTGCGAGGAGCGCCCGCAGCCGAGCCGGGTCGTCGCTGCCCCGGGTCCCCGTCCCGACGACCGCCTGGACGAGCCGCGCGACCACGCCGCCCGGGCTCACGGCGTCGGGCGTGGTGCCCGCGAGCTCGAGGAAGAGCTGGTCGTCGAACTCGCCCTGGAGCCGCTGCGCTGCCCGTACGGCGAGACTCGTCTTGCCGTAGCCCGGCGGACCCGTGACGACCACGACGGGCGGCGGCGCGCCCGGGTCCGCGCGCAGCGCCCGCGTCACCCGGTCGAGCTCCGACTCGCGCCCCGTGAAGTCGGCCGTCGCGCGTGGCAGCGGCAGCCGCCACCCGGGCTCCGGGCGCGCCCGCCGACGTCCCTCGCGCGCGGCCCGCAGGACGAGCGCACGGTCGTGCTCGCCGAGCCCGAGCGCGTCGACGACGGCCAGCATCGTCCGGTGCTGGGGTCCCCGTGCCGCACCCCGCTCGATGTCGCTGAGAGCCCGGTCGCTCACGCCCGAGAGCTCGGAGAGCCGTTCCAGCGTCAGGTCGGCGGCGAGCCGGAACCGGCGCACCGTCGGGCCGAGTGCTTCCGCGTCCATGCGCACCTCGCCGTCGTGTCGCAGGGTCGTGCTGTGGTGAGGTCCGGCGGGCGTACCGGCCGGTCTTCCCGCGAGGACGCCCGGGACGGCCCGCCCGTCGAGCCGGGTGCTCTCGGCCGGTGCGTCCCCTAGCGGGCCGCCACGGACTGCTGCCGACGCCAGTCGGCGAGCCGGGTGCCGCCGACCACCGCTCCGTCCGACGGGACGAGCGAGTCCTCGGCGAGCGGTGCGCCGAAGTAGCGCGCGTCCGGGTCGCCGACGACCTCGCGCGGGTCGTCGAGCGACGCGAGCGTGGTCCGCACGAGCTCGTCGAGCCGGAACTCCTGGGGACCCGCGACCTCCACGATGCCGCGCACCGGCGTCCCCGTGGCCACGTCCGCCACCGCGACGGCGACGTCGGCGGCGGCGATCGGCCGGAACCGCACCGGCGCGAGGTGCACGACGCCGTCCTGCGTGGCGCCGTCCGTGATGGCCTGGAGGAACTCGAAGAACTGCGTCGCGTGGACGATCGAGTACGGCACCGGCGAGCCCGTGATGAGCTCTTCCTGCGCGATCTTCGCGCGGAAGTACCCGCTCTCGGTCAGGCCCTGCGTGCCGACGACGGAGAGCGCGACGTGGTGCCCGACGCCCGCGTTCTCCTCGGCCGCCAGGAGGTTGGCCGTCGAGGTGCGGAAGAAGTCGAGGACCGCCTGGTCCTCGAAGGAGGGCGAGTTCGACACGTCGACGACGACGTCGGCGCCCTCCAGCACCTCGGCGACGCCCTCCCCGGTGAGGGTGTCGACGCCCGAGTTGGGCGAGGCGGGGACGGCCTCGTGGCCGCGGTCCCGCAGCACGGTGACGAGCTTCGAGCCGATGAGCCCCGTACCGCCGATCACGACGATCTTCATGGTGTCCTCCTGTCGGGTGCGTGCGGCGCGTGCCGCCCTGTCACCCTGTCGACCGCGCACCGGCGCGAGCTGTGACACGTCGCCGGCGCCCCTGCGGGCAATCTCCTCGATCCCGCCCGGGACCGCGTGCCAGGGTGGTGCCCATGGCCGACACCACCGACGTCCGTCCCGACACCCTCGACCGGGTCGCGTGGCCCGTGGCGACCCCGCGCCTCGCGCTGCGCCGCGCCCGGCCCGAGGACGCCGACGCCCTGTTCGCCTACCGCAGCCTGCCCGCGGTGGACCGCTGGCTCTCCCGGCGCTTCACGAGTGCCGAGGAGTGGCGCGTCCACCACGGCGAGCCCGACCGGCTCGCGACGACCCTCGTCGTGGAGCACGACGGGGAGGTCGTGGGCGACCTCTACCTCGCGGTGCGCGACGGCTGGGCGCAGCAGGACGTCGTCGATCGCGCCCGTCCGGACGAGGCAGAGATCGGGTGGGCGTTCTCGCCGTCGCACCAGGGACGCGGGTACGCGACCGAGGCCGTCCGCGCCCTGCTGCGGGTGTGCTTCGAGGACCTCGGCCTGCGGCGGGTCGTCGCGAGCGCGTTCGCGGACAACGAGCCGTCGTGGCGGCTCATGGAGCGCGTCGGCATGCGGCGCGAGGGCGTCGGCGTGCGTGACTCGCTGCACCGCGACCTCGGCTGGGTCGACGGCGTGACGTACGCGCTGCTGGCGGACGAGCCGCGCGGCGGCGCTTGACCCTCACGCGGCGTGAGGGCCCACGCTGGCCGCATGACCGACACGTACCCCGCCTTCGACCTGTCTCCCGTCCCCGCCCCCGGGCCCGACGCCGTCGCCCCCGAGCCGTTCCGCGGCATCTACGGCATGCCGCAGTTCGTCACGGTCCCGACGGCGGACCTCGCCGCGTCCGTCGACCTGTGGACCCGGGGCCTCGGGTTCTTCGACCTCTTCTCCGTCCCGGGCGGCGTCGTGCACCTGCGGCGGTGGGCGTTCCAGGACGTCCTGCTCGTCCCGGGGACGACGGCGCCCGGGCCGAGCGCGCTCACCGTCAGCTTCGCGTGCGTGCTGTCGCAGCTCGACGGGATCGTCGCCGCGTGCGAGGACGTCTCGCCCGGGTGCACGACCGGCCCCCGGGAGATGCCGTGGGGCTCCGTCGAGGTCGAGGTCCGCACGCCCGAGAGCACCCGCGTCGTCATGACCGCGGCGCGGCCGTACGACCCCGACAGCGACGCCGCGCGCTTCCTCGACGGCATCGGGATCGAGGCGCCCACCGCATGACGGCGGCTGCCGTCCGGGTGACACTGGGGCGCGTGACCACGGATCGCGCGCCCCACCGCGTCGCCGACGCGCTCACGGTCGGGGACGCGGCCGCCGCGGTCGGGGTCACCGTGCGGACGCTGCACCACTGGGACGCCGTCGGGCTCGTCCGCCCGTCGACGCGGACCACCGCGGGCTACCGGCTGTACGCACCGGCCGACGTCGCGCGCCTGCGCCGCGTCGTGGCGTACCGGGAGCTCGACGTCTCGCTCGAGGACATCCCCGAGCTGCTCGACGCGCCCGGGGACGACGCGGTCGACGCGCTGCGCCGCCACCGTGCGCTCCTCGGCGAGCGCATCGCGCGCATGGAACGGACCGCGCACGCGCTCGACCGGCTCCTCGACGCCCGGGAGCGCGGCCTGCTGCTCACCCCCGCGGAGCAGGTCGCGCTGTTCGGCGAGACGTGGGACCCGGCGTGGCCCGCCGAGGCACGCGAGCGCTGGGGCGACACCCCGCAGTGGGCGCAGTATGCGGAGCGGTCCGCCGAGCGGACGATCGAGGACTGGCAGGACCTCGCCGACACCGTCGCCACGCTCGAGGCCGACCTCGCCGCGGCGTGCCGGGTCGGCGTCGAGCCGACGTCCGCGCGGGGTCTCGCGCTGGCCGAGCGCCATCGCGCCTCGATCGGTGCGCACTTCGACTGCCCGCCGGCCCGGCACGTGTGCCTGGCCCGGCGGCTGGTGGAGGACGACGGGTTCCGCGCCCACTACGACGGCCTGGCGCCGGGCCTCGCGACGTGGCTGCGCGCCGCGGTCGAGGCGAACGCGCGTTCGCGCGGCGTGGACCCGGCCACCGCCACCTGGGACTGAGGGACGTCGGACGACGCCCTCGTCGCCCAGGCGCGCGACCGGTCAAAGACGCTATATTCAGTAGATGCCAAATCTAGATGCGGAACTGCGGGTCGACGGGTGCACGCTCCGGTTCGAGGACGGCGGGGGCGACGGCGTCCCCGTCGTCCTGCTGCACGGCGCCGGGACCGACCGCACCACCTTCGCCGCCCAGCGCGCGGCGCTCGCGTCCGCGGGGTACCGGCCGGTGCTCCTGGACCTGCGCGGCCACGGCGCCTCGCGGCCGAGCGGCGTGCCGCTCACGGCGGACCGGCTCGTCGCGGACGTCGAGGTGCTCGTCGACCATCTCGACCTCGACCGGGCCGTGCTCGTCGGTCACTCGCTCGGCGGCAACCTCGCCCAGGCCCTCGTGCGCCGCTCACCGGACCGGTACGCGGCGCTCGCCGTCCTGGACGCCACGTGGAGCACCGGACCGCTCACGCGTGGCGAGCGCCTCGCGCTGCGCTCGGCGGCGCCGCTCCTGCGGCTGGTGCCGGGCCGCTCGCTCCCCCGCCTCATGGCGGACGCCTCGGCCGTCACACCCGCCGCCCGCGCGGAGCTGCGCGCGATCTTCGCCGTCCAGTCCCGGGCCGAGTTCCTCGGGGCGTGGCGGGCGACGACACAGCTCGTCGCGCCCGATCCGGCCTACCGCACTCCCGTCCCGCTCCTGCTGCTGCGCGGGGCGGCGGACCGCACCGGGAACATCGCGACGGCGATGCCCCGCTGGGCCGCCGCGGAAGGTGTCCGGGAGGTCGTGGTGCCGGGCGCCGGCCACGTCGTCATGCTCGACGCGCCGGACGCGGTCGACACCGCGCTGCTCGCCTTCCTCGCGACGGTGGCGGGTCGCCGTGGATGACCGGCGCGAGCGCTTCGCGGACGGGCTCGCGGACCTCCTGGCCTCGTGGAACCTGCCGCGCGCGACCGGCCGGGTGTACGCGGCCCTCCTGCTGAGCGACGCGCCCGTCACGCTCGACGCGCTGCAGGACGAGACGGGGCTCAGCAAGGGGCAGACGAGCACGTCCGTCCGCGAGCTCGCGAGCTGGGGCCTGGCCCGGACCACGACGCGCCGCGGCGGGCGGCGGCTCTACGTCGAGGCCGAGGCCGGGCTCGACACCCTGCTGGACGCGTCCCACCGCCGGGCGCGCCTCTTCATCACGGCCCTGCGCGACGGCGAGGAGCTCGTCCCGTCCGGCTCCGCCGCACGGGACCGGCTCCAGGACGTCGTCGCGCTCTTCGACGGCTACGTCTCGGCGGGCGAGCAGATCCTCGCGCGCCGTCGGGACGTCGGCACCGTGCGCGACCCCCGCCCGACCGGTCCCCCGGAGGCGTGAGCCGCCGCTGGCCCACGGGCTCGCGCGGCCCGGTCACGGGGCCCCGACGCCGGTGGCCGAGCGGTCACGGGGCGCGCCCTCCCGGTCGAGGCGGGCGAGCAGCCCCGCGAGCGCCGCGGCGATCGGCTGCCCCGTCGCGTACTCGACGAACAGCCACTGCCCGGCCGGGTTGATCTCGAGGAACACGTACTCGCCCTCGGGCGTGCGCCGCAGGTCGACCGCGCCGTACCAGAGCCCGAGCACGTCCATGAGGCGCAGCAGCGCGGCGGCGACGTGCTCCGGGAGGTCGTGGGGCGTCGTCGGGCAGTGGTGCGTGTCCACCCGGAAGTCGTACGCGTAGCCCGACTCCTCGGTCCGCAGCTCGGCGGCGAACAGCTCGGCGCCCACGACGGTCACGCGCACGTCCGACCCCGCGACGGCCTCCTGGAAGATGACCGGCGCGTACCGCACGCTCTCGAGGAGGTCGAGGTCCGCCTCGCGCACCGGCCGGGTCTCGCGCCACGTCGCGGGCGTGCCGCTGAACGGCTTGAAGATGACGCGGCCCGGCTCGCGGCGCAGGAACTCCCGCGCGCGGGCCGGGTCGTTGGTCATGCACGTGCGCGGGACGCGCAGACCGAGACGCGAAGCGACCTGGAGCTGCCACATCTTGCGCGAGCCCGCCTCGTCGCGGTCCGGGTCGTTGACCCACGTGGCGGCGAGGCACGACCACAGCCCGGACACCGCCGCGGCGACCTCCCCGTGGGCGAACCCACGGTCCTGGGGCGAGCGGACGTCGTCGTGCAGGGCGAAGGGCTGCGGGCGGCGCCACCACATGGCCCGCAGCGCGGTGGCGTCGACGGCGCTGACCCCGTCGCCGTCCGCGTCGACCCAGTCGGCGCGCCAGCCGGAGGCGTCCTGGGCGGACGTGAGCGACACCGCGCGCGGGGCGTGCCCGGTGTCGAGGAGGACGTGGGGCGCGTCGAGCTCGCCGAGGTGGCGGACGACCTCCGTGGTGTGGAGGTCGTCCGCGTGCGACACGATGCCGATCATCGGGTCACTGCCCGGCCTGGAGCTGGGTCAGGGCCGCCTCGACGGCTTCGAGGGTCGCCCGCGCCTCGGCGACGGCCTCGACCAGCGCGCCGACGACGTCGACGGGGGCGCCCTCGTCCTCCTCGTCGACGAGCGACTCCGCGCCCTGGACGAACGGCCGCGCCCCGGCGAGCGCGCCGGCCTGCACGAGCCGGCCGATCGCGGGGTTCACCACGGGATCGAACAGGTCGCCGGGGTCGAGGATCCCCTCCTGGAGCGTGTCGCCGGGCCCGGTGCCGACGTCGCCCGCGAACCCGGTCGCGACCGGGTTGTCCGTCGCGAAGCGCGTGTCGGCCTGGAAGATCGAGTCCAGGGCGCGCGGGGTGCCGCCATGGTCCCGGAGGAACGACGTCCCGATCTGGTCGGCGACCGTGTGGGAGTCGGCCTGCTTGATCGTGAGCACGTCGACCGCCCGCGCGGTGTCGGCCGCGCGCAGGGTGCCGACCTGGTCGGCGGCCCTCACGGTCGCGATGACGTCCTGCGCCAGCGACGTGAGGACGTCGTCGGCGACCGCGGTCCGCGACCCGTGCGGCAGCGCCTGGAGCGTGGGCGACACGGCCCGGATGCCCGCGATCGCGGTCCCGAAGTTGGAGCCGGTGCCCGCCGCGTTGCAGCCGCCGTTGGTGTGCACGCCCACGAGCTCGCCCGTCGGCCCGAGGATCCCGGACCCCGAGTTGCCGCCGAGCGTGTCGATGTCGTCGTAGCGGATCTGGTTCGTCGTGACGGTGGTCGCGGGCCCGGCCTCGACCCGCTTCGGCATCCCTGCCGGGTGGCCGATGATCGCGAGCATGTCGCCGACGGCCGGGTTGCCGGTCGCGACGGCGGTGAACCCGTAGGTGTTCCCCGGGTTGCCGCCCACGCGCACGACCGCCATGTCGAGCCCGCCGAGGCGGTACTCGACGAGCGCGAGGATCGGGAAGCTCACCTCGGCGCGCAGCGCACCGCTCGGGTCCACCTGGTGGAGCACGTTGACGTGCATGCTCGTCGCGATCTGCTGCGGCGTGACGACCTGCATCGAGCCGTTCTGGCGCGGCAGGACCCACCCGTCGGCGCTCTGGTCGAACAGGTGCCCGCACGTGAGCACGAGGTCCGGGGCGATGAGCGTGCCGCTGCCCCAGCGGACGCCGTCGACGTTGCCGGGGTTGGTGAAGACGCCGCCGAGCCCGGTGTTCCACTGCACCTGGACGGCCTGCTTCTGGTGGGCGTTCACGTACGCCTGCGTGACGCCCAGGGTGCCGTCGTACTGCTCGACGGGCTGGGAGTCGTCGGTGGCGCCGCAGATGGACTCGAGCATCTCGGCGTAGGTCGGCTCGTCGCCCGCGATGGACTCGAGCGTGAGCGGTATCCGCTCGGGCAGCGGCGGGTAGAGCGCGTCGGCGGTGTCGGGCGTCTCCGCCACCTCGCGGCGGCTCGGCTTCTTCGGCGCCGACTTCCTGGTTCCAGCCATGGGGTCCCCCTCGGTTCGGTCCCCTGCACCAGGAGGGAGGCGGGCGCGTGCCTCCTCGTGCGGGGACCGAGCGGGTGAACCGCGCGCGGCGCGCGGCACGCCACGGCTGCGGCCGGAGCGCCCCCGCGAGGGCGAGGGGCGCCCCGGCCCCGGGTCAGCGGCTCGCCGCGACGTCGAGCACCCAGGTCACGCCGAACCGGTCCGTGAGCATCCCGTACAGCGGCGCCCAGTCGGACGACGCCAGAGGTGCGACGACGGTCGCACCGTCGACGAGCGTGTCCCAGTAGCCGCGGACCTCCTCGACGTCGTCGCCGCGCACGGAGACGAAGAACGGCGCCTCGCCCGGGCTCCAGGGACGTCCCGCCGGGACGTCGTACGCCATGACGCGGAAGCCGCTCGGCGCGCTGACCTGGCCCCAGACGACGAGGTCGGCCTCGGCCGGGTCCGGCGCCTGGCCCAGGTCGCCGTAGGTGGTGAGGACGAGGTCGCCGCCGAACACCGCGCGGTAGTGCTCGAGCGCGGCGCGGGCGTCGCCGCGGAAGTTGAGGTGCGGGGTCGTCTGGACGGACATGGCGTCTCCTTCGGGTCGATCGTCGGGGCCGCGGTCGCGGTACCCGAGCTCCCGGGCTCGCCGCCCGGGCTCATGACGACGACTCTCCCGTCCAATGCGGACGGATAGCGTCCGCATGGTGCGCGAGCATGGGGGCATGACCGAGACGTCGCGCCGGACCCTCCTCCTGCTCTCGCTCCTCCAGGCGCACCCGGACCGGACCGGCCCCGAGCTCGCGCACCGGCTCGGCGTCGACCCCCGGACCGTGCGCCGCGACGTCGAGCGCCTGCGCGACCTCGGCTACCGCGTCGTCGCGACGCGCGGGCGCGACGGCGGGTACCGGCTCGACGCGGGCGCGGAGCTCCCGCCCCTGCTGTTCGACGACGCCCAGGTCGTCGCGCTGGCGGTGGCGCTACGGACCGTCGCGACGAGCGGGCCCGGGGACGCGATCGGGGAGGCGGCGGTGCGGGCGCTCGCGACCGTGCGCCAGGTGCTGCCCCCGCGGCTGCGCCACCGGGTCGACGCCGTCGACGTCGCGCCGGTGCCCGCCGGACCCGGTCGCTCCGCGCCCGCCGTCGACCTCGACGTGCTGCTCGCGGTGAGCACCGCGGTGCGCCGACGCGAGGTGCTGCGGCTCGACTACGCGGCGCCGGGACCGGCGGGCGAGCGCGACGGCCGGGCCGCGCCCGCAGCGCCGCGCCGCGTGGAGCCGCACCACGTCGTCGTGCGCGACGGGCGCTGGTACCTCCTCGCGTGGGACCTCGACCGCGACGACTGGCGCACGTTCCGCCTCGACCGGACGGCGCCACGCGTCCCCACCGGGCCGCGCTTCACGCCCCGCGAGGTGCCGGGCGGGGACGCCGGCGCGTTCGTCGCGACCCGGTTCGCGGGCGCCAGCCCGGCACCCGCCCCGGGATGGCCGTGCACAGGGTGGGTCGAGCTCGCGGCGCCCGCGTCCGCCGTCGCGCCGTTCGTCGAGGACGGCACGGTCGAGGAGCTCGCCCCGGACCGGTGCCGGGTCGGCCTGGGCTCGTGGTCGTGGGTCGGGCTCGCCGCGCGCGTCGCCGCGTTCGACGCGGACGTCCTCGCCGCCGGGCCGCCCGAGCTCGTCACGGCCTGCGCGACCGTGGCGGCACGGCTCGACGGTCTCCGCCAGCGGTAGCGACCCGCGGGCCGCGCAGCACGGTCCGCCAGAGGTGGACGAGCATCCAGGCGAACGTCGCCGTCCAGACCGCGAGCGCCACCCAGCTCGCGCCGTACCCGATCGCGTGGACGATGGGCAGCTCGTCGACCTCGCCGAGGAACTGCGAGCCCACGCCGTACATGCCGAGCGGGAACACGATGCTCCAGAGCGTCGCCTCGTAGCGGAACGGGACGCGGTGCCGCACGTGCCGCCACCACCCGGCGATGACGAGCGGCGGGATGAGCCAGGTGCCGAACGCCCAGAAGAACACCGCCGTCCCGGCGATGAGGCCGCGGGTCGCGTCGACCATGGGCGCGTCCGCCATGAGCACGATCCGGGCGCCCGCGACGACCGTGATCGCGGTCGCGCCCATCGCGACCCAGTACGGCGGCGTGAGGTCCTGCGGGCGGACCGGGACCGTGAGCATGCGCACGCCCACGAACACCCCGACCGCCCCGTAGAGGAACGCCCCGACCGACCACGAGAACACGGCCAGGAGCGCGAGGGCCGGGCGCCACGCGTCGATCATCGGCTCGAGCGTCGCCGCGAGCACGGCGACCGACTGGCTCGCGACCGCCCAGATGAACCACGTGCCGTTCGCCGTCGTGATGGGCTGCGTGCGGCCCCGCTCCCCCAGCACCGCGGTCCACGGCACGGTGTACCCGAGGACGACCCAGGCGACGGCGGCGACCAGCAGGAGCACGACGGCGACGACGAGGAACCCGTCCTCCAGGCTCAGCCGGCTGCCCAGCACGCACGTCGCGGCCACGAACGTGAAGAACCCGAACGCCCGGCCCGGGTCCGCGAAGTCGGCGGCCATCGCCGCGCGGTGCCGCACCGCCCGGACCGCCGTGAGCGCGACGAGGACGACGTACGCGGCCGTCGCGACCCCCAGCAACACCGTCGACACCGTGATCAGGCCGTTCGTCCGCACCCCGATCGAGACGATCCCCGTCGCCATCACCAGGGCGAAGTAGCCCGGCGTCAGGCCCTCGACGGCGGCGTCCACCCGGTTCGGGAGCGTGGAGGGCGGGGGCACCACGCCAGGCTAGCGGCGGCGCGGCACCGGCGTCGGGCATGTTCGTCGTGGTCGTGCATCGAGCCGTCCGGGGGGCGCGTCCGTCAGGCGGGCGCGTCCACCGCGAGGTCCTGCGTGCCCAGCACGCCGAGCAGGCGGATCCGCTCCGCGGCCTTGGTCCCCGGCGCCGCGGTGAGCACGAGCAGGACCTGCTGCTGGTCCTCGGTGAGCAGCGCCTGGCAGTCCACCTCGATCTCCCCCACCACCGGGTGCACCAGCACCTTGTGGTCGACGAACCGGCGCGCGACCTCCTGCCGGTCCCACAGCGCGTCGAACTCCGGGCTCGTGCGCCGCAGCTCGCGGGCCAGCCGCCCGGCGCGCGAGTCATGGCCGAGCACGGCGACGGCGGAGCGCAGCCCCGCGACGAGCGCACGGCCCTGCCGGTCGCGGTCGTCCGCGGGGTAGATCGCGCGCGCCGCCTCGGGGTGGGCGAACCATCGGTAGATCTCGCTGCGGTCCCAGCCCGAGTACGCCGTCGCGTCGCCGTAGAGCGCGCGGGCGAGGTCGTTCTGCGCGAGCGTCTCGCCCAGCGGGTTCAGGATCAGCGCCGGGGTGTCGCCCAGGCGGTCGAGCACGCGCTGCAGCGCGGGCGCCACGTGGCCGGGGTCGGTCGCCCGGTCGGGGACGCCGTGCCCGGCGACCCGGAAGAGGTAGTCGCGCTCGTCGTCGGACAGGCGCAGCGCCCGGGCGATCGACGCGAGCATCTGCGTGCTCGGCTGAGGGCCGCGCTGCTGCTCCAGGCGCGTGTAGTAGTCCGTCGACATGAGCGCGAGCTGCGCCACCTCCTCGCGGCGCAGCCCCGGTGCCCGACGGCGCAGCCCGGGCGGGAGGCCGACGTCGCCCGGCTGCAGCGCCTCCCGGTGGCGGCGGAGGAAGTCGGCGAGCGCGGCGCGGTCCATGCGTCCCATCGTCCGGGGCGCGCGGCGTGCGTGCCAGGGATCGCCGGTCCCCCGTTCACGGGACTCTGCCGCGCGCGTCGCGGCGCGCCCAGGATCGAGGCATGGACCTCACGAACAGCACCGTCTTCATCCCCGGCGCGACGAGCGGCATCGGCCTGGCGCTCGCCGTCGCGCTCCACGAGCAGGGCAGCACCGTCGTCGTCGGCGGGCGCCGCACCGCGCTGCTGGAGCAGATCGCGGCCGAGCACCCCGGCATCGACACCGTGCGCGTCGACACGACCGACCCGGAGAGCATCGCCTCCGCCGCGAAGGAGGTGCTCGAGCGCCACCCCGACCTCGACACGCTCGTCGCCATGGCGGGCATCATGCGCGCCGAGGACTGGCACCACCCCGAGGGGTTCCTCGACACCGCCGAGGAGATCGTCACGACGAACGTGCTCGGGCCGATCCGCCTCGTCGGCGCGTTCGTCGAGCACCTGCAGACCCGGCCGAGCGCGACGATCGTCACCGTGTCGTCCGGGCTGGCGTTCGCCCCGCTCGCGGTCACCCCGACGTACGACGCGTCCAAGGCCGCGATCCACATGCTCAGCGAGGCGCTGCGGCTCCAGCTCGCGGACACGAGCGTCGACGTCGTCGAGCTCGTCCCGCCGTCGGTGGCGACCGACCTCATGCCCGGCCAGCGCGAGAGCGCGTTCGCCATGCCGCTCGACGATTTCGTCACCGAGGTCGTCGACCTGCTGCGCACGCAGCCCGACGCGCACGAGATCCTCGTGGAGCGCGTGAAGTTCCTCCGGTACGGCGAGGCCCGCGGCGACTACGACGAGGTCGTGCGCGTGCTCAACGCGTCGGACCCGCACGGCCGCTGAGCCGCGGGGGCGTCGGGCGCGTGCGGCCGGGAGGTCAGAAGAGCGGCCACGGGACGGCGGGCATGCCGCCCGACGGCGCCGGGAACCGTGCCGCCCCGAGCAGCCGGTCGCAGCGCTCGGCGAGCGCGGTCACCTCCTCGGGCGCGAGGAGCTCGGCGAGCCGGCGGCCGAGAGCACCGTCGGGCGCGGCGCCGCCGCCCGCGCCGAGGCTCGCGCGCACGCGCTCGACGCCCGCGAGCTCGTCGTCGTCGAGGCTCTCCCCGAGCCAGCCCCAGAGCACCGTCCGCAGCTTGGGCTCGACGTGGAAGGTGACGCCGTGGTCGACGCCGAGGCGCCGCCCGTCGGGCAGCGGCAGCACGTGCCCGCCCTTGCGGTCGGCGTTGTTCACGACCGCGTCGAACACGGCCATCCGCCGCAGCGACGGCGTGTCCTCGTGGACGACGCTCACCGGGCGGTCCTCCTCGTCGACGCCCTCCAGCACCGTCCGCACGCCGTCCTGCGGGACGTCGCCCGTCGGGACGACGTCGACCGGCGACTGCGTCGCGTCGACCTCCTGCCAGAGCTGGACCATGCCCGGGCCCAGCGGCCCGTCGCGCAGCCACGTGCGCGGCACGACCCCCCAGCCGAGCGACTCCGAGACGAGGTAGGCGGCCACCTCCCGGGCCGCGAGGGTGCCGTTCGGGAAGTCCCACAGCGGCTTCTCCCCCGCCACCGGCTTGTACACGACCGAGACCTCGCCGATCCGGGCGAGGAACGTCGCGTTCGACGCCGCGCGGATGCGTCCGACGACCTCGAGCGGCGCGGTGTCGAGCAGCGTCGTGTCGGGCGGCGTCGCGTCGAACGGCGTCGTGTCGACGCCGTCCTGCGGGGACGTCACGCCTCGTCGGGCAGCGCGCACTCGTGCCCGTCCGGGTCGACCGGCCGGCCGCAGCGCGGGCACGCCGGTCGCCCGGCCTGCACGACGGCACGCGTGCGCTGGGCGAAGGCGCGCGCCGTCCCGACGGGCATGCGGACGAGGAGCGACTCGGCGGGCTCGGGCTCTTCCGCGTCGGGGTCGAGCTCGTCGTCGTCCACGAGCGGGAACGCCTCGACGACGACCTGCGCCGTCCGGGGGTCCCAGCTCAGCCGCATCGACCCCGTGCGGAACTCCTCCTCCACGGGCAGGTCCAGCGGGTCGTCGTCGACGAGCTCGGCCGCCACGTCGACGGGGACGCTGTACCGGTTGTCGGGCGCCTCCATCAGCTCGTCGAGCAGGCGCTGGACGGTGTCGGCGAGGACGGCGGACTGCTCCTTCTCCAGGGCGACGCTCGTCGTGCGGGTGCCCGTCCGGGCCTGGAGGTAGAAGGTGCGGGAGCCGGGCATGCCGACGGTTCCCACGACGACGCGGTCGGGCCAGTCGTGCTCGTGGACGAGAGTGGGCATGACCCCACTCTACGAGCGCCCGTGCGCGCCCCGCCGCGTGGCCGCGGGTCTGGCGTCAGGACGGCTGCGTCCCGCTCGCGTCGTCGGGCTGTGCCGGGCCGGCGCCGCCCCCGACCGGCGCGTCGCCGACCGGCGCAGCCGCGCGGAGCCACGACAGGTCGCCCGCGTCGGTGTTGACGGCCACCACCTCCGGCCGGTGCGGGCCGTACCGGACGATCGAGATCGACGCCGGTCCGACGACGAGGCGCTGGAACAGGTCCAGGTGCGTGCCGAGCGCGTCGGCGAGCACGGACTTGATGACGTCCCCGTGCGACACCGCCGCCCACACCGCGTCGGCCCCGTGGCGCGCGGCGACCTCGGCGTCGTGCCGTCGGACGGCCTCGACGCCCCGCGCTTGCATGGCTGCGAGCGACTCCCCGCCCGGGAACACGGCCGCTGACGGCTGCGTCTGCACGACGGACCACAGCGGCTCCGTGGCCAGGTCCTTCAGGGCGCGGCCCTGCCACCGCCCGTAGTCGCACTCGGTGATGCCCTGCTCGGTGACGGACTCCGGCGTGGCCGTCTGGCGGTCGAGCAGCGCCCGCGCCGTCTGCCGGCACCGCTCGAGCGGGCTGGTCACGACGCGCGATAGCGGTACGGCCGCGAGGCGCTCGGCAGCCCGGGCCGCCTGGTCATTCCCGACGGCGTCCAGCGCGACCCCGTCCGCTCGTCCGGCGAGGATGCCACCGGCATTCGCGGTGGTGCGGCCATGACGGACGAGAAGGACGGTGGGCATGCCCTGAGCGTAGATGCGTCCGTCGGTACGCGCGGACGCGGAGCCGAGCTGCGTCGTCCGCGCTGTGGCCCGGAGCCGAGACGTCGCGTGCCGACCACGCAGCGTCGGGCTGCTCGTCGGCTCGGTGCACGTCGCGTCCGCAGGCTCCTCCTCGTGACTCGACGCGGCACGGATCCCTTGACGTATCGGTGCCGACCCCGGAGCGCGCCGAACGCGCAGCGACGAGATGCTCACTCCGCACGACGCGAGCCCCTCGCCGCGCAGGACGAACCCACCTAGGTAAGTCGCTCGAAGACCATCGTGGCTTGGATCCTGTCGCCCCCACCCATGCCCTTGCTTCCCGAAGCGGCTGTGGTGATCGTGTGGAGCCGGTAGCCGAGCGCGGCCTGGGCGTTGATCGCCCTCTCGAGCTCCGTCAGGTTTCCCGAGCCGGTCCCCCACAGCTTCTCCTTGAGGATGACCTGAAGGACGACGTAGCTCATCCCGGGCGGCGCAGGGCGCGGCCGACCACCGGACGTCGCCTCTGCCCGAGCCCGGTCGATCGTCCCGGTCAGACCTTGGTGCGGTGGCGGCTGCAGTTGCTCCGTCCAAGTCTGACCGTCCCACCACCTCATACGGCCCGTTCCGTCGTCGTACCATCCTGCGGTCGTACCCGTCATCAGGTTCCCCGTCTCCGTCGTCGAACGCTGCTCGTGGATCGTCGGGCCGACGTCGGGCGTACAGCACCCGACGCCGCTGTTCCGACGACCCTGGGGTCGGTCACCGCCTCACTCGCATCCGACCCCGTCGTTGTCGCGGTCGAACTTCGACTGGAACCCCGGATCACCAGGGCGGATCGGGGCGGCTCCGGCGGCGCGCACGTCGTCACAGTTCTGGTAGAAGGCGGGTGCCGGTTCTGGTTCGGGTTGCGGCGCTGGCGCGGGCGGCGGCGCCGGCGCCGGGTCGGGCACGACGACAGGGGCGGGCACCGGGTCGGGGACCACCACGGGTTCGGGCACCGGCTCCGACGCCGGGGGTTCAGCCACCACCTCCACCTGCACGTACGAACCGACGGCACCGTCTGCGGCGGGCAACAGCCGGTCGGGACACGAGGTGAGGAGGCGGGCGATGGCGTCGTGCTCCGCCTGGGTGACCCACAGCTTGTAGGCGGCCTTCACCGCAACCTGACGGGCGACGTACTCGCACCGGAACGCTTTGTTCGGCGGCAGCCAGGTCGCCGCATCTCCGTCGCCCTTGGCCTGGTTCGTCGGCCCGTCCACCGCAAGCAGGTTCAGCGGGTCGTTCGCGAACGCCCGGCGGGTGTCGGGGTCGAGCTGTTGAGCGCCCTTCTGCCAGGCGTCCGACAGGGCGACGACATGGTCGATCTGGACCGCGCTGGACGTCGCGTTGCCGCGCTGGAAGGCGATCGTGGTCGCGGTGTACGGGTCGTCGAGGGCACCGGTCAGGACCACGCAGTCGTGAGTGCCCGGCTTGAACGTCTCGCCGGCCAGGTCGCGGGCCAGGATGTCGTTGCGGGTGTCGCACCCGTTGCGGTCCACGTCCGCCCACGCCGGCCCGAAAACGTCCCTGTCGTACCCCGTCTTGGGGGCGCGGCCCTTGACCTCGAGCGTGCCGAGCGCCGCCAGGGCGGTGCTCGGCCCCGCAGCGATGATCGCAGTGTCGAGCTCGGCCGCTTCAACGGGCTCCGCGGTCGCAGCATCCCAGGCCGGGACCGATGCCTCGTCGGTGTCCACCAGGCCCGCGTCCGCGCCGTCGCTCGTGTCCTCGGGCAGGTCACGCTCGTCGTTCTCGGCGACGAGGCCGGCGGGTGCGGGCGGTGCCGCACCGATCCCGACCGCGACCGCACCGGTCGAGACCAGTGCCGTGGCCGCGACCGCCGCCACCGCCGTGCCGAGCACCCGCCGCGGCAGCGGCTTCGGCCCCGTGGGTTGTGCCTGTTCGCGGGCTTGGGCCACACCCGCAGTGGTGCGCAGGTTCTGCGCGATCTGGCCCAGCTCGTCCGGGCCGGCCCCCTGCGCCTTGCGCGTGGACCATACCAACGCCGCATGACCGGCCGCGGCCGTCCCCGCGGGGAAGGACACGCCGCAGTCCTTCATGCGTGTCGACACCGGAAGGGTCACGACTCCGCCGCCGGAATCGATGCGGCTCACCGCGGACCACTTCCACACGCAGGTGCGTCCGTCCGACCCGGCGAACCGCGCGGCCTTGTCCGTGAGGAGGAGCGTCCCCGTGCTCACGACCATGGGGCTCTTCGCGCCGACGCGCCCCCGTGGCTCGACGAGCCGCACACCGGCAAGCTCGCCGCGGACCTTCTCCGACCCCGGTACCCGCGAGTCGGCGAACTCCGGCCGACGCCCGTCCATCATCGAGAGCACCCGCGCGGTCGCGTCGTGGTCGAAGGGTGGCAACGCGTCCGGGGTGCGGTGACGCACCCACGCCCACCGTGCGACGACCGCCGCGAGGGCGCCGAGATAGAGGATCTCGAAGATCCACGCCAGGACGGAACGCTGCGACGACGGCAGCCCGGCACCCATCTCCACCGCGATCCACGCTCCGAGCTGGTAAGGCCACGCGATCGCGTAGTACGCCACCGCAACCGCGATGAGGATGGCGACGATCGCGCCGAACCCACCGCCACCTGTTGACTTCTTCGCCACGTCGCGTCCTTCTCGTGCCTACGGCGACCGGCACGTTCCGGTACGCGCCTCCTCGATGTGCGCGCTCACAGTAGTGGAGGGCGAAGGGGACGGATGAGGGTCGAACGTCCCGATGAGAACCGTGACGGCGGAATACCGCGGTTGAGGACCACGGAGGCGATTGAGAACTTCACCCACCGCGCCGACGGCGCGCGCCGGCCGGGCATCGTCGCCCAGGAACACGAAACAGGCCAGAGAAACACTCGTCCTCTGGCCTGTCCGATGGTCGGGCTGACAGGATTTGAACCTGCGACCCCCTGACCCCCAGTCAGGTGCGCTACCAAGCTGCGCCACAGCCCGTGGCTGGATCACCAGGCGTAACACTCGACGTAACATCGCGCGTCTCGGCCCCGTGAAGCCTCGGATACTCTACCCCATCCGCGACGCCGCCAGCGCACCGTTTGCCCCGGTCGGGGCTGTGCGGTCGGTCTCGTCGGCAGCACCCGAGGTGTCGTCCCGCTCCCCCGTCGGCAGGTGGGCGCGCCACGCGCTGGCGACGATGGCGAGGCACACGGCGGCGATGACCAGTCCGCCGAGGAACATCTGCGTGTACGTCCACCGCACGGACAGCGCCGCGAGCGCCACGGGCACGCAGAACCCGACGTAGGTGATCGAGTAGTAGACCGCCGTGAGGCCGGCGAGGTCGTCGGGCGTCGCGATGCGCTGGACCTCGCTGAGCCCGGCGACGAGCGCGAGCCCGTACCCGGCGCCGAGGACGGCAGCGGCGACGAGCGCGGTCGGGAGGTCGAGCCGGGCCGCGGCGTAGGCGCCGAATCCCATGCCGACGACGACGATGGACATCGCGACGACGGACGCCCGCGCGCTGTGGCGGGTGTCGATGAGTCGGCCGAGCACCTGGATCCCGACGCCGCAGCCGAGGCCGAGCACGGTCATGAGGCCGGAGAACGCGATGGGCGCGCTCCCCGCGCTCGCCGACACGAGCCCGGGCAGCACGGCGTAGGCGCTGCCCGCGCACCCGAACACCCAGGGCGCCACGGGCACGACGACGCGCAGGAACCGCCGGTGCGCGACGGCCGGTACGCGCAGGTCGTCCCGCAGCCGGCCGCGCGCCGCGCCGTCGGGCGCCATGCGCGTCTCCGGCACGCCGAGCACCCACGCCCCGGCGGCGACGGCGAGCACGGCGTGCAGCAGGTAGGCGGTGTGCGTGGGCCAGGGCGCCCACTGCGCGAGCACCGCCGCGACTCCCGCCCCGACGAGGAACCCCAGCGTGAGGGCGAGGCCGGCGCGCCGGGCGCCGGAGCCGCCGTCGGGCACCCCGGACGTGCGGGAGGCCGCGTCGCTGAGCTCCTTGACCCACGTGGTCCCGACGGCCATGACGAGCCCGAGCGCGACGCCGCACAGCACGCGGCCCGTCGCGAGCAGCGCCGCGGACGAGTCGCCCGCGGCGAGCACGAGCGACCCGACGAGCGCGACCGGTGCCGCGGGCAGCAGCAGGGGCCGGCGCCCGTACCGGTCGGACAGCGGGCCGCCGAGCAGGAGCGCGGGGATGATGCCCAGCACGTACGCGGCGAGCAGCGCGTCGACCGTCACCGCCGAGAAGTGCCCGACCTCGCGATAGAGGACGAGCAGCGGCGTGAACTCGTTGCCGCCCCACGCGACGGCGAACATCACCGCCGCGACGGCGAGCCACGCCCGCGGCCCGACGGCGCCCCTCGCCCCGCGAGCAGACGCGGCGGCCTCACTCTCGGTCACCGAGGTCGACGCAGGGGTCACCGCGCTCACAGGCCCGCCCTCGCGTCCTCGAGGTGGCGCTGGATGCGGCGCTTGTAGGTGCGGGTGTCGCGTACCTCGAGCGCGTCGACGAGGGCGCGGTGGCCCGCGACGAACGTCGCGGCCCGCCGCGGGTCCCACCGGACGCTGTGCGCGACCATGCGCTGCTGGCGCTCGCGCAGGCTCACGGAGAACGTCGTGAGGAGCGCGTTGCCGCCGGCCGCGACGATCTCCTGGTGGAATCGCGCGTCCAGCGTCGCGTACTCAGCGACGTCGCCGTCCGCCACCGCCGCCTCCTGCGCGGTGACGAGGTCGCGCAAGAGAGCGACGAGCGTGGCGAGCTCGGTGTCGGGCAGGCGCACGACGCTCTGCGCCGCGTGCGTCTCGACGAGCAGGCGCGCGTCGAGGACGTCGTCCGCCTCCCCCGGCGCGGCGGGCACGACGAGCGCGCCTCGTTTCGGGTAGAGGCGCAGCAGACCCTCGGCCTCCAGGCGCAGGAACGCCTCGCGCACGGGCGTGCGGCTCACGCCGAGCTGCTCCGCGATCTCCCCCTCGCTCGTCATGGACCCGCCGGGCAGGCTCCCGCCGAGGACGAGGGACTTCACGTGCCGATACGCCTGCTCGGTGGCAGAACCGCTGGTCGTTCGAGGCATAGATACATGATGCATCTATCTGGTGCGCGACATCGACATCAGCGGTGCCCGAAAAGCGTGGGCCTCGCCACACCCGGTGCGCGACCCTCAAGTGACCGTCCAGACCACTTCATACTTACAGTTTCGACGAAACTGTAAGTAAGGCGTCGTGGTGCACCCAGTCGTACGCGGCGTTCGGCAGCATGACGGGATCCTCGGCCTACTCGGCGTCGACGCGCGGTGATCCGGCACCGCTGTGCGCCCTGCGCACCTCAGTGGTGGTGACCGCCCCGGCCCAGCGTCTCCTACGGCGTCGCACCGGGACGGGTCCGCTGCGGCACGGGGCGGGTCGTAGGCCCCCAGCCGTCGACGCCGTCGGCGTCCGCACGCCAGTACCAGCACACGCCCTTGCCCTCGGGCCAGTCGTCGGGAGTGTCCTCCCACGCCTCCCGGCGGCCGTAGGGGGTCATGTCGAGCAGGGCGAAGTGCGGGCTGGTCGGCTCGTTGCCGCGGCCCGTCGTGCGGTACGTGAGGAACACGCGGTCGCCGTCGCGCAGGAAGCAGCTCACGTAGCCCATCTCGCCGCCGACCGGCTCGTCGAGCCCACGCACCGAATACCACGGCTGGGTGTAGCCCATGAAGTCGACGTAGGGCGCAACCTCCTCCCACCGCCCGACGGTGAGGATCGCGAACGAGACACCGCGCGCGTTGAGGTAGACGGCGTCCCGCAGGCCCCACGCCGTCCAGGTACACCCCTCGCACTGCCCCTGGTGCGGGGCGCCGTCGTGCCACATGTGCTGGTAGACCACGAGCTCGTCGCGCCCCTCGAACAGGTCGACGAACGGGACCGGCCCGTCGGGCCCGACGACCTCCACAGTGCCGTCGATCTCCACCATGGGCAGTCGGCGTCGCGCCGCCGCGATGGCGTCGCCCTCGTGGGTATGCGCCTTCTCGCGCACGAGGAGCTCGTCCCGGGCGGCCTGCCAGGTGGCGAGGTCGACGACGGGGGGTCGTCCCGGCAGGGTGGCGGCCGGGCTGCTGGGCGTGGTCGTCATGGTGTCCTCCGCGGTGTCGGACGCCGGACGGCGCACACCGCCCGACGGGTCACCTGCGCCGACCGACCGTGCCTCGCAAACTCATCGCTGCCACCCTTCCTGGGACGCCGCCTCCCGCAGCTCGGTGTCGAGGCGGCGGACAAGCTCGCCCACGCGCCCGCCCCCGCCGGGCGCGGGCGGGTACCGGCGCAGCACGTCGACGACCTCAGGCGACGAGAGCGCACGCGCGGCGTCGAGGAGTCCTGTGGCGGCAGACTCGTCCCCGCCCGCGGCGAGCTGGGCGGCGTGCGCCGCGTGGGCCGCCGAACCGAGGATGTGCTTCACCTGGTGGGCGTCGGCGATCGGGTGCAGGTACGCGGCGCCCGCCGCCGCCATCGCGGCCCGCGCGGCCTCGGCGGCGGCCGGCTGCTCCGCCTCCTTCGCCGCCCGGAGCGCCGCCCACGCGGTGTCCCGCAAGGCCTTGCCCCGCGCGCCGCCCCGGGCGAAGGCCCACGCCGCCTCGATCGCCTCGCGGGGCCGGGCGTCGTCCGGCCGCACCGCCTCGACGATCTCCAGCGCCTGCTCCGCACACCGGGCCGCGTACCCGGCGACCTCCCGCAGGTCGTCCGTGCTCAGCTCGACCCCGCCGGTCGTCGCCACGTGCCGCTCCCTCCGCCGCGCCCGTTCACCCGTCCGTCACGGGCCGCAGGTCCCGCCCGAGCACACTACCCAGCCGTGCGACCGCCCCGGCGAGCGCGTCGTCGGGCGCGCGAACGCTGTCGAACCACGTGACGCGCACCTCCTCGCCCGCGAGCGCCCACGTCCCCGCGACGACCCCGCCCACGGTGACGACGGCCGCCCCGCGGCTCACCACGCCGCGGTGCGCCGGTGGCACGACGTTCGGGTCCGCGGTGCCGGGGCCGAGCACCCACTGGTCGAGCGCGGGAAGGAACCGCACCGCCTCCGACGCGCGCGTACCCGCGAGCTCGTCGACGTGCTCGCGAAGCATGAGGGCGCGGTCGCCCTCGACGTCGACCTCGACGAGCACGTCGTCGCGCAGCTCCGCCAGCCACCGGTTCAGCCGGGCACGGCCGGCGCCCAGTCCCTGCCCGAGCCAGTAGTGCACGTGCTCGGGCGTCGCGGGGCCGTACGTGCCGACGTACGCGAGGATCGCGTGCCGGCCCGCGGCGTCGAGGTCGGGCCAGTCGACCCACCGCGGGTTGGTGTCGAGGCGCTGGAACGTCGTGCGCCCGTCGCGTGCGGGGGCGAAGCTCATGTCGCCGAACCACGTGAGCGGCTTGAGCAGCGTGTCCGTCCCGTCGCCGAACGACGGCCGCAGGTGCGCGAACCGCGCGTGCGCCGCGACGGTGTCACCCAGCGCGGACCGTGTGAGCGGGCCGTCGGCGAGCGCGTCGCGCACGACGGCGCGCAGGTCGGGCCAGTCCTCGGGCTCGAGCCGGTAGTACTCCCGCCAGCTCGCGCGCTCCCACATGCGTCCCGCCCGGCGCAGCGCCAGGTACGCACCGCCGTCCTCGGGCGTGACGAGGTGCGTCGCCCCGCGGAACGCGTACGTGCGCACGAGGCGCCCATCCTTGAGCGCCCGCCCGACGTCGCCCACCTCGGACGCGCGCTGCCGCACGCGGACCGCGAGCTCGGCCACGTCGTCGGAGGCCGCGGGGACGGCGCCCAGCCGCCCGACGACCCCCTCGGCCGGTTCGTCCCCGACCGGGTCGAGCAGGTGCCGCCTCGCGCGCCAGGCGAGCGCCTGCGCCCAGGTGATGGCCACGTCCGCAGGCTAGCCCCGGGCGCCGACACCCGCGCTGGTCTCAGACCACGGGGCCGGAGCCCTGCGCGATCTGGAGGACGCGGGAGACGCCCGGCTGGTCGGGGTCGTCGGTGATCTCGCGCCCGTCGAGCCAGCACTCGATGACGTGGGCGAGCTCGCCGGGGTGGCTGAAGTTCATGGCGTGGGCGGCGCCGTCGATCGCGACGATCGTCACGTGCGGGGGCGCGAGCGTGCCGACCTCACGCACGCGCCGGGGCGGCGGCATGAGGGGGTCCCGTGTGCCGACGACCGCGAGGGTCGGCACGGGGACGCGGATCACGCGCTCGAGCGACGGGAACCGGACGAGCTCGGCGAACAGGTGGAGCGCGTTGACGGCGCCGAAGCGCGCGTAGTCGGGCACGGCGATCCGGGCCATGCGCGGGCTCTCCCGGCCGGCGTCGCGCGCGAGCTGGGTGAGGGCGCGGGCGAACGGCTGGTTGTGCACGCCGCCGGCGGGCGAGGCGAGGACGATGCCTGCGACGCGCTCCGGTGCGGCGTGCGCGACCTCGAGGCTGATGGGGCCGCCCATGGAGTTGCCCACGAGGATCACCCGTTCGAGCTCGAGCGCGTCGAGCAGCGAGAGCAGCGCCCACGCGAGCGACGGGATCCCGAGGGTGTGCCCCCACCGCTCGCTGCGCCCGTAGCCGGGCAGGTCGGGCACGACGGCGGTCGCCCGGTGGGCCAGGCGCTCCGCGGTCGGGAGCAGGTACGTGCCGGAGACCGCGAACCCGTGCACGTGCACGATCGGGACGGCGCCCGGCACATCCGGCCCGACGCGCACGAACACGTCGTGCCCCTCCACGTCGACGTGGCGCGAGCGCCACCCGTCAGCAGCCATAGGCCGATGGTGGCACCGCGCGCGTCGCGGCGCCCGGGCAGCGGGAGCACCCTCGGCGGGTGAGGCGCGGGTGCCGCGTGGCCGTGAGCATGGACGGCGGACGGGGGTCGACGTGGAGCAGAGCACCGAGAACACCGCCGGCCGGCCGACCGCGGCCGCCCGGCGCCTCGCGCTGCTCCTCGCGGCGGCGATGTTCGTCCTCGTCGTCGACACGTCGTTCATGAACGTGTCGATCTCGGCGGTCGTGCGGGACCTCGACACGACCGTCAGCGGAGTCCAGACGGCGATCGCGCTCGAGGCGCTCGTGTCCGCGTCGTTCATCCTCGTGGGCAGCAAGGTGGGCGACCTCGTCGGCCGGCGCCGGGCGTACGTCGTCGGCCTGCTCGCGTACGGCGCGGGCGCGATCGCGATGACGCTCGCGCAGAGCCTCGTCGCGGTGGTGATCTTCTGGTCGGTCATCGGCGGCCTGGGCGCCGCGCTGCTGCTCCCCGCCATGCAGTCGCTCGTGCACGGCAACTTCGACGGCGCCGCGCGCAAGTCCGCCTACGCGCTCGTGGGGGCCGCGGCGTCGATCGCGGCGGCGGTGGGGCCGCTGCTCGGCGGCGTCATCACCACGACGCTGTCGTGGCGCGTGGCCTTCGGGCTCGAGGCCGTGGTGATCGTGGTGGTGCTCCTGGGCGTGCGGCTCGTGCGCGACGTCCCGTACACCGGCGACCGCACGGTGGACGTCGTGGGGACGATCCTGTCGGTCGTCGGGATGGGCGGCATCGTCCTCGGCGTCCTCGTGTGGCAGGAGGGCGGGGAGGCCGTCGGGGCGTTCGTCGTCGTCGGCGCTGCGGGCCTCGTGGGTCTTGCGGTCTGGCTGGTGCGGCGTGCGCGGGCGGGCCTGACGACGCTCGTCGACCCGGGCCTGTTCCGCTCCCCCGCGTTCCGCATCGGCGTCTCGCAGCAGCTCCTGCAACAGGTCGCGCTCGGTGGCGCGATGATCGCGCTGCCGATCTTCCTCCAGATGGCGCTCGGCTACGACGCGCTCCTGGCCGGGCTCTCGCTCGCCCCGCTGTCGCTGACGATGTTCGCCGCCGCGCTCGTCGCGGGCAAGCGCCCCGGCCGACGTCGACCGGCCACGCGCGTGCTCGCGGGATTCACGCTGCTCGTCCTCGGGATCGCGGCAGCGGTCCTGGTGGTGCCGCGCGCGACGTCGGGCTGGTGGCTGGCTCTGCCGCTCGTCGTCTCGGGCGCCGGGCTCGGCCTGCTCGTGTCGCAGCTCAACGCCTACACGCTCTCCCCCGTCCCCGAGGAGCGCGCGAGCGAGGCCGCGGGCGTCAGCTCGGCCGCCGGGTCGTTCGGGCTCTCGCTCGGCCTCGCGGTCGCCGGCGCGGTGATGCTCGCCTCGCTCGCCACAGGCTTCACCGCGCAGGCCGAGTCGAGCACCGTCCTGCCCCCGGACGACAAGCAGCAGGTCGCGGCGGTGCTCGAGGACGACGCCGAGATCATGAGCGACGCCCAGCTCGTCGAGCTGCTCGCCGACGAGCCGCCCGAGGTGCAGGACGAGATCCTGCGCATCAACGACGACGTCCGGGCCCGCGCGCTCCAGGTCGCGCTCCTCGTCCCGCTCGTCGCGGGGCTGCTCGGCGTGGTCGCCGCGCCGCGCATGCGACGGATCCCCGATCCCGAGGTGCGCGAGGACGCGCCCCCGACCCTCGGCTGAACCCGCCCGGACGCCCGACGACGGCGCACCACGGGGCGAACCGCCCGGAGCGCCCGTGACCGGACCGAGACACCCTTCGTTGCTCGCGCTAACCGTCGTGAAACGCCCGGGAAACAGGCTCTTGTGAGCATCGGTCCCGGCAGGGGGCTCCACCACCACCACGGTCGTGCGCGCAGTCGGCGCGCGCCCGAGGAAGGACCAGCTCCTCCATGACGCCCTCTCCCTCGCGCCGACGGCTCGGCCGGCGCGCCGCGCTCGTCGGCGGCCTGGCGGTCGCCGCGACCGCCCTCACCGCCCCGGCGCACGCCGCGCCGTCCGTCTCCGCCGTGGCCCTCGACGCGCCGTCGAGCGTCGAGGCCGGCGCCCCGATCACGGTGACGGTCGCCGCGACCGGAGCGGTCGACCTCTACGCCTACGACCTGGCGGTCTCCTACGACCCCGACCTCGTCGAGCTCGTCGAGGACTCCGCCGTCACGCCCGACGGCGGGTTCTCCGACGTGGCCGACGACGGGTCCGGGACAGTCGCCGTCACGCACACGCGGCTCGGCACGTCCCCCGGCCTCGAGGGCGACGTCACGCTCGCGACCCTCACGTTCACCGCCGTGGCCGGGGGCGACGCTCCGTTCGCCGTCCCCACGGCCACCCTCGTCGGTGCCGACGGCACGACGGCGTCGCTCACCGACGCCGCGTCCGCCACGACGACCGTCACCGCCGTCGTGACGGCACCGCCCACGGGCGACCCGACGGACGGCGCGACCTCCGCGCCGCCGACCGGTGACGGCACGACCGCCCCCGGGGCCGACGACGCGTCCGACTCGCCGTCGACCTCGACCGGCTCGGGCTCGCTCGCCTCGACAGGCGGGAGCGTCGCCTGGCTCGCCGGTGCCGCGCTGCTCGCCGTCGTGGTGGGTGCCGGGATCCTCTGGGCGCGGCGCCGGGCGGTGGTCTCCCGATGAGCCACGACCCGACGCCCGTCGCACCCGCCGACCGCGCACCACGACGGCCCACCACCATGAAGGAGCAGCCCGTGCCCACCATCCACCGGCGAGCCGCGGCGGGCGGGCTCGCCGCGCTCAGCGTCACCGGCCTCGTGCTCGCCGTCGCCGCGGCTCCCGCCGCGACGGCGGCCCCCGTCACCGCGCCGTTCCTCGCGCCGTACTGGACCGAGCTCGACCTCACGGGCGACGACCAGGTGACCGTCGCCGACCTCGACGTCGTCACCGCGGCGCTCGGCGCGACGGCCGACGACGCCGCGTGGGACGACGTCGCGGCGGCCGACACGGACGGCGACGGCACGATCACCGTCGCTGACCTCGCGGCCGTCTCCCAGCGGATGATCTACGACGACGGACCGTTCGAGCTCGTCGAGGCCTCGGTGCTCGACATGCAGGCGGCGATGAACGCCGGGGTCACGTCGTCGGTCGCGATCACCCAGGAGTACCTGGACCGCATCGCGGCCTACGACACGACGCTCGTCGACACGGGCGCGGGCGGGCGACCCCTGCACTCGATCATCACGACGAGCGACGTCGCGCTCGAGGCCGCGGCGCGCGCGGACGCAGCACGGGACGCGAACGGCATGACGAGCCTGCTCCTCGGCGTGCCCGTCGCGGTCAAGGACAACTACGACACGAAGGACATGCCCACCACGGGCGGCTGCGGGTGCTGGGACGCCAACCAGACCGCCACGGACGCGACGATGGTCGACGGGCTGCGCGCCGACGGCGCCGTGATCCTCGCCAAGGCGAGCCTCGACGAGTTCGCGTTCGGGTTCGTGTCCGAGTTCTCGGCGTTCCAGGACGCGGGGACGAGCACGCTCGTCGCGAGCCCGTACGTCACGAGCCGTAGCGCAGGCGGGTCGAGCGGCGGCACGGGCGCGGCGATCGCCGCCAACCTCGCAGGGATCGGGTTCGGCACGGACACGGGCGGCTCGATCCGAGTGCCGTCGTCGTACAACCAGCTCGTGGGTGTGCGGCCGACGGTCGGGCTCGCGAGCCGCGACGGCATCATCCCGCTCGCGCTGAGCCAGGACACGGGCGGCCCCATGGCGCGCAGCGTCCTGGACGCGGCCGCCGCGCTCGACGCGGTCGTGGGCGTCGACCCTGCGGACCCCGTGACGTCGCGCCAGGAGGGAGCGGTCCCCGCCTCGTACACGCAGTACCTGGACGCGGACGCGCTCGACGGCGCCCGCATCGGGTACGTGCCGTCCATGCTGGGGAGCAACGCCACGACCCTGCGCCTCTGGGCGCAGACGCGGGCCACGCTGGAGTCGCTCGGCGCCACCGTCGTCGAGGTGACGCCGCCCACGAGCTGGTCGCCGGTCCTCCCGAACGGGTTCGCGAGCGTGCTCAACGAGGGGTCGGGCTCGACGAACGAGTTCAAGCACGACCTGGACGAGTACGTCGCGAACCACCTCTCGCCCGACGTCGAGGCCCGGTCCCTGGCCGGCATCGTCGAGTCCGGGCGGTACGTCCCGTCGCGGCGCGGCACCTACGTGTCGCGCGACGCCGTCACCCCGGAGACGTACCAGGCGTGGGCCGGCCCCGCGGGCACGCACACGAAGGTGCTCGCCGAGGGCAAGCAGCTCGTCACCGCGATGCTCGACGACGCCGACCTCGACGCGCTCGTCTACCCCAGCGCGAACCCGTACGGGACCATCGGCACCAACCTGCGGCTCAGCCCCAACACGGGCCTTCCCGCCGTGACGGTGCCGATCGGACAGGCGACCGAGGCCGACGCGACCGTCACGGGCGGCGGCGTCAACCTCGAGCTCCTGGGCCGTGACTTCGAGGAGGGCCCGATCCTCGGTCTCGCGTTCGCGCTCGAGCAGGCGACGCAGGCACGGACCTCCCCGGCGCTCTACGGCCCGCTCGGCTGAGCTGGGACCGTCCACGTCTCTTCGGACGCCTCCACGGCTTGACGACGGTCGGATCTCTCGCAGGTCCGACCGTCGTCGGGCGTTGCTCGATCATGGGTCACCGTGCCCACCGACCACGTCCGTCGCGCGACCCGGACGACCTCCACGCCGTCGCCCGACGCGGTCAGGGACGCGTGACGTCGAGAAGGGCGTCGATCGACCCGACCTCCTCGACGAGTCCCGACCACCCGAACTGCGCGGCGGTCTGCGCCTCCGAGTCGGTGAGCAGCCGCAGGGTGCGGACGTGGCCGACCACGCTCCCTGCCGGATCGAGCACGTCGTCCAGCGCGGCACCCCACCGCGAGCCCGTCGCCATGATCGCGGAGATCCGCGTCCCGGACAGGAACGGGTCACCGTTGCGCCACGGCGTCTCGAACGGTGGGGTGCGGCGGTTGACGGCGATGTCGTCGCACACGATCCGCAGGGCGACGAGCGCGGCGCCCTCCTGACCCTCCGGCACCTCGACCGCCAGCTCGACGGGAGGCCCAGTCTCCACCGGCAACCGGGACACGCCCGCGGTGAGGAGTGTGAACGGCCCGTCCGTCGGCTGCTTGGCCACGACCATGACGGAGCCGCCGATACGCTCGTCGAGCAGCGCCGGCGGGACGCCGAACGCGTCGAAGACGTGGTTCGGAAAGGCATCGTGGCTGGCCGCGAGGGGAAGGTCGGTCATGGCCCTCGACCCTAGGGCACCGGAGACGGGCTGACCGCGCTGTCCCGTCCTGCCGAGGGTCGTCAGTCCCAGACCAGCGACAGCACCCGGTAGCCGTCGGGCACGACCGGGACGTCCGAGAAGTCGCCCTCCTCGTGCACGAGCCCGTCGAACGCGCCGTCGTACTGCAGCTCGTCCACGACGAGGCGCTCGTCGACCACCCGCTCCTCCAGCGTGGTGCAGACCGCGATGCCCTCGGCGAGCACGTCCCCGACGGAATCCTCGAACGTCTCCTCGTGGAGCTGCACCCGCACCCACGCGACGGCGTCGTCCCGCTCCAGCTCGCGCAGCCTGCGGCCGATCTCAGCCAACGGCGGACGGCCGAACCCCCACTGGTTCGGCGCGAGGGACTCCTCCTGCTCGTTGCCGTCGAAGAACTCGTCGAGCGTGAGCATCGGGTACGCGCCGTCGGCCGCGGCCGAGCGCACCATGACCTCGTCGTGGGTGATCACGCGCCGACCCTACGCGAGCGGTGCGCGGTGCGGGCACGCGTCCCGCACCGGTACGTTCGTCCGGTGCGCGACTGGGACTACCTCCTCGACATGATGCTGGCGCGGCCGGGCGTGTACGTGGGGCTGCCCTCGTTCGTGCACCTGAGAGCGCTCCTCTCCGAGTTTCGCGCGAGCGAGAAGGACGCCACCCGATGAGCTTCGACGTGTTCCTCCAGCGATTCGTCGACGGCGAGGCCACAGACTGCAACGCCCGCGCCCTGCTCGCCGTCCTCGATCCGTACGTCGAGCGCGATGTCCGCACCGGCGAGTTGACGAGAGCTGTGTTCGAGGACGGCGATGCCGAGGTCTACGGCACCGACGTCTCGCGTGGACTGATGCTCAGCCACATCGTCGGGCTGGCGGCGTGGGAGACGGTCACGGACCTCGCGAGAGCGGGCTCGCTGGCGATCCTCGCCGTCGGCTGCCCGGCAGCGGTGCCGCGCGGGAACCTCTTGCCGCACCTTCCGGCCGAGCTGCGCGAGGGCGCGGTCGTCGTGACACGCGGGAGCGAGTTGCGCGCGGCCCTCGGGATCCGCTGACGCGCGGGGCGCTCCTACTCGAGGTCGCCCACCTCCGCGACGACGCGCTCGGCGAGTGCCGCGAGCGCCGCGAGCTCGGCTGGCGTCGCGAGGTCGACGAGGTGGCGGCGCACGGACTCGACGTGCGCGGGCGCGGCGGCCTCAAGCGTCGCGAACCCGTGGTCGGTGAGCACGACGACGGCGTTCCGGCCGTCATCGGGGTCCGGCTCGCGGGCGACGAGCCCGCGCGCCTCCATGCGTGCGAGGTGGTGCGAGAGCCGGCTCCTGGACCAGAGCATGCGGGCCGCCAGCTCGCGGAGCTGCCACCGGTGGCCGGCCTGCTCGGACAGGGTCGAGAGCACGTCGTAGTCCGGGTCGGACAGCCCGGAGTCCCGCGCCAGGTCGCGCGCGAGCGCGACGGGCAGCACGGTCTGCATGCGGCGGTAGCCGCGCCACGCGCGCTCTTCGTCGGGCGAGAGCCATCGAGGCTCGGCAACGTCGGTCATGGGGCCAGCATCGCACACTCGTTGACATGTCATCGAGCCTCGTGCTTGTATCGATGACATGTCAACGACACGTCGCCTCGTCCAGCTGCTCCTCGGGCTCGCCCTCTTCGGCGCGAGCATCGCGCTGCTCGTGCGTGCCGAGCTCGGGCTGTTCCCGTGGGACGTCCTGCACCAGGGCGTCGCCCGCGCCACCGGCCTGCCGCTGGGCGTCGTCGTGATCCTGGCGAGCGTCGTCGTGCTCGCGCTCTGGATCCCGCTGCGTCAGCGCCCGGGCCTCGGGACCGTCGCGAACGTCGTGCTCGTCGGCGTGTTCGTCGACCTCACCCTCGCCGTCCTCCCGACGGTCGAGCCGCTCCCCTGGCGCATCGTGATGCTCGTCGCGGGCGTCGTCATCAACGCCGCAGCCACCGGCCTCTACATCGGCGCCGGGTACGGACCCGGCCCCCGTGACGGCCTCATGACTGGCCTCGCCGCCCGCGGCTGGTCGTTGCGCTGGTCCCGCCTCGGGATCGAGCTCGGTGTCCTGGCCGTCGGCTTCGCGCTCGGCGGCACGGTCGGTGTCGGCACCGTCGTCTACGCGCTCACCGTCGGGCCGCTGGTCCAGCCCTTCCTCACCGTGTTCACCGTCCGAGCGCCGCGACCCGCGGACCGCGCCGGCTCCCTCCCCACCCCCTCAGGAGACCCCTCGTGAAGCTGCTCGTCGTCGTCGCCAGCACCCGCCCCACCCGCGTCGCCCCCGCCGTCGCCGACTGGTTCCTCGCCCAGGTGCCCGTCGACCCGGACCTCGAGATCGACGTCGCCGACCTCGCCGAGATCGCCCTGCCGTTCCTCGACGAGCCCGTCGACGCGCACTCCGGCGGCTACGTGCACGCGCACACGCTCGCGTGGAGCGCGCGCGTGGACGCGGCGGACGCCGTCGTCCTCGTCATGCCGGAGTACAACCGCGGGTACACCGCCCCGCTGAAGAACGCGTTGGACTACCTCGCGGACGAGTGGCGCGACAAGCCCGTCGGGTTCGTGTCGTACGGGATGTCGTCGGGCGGCATGCGCGCGGTCGAGGCGATCACGCCTGTCGTCGTCGCGCTCGGCATGGTCCCCGTCGCGAACGCCGTCACGATCCACCTGCGCCGCTGGCTCGACGACGACGGTCGCCTCCAGGACGACGGCACGCTCGCACGGGCCGCCGCGCGGACGCTCGACGAGGTCCGCCGGCTCGCCGCCCTCCTGCGACCGGTCACCGTGGCCGGCTGACGCGCGCTCCCTGGTCCGACCCGTGCCGCGGTGTCCGGCGGCGCTCGTCGTCCCCGCCGAGGGCGGCGCCGAGCGCGGCGAGCACGAGCAGGTCCACCGCCAGCCCGGCGACGCCGACCCACTGGAGCGCCCGGAACACGAGGAGCTGGGTGAGGAGCAGGGAGACGAGCACGCCACGCCGGACCCAGACGGCGCCCGCGCGCCGGGCGTCGGACCGGCCGCTCCGCGCCGCCACCACGCCCGTGACGACGCACGCGATCGTCCCCGCCACCCCGACGACGATCCCGCCGCCGACCCACGCAGGCACGTCGATGTCTCCGGTGAGCACGCGGAGGCCCGCGAGCAGCGACCCGACCGCGGTCCCCACCACGAGGACCACGACCACGACCGCCGCCCAGCGCCGCTCCAGCGCCGCGGCGAACCAGGACGACGCGCGGCGCACGAGCGCGCGGACCGGGTCGGGGAGGTCGACGTCGTCGCGCGGCACGGCCTCGACCAGCGCCGCGACCTCGTCCGCCCCGGGCTCGCCCCGGCCGAGCGCGACGAGCGCCCGGGCCTCGCCGCGGGCGTCGTCGGTGAACCCGCCCGCGACGCCGGCGACCGCGCGGTCCGTCGCGACCGCGAGGTACTCCGCCGGGTGGTGGCGGCGCCGACCGTGCAGCGCCTCGACCACGAGCACGAGGACCACGACGGTCGCGTAGATGAGCGCCGCGGTCGGCTGGTAGAAGTAGTCGTTGTCGGCCGTGACGAACTTGCCGATCTCGTCGACGAACAGCCCGAACCCCACGCCGCCGAGCACCGCCCCGAGCGACCGCAGCGCGGGGCCGACGAACGACAGCAGCACGACGACCGCGAGCGCCATGCCGAGCCCGCCCCACAGCACGTGCGCGACGTGCAGGTCTCCCCCGCCGACCTGCGGGTACCCGGAGACGGCGAGCAGGAAGCGCGTGACGAGCACCGTGGCGACCGTCACGACGAGGAACGTCACGAGGTGGCGGGTCGCGGCGGTGTCGCGCGCGACGCCCAGGCGCAGCGCACGTCCCCGCCGGGTGACCCCCGCGGGGACGTGTGCCGCGCCGTCGCTCACCGCTTACGCTTCTCCCGCACGCGCACGCTGATCTCGATGGGCGTGCCCTCGAACCCGAACGTCTCGCGCAGGCGGCGCTCGACGAACCGCCGGTACCCGGCCTCGAGGAACCCCGTCGCGAAGATGACGAACCGCGGCGGGCGCGTGGACGCCTGGGTCGCGAAGAGGATGCGAGGCTGCTTGCCGCCGCGCAGCGGGTGCGGGTGGGCGGCGACGAGCTCGCCGAGGAACGCGTTGAGGCGCCCGGTCGGGATGCGCGTGTCCCACGAGTCGAGCGAGCGCTGGATCGCGGGGACGAGCCGGTCGGTGTGCCAGCCGGTCCGCGCGGAGACGTTGACGCGCGGCGCCCACGTGACCTGCACCAGGTCCTTCTCGATCTCGCGCTCGAGGAACGGGCGACGGTCCTCGTCCATGAGGTCCCACTTGTTGTAGGCGATGACCAGGGCACGCCCGGCGTCGACGACCTGCGAGATGACGCGCGTGTCCTGCTCGGTGAGCGGGACGGACGCGTCCACGAGCACGACCGCGAGCTCCGCCTTCTCGATCGCGGCCTGCGTGCGCAGCGACGCGTAGAAGTCCGCGCCCTTCGTCTGGTGCACGCGGCGGCGGATGCCCGCGGTGTCGACGAGGACGTACGGGACGTCCTTGATCGTCACGAGCTCGTCGACCGGGTCGCGGGTCGTGCCCGCGGTCTCGTCGACGACGACGCGGTCGGCGCCCGCGATCTTGTTGAGCAGCGACGACTTGCCGACGTTCGGCCGTCCGACGAGCGCGACGCGCCGCGGGCCGGTCGGGCGCACCTCGCCGTGGGCGGACTCGGTCGGCAGGGCCGCCATGGCGGCGTCGAGCAGGTCCCCGGTCCCGCGCCCGTGGAGCGCGGACACGGGGTAGGGCTCGCCGAGGCCGAGGCTCCAGAGGTAGGCCGCGTCCGCCTCGCCCGACTGCCCGTCGACCTTGTTGGCGCACAGCACGACCGGCTTGCCGGACTCACGCAGCAGCCGGACCACGCGCTCGTCCGTCGCGGTGGCGCCGACGGTCGCGTCGACGACGAACAGCACGGCGTCGGCGAGCGAGATCGCGACCTCGGCCTGCTCGGCGACCTTCGACTCGATGCCCGCGACGTCGACCTCCCAGCCGCCGGTGTCCACGAGGGTGAAGCGCCGACCCGCCCACTCGGCGGGGTAGCTGACGCGGTCGCGCGTGACGCCGGGCTTGTCCTCGACGACGGCCTCGCGGCGCCCGATGATGCGGTTCACGAGCGTCGACTTGCCGACGTTGGGGCGGCCGACCACGGCGAGCACGGGCAGGGGCGCCTCGGGCTCGTAGCCCTCGATCACCTCGCCGTCGGCGTCGAGGAGGACGAGGTCGGTGTCCTCGAGCTCGTAGTCCTCGAGGCCGGCGCGCAGCGCTCGCTCGCGCGCCGCGTCGTCCGCCGAGTCCGCGAGGTCCGCGAGGTCCGCGAGGTCCGCGGGCGCCAGAGGCTCCTCGGCCTGCCCGGCGGCGTCGATCTGTCCGGGCGTGCCGGGCTGGGCGGGGTCGGGTGTGGTCATGGGGTCCATTCTCCCAGGCCGCGGGCCAGGCTCCGAACCCGGCCCGTCGGCGCGCCCTCGCGGGTCTCTGCGGCCGGCTGGATCAGCCTGCTCCGCCGTCGCGCGCCGTCGCCCGGGCCGCGAGCCGGAGGACGACGGCGCGCACGACGTCGTCGGGCACGGGCTCGGCGAGCGAGAACCGCAGGGTCCCCTTGCCGTCCTGGTAGCGCGCGATGCGGCGCGCCAGCTCGTCGTCGGTCTCGGGCACGGGGTACAGCGAGACGTGGTGCGCCCAGCCCGCGAGGTAGACGACGTAGCGGTCGTCCAGCGTGAACGTCGGGATGCCGTAGCTGATGCGCTCGCCGAGGCCGGGCACGGTCTCGTGGACGACGGCGCGCAGGTGGGCGACGACGTCCCGCGCCGGGGGTGCCAGCGTCGCGAGGTACTCGTCGACCGTCGTGGGCTTGCCCGGAGCGTCGGTCATCGGCTCTCCCCCTCCGCACGGCTGGCTGGCGTCCAGGACCCCACGACGGCACGGCCCCACGGCCGGCTACGCGCGAACCTACCGCGCGGCGGGCGACCCCGCGAGGCGCACGAGCACCACGCCGGCGACGACGAGGACGCCCCCGGCCGCCTGCACGAGGCTCGGCACCTCGCCGAGGAGCAGCCACGCGATGACGACGGCGAACAGCACCTCGGACAGCCCGACGAACGACGCGAGGCGCTCGCCCATGCGCACGGTCGCGGCCACGCCGGAGACGTAGGCGAACGCCGTCGCCACGAGGACCACGACGGCGAGCGGCACGTACCAGGGCGCGGACGCCCCGAGGAGCGCGACGTCGACGAACGGCGCGGCGAAGGGCAGCACGCCGACGAGGCCGGCAGCGCCGAGCGCGAGCGCCCCGACGCCCAGCCCCGACGCGGCGAGCGCGACGGCCGGCAGCCGGGTGGGGCGCGCGGACAGGACGAAGTAGGCGCCGAGGCCCACGGCCGCGCCGAGGGCGAAGAGGACCCCGACGAGGTCGGGGCGCGCGCCCGCGGGGTCGACGACGAGCACCAGCCCGGCGACGGCGACGACGCAGCCCGCGAGCGTGAGACGCGGCGGGACGTGCCGCGTGCGCAGCCACGCGAGGCCCACGAGCAGCACGGGCGCGAGGTACTCGACGAGCAGCGCGATGCCGACCGGCATGCGCGCGACGGCCGCGAAGTAGCAGAGCTGCGTCCCGGCGACCGCGACGAGGCCGAACCCGAGGACGAGGCGCCACTCCTCGCGCAGGAGGCGGTGGCTGCCGCGCAGGGCGAACGCCGCGACCGGGGCGAGGACGAGCGCCGAGCACAGCGCCCGCGCGAAGACGGCGGCGCCCGGCGACCACCCCGCCTCGAGCAGCGGCTTGACGAACGGTCCGCTCGCGCCGAACGCGAGCGCGGACGCGAGGCCGACGAGGACGCCCGTGCCCGGACGGTCGCCCACCACGTGCGCCACCGGGCGGGCGATGCTCACGGCGCCGCCCGCCGCTCCCGGTTCGGGTCGTCCGTGGGCAGGGCCAGGCCCGTCGTGGCGACGGTGTCCGCGACGAGCTCCGCGAGGGCGGTGCGGATCCGCTCGTTCGCCTCCTCGAGCGCCTGCTTGCCGCTCACCCCGGGCGCCCGCTCCACGGCGAACGGCGCGCCGAACCGGACGACCAGCCGGCGACGCAGGCCAGGGAGCCGGTTGACGCCCTCGCCCGTGCGACGCGTGCCGAGCACGGCGACGGGGACGACGCGCGCACCCCCGTTGAGCGCGAGCCACGCGACCCCGGCACGGGCGGAGGTCGCGTCGCCGCGACCGCGGTTGCCCTCCGGGAAGACGCCGACGGCCCCGCCCCGGCGCAGCACGCCCAGCCCGGTCGCCAGCGCGCGCCGGCCGCCGCTGCGGTCGACGGGGATCTGGCCGGCGGCCCGCAGGACCCACCCGACGGGACCGACGAACATCTCCTCCTTGACGAGGACGTGCAGCGGGCGCGGGGCGACCCCCAGCACGATCGGCCCGTCCACCACGCCCGTGTGGTTCGCGGCGAGCACGACGGGGCCGTCGACCGGCACGTTCTCGGCGCCGAGGACCCGGGTCGACCAGACTACGCGCGCGAGGAACCGACCGACCCAGCGCGACCAGGCCGGTCCCGCGGGCGAGGGCACCCGCACCTCCGGCGAGCCCGCGCTCACGAGCCCTGGCGCGGGCCGACCACCCGCCCGGTGACCTGCTCGACGACGGCGAGCACGGCGTCGATCGTCTGCTCCAGGTCGAGCTCGGACGAGTCGACCGTCACGACCCCGTCGGCCGCGACCTGGAACTGCGAGACGGTCGCGTCGTCCCGGTCCCGGCGCAGCACCTGGTCCTTGGTCGCCTCGACCGCGGCGGCGTCCGCCGTCCCGTGCACGTCGAGGGAGCGGCGCGCCAGGCGCGCCTCCTCGCTCGCGGTGAGCAGGACGCGCGCGTCCGCGTCGGGCGCGACGACCGTCGTGATGTCCCGGCCCTCGGCCACGACCCCGCGCCCCCCGGCGAACCCGGACGGCGTGCGCTCGGCCTCGATCACCGCGCGCTGCAGGCGCCGCAGCTCCGCGCGGACGTCGAGGTTGGTCGCCACCGCGCTCACGGCCGTCGAGATCTCCGTGGAACGGATCGCCTCGCCGACGTCGGTCCCGTCCACGTGCACCGTCGGCCCGGACGGGTCCAGCCCCATGACCAGCGGCATGACGCGCACCGCGTGCGCGACCGCCGCCTGGTCGGCGAGGTCCTCGCCCCGGTGCAGGCACCACCAGGTCGCGGCGCGGTACATCGCGCCCGTGTCGAGGTACGCGAGCCCGAGCCGGCGCGCGACGCCCTTGGACACGCTCGACTTGCCGGACCCCGAGGGACCGTCGACCGCGATCGTCAGCGCGGCACCCCCGGTGCTCCCGGTGCCCGAGGCGCCCCCCGCGCTCACTGGGCCAGGTCCTTGCGCAGCGACGTGGCGCCGTGCAGGTACACGTGCTGGACGGCCGACCGCTCGACGTCCAGGTCGGCGTGCGCCATGAGACGCACGACGCGCGGCAGCGCGCCGGGCACCGCGATCTCCGTCGCGCACATGAGCGGCACGTCGCCGAGCCCCATCTCGCGCGCCGCGGCGGCCGGGAAGTCGGCCACCAGGTCGGGCGTGCACGTGAAGAGGACGGAGATGAGCGCGTCGGTGTCGACGGCGTTCGCGTCGAGCACCTCCTGGACGAGCTCGCGCGTGCGCTCGAAGAGGTGCTCGCGCTCGTCGACGTCGAGCTGGGTCGCGCCCCGGATCGCCCGGACCGGCATGGGTGGTGCTCCTTCTCGCGGGACGGCCCGCCTCACGGCGGTCCGTCGGGTGGTGGTACGGATGCGTCAGGCTCTAGAGCCCGACCCCCGCCATGAGGCTGCCGAGCTCCGTGCGGCCGAGGACGCGCGTCGTCCCGGGGCGCAGGTTGCCGAGCGCGACGGGTCCGATGCGCGTGCGCACGAGGCGCGTCACGGGGAAGCCGACCTCCTCGAACATGCGCCGCACGACGCGGTTGCGCCCCGAGTGCAGCACGACCTCGATCATCGTCTGGTCCGCGACCTGGTCGACGACGCGGTACGCGTCCGCGCGCACGACGCCGTCCTCGAGCTCGATGCCGTGCAGGAACTTGTTGGCGACGTTGCCCGGCACCTTGCCGCGCACCGTGACGAGGTACGTCTTGGCGACCTCGTGCGAGGGGTGGGCGAGGTGGTTCGCGAGCTCGCCGTCGTTCGTCAGCAGGAGCAGGCCCTCGCTGTCGGCGTCGAGGCGCCCGACGTGGAAGAGGCGCTCGGGGCGGTCCGCGACGAGATCGGCGATCGAGGGCCGACCCTCCGGGTCGTGCATCGTCGACACGACGCCGCGCGGCTTGTTGAGGGCGAGCGTCACGCGCGACGAGTCGAGCTGCAGCCGCATCCCGTCCACGTGCACGACGGCGCGCTCCGGGTCGATCCGCACCCCCAGCTCGGTCACGCGGACGCCGTCGACCTCGACGCGCCCCTGGGAGATGAGCTCCTCGCACGCGCGGCGCGAGCCGAGCCCGGCCGAGGCGAGCACCTTCTGCAGGCGCACGCCGTCCTCGACGTGCACGTCCCGCTGGGGCTCGCTGGGCTGCCCGCGCACGGGACGGCGCGGTCGGCCCGCCGCCTGACCGGCGCGGGGAGCCGCCGTGCCGCGACCCGAGCCAGGGCGACCCCGACCAGCAGCCGCGCCGCGGCCCGCGCCGGTCGTCCGACCGGCGCCCTGGCCACGACCGGTGCCCTGCTCCCGGCCGTCGCCCGCGCTGCGGCCCGCGGACGAGCCCTGCGCGGACGAGCCGCCGCGCCGGGGCGCGCCGCCCGTGCGTGCGCCGTCGCCGCCCCGCGGGCCGCCGCGACGCGCGTCGCCGTTCCCGCCGCGGCGTGCGTCGCCCGCCCCGTCGCGGGGCGTGCGCCCGCGCCCTCCGTCGCCGGAGCGGCGTCCGTCCTTCGAGCTCATGCGTGTCCTTCGTCCGTCGGTCCGTGCGTGACGTCGCGCGTCACGCCCGGTGTCGTGGCGGTCGGCGCCGGTGCGCCGTCCGCGTCGTCAGCCGCGACGCCGGGAGCGTCCGTCGGCGCCGCGACGCCCGTCGGCCGCGCGGGAGCGCGCAGGTCGGCGAGCCCGTCGAGGCCCTCGAGGTCGTCCATGTCCGGCAGGTGCGGCGCGAGCGGGGGCAGCTCGTCGAGCGACGTGAAGCCCATGCGCTCGAGGAAGTAGCCCGTGGTGCCGAACAGGCCGGCGCCGGTGTGCGGGTCCTGACCGACCTCGGCCACGAGCCCGCGCGCCACGAGAGTGCGCACCACGCCGTCCACGTTGACCCCTCGCACCGCCGACACCTGGCCGCGGCTGACCGGTTGACGGTACGCGATCACGGCCAGAGTCTCCAACGCCGCCTGCGTGAGCCGCGCCGTCTGCCCGCCCTGCACGAACCGGCCCACGACGTCGGCGTGCGCGGGCGCGGAGTACACGCGCCAGCCGCCGCCCGCCTCGCGCAGCTCGAACCCGCGCGGCCGGGCGCCGTCGTCGCCGCGGTACTCGGCGGCGAGCTCGTGCAGCGCGCTCAGCACCTCGTCGACGGGGACGGCGAGCGCCGCGGCGAGCTCGACGACCGGGATCGGCTCGTCCGCGACCATGAGCACCGCCTCCAGGGCGGCGGGCAGGCCGCCCGGGAGGTCGTGCACGGCGGGCGCGAGGACCTCCTCGAGGGCGGGGGCGCCGTCGGGCTGCGTCACGCGGGGACCTCCTGGTCGGTGGGGGCGGGGGCGTCGACCGGCTCGGGGTCGTCGCCCTCGTCGAACTCGCTGCCCACGTCGGCGAGGGCGGGCTCCGGAGCGTCGTCGTCGCCCGACCACCGCACGGTGAGCTCGCCGAGCGGCGTCACCTGGTCGAACGCGACGAGCGCCTGGCGGAACAGCTCGAGCAGCGCGAGGAACCGGGCGACGACCACGGCGGTCTCCCCCGCGTCCGCGACGAGGGCGCGGAACGTCGTCGTGCCGTGGCTGCGCACGCGCTCCACGACGATCCCCGCCTGCTCGCGCACGCTCACCGCGGGCGCGTGCAGGTGGTCGAGCGAGACGCCGGGCGGGGGCGCCTTGGGCGCGAGGGCACGGGCCGCGAGCGCGGCGAGCTGGTCGGGCCCCATGGTCCACACGAGCTCGGGCAGGAGCGCGGCGAGGTGCGGCTCGAGCTGCACGACGCGCGGGAAACGCCGACCCGCGCTCTCGAACCGCTCCGCGAGGACGCCCGAGACGTCCTTGTACGCGCGGTACTGCAGCAGCCGGGCGAACAGGAGGTCGCGCGCCTCGAGGAGGGCGAGGTCCTCGTCGTCCTCGACGCTGCCCGTGGGCAGCAGGCGCGCGGCCTTGAGGTCGAGCAGCGTCGCCGCCACGACGAGGAACTCGCTCGCGGTCCCGAGGTCCCACCCGGGGTGGTCCTCGCCCGCGGCGCGCGCGGCGGCGGCCGCACGCTCGGCGTCGCGGATGTAGGCGATGAAGTCGTCCGTCACGCGCGCGAGCGCGACCTCGGTGATGTCGAGCTTGTGCTTGGTGATGAGCGACAGCAGCAGGTCGAACGGGCCGCTGAAGTTGTCGAGGCGGACCTCGAACCCTCGACGCGCCGGCTCGGTCTCAGGCGGCGTCGCCACGGGCGACCAGCTCCCGGGCGAGCTGCCGGTACGCGACGGCGCCGGGGTGGGTCGGCGCGTAGACGGTGATGGGCTCGGCCGCGACGGACGCGTCGGGGAACTTCACCGTGCGCCCGATGACGGTCTGGAGCAGCTTGTCGCCGAACGCCTCGTGCACGCGCGCCACGACCTCGCGCGAGTGCAGCGTGCGCGAGTCGAACATCGTCGCGAGGATCCCGTCGATCTCGAGACGCGGGTTCAGGCGGTCGCGCACCTTCTCGATCGTCTCGACGAGCAGCGCCACGCCGCGCAGCGCGAAGAACTCGCACTCGAGCGGGATGAGGACGCCGTGCGCGGCGGTGAGCGCGTTGACCGTGAGCAGGCCGAGCGAGGGCTGGCAGTCCACGAGGATGACGTCGTAGTCGTCGACGACGGGCCGCAGCACGCGCGACAGGACGGACTCGCGCGCCACCTCGCCGACGAGCTGGACCTCGGCGGCCGACAGGTCGATGTTGGCGGGCAGGAGGTCGAGGTTCTCGACGTCCGTCGGGACGAGCACGTCGTGGATGTCCGCGCCCCGCTCCATGAGCAGGTTGTAGACCGTGCGGTCGAGCTCGTGCGGGTTGACGCCGAGCCCGACGGAGGCCGCCCCCTGCGGGTCGAAGTCGACGAGCAGGACCTTGCGGCCGTACTCGGCGAGCGTCGCACCGAGGTTGATGGTGGTCGTCGTCTTGCCGACGCCGCCCTTCTGGTTGCACATCGCGATGATGCGTCCGGGGCCGTGCGCCGCGAGCGGCGCGGGGACCGGGAACTCGGGCAGGGGGCGGCCGACCACGTCGGTGGGCGCCTCGGCGGCGTCGTGGCTCGCGCCGTTCGTGGCGTGGTCGACGGCGGGGGCGACGCCGCGCTCGGCGGAAGTCACGGGTGCGGCCGGACGGACGGCGTCGCCGTGCGAGCTCTGCGCGCCGCGCGTCTCGGGCTGGGTCTCGGCCTGGCTGCTCACGTCCGCCACGGTATCGCAGGACCTCGCCGCCGCTCGTGCGCACGCGCCCGCGCGCCGCGTTCCCGGCGTCCGGCCGTCGGACGGCCGCCGGACGACCGGCGAGCGGCCCGGTCAGCCCAGCGCGCGAGGGTGCGCGGCGGCGTACACCTCGCGCAGCGTGTCCGGCGTGACGAGCGTGTAGATCTGGGTCGTGGTCACCGACGCGTGCCCCAGGAGCTCCTGGACCACGCGCACGTCGGCGCCGCCCGCGAGCAGGTGCGTCGCGAACGAGTGCCGCAGCGTGTGCGGCGAGATCCGCTCCGGGTGGTCGATCCCCGCGCGCTCGGCGGCGGTGCGCAGCACGGCCCACGCGCTCTGCCGCGACAGGCGCGCGCCGCGCGTGTTGAGGAAGACGGCGGGCGTGCCGCGACCGTGCGCGGCCAGCCCCGCGCGCCCGCGCACCAGGTAGGCGTCCAGCGCGCGCCGCGCGAACGAGCCGACGGGCACCACGCGCTCCTTGCCGCCCTTGCCGAGCAGGCGGACGGCACCGGTCCCGAGGTCGAGGTCGTCGACGTCGAGGCTCACGGCCTCCGAGATGCGCGCGCCGGTCGAGTAGACGAGCTCGAGCAGCGCGCGGTCGCGCAGGGGCCCGGGGCCGTCGCCGACGCCGGAGGCCTCGAGGATGCGCGCGACCTCGTCGGTCGAGATCGCCTTGGGCAGCCGCCTGCCCTGGGCGGGCGGGCGCACGTCGGCGGACGCGTCGGCGTCGGCCAGGCCCTCCGCCGCGCAGAAGCGGTGCCAGCCCCGCACGGCGGCCACGGACCGCGCCGTGGAGGCGGGCGAGAGGCTCGCCCCGCCGTCGGCCCCGGTCCGCAGCGCGGTGACGTACGCCGCGACGTCGTCCGCCTCGACCTCGCGGACGGCGTGGTTGCCCCGGGAGGCGAGGAACGCGACGTAGCGCGCGAGGTCACGCCGGTAGGCGGCGACGGTGTTCGCGGACAGGCCGCGCTCGACGGCGAGGTGCGCGAGGTACTCGCGCGCGGCGCGGTCCAGCGCCTCGGGCACGTGCGCCTCGCCGGAGCCCATCGTCCTACCGTCCTCCCGGCACGGCCGGGCTCACAGCGGGAGGAAGACGTCGACCGCCACCGCGACGAAGAGCAGGGTGAGGTACGTGATCGAGGCGTGGAAGACCTTCATCTCCCCGACCTTGCCGCCCTTGCCGGCGGCCTTGTCCCGGGCGCGGCGCAGCATGGTCACGCACGAGGACAGGAACCAGACCCCGAGCACGGTGGCGACGACGCCGTAGACCCAGGTCATGCCGGCGAGCGGCCACAGCGCGAGCGACGAGGCGACCATCGCGACGCCGTAGACGATCATCTCGCGCGCGACCCTGCGGTCGTCCGCGACGACCGGGAGCATCGGCACGCCGGCGTTGGCGTAGTCGCGCTTGAACTTCATGGACAGCGGCCAGTAGTGCGGCGGCGTCCAGAAGAAGATGACGAGGAACAGCGCGAGCGCGGCCCAGCTGAGCGACCCGGTGACGGCCGACCAGCCGATGAGCACCGGCATGCAGCCCGCGATGCCGCCCCAGACGATGTTCTGCGGCGTGCGGCGCTTGAGGATCATCGTGTAGCCGACGACGTAGATCGCGATCGCCGCGAACGTCAGCCACGCCGAGACCACGTTGACCAGGAGCGCGAACCAGACGAGCGACACGACGCCGAGGACGGTCGCGAACACGAGCGCGGCCCGCGGCGTCACCTCGCCCGTGACGAGCGGGCGCCGCTTGGTGCGGTTCATGACCTCGTCGATGTCGCGGTCGAGGTAGCAGTTGTAGACGTTCGCCGAGGCGGCCGCGAGCGTGCCGCCCACGAGCGTCGCGAGGATGAGCCCGATGCCTGGCAGCCCGCCCTGGGCCAGGATCATCGTCGGGACCGTGGTCACGAGGAGGAGCTCGATGATGCGCGGCTTGGTCAGCGCGACGTAGGCGCCGAGGCGCTCGCGCAGGGCGAGGGTCGCGCGCGCGGCCTCGGCCGTCGGGGCGACGGAGGTCGCGGGGCTCGTCGGCGAGGACGGCTGCTGGGTCGACGCGGCACCAGACGGGCTTCCGGTCCCGTCGATCGGTGCCTGGCTCGTGGTGTGCACGCGCTTCGGTGTTCCGTTCTGAGGTGGGGGGCGAGCTGGGGACGGACCGCCGGTCGTCCTCGCTCATCGTACGTCCCCGCCTGTGCCGGGGCCGACCGGACGGGCCGGGCGATTGTGTGACATCCGACCGAAATCCAGCACGTGGGCACCGCCCGGGCACGAACGGCGTCCGCGTATAGGCTGGACCTGCAACCGTCCCGCGTCGGACCGCCCGTCAAGACCTGTGGCCCGCGGACGACGTGACCGGCACCGGGCCGCCCCGCCCCCTGAGGCGTGAGGTCGGGAAATGTTCAACGGTTGTTTCGAGTTGTCGCGAGGATCCGGGGCGCGCGCTCCGGACGGGAATGAGGTTCGGTGAACGCGTTGTCCCCTGCTCACACGCCCCTGGACTGGACGGACCTGGACGACCGGGCCGTCAAGACGATCAAGGCGCTCGCCGCCGACGCGGTGGAGAAGGTGGGCAACGGCCACCCCGGCACCGCGATCTCGCTGGCGCCGGCCGCCTACCTCCTGTTCCAGAAGGTCATGCGCCACGACCCGTCGGACGACCACTGGGTCGGCCGCGACCGGTTCGTGCTCTCGGCGGGCCACTCGTCGCTCACGATCTACCTCCAGCTCTTCCTCGCCGGGTACGGCCTGGAGATGGCGGACATCGAGGCCCTGCGCACGTGGGGCTCCAAGACCCCCGGCCACCCCGAGTACAAGCACACCCGGGGCGTCGAGATCACGACCGGCCCGCTCGGCCAGGGCCTCGCGTCCTCCGTCGGCATGGCCTTCGCGGCCCGCCGCGAGCGCGGTCTGCTGGACCCGTCGACCGCCCCGGGCGAGTCGCCGTTCGACCACCACGTCTACGTCATCGCGTCCGACGGCGACCTGCAGGAGGGCGTGACGAGCGAGGCGTCCTCGCTCGCCGGCCACCAGCAGCTCGGCAACCTCGTCGTCATCTGGGACGACAACAAGATCTCCATCGAGGACGACACGGACATCGCGTTCACCGAGGACGTCCTCGCGCGCTACGCGGCGTACGGCTGGCACACCCAGCGGGTCGACTGGACCAACGGCGGCACCGGCTACGCGGAGGACGTCGACGCGCTGCACGCCGCGATCGAGGCCGCCAAGGCGGAGACCGGCAAGCCGTCGATCATCGCGCTGCGCACGATCATCGGCTACCCGTCGCCGACCAAGCAGAACACCGGCGGCATCCACGGCTCGGCCATGGGCGCCGACGAGATCAAGGGCCTCAAGATCGAGCTCGGCCTCGACCCCGAGGCGAGCTTCGCGATCGACGACGAGGTGCTCGCGTACACGCGCGCCGTCGGCGAGCGCCAGGGCGACGCGCGCGCGGCCTGGGACACGGCCTTCGCGGCGTGGAAGACGGCGAACCCGTCGGGCGCCGAGCTGCTCGGCCGCCTCGAGAACCGCGAGCTCCCGGCCGGCTGGGAGGACGCGCTGCCGACGTTCGAGGCGGGCAAGGCCGTCGCGACGCGCTCCGCGTCGGGCAAGGTCCTCACCGCGCTCAAGGACGTGCTGCCCGAGCTGTGGGGCGGCTCGGCCGACCTCGCCGGCTCGAACAACACGACCATGGACGGCGAGCCGTCGTTCGTGCCCGTCGAGCACGCGACCAAGAAGTTCCCCGGCCACGAGTACGGGCGCACGCTGCACTTCGGCATCCGCGAGCACGCCATGGGCGCGATCCTCAACGGCATCGTCCTGCACGGCGGCACGCGCGCCTACGGCGGCACGTTCCTCCAGTTCAGCGACTACATGCGCCCCGCGGTGCGCCTCGCCGCGCTCATGGAGATCCCGACGACGTTCGTGTGGACGCACGACTCGATCGGCCTGGGCGAGGACGGCCCGACGCACCAGCCCGTCGAGCACCTCGCCGCGCTGCGCGCCATCCCGGGCCTCGACGTCGTCCGCCCGGCCGACGCGAACGAGACGTCGTGGGCCTGGCGCACGATCCTCGAGAACACCGAGCGCCCGGCGGGCATCATCCTCACGCGCCAGAACGTCCCGACGTTCCCGCGCGGCACCGAGGGCTACGCCGACGCCTCGGGCACCGCCCGCGGCGGCTACGTGCTGCTCGACACCGACGGCACGCCCGACGTCATCCTCATCGGCACCGGCTCCGAGGTGCAGCTCGCCGTCGAGGCGCGCGAGATCCTCGCGGGCGAGGGCGTGCAGGCGCGCGTCGTTTCCCTCCCGAGCCGCGAGTGGTTCGACGGTCAGGACGCCGCCTACCGCGAGTCGGTCCTGCCGGCCGCCGTCCGCGCGCGCGTGTCCGTCGAGGCGGGCGTGGCGCAGGGCTGGCGCGAGCTCGTCGGCGACGCCGGCCGCTCCGTGAGCCTCGAGCACTACGGCGCCTCGGCCGACTACCAGGTGCTGTACCGCGAGTTCGGCATCACGTCCGAGGCCGTCGCGACGGCGGCGCGCGAGTCGATCGCCGCGGCGCGCGGCGACGACGCCCCGGGCGCCGCGCCGACGCCGTCGGAGGGTGGCACTGGCGACCAGCGCTGACCCTTCGTAGATTCCGAGGTGGGGCCGTGCGCGGCCCCACCTCGGGCTGCCCCGGGGAGCCACGCACGCCCCGGGGCGCACGCCCGCAGCGAGAGCACCACCGAGAGGAAGTCCGATGACGCAGTCCCCCACCGTCCCCGGCCCCATCGAGCAGCTCACGGGAGCGGGAGTGTCGATCTGGCTCGACGACCTCTCCCGAGAACGGCTGCGCACCGGCAACCTCGCCGACCTCGTGGCGACGCGCGGCGTCGTCGGCGTGACCACGAACCCCACGATCTTCGCGTCGGCGCTCGCGAAGGGCGACGCCTACGACGCCCAGCTCGCCGAGCTCGCGCCCGCCGGCGTGGACGACGCGGCGGTCGAGGCCGCCGTCGAGCGGATCACGACGGACGACGTGCGCGCCGCCGCGGACCTGCTGCGCCCGGTCTACGACGCGACCGACGGCGTCGACGGGCGCGTGTCGATCGAGGTCGACCCCCGCCTCGCGCACGACGCCGACAAGACGGTCGTCACGGCCGAGCGGCTGTGGGCCACCATCGACCGGCCCAACGTCTACATCAAGATCCCCGCGACGGTCGCCGGGCTCGACGCGATCTCCCGCACCCTCGCGCAGGGCATCAGCGTGAACGTGACGCTCATCTTCTCGCTCGCGCGCTACCGCGCCGTCATGGACGCCTTCGCGATCGGGCTCGAGCAGGCGCGGGCGGACGGCATCGACCTCGCGCCCGTCGGCTCCGTCGCGTCGTTCTTCGTCTCGCGCGTGGACACCGCGGTGGACGCCGCGCTCGAGAAGGTCGGCACCCCGGAGGCGCTCGACCTGCGCGGGCAGTCCGCGATCGCGAACGCGCGCCTCGCGTTCGAGGCGTACGAGGAGTTCCGCCAGACCGACCGGTGGCGCTCGCTCGCCGCGTCCGGCGCGCGCCCGCAGCGCCCGCTGTGGGCCTCGACCGGCGTGAAGAACCCCGAGTACCGCGACACGATGTACGTCGACGAGCTCGTCACCGACGGGATCGTCAACACCATGCCCGAGGCGACGCTGCAGGCGTTCGCCGACCACGGCGTCGTCACGGGCGACACGGTCACCGGCACCGCCGCCGCCTCCCGCCGCACCCTGGAGACCGTCGAGTCCTTCGGCGTCTCGCTCGTCGAGGTCACCGACCGCCTCGAGGAGGAGGGCGTGCGCAAGTTCGAGGACAGCTGGACCGACCTCCTCGCCACGACGCGCGACGGCCTGCGCGACGCCGCCGGCTCCTGACCCACCGACGCGTGCCCGCCCCGGCGGGCACGCGTCCGACCTGCGGGAACGACGGCGCGCCAGCGCGAGCCGCCCGTATCATCCGCACACGCCTCAGTCCTTCTGCAGTCCTCCCGACCCCTCCTCGAAACGGAACGGTGCCACCAGGTGAGACCGGCCAAGATCACGCCAGAGCACAACCCGCTGCGCGACCCCCTCGACCTGCGCCTGCCCCGGATCGCGGGCCCCTGCGGGCTCGTCATCTTCGGCGTCACGGGCGACCTCGCCCGCAAGAAGCTCATGCCCGCGGTGTACGACCTGGCCAACCGCGGCCTGCTCCCCCCGGGCTTCGCGCTCACAGGCTTCGCGCGCCGCGACTGGGAGGACCAGGACTTCGCGCAGGTCGTGCACGACGCCGTCAAGGAGCACGCGCGCACGCCCTTCCGTGAGGCGACGTGGCGGCAGCTCGCCGAGGGGATCCGGTTCGTGCAGGGCACGTTCGACGACGAGGACGCCTTCGAGCGCCTGCGCGAGACCGTCGAGACGCTGGACGCCGAGCGCGGCACGGGCGGCAACCACGCCTTCTACCTCTCGGTGCCGCCGAGCGCGTTCCCGGTCGTGTGCCGGCAGCTCTCCCGCTCCGGGCTCTCCCGCTCCGAAGGAGACGCCTGGCGCCGTGTCGTCATCGAGAAGCCCTTCGGCCACGACCTCGAGAGCGCCCGCGAGCTGGACGCCGTCGTGTCGGAGGTCTTCCCGCCCGACTCGGTGTTCCGCATCGACCACTACCTCGGCAAGGAGACGGTCCAGAACCTCCTCGCCCTGCGCTTCGCCAACCAGATGTTCGAGCCCATCTGGAACGCCAACTACGTGGACCACGTGCAGATCACGATGGCCGAGGACATCGGCATCGGCGGCCGCGCGGGCTACTACGACGGCATCGGCGCCGCGCGCGACGTCATCCAGAACCACCTGCTCCAGCTCCTCGCGCTCGTCGCGATGGAGGAGCCCGTGTCGTTCGACGCGCCGTCGCTGCGCGCCGAGAAGATCAAGGCGCTGTCGGCCGTGCGCCTGCCGCGCGAGCTGTCCAAGCACACCGCGCGCGGCCAGTACGCCGCCGGGTGGCAGGGCGGCGAGGAGGTCATCGGCTTCCTCGACGAGGACGGCATCCCCGCGGACTCGACGACCGAGACCTACGCCGCGATCCGCGTGGACATCGACAACCGCCGCTGGGCGGGCGTCCCGTTCTACCTCCGCACGGGCAAGCGCCTCGGGCGTCGCGTGACCGAGGTCGCCGTCGTCTTCAAGAAGGCCCCGCACCTGCCGTTCGAGACCTCGCAGGCCTCCGACCTGGGCAACAACGCGCTCGTCATCCGCGTCCAGCCCGACGAGGGCGTGACGATGCGGTTCGGCGCGAAGGTCCCCGGCACCGCGATGGAGGTCCGCGACGTCACGATGGACTTCGGGTACGGGCACGCGTTCACCGAGTCCTCCCCCGAGGCCTACGAGCGGCTCATCCTCGACGTGCTGCTCGGCGACCCGCCGCTCTTCCCGACGCGCGAGGAGGTCGAGCTCTCGTGGAAGATCCTCGACCCGATCACCGCCCACTGGGCCTCCCGCGGCACGCCCGACCAGTACCGGTCCGGCACGTGGGGGCCCGAGTCGGCCGACGCGATGCTCGCGCGCGACGGCCGCTCGTGGCGGCGCCCGTGACGGCCGCCGCCCCGGCGCCGGCCCCGCGGAGCGCGGCGCCCCTGAGAGAGACCCCCCGACCCCGTCGTGCGCCGCAGGGCCGCACGACCTCCCGACCGGCGAGGACCCCGCGATGATCATCGACCTGCCCGACACGACGACGAACGCGGTGAACAAGCGCCTCGTGCGGCTGCGCGACGAGGGCGGCGCGATCGCGCTCGGCCGCGTCCTCACGCTCGTCGTCATCGCGCGCGAGTCCGACGTCGAGACGTCGATCGAGGCCGCGAACGACGCGAGCCGTGAGCACCCGTGCCGCGTCATCGTCGTGGCGCCGTCCGGCCGGAGCACCGTCCCGCACCTCGACGCCCAGATCCGCGTGGGCGGCGACGCCGGCGCGTCCGAGGTCGTCGTGCTGCGGACCGCGGGGCCCCTGCTCGAGCACGCCGACACGCTCGTCATGCCGCTCCTGCTCCCGGACGCGCCGATCGTGGTGTGGTGGCCGGGCCAGCCCCCCGCGTCGGTCGACGACGACCCGGTCGGCGCGATGGCCCAGCGCCGCATCACCGACTCGATCACGTCCAAGGACCCCGAGGCGACGCTCGCGCAGCTCGCGACGACGTACGGCCCCGGGGACTCCGACCTCGCGTGGGCGCGCGTGACGCTGTGGCGCGGCCTCATCGCCGCAGCGCTCGACCAGCCGCCGTACGAGCCGGTGACGAACGTCCTGGTCGAGGGGCAGGCGAAGCACACCTCGCTCGACCTGCTCGCGGCGTGGCTCGGCTCTCGGCTGCGCTGCCCCTCGCAGGTCGTGCGCCGTCGCGGGGCCGAGGCGATCACGCGCGTCACGCTCGAGCGCAAGAGCGGGCCGATCATCCTCGACCGCCCCGACGGGCGCATCGTGACGATCAGCCAGCCGGGCAAGCCCGACCGCCGCGTCGCACTGCCCATCCGGACGCTGAGCGAGGCCCTCATCGAGGAGCTGCGCCGCCTCGACCCGGACGAGATCTACGGCGAGGTGCTCACCAAGGGCCTGCAGAAGGTGGGCGCGTGACCGCCGCCCGGCCCGGCGACGCGCACGCGTCGCACGGGCGTCTCGTGGTCGTCCACCCGGACGCGGACGTCCTCGCCGAGGCCGTCGCGTCGCGGCTCGTGACGCGCCTGCTCGACGTGCAGTCGGTGCGCAGCCCGGTGCACGTCGTGCTCACCGGCGGCACCGTCGGCATCGCGAGCCTCGCGGCGCTCGAGCGCCACCCGGCCCGCGACGCCGTCGACTGGTCGGGCGTGCACCTCTGGTGGGGCGACGAGCGCTTCCTGCCCACCGGGGACCCGGACCGCAACGAGACGCAGGCGCGCGACGCGCTGCTCGCCCACCTGCCTCAGCTCCCGGCCGAGAACGTGCACCCGATGCCCGCGGCCGACGTGGCGGCGACCCCCGAGGAGTCGGCCGCGGCGTACGCGGCGACGCTCGCCGGGCACGCGCCGGACGGTGCCGAGGTGCCCGCGTTCGACGTGCTCCTGCTCGGGATGGGACCCGACGGCCACGTCGCGTCGCTCTTCCCCGGGCACCCGGGGCTCGACGTGACGGGCGTCCCGACCGCCGGCGTCCACGGCTCGCCCAAGCCGCCGCCGGAGCGCGTGACGCTGACCTTCGAGGCCGTCGCGCGAGCCCGTCAGGTGTGGGTCGTCGCCGCGGGCGCGGAGAAGGCACCGGCCGTCGCGTCGGCGCTCGGCGGAGCCCCGGCGTCCGAGACCCCGGCGGCCGCGGTCAGCGGCACCGAGCGCACGCTGTGGCTCGTCGACGCCGCGGCGGCGGGCACGCGGGACGCCGACCGATGACGGCCGGCGGCGAGCACGTGGACCCCACGGCGACGTGGGACGCGGTCGACGCGTACTTCGGCCCGCTCGTGGGCGAGGACGACGTGCTCGCCGCCGCCGGTGCGAGGGCGCGCGCCGCCGGCCTGCCGGAGATCCAGGTCTCCCCCGCGCAGGGCCGGTTCCTCCAGCTCCTCGCGCTCGCCTCCGGCGCGCGCCGGGTGCTGGAGGTCGGGACGCTCGGCGGCTACTCGACGATCTGGCTCGCCCGCGCGCTGCCGCCCGACGGCGCGCTCGTCACGTGCGAGATCGACGCCGCGCACGTCGCGGTCGCGCGGGAGTCCCTGGCCGAGGCCGGTCTCGCGGGGATCGTCGACGTCGTGCTCGGCCCGGCCGCGGACACGCTGCGGGGCCTCGTCGACGAGGGCGTCGAGCCGTTCGACCTCGCGTTCGTCGACGCCGACAAGCCGTCGAACCCCGTCTACCTCGACCTCGCGCTCCGGCTGTCCCGCCCCGGCACGCTGATCGTCGTGGACAACACCGTCCGCGGCGGCGCCGTCGCCGACGCGGGGAGCACCGACCCGAACGTGCGCGGGGTGCGGGAGATGGTCGACCGCGTCGTCGCGGACCCGCGGCTCGACGCCACGGCCCTGCAGACCGTGGGGTCCAAGGGCTACGACGGGTTCGTGCTCGCGCGCGTGCGCTGAGCCGACGGCGAGGCGAGCGGCTCGGCCTCGGGCTCAGCGCGCCCGGTCAGCGACCGCGGCGGGCACGCAGCGCGGCGAGCGCCTCGTCGAGGATCGCGACGCCGTCCTCGTCGCTGCGACGCTCCTTCACGTAGGCGAGGTGCGTCTTGTAGGGCTCGTTGCGCGACGGCGTCGGCGGGTTCTCCCGGTCCTGCCCGGCCGGGAACCCGCAGCGCGGGCAGTCCCAGGTCTCGGGCGCCTCGATCTCCGCCTCCGAGGAGAAGCTGGGTCGCGTCTCGTGGCCGTTCGCGCACCAGTAGGAGACCCAGAAGCGCGGCGCGATCTCGCCGCGCTCGGACTCCCCGAGCGGTCCCGCCCCGACGCGCGACCCGCGGATCGCGTTACCACCTGCCACGTGCTCTCCCCCGTCCATGCCGTCGTCGGCACTCGATCCTGCCCGTACCGCGCCGTCCGGCGCGGCTGCCCCCTGCCGACTCCGCGAGCCCTGCTCGACCCCGGGACGCCCTCACAGGGCGCCCGAGGTCGACGTCAGCTCACCTTCTGGAGCAGCCCCAGGAGCACGATGACGACCGCCCAGACGAGGGCGAACGCCACGGTGATCCGGTTGAGGTTGCGCTCGGCGACGCCGGAGCTGCCCACCGAGCTCGAGATCCCGCCGCCGAACATGTCGGAGAGGCCGCCGCCCTTGCCCTTGTGCATGAGCACGAGCAGGGTGAGGAAGCCGCTGGAGAGGACCAGCAGGATCTGGAGGATGATGCGCAGCACGTCCACGAGTACGTCCTTGAGGCTCAGGGCCGTCCCGACCGATGTCGAGCGCGACCGCACGGTTGTCGTGCGCAGGCGTGACCTGCTGCACAGGGGACAAGAGTAGGCGACGGGGGGCCGCTGCGGCCAACCCCGGCCGGGGGCGTCTCACGCCACGGGCCGACGGCCCCGGGATCCGCTCCCGGGGCCGTCGGTGCGAGGGTCTCGCGGAGGTCAGGCGCCGGTCGCGTGCGACTGGTAGCGCGCGATCTTGGCGAACTCCTCGGGGTCGAGGCTCGCGCCGCCGACGAGCGCGCCGTCGACGTCGGGCTGCGCCATGATCGCGGCCACGTTGGACGACTTCACGGAGCCGCCGTACAGGATGCGCGTCGCGTTCGCGAGGTCGGCGTCGTACAGGTCGCCCAGGGCGCCGCGGATGGCACCGCAGACCTCCTGCGCGTCCTCCGGCGTCGCGACCTCGCCCGTGCCGATGGCCCAGACGGGCTCGTACGCGATGACGAGCGTCGCGAGCTGGGCGGCGGGGATGCCCGCGAGGGCGCCCTCGACCTGGGCCAGCGTGTAGGAGATCTGCTCGCCGGCCTTGCGCACGTCCAGGCCCTCGCCCACGCACAGGATCGGGGCGATGCCCTGACCCACGGCGGCGACGATCTTCTCGTTGACCTGCGCGTCGGTCTCGGCGTGGTACTGCCGGCGCTCCGAGTGGCCGATCGCGACGTAGCTCGCGCCGAGCTTGGCGAGCATCGTCGCCGAGATCTCGCCCGTGTACGCGCCCTCGAGGTGCGCGGACACGTCCTGGGCGCCGTACTTCAGCTCGAGCTTGTCCGCGTCGACGAGCGTCTGCACCGACCGGAGGTCGGTGAAGGGCGGCAGCACGGCGACCTCGACGGCCGCGTAGTCGTGCTTCGCGTCCTTGAGGGTCCACGCGAGCTTCTGCACGGTGTGGGTCGCCTGGTGGTGGTCCAGGTTCATCTTCCAGTTGCCCGCCATGAGCGGGGTACGGCTGTTCGCCACGGTCCTTCTTCTCTCTGTGGGGGTCGCACCGCCCGCGCACGACGTGCCGCGGGCGGTGCGTGAGGATGGTTCGGGAGGGGCGCTCAGCCCTCGAGGACGGAGATCCCCGGCAGGTCCTTGCCCTCGAGGAACTCGAGGCTCGCGCCGCCGCCGGTCGAGATGTGGCTGAAGCCGGACTCGTCGAAGCCGAGGATCCGGACCGCGGCGGCCGAGTCGCCGCCGCCGACGATCGTGAACGCGCCGTTCGCGGTCGCGTCGACGAGCGCCTGGGCCACGGCACGCGTGCCGCCCGAGAACGCCTCGAACTCGAACACGCCCGCGGGCCCGTTCCACACGACCGTCTTCGCGTCGACGATCTTGCTGGCGAAGAGCTGGGCCGACTCGGGGCCGATGTCGAGGCCGATCTTGTCCGCCGGGATCGCGTCCGCGGCGACGACCTCGTGCGGGGAGTCCGCGGCGAACGCGTCCGCCACGACGATGTCGGTCGGCAGGACGATCTCGACGCCGTTCTTCTCCGCGTCCGCGAGGTAGCCCTTGACCGTGTCGATCTGGTCCTCCTCGAGGAGGGACTTGCCGACGCCGTAGCCCTTCGCCGCGAGGAACGTGAAGACCATGCCGCCGCCGATGAGCAGGCGGTCGGCCTTGGTGAGCAGGTTCGCGATGACGCCGAGCTTGTCCGAGACCTTCGAGCCGCCGAGCACGACCGCGTACGGGCGGGCCGGGTCCTCCGTCGCCTTGCGCAGCGAGTCGACCTCCTTGAGGACGAGCTCGCCCACGGCGGACGGGAGCACCTGGGCGACGTCGTAGACCGACGCCTGCTTGCGGTGCACGACGCCGAAGCCGTCGGAGACGAACACGTCCGCGAGCTGGGCGAGGTCCTGGGCGAGCGACTGGCGCTCCGCGTCGTCCTTGGACGTCTCGCGCGGGTCGAACCGGATGTTCTCGAGCAGCGCGACCTCACCCTCGCCGAGCGCGGCCACGGTCTCGCGCGCCGAGTCGCCGACGACGTCCTGCGCGAGGTGGACCGGCACGCCGAGCAGCTCGCCCAGGCGGGCCGCGACGGGCGCGAGCGAGTACTTCGCGTCCGGCTCGCCCTTGGGGCGGCCCAGGTGCGCGGTGACGATCACCTTCGCGCCGGCGTCGGTGAGCTTCTTCAGCGTCGGCAGCGCCGCACGGATGCGGCCGTCGTCCGTGATGGTCGTCCCGTCGAGCGGGACGTTGAAGTCGGAGCGGACGAGGACGCGCTTGCCGCGCAGGTCGCCCAGGGAGTCGATCGTGTTCATGCGGTCTCCTACGGTTCGGTCGCCGTCGTACGGGGCGCCTGCCGAGGACCGGCCGGGCCCGCACATGAGGACGTCCGCGTGCGCGTCACCGGGCGGTGCCGGGACGCGCACGCGGACGCATGGTTGCTACGCAGGGTCGTGCTGCGTCAGCAGGTCGCTCAGAGCTTGTCGCCGACGAGCTGCGTCAGCGCGACGAGGCTGTTCGAGTAGCCCCACTCGTTGTCGTACCAGGAGACGACCTTGACCTGGTCGCCGATCACCTTGGTGAGCTTCGAGTCGAAGATGCTCTGGTGCGGGTCCGTCACGATGTCGCTCGAGACGATCTCGTCCTCGACGTAGGACAGGATGCCCTTGAGCGGGCCCTCCGAGGCAGCCTTCACCGCGGCGTTGACCTCGTCCACCGTGACCTCCTTGGAGGCCGTGAACGTGAGGTCCGTCGCCGAGCCCGTGATGACCGGCACGCGCAGCGCGAAGCCGTCGAGCTTGCCCTTGAGCTCCGGGAGGACGAGCGACACGGCCTTGGCCGCACCCGTCGAGGTCGGGACGATGTTCTGCGCGGCGGCGCGCGCGCGACGCAGGTCGCGGTGCGGGCCGTCCTGCAGGTTCTGGTCGCCCGTGTAGGCGTGGATCGTGGTCATGAGACCACGCTCGATGCCGATCGAGTCGTTGAGCGCCTTCGCGAGCGGGGCGAGGCAGTTCGTGGTGCACGACGCGTTCGAGATGATGTGGTGCGCGGCCGGGTCGTACTGGTCCGAGTTCACGCCGACGACGAACGTCGCGTCCTCGTTCTTCGCCGGGGCGGAGATGATGACCTTCTTGGCGCCGCCGTCGATGTGCGCCTTCGCCTTGGTCGCGTCCGTGAAGAAGCCGGTCGACTCGATGACGATGTCGGCGCCCAGCTCGCCCCAGGGGAGGTTCGCGGGGTCACGCTCGGCGAGGGCACGGATCTTCTTGCCGTCGACGATGATGTTGTCGTCGTCGAAGTCCACGCTCAGCGGGAAACGGCCGAGGACCGTGTCGTACTTGAGCAGGTGCGCGAGCGTCTTGTTGTCCGTGAGGTCGTTGACGCCCACGATCTCGATGTCGGCGCCCGACGCCACGATGGCGCGGTAGAAGTTCCGTCCGATACGACCGAAGCCGTTGATACCGACGCGGATGGTCACAATGCCCTCCTCAGGGCGCGCCGGTTGTCCCGACGCACACGGTTGATGCCGAACGATCACGTACGCCGTCGTACGCAGGTGGTGATCGCGCCCGTGCCCCGCTGCCCGGGATCCCGGCACAGCACCCTCCGTGCCCGTGGACCGTCACGGCGACAGCCGGGACCACCCACGCCCACGAGGGGTGTCAGCGAAGGAGCACGTCGTTGTCACCTGACGCATCCGAGCCTATACCAACACCACGACAGCGTGTGACCTGGATCCCACGGTTCGGGACCATCGTCCCGTCGGTGCATGACGTCCAGGTGCCGGGCCGGTCGCCCCGCGGGGCGCCGGGCACGTCGCGGGACGGCGGCTCAGAGGTCGAGCAGCTCGGGGCTCAGCCCCGCCTCGGTGTCCGGGATGCCGAGCTCGGCGGCACGCTTGTCGGCCGTCGACAGCAGGCGGCGGATGCGTCCCGCCACGGCGTCCTTGGTCAGCGGCGGGTCGGCGAGCTGCCCGAGCTCCTCGAGGGACGCCTGCTTGTGGGCGAGCCGGAGCTCGCCGGCCTCGCGCAGGTGGTCGGGCAGGTCCGGGCCGAGGATCTCGAAGGCACGCTCGACGCGCGCGCCCGCCGCGACCGCGGCCCGGGCCGAGCGGCGCAGGTTCGCGTCGTCGAAGTTCGCGAGCCGGTTCGCGGTCCCGCGCACCTCGCGCCGGGCGCGCCGCTCCTCCCAGACGAGGACCGCCTCGTGCGCACCGAGGCGGGTGAGGAGCGCGCTGATCGCGTCCCCGTCCCGGATCACGACGCGGTCGACGCCGCGGACCTCGCGCGACTTCGCGGAGACGCCGAGGCGGCGGGCCGCGCCGACCAGGGCGAGCGCGGCCTCCGGTCCCGGGCAGGTGATCTCGAGCGCCGACGACCGGCCCGGCTCGGTGAGGGACCCGTGCGCCAGGAACGCGCCGCGCCACGCCGCCTCGGCCTCCTCCACCCCGCCGGAGACGACCTGCGGCGGGAGGCCCCGCACGGGCCGCCCGCGCTGGTCCAGGAGGCCCGTCTGGCGGGCCAGCGACTCGCCGTCGCGCACGACCCGCACGACGTAGCGGCTGCTCTTGCGCAGCCCGCCCGCCGACACGACGATGAGCTCGCTCGTGTGCCCGTAGACGTCCGCGATGGTCTCGCGCAGGCGGCGCGCCGCGATCGCCGTGTCGAGCTCGGCCTCGATGACGACGCGGCCCGAGATGAGGTGCAGCCCGCCCGAGAACCGGAGCATCGCCGAGACCTCCGCCTTGCGGCACGAGGTCTTGTCCACCCGCAGTCGAGCCAGCTCGTCCTTCACCTGTGCCGTGAGCGCCATGCGGGACATCCTGCCACCGATGCCGACGCGTCGCGGCGGCGGGCCGGGCGCCCCGAGGGCCGTCCGGCGCGCCCCGGCGCGCGGATCAGCGGGCGGGCGAGCCGACGTCGCCGAGGAAGTCGTCGAACACGTCCCGGTAGGCCGCCGCCAGGCGCAGCGCGTCGTGCCGCGGCGTGCCGTCTCCGCGCCGCACCTGCCGCAGGAGGAGCCGCGCCCCCATGCGCGCGGCCGCTTCCGCGAGCTGCTCGGTGTCCTCGACGGCGGACGGGTCGGCGACGACGGCGTCGATCCGGAGCCCGGGCGCGTGCTTGTGCAGGGCCTCGAGGTGGTCGGTGGCGGAGAGCCCGTACGTCTCCCCCGTCTCGCTCGACAGGTTGAGGGTCACGCAGCGTCGCGCGCTGGTCTCGTGCAGGGCCCGCGCGAGCTCGGGCACGAGCAGGTGCGGCATCACCGACGAGAACCACGACCCCGGCCCGAGCACGACCCAGTCCGCCTCCTCGACGGCCTGGACCGCCTCCGCGCACGCGGGCGGGTCCGCGGGCACGAGCCGGAGCTGCTCGATGCGCCCGTGGGTCACGGCGACGTGGCTCTGCCCGACGACCGTCTCCAGGCGGTCGCCGGTCCGCACGTCGGCCTCGATCCCGAGCGGCACCGCCGCCATGGGCAGCACGCGCCCGCGCGCGCCGAGGAGCTTGCCCACCCAGTCGAGCCCGGCGACCGGGTCGTCGAGGAGCTCCCACAGCGCGACGATGAGCAGGTTGCCCACCGCATGGTTGTCGAGGTCCCCTTCGGACGTGAACCGGTGCTGCAGGAGCGCGCTCCACGTGCGGCCCCACTCCGAGTCGTCGCACAGCGCCGCGAGCGCCATGCGCAGGTCCCCCGGGGGCAGCACGCCGAGCTCGGAGCGCAGGCGCCCCGACGACCCGCCGTCGTCCGCCACCGTCACGACGGCCGTCAGCCGGTCGGACATGAGGCGCAGCGCGGAGAGGCTCGCGGACAGGCCGTGGCCGCCGCCCAGGGCGACGACGGCGGGGTTGCGCTTGGCGACCACCGATCACTCCTTGCCGAGGTCGCGGGCGGTCACGATGACGCGCTGCCCCTGCGCGCGCAGGCGTGCGGCGATCGCCTCGCTGATCGCGACGGAGCGGTGCTTGCCCCCGGTGCAGCCGACGGCGATCGTCACGTAGCGCTTCTCCTCGCCCAGGTATCCGGCGAGGACCGGCTCCAGGGCGCTCACGTACCGGTCGATGAACTCGAGCGCGCCGGGGCGCCCGAGCACGTAGTCGCGCACCGGGGCGTCGCGGCCGGTGAGGTGGCGCAGCTCGGTGATCCAGTACGGGTTCGCGAGGAACCGCACGTCGACCACGTGGTCGGCGTCGAGGGGCAGCCCGTACTTGAACCCGAACGAGACGACGTTGATGCGCAGCGTCTCCGGCGTGCCGTCGGCGACGGCGGCACGGACCTCGCGCGCGAGGTCGTGCACGGTGAGCTCGGACGTGTCGATCACGACGTCGGAGCGCTCCTCGAGGCTCGCGAGCAGGCGTCGCTCCTCGGCCAGGCCGTCGAGGATGCGCCCCTCGCCCTGCAGCGGGTGCGGCCTCCGGACCTGCTCGTACCGGCGCACGAGCACCTCGTCGGACGCGTCGAGGAACAGGATGCGGTAGAACACCCCGTTCTGCCGGAGGTGGTCGAGCACCTCGACGAGGTCGGTGAAGAACTCGCGGCCGCGCACGTCGACGACCGCCGCGATGCGCTCGAGCGCCGAGCCCGACCGGGTCATGAGGTCCACGAGCGGGACGATCATGCGCGGCGGCAGGTTGTCGACGACGTACCAGTCGAGGTCCTCGAGCACGGCGGCGGCCCGCGTGCGGCCCGCGCCCGACATGCCCGTGATGATGAGCACCTCGGCCTCGCGCGCCTCCGGGGGGTGGGTCGCCGCCTCGATCGCGGGGATCCCGCTCGGGACGGTGGTGGGCGAGGGCTCCGGCACGCGGGCGGGCGGCCCCTGCGGGCTGAGGTCCGGGGTCGGCTCCGAGGTCATGGCACCAGCATGCCAGCCGCTCACGCCCGGGCCGCGGCCCCGTCGCCCACCGGAGTGTCCCGCGCGCCGTCCTGCACGTCGTCCTCCACGCCGTCGCGCACGGCGTCCTGCACGGGGTCCGGGCGCACGTCGCCCTCGGCGGGCGACCGCTCCGCGGGGGCCGCGCCCGGGGACGGCTCCGCGGCTCCGCCCAGGGCGGCGACGACGGCGCGCGCCGTGCGCTCGCCCATGCCCCGCACGGTCGCGATCTCCTCGGCGCTCGCCGCCCGCAGGCGCTTGAGCGAGCCGAAGTGCTTGAGGAGCGCGGTGCGCCGTGCCGGCCCCAGGCCGGGGACGTCGTCGAGCGCGGAGGCCGTCATGCCCTTGCTGCGCTGCCTGCGGTGCTGGGCGATGGCGAACCGGTGCGCCTCGTCGCGCACGCGCTGCAGCAGGTAGAGCCCTTCCGACGAGCGCTGGAGGATCACGGGGTAGTCCTCCCCCGGGACCCACACCTCCTCGAGGCGCTTGGCGAGGCCGCACAGCGCGACGTCGTCGATCCCCAGGTCGGCCAGCGCCCGGGCGGCGGCCGCGACCTGCGGGGGGCCGCCGTCGACCACGACCAGGTTCGGCGGGTAGGCGAACCGCGCCCGCTTGTCCACGGGGGCGTCGGCGTCGACCTCGCCGCTGCGCGGCACGTACCCCGCGGCCTCCGCGGCCCGCTCCGCGCGACGGCCCGCGGCGTCGGACCCGGTCGCGACGTCGTCGGCCTCGAGGTCCAGCTCCACCTCGCCCGAGCGCGAGCGGTCGGACAGGTAGCGCTTGAACCGGCGCGTGATGACCTCGTACATCGCCGCGGTGTCGTCCGCGGCCCCGTCGCCGTCGGGCCCGCGCACGGTGAAGTGGCGGTACTCGCTCTTGCGCGCGAGGCCGTCCTCGAACACGACCATCGACGCGACCTGGTACGTGCCCTGGTTGTGCGAGACGTCGTAGCACTCGATCCGCAGCGGGGCGGTGTCGAGGTCGAGCGCCTCCTGGATCTCGCGCAGCGCCTGACTGCGCGTCGTGAGGTCGCCCGCGCGGCGCGTGCGGTGCAGGGCGAGGGCGTGCTCCGCGTTCGCGCGCACGGTGGCGGCGAGCTCCTTCTTGTCGCCGCGCTGCGGCACGCGGACGTCGACGCGCGCGCCCCGCAGGCCGGAGAGCCACGTCGTGACCTGCGCGGTGTCGGGCGGCAGGACGGGGACGAGCACCTCGCGCGGGACGACGTCGCGCGCGCCGGCCCGGCCCTGGCCGGTCCCCGGGTCGGCCGCCGCGGCCTCCTCGGCCGCGCCGTAGACCTGCTGGAGCAGGTGCTCGACCAGCTCCGCGTCGGTCACGTCCTCGACCTTCTCGACGATCCAGCCGCGCTGGCCGCGGATCCGCCCGCCGCGCACGTGGAACACCTGGACGGCCGCCTCGAGCTCGTCGCCGACGAGCGCGAACACGTCGGCGTCGGTGCCGTCGCCGAGCACCACCGCGTTCTTCTCGGTCGCGCGCTGGAGCGCGACGATGTCGTCGCGCAGGCGCGCCGCGGCCTCGTACTCCATCGCGGCGGCGGCCTCGTTCATCTTGCGCTCGAGGCGGCGCACGAAGCGCTGCGTGTCGCCCGCCATGAAGTCGCAGAAGTCCTCGGCGAGCGCCCGGTGGTCCTCGGGCGTGATGCGCCCGACGCACGGCGCCGAGCACTTGTCGATGTACCCCAGGAGGCACGGGCGGCCCGTCTGGTGGGCCCGCTTGAACACGCCCGCCGAGCACGTGCGCACCGGGAAGACGCGGAGCAGGAGGTCGAGCGTCTCGCGGATCGCCCACGCGTGCCCGTAGGGGCCGAAGTACCGGGTGCCGGGCCGCTTGGCGCCGCGCATGACCTGGGCGCGGGGGAACTCCTCCCCCATCGTCACGGCGAGGTAGGGGTAGGACTTGTCGTCGCGGTACTTGACGTTGAACCGCGGGTCGAACTCCTTGATCCAGGAGTACTCGAGCGCGAGGGCCTCGACCTCGGTGCCGACGACGGTCCACTCGACGGACGCCGCGGTCGTCACCATCGTCTGCGTGCGGTGGTGCAGGTTCGCGACGTCCTGGAAGTAGTTCGACAGGCGTGCACGCAGGTTCTTGGCCTTGCCGACGTAGATCACGCGCCCGTGGTCGTCGCGGAACCGGTAGACGCCCGGCGAGGTGGGGATCTCCCCCGGCGCCGGGCGGTACGTCGCGGGATCAGCCATGTTCTCCAGCCTAGGCGAGGCCACCGACGGTGCGGTGGCGGGGGACGTGCGGCGGCCGCCGCAACGCCGGCAAAGACGTGGTGTGACCTGCACCACCGCCCGCTAGGGTGGCGGCCATGAGTGCACAGCACGGGTACGCCGCCACGGTCCGCTGGACGGGCGCGGGCGACAGGGGCACCGCCTCCTACACGGCCTACGGCAGGGACCACGACGTGCTCCTCGAGGGGAGGCCGCCGCTGCCCGGGTCCGCGGACCCGGCGTTCCGGGGCGACCCGACGCGCTACAGCCCTGAGGAGCTGTTCGTCGTGAGCCTCTCGCAGTGCCACATGCTGTGGTTCCTCCACCTCGCCGCGGCGGCGGGTGTCGTCGTGCGGGAGTACGTGGACGACGTCACCGGCACCATGCGCGTCGAGTCCGGCGGCGAGGGGCAGTTCACGGACGTCACGCTGCACCCCCGCGTCGTGGTCGACGACGGCCCGGGGACCGACGAGGAGGCGCTGGCCGCGCTCCACCAGCGCGCGCACGACCACTGCTTCATCGCGCGCTCGGTGAACTTCCGCGTGCTCGTCGAGCCGGCGCCCGCGCGACGGGCCGCCGCCTGAGCACCCCGCCCGCCGTCGTCGACGCCCGCGGCGGCGCGCCGAGGACGCGTCGCCGCGGGGTCACGACCGGACGGCGTACCGGCGCACCCGCGTCGGGCACCGGCTAGGCCGCGGAGGCCTTGCGGCGGGGGCGGGTCGTGCCCTCGTCGGTCGCCCGGCGAGCCTTGGCCGAGCGGCCCTTGGCTCCCTTCGCCGCGGGCGCCTGCGCCGCGCCGGGCTTCGTCGGCGCACCGACCGGCACGGGGTCGTGCTGGTCGAGGATCTCCGCGAGGAAGCGGCCGGTGTGGCTCGCCTCGACGCGTGCGACCTGCTCGGGCGTGCCCTGCGCCACGACCTTGCCGCCCCCCGAACCGCCCTCGGGTCCCATGTCGACGACCCAGTCGGCGCTCTTGATGACGTCGAGGTTGTGCTCGATCACGAGGACGCTGTTGCCCTTGTCGACGAGCGACTGCAGCACGCCGAGCAGCTTGCGGATGTCCTCGAAGTGCAGGCCCGTCGTCGGCTCGTCGAGCACGTAGATCGTGCGCCCGGTCGAGCGCTTCTGCAGCTCGCTCGCGAGCTTCACGCGCTGCGCCTCGCCACCCGACAGCGTCGGGGCAGGCTGCCCGAGGCGGACGTACCCGAGGCCGACCTCGACGAGCGTCTTGAGGTGCCGCGAGATCGCCGGGACGGCCGCGAAGAACTCCGACGCCTCCTCGATCGGCATGTCGAGGACGTCGGCCACGGTCTTGCCCTTGAAGTGCACCTCGAGCGTCTCGCGGTTGTATCGCGCGCCGTGGCACACCTCGCACGGCACGTAGACGTCCGGGAGGAAGTTCATCTCGATCTTCAGGGTGCCGTCGCCCGAGCACGCCTCGCAGCGGCCGCCCTTGACGTTGAACGAGAAGCGGCCCGGCGTGTACCCGCGCACCTTGGCCTCGGTGGTCTCCGCGAAGAGCTTGCGCACGTGGTCCCACACGCCGGTGTACGTCGCCGGGTTCGACCGCGGCGTGCGCCCAATCGGCCCCTGGTCGACGTGCACGACCTTGTCGAGGTGGTCCAGGCCCGTGACGCGCGTGTGCCGCCCCGCGACCTGGCGAGCGCCGTTGAGCTCGTTGGCGAGGACCGTGTAGAGGATGGAGTTCACCAGGGTCGACTTGCCGGACCCCGACACCCCGGTCACGGCGGTGAGCGTGCCGAGCGGGAAGCTCACGTCGATGCCCGTGAGGTTGTGCTCGCGCGCGCCGACGACCTTGACCTGACGGCCCGGGTCGGTCGGGCGGCGCTCGGCCGGGAGCGGGATGCTGCGACGGCCCGCGAGGTAGGCGCCCGTGACCGACTCGGGCGCCTCCAGCAGACCGGCGTAGTCGCCGGAGTGGACGACGCGCCCGCCGTGCTCGCCCGCACCCGGGCCGATGTCGACGACCCAGTCCGCGGTCCGGATGGTGTCCTCGTCGTGCTCGACGACGATGAGCGTGTTCCCGAGGTCGCGCAGGCGCGTGAGCGTCTCGATGAGGCGACGGTTGTCGCGCTGGTGCAGGCCGATGCTCGGCTCGTCGAGGACGTAGAGGACGCCCACGAGGCCGGAGCCGATCTGCGTCGCGAGCCGGATGCGCTGCGCCTCGCCGCCGGACAGCGTCGCCGCCGGGCGCTCGAGCGAGAGGTAGTCGAGACCGACGTCGAGCAGGAACCCGAGGCGCGCGTCGATCTCCTTGAGGACCTCCGTCGCGATCGCGCGCTCGCGCGCGCCCAGCTCGAGCGTCCCGAGGAACGCCGCGGCCTCGCGCAGCGGGAGACGGCACACGTCCCAGATCGACCTGCCCCCGACCTTGACCGCGAGGACCTCGGGCTTGAGGCGCGCGCCCTGGCACACGGGGCACGGGACCTCGCGCATGAAGGCCTCGTACTTCTCCTTGGACCAGTCCGACTCGGTCTCCGTGTGCCGGCGCTCGAGGAACGTGATGACGCCCTCGAACCCGGTCGAGTACTGCCGCTCGCGGCCCCAGCGGTTCTTGTACCGCACGTGCACCTGGTGGTTCTGCCCGTGCAGGACCGCCTTCTTCGCACGCTCGGGCAGCGCCCGCCACGGCGTGTCCATGGAGAACCCGAGGTCGTCCGCGAGCGCCGTGAGCACCCGCTCGAAGTACTCCGAGGAGATCTGCGCCCACGGCGCGACCGCGCCCTCGCCCAGCGACTTCTCGACGTCCGGCACCACGAGGTCGGGGTCGACCTCGAGGCGGAAGCCGATGCCGGTGCACTCGGGGCACGCGCCGTAGGGCGCGTTGAAGGAGAACGTGCGCGGCTCGATCTCGTCCAGCGCGAGCTCGTGGTCGTTGGGGCACGCGCGCTTCTCGGAGAAGCGGCGCTCGCGCGCCGGGTCGTCCACGTCGGCGTCCACGAGCTCGATGACGACGAGTCCGCCCGCCAGCCCGAGCGCGGTCTCGACCGAGTCGGTGAGCCGGCGCTGCACGCCCTCGCGTGCCACGAGGCGGTCGACGACGACCTCGATGTCGTGCTTGAGCTTCTTCTCGAGCGCCGGGACGTCGGTGAGCGTGCGCACCTCGCCGTCGACGCGGGCGCGGGCGAAGCCCTTGGTCTGCAGCTCCTTGAAGAGCTCGGAGTACTCGCCCTTGCGCCCGCGCACGACCGGCGCGAGCACCTGGTACCGCGTGCCCTCCGGCAGCTCCAGGAGGCGGTCGACGATCTGCTGCGGGGTCTGCGCGGTCACGCGCTCGCCGCACACGGGGCAGTGCTGCGTCCCGGCGCGCGAGAAGAGCAGGCGGAGGTAGTCGTAGACCTCGGTGATGGTGCCGACGGTCGAGCGCGGGTTGCGGTTCGTGGACTTCTGGTCGATCGACACCGCGGGCGACAGGCCCTCGATGAAGTCGACGTCGGGCTTGTCCATCTGCCCGAGGAACTGGCGCGCGTACGCGGACAGCGACTCGACGTAGCGGCGCTGCCCCTCCGCGAAGATGGTGTCGAACGCGAGCGACGACTTGCCCGAGCCGGAGAGTCCCGTGAAGACGATGAGCTTGTCCCGCGGGAGGTCGAGGTCGACGTTGCGGAGGTTGTGCTCGCGGGCACCGGAGATGACGAGGCGATTGCTCACCGCAGCATCGTACGACCGACCACCCACATTCGCACAGGTGTTCGACGTCACCTTCGCGCGTCCTGCGGCGAACGCTCACCGCGGCCCCACCCGCGGTCGCCGGGCGAGGCAGACTGACCGCATGACGTACACCGGACAGGTCGTCGTGGGCGGGCGCGGCGACGTGCGCCGCCTCGACGAGGTCGAGGTCCGCAAGCTCGCCGTCGGGCCGCTCGCCAACGACGTCTACCTCCTCACGTGCCGACGCACGGGCGCCCAGGTCCTCATCGACGCGGCGGACGCGCCCGACGACGTCCTCGCGCTCGTCCGCGAGGGGTCGCCGACCGCGCGCCTCGACGTCGTCGTCACGACGCACCGCCATCTGGACCACCTGCGCGCCCTCGCGTCGATCGTCGCGGTCACGGGGGCCGCGACGGCCGTCGGGGCTCCCGACGCCGACGCCGTCGCGGCGGCCGCCGGCGTGCACGTCGTGCGGCGCCTCCGCCACGGGGACGTCGTCCGTGCCGGGGACGTCGTGCTCGACGTCGTCGCGCTGCGGGGCCATACCCCGGGGTCGGTCGCGCTCGCGTACCGCGAGCCCACCGAGGTGCACGAGCCGGAGGCCGTGGCGGGCCGGGTTCACCTGTTCACGGGCGACTCGCTGTTCCCGGGCGGCGTCGGGAGCACCGGGCGCGACCCGGAGCGCTTCGAGCGGCTCCTCGCGGACGTCACGGAGCGCGTCTTCGACCGGTACGACGACGCGACATGGGTCTACCCCGGCCACGGCGCGGACACGACCCTCGGCGCCGAGCGACCGCACCTCGACGCGTGGCGCGAGCGCGGCTGGTAGCGGAACCCGGCCGCGCGGCCCGGACGCCGCGACGACGACCGAGGCGCGGACCCGACCGCGCGTCGTGGGGTCGGCCTGGTTCACTGGCGCCATGCCGATCCACGCCGTCACCTACGTCTACGCCGACCGCGCCCCCGAGCTCGACGCCCTGCGCCCGGAGCACCGCGCGTTCCTGGGCACGCTCCATGCCCGGGGCACGCTCCTGGCGTCCGGCCCGCTGCCCGCGCACGAGGGCGCGCCGGCCGGGGCCCTGCTGGTCCTGGACGGGGAGACGCCCGACGCCGTCGCCGCGGTCCTCGACGAGGACCCGTTCGGGCGTGCGGGGCTCGTCGCCGAGCGCACGGTGCGCCCGTGGGCCCCCATCATCGGCGACTGGGCCGACCGCGTCTGACGGGCACCGCCCCGGGCCCGGCGCGCGCGCCCGAGGACGCTCCGCCCTCCCCGGCGTCTCACCCGGCGGGGCCGGGTACGGGCGGGCGGGTGCGGAGCCGGCGGATCGCCTCCCACGGGTAGGGCGTCGACCGGCTCTCCCGCTGGAACGCGCGGTAGAAGTCCCCGACGACCGCCGCGACCGGAGCGTACCGGGCCAGCGCTGCCGCGACCGCCGGCGGCGCCCCTGTCACCGGGGCACCGTCGGCCCAGGAGCGCACGAGTGCCGCGCGCTCCTCGGGCCCGCACCCGAACAGCGCGACGGCCAACCAGCTCACCAGGTGCGTGACGCTGTAGCAGTCGTCGTAGTCCTGGTGCGCGGCGACGAAGTCGACCTCGTCGGGCGAGAGGTCGAAGCGGGACGAGATCGCGAGACCGAAGTCGGCGAGGTAGAGCCGCTCGCCGTCGGTCAGGACGTTCTCGAAGTGCGTGTCGAGGTGCAGCAGGCCCCGCGACCTCATGAAGGAGATCCCCGTGCTCAGCTCCTCCTCCACGAACGCGCAGGCCCGCTCGGCGGCCTCGCCACCCGCCTCGACCTGGACGCCGAGCCAGTCGTGCAGCGTCTGCGGGACGTACTCCAGGAACAGCACGATGCTCGCCGAGGACTCCTGGAGGGCCTCGATCCGGCGACGCACCGCCGTGCCGCCGCCCCAGTAGGCGACGGCGCGCTCGACGTCGGCCAGCTCGTCGGGCAGCGGCCGGCGCGCGTCGGGGAGCACCCGCCAGTGGTGCATCAGGGGAAAGCCCTCGTGGTCCCCCGCGATCACCCAGCCCGTCGTCATGACGTGCGCGGCCAGCTCGCGCCAGGCGCCGAAGCCCGCGGAGCCGATCACGCCGACGCCGTAGTGGCAGAAGGTCGGGAGGTCGAACAGGTTCGCCGTGGAACGGACGTCGTCCGGCTGCCGCTCGAGGTCGGTCAGACGCACGCGCTTGACGAACACGGGCGTGCCGTCGACGTCGAGCAGCGCCGTCTCCCCGCCGATGCCGGCACCGACCCGCGGGGCGGCGTCCACGAGCTCGCGCAGCTCGCTGTCGCTGCGCAGCGACAGCGCGGTGGCGACCGCTGCGTGCGCGGCCAGGCGGGAGGCGCGGGACGCGCCGGACCGTCCGGGCACCGTCGCGTCCCGCGGCTCGCCGGGCACGCTACCGCCCGACGCCGTCCTGCGGACCGGTGCCCCACGGCGGCGTCTCGGCGGCCGGCGCGACCTCCTCCGTCGACGCGTCGGCCGGCGACTCGGCCGCGTCCTCGACGGGACCGGCGACGCCGCGCTCGGGGGCCGCGGCGGACGAGCCGTCCTGGGTATGCAACGCCCGCGTGCGCAGCAGGCTCGCGACGGTAGTGACGGCGAGCGCACCGATGATCACCACGAGCGACAGCCAGATCGGGACCGTCGGGACGGCGTCGAGGTGCTCGCCGCCGTTGATGAACGGCAGCGTGTTCTCGTGCAGCGCCTCGAGGATCAGCTTCACGCCGATGAACCCGAGGATCACCGCGAGACCGATCGGCAGGTAGACCAGCCGCTCGAGCAGGCCGCCCAGGAGGAAGTAGAGCTGGCGCAGCCCCATGAGCGCGAAGACGTTCGTCGTGAAGACGATGAACGGGTCCTGGGTGAGCCCGAAGATCGCAGGGATCGAGTCGAACGCGAAGAGCAGGTCGGTGCTGCCGATCGCGAGGAACACGATGACGAGCGGCGTGAAGACCCGCTTGCCGTCCTCGACCGTGCGCAGCCGGCCGCCGTCGTACTGCGTGCCCAGCGGCAGGACCCGCCGGAGCGCCCGCACCGCGCGGTTCTCGTGGTACTCCTCGGGCTCGTCCCCGCCGGCCACGAGCTTGACGGCCGTGTAGATGAGGAAGGCGCCGAACAGGTAGAACACCCACACGAACTGGGCGATGATCGCCGCGCCCGCGAGGATGAACGCCCCGCGCAGGACGAGCGCGACGATGATGCCGACCATCAGCACGCGCTGCTGCTGGTCCCGCGGGACCGCGAACCTCGCCATGATGATGACGAACACGAAGAGGTTGTCCACGGAAAGGCTGTACTCCGTGAGCCACCCCGCGTAGAACTCCCCGGCCGGTGCCGCCCCGCCCACCGCGCCGACGATCGCCCCGAACACGAGGGCGAGCGCGACGTAGAAGCCGACCCACAGCGCGCTCTCGCGCATCGAGGGGACGTGCGGGCGGCGCCCCACGACGAACAGGTCGACGAGGAGCAGCACCGCGAGCGCCGACAGCGACGCCCACTCGAACCAGACGGGAAGCTCGTGAACCATCAGCGTGAGCCCTCCGAGCTCTCGACGGAGCGCCGACGGTCGGCGCGGTCCTTGGCGAGGCTCGCGACCGTGGTGATCGTGAGCACGACGACGATGAACCCGAGCGACAGCGCCGTCGAGATCTCCGGGACGGCGGTGACATGCTCACCGCCGTTGATGAACGGCACCTCGTTCTTGTGCAGCGCGTGGATGAGCAGCTTGACGCCGATGAAGCCGAGGATCGCCGCGAGGCCGTACGCGAGGTAGACGAGGCGGTCGAGGAGGCCGTCGATGAGGAAGTAGAGCTGGCGCAGGCCGAGCAGGGAGAACGCGTTGGCGGCGAACACGAGGAAGGTCTCCTGCGTGAGGCCGAAGATCGCGGGGATCGAGTCGACCGCGAAGAGCAGGTCCGCGCTGCCGATCGCGATCATCACGATGAGCATCGGGGTGATGTAGCGCTTCCCGTCGATCTTCGTCGTCATCTTGTCCTCGACGTACGTCTCCGTCGTCGGGAACAGGCGGCGGGTCAGCTTCAGCGCGCCGTTCTCGTGGAACTCCTCGTCGTGGCCCGAGCCCGCCTTGACCTGCGTCCACGCGGTGTAGAGCAGGAACGCGCCGAAGACGTAGAAGACCCAGCTGAAGTTCTCGATGAGGGCCGCGCCGAGGAAGATGAAGATCGTCCGCAGGACCAGCGCGATCGTGATGCCGATGAGCAGCACCTTCTGCTGGTAGAGCCGCGGGACGCGGAAGCTCGTCATGATGAGGACGAACACGAAGAGGTTGTCGACCGACAGGCTCTTCTCGGTGATGTAGCCGGCGAAGTACTCCCCGCCGTACGTCGAGCCCCAGACGGCCCAGACGATGCCGCCGAAGGCCACCGCGACGGCGACGTAGCCCGCGGACCACCAGGTGGCCTCGCGCAGGCTCGGGGCGTGGGGCGTGCGCACGTGCCCGACGTAGTCGACGGCGAGCATCGCGAGGATCACGCCGACGGTGACGAGCCAGACCCAGACGGGCACATCCATGAAGATTCCTCCGGTACGTGGGGAGCACTGTGTACCGAAGGTCTCTTCCGCCACGCACCGCCACCCGCACCCGCACGAGACGCGGGCTGGTGGTTGCGGGACCGGTGACACCGGGCCGACGACTGCGCCGGCCGTGATGACGACATCACCGCGGAGGAATACTCCCCTTCAACGAGGAGCCAGCATAGGCCATCGCTCCTCCTGACGTGACAACACCACGCCACCGCGGACTGTTCCTCGGGCGCGCGTGAGCGGTGCGTCGGGGGGCCGGGACGGACGCCGCTCAGGCGGTCGCGGCCTGCATCTGCCGCAGCTCCTTCTTGAGCCCCGAGATCTCGTCGCGCAGCCGGGCGGCGAGCTCGAACTGCAGCTCGCCCGCGGCCGCGTGCATCTGGTCGCTCAGCTCCTGGATGAGCTCGGCGAGGTCGCTCGCCGCCGCGCCGGCGAGCCGGTTGCCCGACGACGCACCCTCCTTGGGCCCGCCCGGCACCGGCGCCTTGCCCTTCGCGCCCTTGCCCGGCTGCCGGTACCCGCCCGCCAGCAGCTCGGCCGTGTCGACGTCCTCGCGCGCGAGCATGTCCGTCACGTCGGAGATCCGCTTGCGCAGCGGGGTCGGGTCGACCCCGTGCTCCGTGTTGTACGCGATCTGCCGCTCGCGACGACGCTCGGTCTCCTCGATCGCCGCGGCCATCGCCGGCGTGATCTTGTCCGCGTACATGTGCACCTGGCCCGAGACGTTGCGGGCCGCGCGACCGATCGTCTGGATGAGCGACTTGGGCGACCGCAGGAAACCCTCCTTGTCGGCGTCGAGGATCGCGACGAGCGACACCTCGGGCAGGTCGAGGCCCTCGCGCAGGAGGTTGATCCCGACGAGGACGTCGTACTCGCCGAGGCGCAGCTCGCGCAGCAGCTCGACGCGCCGCAGCGTGTCGACCTCGGAGTGCAGGTACCGCACCCGCACGTCCTTCTCGAGCAGGTAGTCGGTGAGGTCCTCCGCCATCTTCTTGGTGAGCGTCGTGACGAGGACCCGCTCGTTCCGCTCGACGCGCTCGCGGATCTCGTGCAGCAGGTCGTCGATCTGCCCCGTGGTGGGCTTGACGAGCACCTCGGGGTCGACGAGGCCCGTCGGGCGGATGATCTGCTCGACGACGCCGTCCGCCATCGAGAGCTCGTAGTCGCCGGGGGTCGCCGACAGGTACACGGTCTGGCCGATCCGCTCGACGAACTCCTCCCAGCGCAGGGGCCGGTTGTCCATCGCGCTCGGCAGGCGGAACCCGTGGTCGACGAGGCTGCGCTTGCGCGACATGTCGCCCTCGAACATCGCGCCGATCTGCGGCACGGTCACGTGCGACTCGTCGATGACCAGGAGGAAGTCCTCTGGGAAGTAGTCGAGCAGCGTGTTCGGCGCCGACCCCGCCTCGCGGCCGTCGATGTGCCGCGAGTAGTTCTCGATCCCGGACGCGGTGCCGATCTGGCGCATCATCTCGATGTCGTACGTGGTGCGCATGCGCAGCCGCTGTGCCTCGAGCAGCTTGTTCTGCCGCTCGAGCTCGTCGAGCCGATCGGCGAGCTCGGCCTCGATCGAGGAAATCGCGCGCTCCATGCGCTCCGGCCCCGCGACGTAGTGCGTCGCCGGGAACACGTGGATGCTCGGCTCGGACCGGATCACGTCGCCCGTGAGCGGGTGCAGGGTCTGGATGCTCTCGATCTCGTCGCCGAAGAACTCGATGCGGACCGCGAGCTCCTCGTACACCGGGATGATCTCGACCGTGTCCCCGCGCACGCGGAACGTGCCGCGCGTGAACGCCATGTCGTTGCGCGTGTACTGCATGGTCACGAACTGCCGCAGCAGGTCGTCGCGCTCGACCTGCATGCCGACGTCGAGCCGGACCATGCGGTCGACGTACTCCTGCGGCGTGCCGAGACCGTAGATGCACGACACGGAGGCGACCACGACGACGTCCCGCCGGGTGAGCAGCGAGCTGGTCGCGGAGTGCCGCAGCCGCTCCACCTCGTCGTTGATGGACGAGTCCTTCTCGATGTAGGTGTCCGTCTGCGCGATGTACGCCTCGGGCTGGTAGTAGTCGTAGTAGGAGACGAAGTACTCGACCGCGTTGTTCGGCAGCAGCTCGCGGAACTCCGTGGCGAGCTGCGCGGCAAGCGTCTTGTTGGGGGCCATGACGAGCGTCGGGCGCTGCAGCTCCTCGATGAGCCACGCCGTCGTGGCCGACTTGCCGGTGCCGGTAGCACCGAGGAGCACGACGTCCTTCTCCCCCGCACGGATGCGCTGGGAGAGGTCCGCGATCGCCGTGGGCTGGTCGCCCGACGGCTGGTACTCGGAGATGACCTCGAACGGGGTGGTCGCACGCTGGAGATCGGTCACGGGACGCATGCCTCCACGGTACGTCGACCCACCCACACGGACCCCTCCGTGCGCGGTCGGCGCCCCCTGGAGGAGTCGTTCCGGGAAATCACCCCGACGTAATTTGGAAGGTGTCATTCGCAACCTCTAGGGTCGCCTCGACCCTGCCGCGCTCCCCGACGCCCGTGGAGCAGCACGACACCACGGATCACGGGCGACGGAGTCCGTCCGCAGTAAGTCAGCGCCGCTAGCGAACCCTCGACCTGGAGCCGACACCATGCGCCTTCACCCCGCGCGCCCCCGCGGAATCCCCCTGCTCGCACTCACCGCCCTCGCCCTGACGACCGTCGGCCTCGCCGCGCCGGCGACCGCCGCGCCGCTGGCCACCACGCCGGAGGTCACCGCCGACGACGTCTGCACCGCGGATCCGTCCACGCGACCGGTCGACGTCTACGAGCTCACCGCCGTGGAGGACGCGGGCGTCGGCATCTGGGCGGGCGGCGGGCTCACCGTCACGACCGCGACCGAGCTCGAGGGTCGCGTCGTCGTGGGCGGGGACGCCGACCTCTCCGGGGCCGGGAGCCTCAACGTCGGGACCGCAGGGGGCGGCGGCTCGGCGATCACCCCGGCCGGCGGGACCGACATGCTCGTCGTCGGCGGCGACCTCGCGACCGCGACGAACACCCAGGTCGGCTTCCACGCCTCGAGCGGGGGCAACGTCGTCGTCGGCGGGAAGATCACCGGCGCGACCCCGAGCACCGAGAGCCGCAACGCGCCCGGCCGTCCGGGCACGGTCACGCAGGGCGTCGGCCGCGACGCCGCGCTGCGTCCCTACGTCGCGCTCCCCGGGCTCGTCACGGGCCTCGCGGCCGACGCCGCCGACGGCGCCGTCGCCGCCGCGCCCGAGGCCGGGGTGCTGACGGTCGAGGCCGGGGCGCGGTACACGCTCACGGCCGACCAGGCCTCCACCCTGACCACGCTGTACGTCACCGGGACCGGTCCGGTGCTCCTCACCGTCACCGGCGCCTCCGTGGACGTGTCGCGGCTGGAGCACGTCGAGTACGGCGGCGTGCGCGTCTACCAGGCCGCGCAGCACCTGTCGGCGCACTTCCTGTGGAGCTTCCCGGACGCGACCCGGGTGACGCTCGGCACGAACGACCAGTTCCCCGGGACCGTCGTCGTCCCGCGCACGGACGCGACCCTCACCGTCGCGACCTCGACCAACGGGCGCATCCTGTCGAACGGCGCCGTCTCCTACACCGGTGGCGCCGGGATCGAGCACCACAACTACCCGTTCGCCGGCCCGTGCGAGTCGACGCCGTTCGTCGAGGAGCCCAAGCCCGAGCCGTCGCCGGAGGGCCCGAACCCGGGCGAGGGCGTGACCACGCCGCCGACGACCGAGGAGACCCCGTCCACGGAGGAGCCGGGCGAGCCCACGGTGGAGGCGACCCCGGCCGCCGAGACCCCGGCGGCCAGCCCTGACGCGACCCCTGCGTCCGCCGAGGGCGACGACACGCCCGAGAGCGGCCTCGCCACGACGGGCACGTCGGTCGTCGTGCTGGGCGTGGTGGCCGCGCTGCTGCTCGCCGGGGGCGCGACGATCCTCGTCGTGGCACGTCGACGCGCGACGAGCTGACGCCTCGACCACGAGCACCGAGGGCCCGGCAGGCGAGACCTGCCGGGCCCTCGGCGTCCCGGCTCCGGCTCAGCTCTCCGCGCCGGCCGCGAGGGCCGGCTCGGGGGTGCCGAGGAGCGCGTGCCGCACGACCGCGGCCACCGCGGCGACCTGGTCCTCGACCGGGACCACGTCGGCGTCGGGGACGTGGACGAACCCGGCACGCCGCCCCGGCCCGGCGCCCCAGTGGTGCATGAGCGCGTAGAAGACGTCGTTGCACACGTAGGTCCCGGCGGTGCTCGACACCCCTGCAGGGACACCCGCCGTGCGGATCGCCGCGAGAGACGCCTTGAGCGGGAGCGTCGACCAGTACCCGACGGGCGCACCGGTGACGACGGGGACGTCGACGGGCTGCGCGCCTGCGTTGTCGGCGATCCGTGCGTCGCGCACGTTCACGGCAACCCGTTCGAGGCGGACGCCCGGCGCACTGCTCGCGAGGCCGAGCGCCACGACCACGTCGGGGTCGTGCTCGCGGATCGCGGCGTCGAGCACCGGCCACGCCCCCGCGAAGGTCACGGGGAGCCGGACGGCGACCACCCGATCGCCCACGAGCTCCTCCCCGCGCTCAGCGAGCCGCGAGGCGGTCTCCCACGACGGGTTCGCGACGGCGCCGTCGAACGGCTCGAACCCGCTGACGAGGACGGTCACGCCTCGTGCTCCTCGATCTCGGCCTGGACCTCGGCGTCGACCTCGGCACGCACCCGTGCCCAGAGCTCGTCGACCTGCTCCCGCAGCGCCTCGGGCGAGCCGGAACCGTCGAGGGTCACGTCCGCCGCGGCGAGGCGCGACGCGTCGTCGGCCTGGGCGGCGAGGCGGGCGCGGGCCTCGTCCTCGCTCAGCCCGCGACCCTCGACCATCCGGCCCACCCGGACGTCCGCGGGCGTGTGCACGACCACGACGCAGTGGAACCGCGCGGGGTCGCCCGTCTCGACGAGCAGCGGGATGTCGTGCACGACGACGGCCCGGGGGTCGGCCGCGCCGGCGGCGGCCTCGCGCTCGGCCGCGAGCCGGCGCACCTCCGGGTGGACGATCGCGTTGAGGCGCTCGCGCGCTGCGGCGTCGCCGAACACGACCCGGCCGAGCGCGGTCCGGTCGAGCGCGCCGCCACCGTCGAGGACGCCCGGCCCGAACGCCTCGACGACCTGGTCGAGGCCGACCGTCCCCGGCGCGACCGCGTCCCGGGAGAGCGCGTCGTAGTCCACGACGACGGCGCCGAGCTCGGCGAAGCGTGCGAGCGCGACGGACTTCCCCGCCGCGATTCCTCCGGTCAGGCCGATGCGAAACATGCGCCCCATCCTGCCAGCCGGTGGGCGACCTCGCGCCGGGACGGTCGACCTTCGCGCCGCGGCTCAGTCGTGCGCGCCCGTGCCACCTCTCGGCCGGTCGCCGGCGTGCGCACCGTCCGGCCGCTCCCCCGCGACGGCGCGCAGGAGCCGCAGGAGCTCGGCGCGCTCCGCGGGGTCGAGGCGCGCGAGGAGCGTGCCGGCGCTCGACGAGCGCTCCGCTCCTACCTGCGCGACGACCTCCCGCCCCCGCGGGGTGAGCGCGACGAGCGTCGCCCTCCGGTCGTGCGGGTCTGGGGTGCGCCGGACGAGCCCGGCCCGCTCGGCGTCGTCGACCTTGGACGTCACCGAGCGGGGCGCGACGTCCAGCGCCGACGCGACCGCGCCGAGCCGGCAGGGCTCGTCGCAGCGGGCGAGGAAGCGCAGCATCCGGTACTGGCCGGGGGTCGTCCCTGCCGGCTCGGCACGCTCGCTCGCCTCGCGCCGCACGCTCCGGAGCGCCGCGTGCAGGAGCGAGAGGAACTCGCCCGCCTCGTCCGTGGAGGTCAGGCCGCCCTCCGCGCCCCGCGCGGGGCGCGCGCTCGCATCGCTCGTCACGAGGCCGAGCGTACCGGGCGCGCGAGGTCTTGTGGAGTTTGCTCATTGTGAGTTAGACTCACTATCGCTCTCGCGCGAGCGGTCCTCGCGTCCGCCCCCAGCCGGCCGCGCTCGCCGGCCGCCACACCGCCGCAGACGACCGCGCCCCTCCCCCACCCAGGAGGCCCCATGTCTTTCACCTCACCCCTTCCCGGCTCCGGCGGCGGGCGCGGCATGCGCTCGTTCCGCCAGGACTCCTCCGTCGCGTCCCGTCGGCTGCACCGCGGCACGATCCGACGCGTCCTCACGTTCGCCCGGCCCTACCGGCGCCAGCTCGCGGCGTTCCTCGTGCTCATCTCGGTCGACGCCGCCGCGGGCGCGGCCACGCCGCTGCTGTTCCAGCGCATCATCGACGACGGCATCACGGCGGGCGACGTCGGCGTCGTCGTCGCGCTCTCCGCCGTCGCCGCCGGGCTGGCGGTGCTCTCGGGCGCGCTCGGCGTCGCCCAGCGGTGGTTCTCCTCGCGCATCGGCGAGGGCCTCATCGTCGACCTGCGCACCGCCGTCTTCGACCACGTGCAGCGCATGCCGCTCGCCTTCTTCAGCCGCACCCGGACCGGGGCGCTCGTCCAGCGGCTCAACGGCGACGTCCTCGGCGCCCAGCAGGCGTTCACGTCGACGCTCTCGAACGTCTTCTCGAACCTCCTCACCGTCGTGTTCGTCCTCGCCGCCATGCTCTCCATGTCCTGGCAGCTCACGCTCCTCGCCCTGACCCTGCTGCCCGCGTTCGTGCTGCCGGCCCGCTGGGTCGGCAAGCGCCTCGCCGCGATCACGCGCGAGAGCTACGAGCTCAACGCGGAGGCTGCGCAGACCATGAACGAACGGTTCAACGTCGCGGGCGCCCACCTCGTCAAGGTCTTCGGCGACCCCGCCCGCGAGTCGTCCCGGTTCGCCGACCAGGCGAGCCGCGTGCGCGACATCGGCGTGAAGCAGGCCATGTACGGCACGGTCTTCCGCGTCGGCCTCACCGTCGTCGCCTCCGTCGCCGTCGCGATCGTCTACGGGCTCGGCGGCGTCATGGCGATCTCGGGCTCGCTGACGGTCGGCACCGTCGTCGCGCTCACCGCCTACCTCGGGCGCCTCTACGGCCCCCTGACGGCCATGTCCAACGTCCAGGTGGACGTCATGACCGCGCTCGTCAGCTTCGAGCGCGTGCTCGAGGTGCTCGACCTCGAGCCCACCGTCACCGACGCGCCCGACGCCGACGACCTCGCCGACGACATCGAGCGGCACGGCGCGAGCCTCGAGCTCGACGGGGTGACGTTCCGCTACCCCAGCGCCTCGGAGGTCTCCCTCGCCTCGCTCGAGTCCGTCGCCGTCGAGGGGACCGACCCCACGACCGACACCCTGCGCGACGTCACCTTCGCGGTCCCCGCGGGGGCGATGGTCGCGCTCGTGGGCTCGTCCGGCGCGGGCAAGACGACCGTGTCACAGCTCGTCACCCGCATGTACGACCCGACCTCCGGGCACGTGCGGATCGCCGGGCGCGACCTGCGGGACGTCACGCAGGAGAGCCTCCACGACGCCGTCGGCGTGGTCACGCAGGAGGCGCACCTCTTCCACGACTCGATCGCCGAGAACCTCCGGTACGCCAAGCCCGACGCGACCGACGCCGAGCTCGAGGCCGCGCTGCGGCGCGCGCACGTGTGGGACGTCGTTGCCGCGCTGCCGTCGGGGCTCGACACCGTCGTCGGCGACCGGGGATACCGCATGTCCGGCGGAGAGCGCCAGCGCCTCGCCATCGCGCGCGTCTTCCTCAAGGCGCCGCAGCTCGTCGTCCTCGACGAGGCGACGGCCCACCTCGACTCCGGTTCCGAGGCCGCCGTCCAGGCCGCTCTCGCCGAGGCGCTGCGCGGGCGCACGTCGCTCGTCATCGCGCACCGGCTCTCCACGGTGCGCGAGGCGGACCTCATCGTCGTCCTCGACGCGGGGCACGTGGTCGAGACGGGCACGCACACCGAGCTGCTCGCCCGCGACGGGCGCTACGCCGAGCTCTACCGGACGCAGTTCGCGGACAGGCCCACGCCGTCGGACCTCGACCCGACCACCGCGCCGGCCGAGCCGGTGACCGCCACGGCCTGACGGCCCGGATCGCCCACCAGGCGATCCCGGACCGCCGAACAGGTGTTCCCGGCTCGTCCACGGCCGCTGACGGACCAGGACCACCTGTTCGGCACGGTCCCTGTACGTCGGGAACGGCGAATGGCCCGCCACCCTGGGGGTGGCGGGCCATTCTGCGACCTGCGACGTCTCCGCCGGAGCGGCGGAGGGCGTCAGGAGATCAGTTGCCGGTGAGCTTCTCGCGGAGCGCGGCGAGCGCCTCGTCCGACGCGAGCGTGCCCGTGGCCTCGGCGGCCGGGGCCGACGAGTAGGACGTGCTGCTCGAGGACGACGAGCTCGAGGAGCCCGAGTCGCCCGACGCGGCGTCGAAGTCGGCCTTGACGGCCTCGGCGACCTGCTTGCGGTGCGCCTCCCAGCGCTCGTGGGCCTTGGCGTACTCCGCCTCCCAGGCCTCGCGCTGCGTCTCGAAGCCCTCGAGCCACTCGTTGGTCTCCGGGTCGAAGCCCTCGGGGTACTTGTAGTTCCCCTGCTCATCGTACTCGGCCGCCATGCCGTAGAGCGCGGGGTCGAAGTCGTCCGACTCCGGGTCCACGCCCTCGTTGGCCTGCTTGAGCGAGAGCGAGATGCGACGACGCTCGAGGTCGATGTCGATGACCTTGACGAAGACCTCGTCACCGACGTTGACGACCTGCTCCGGCAGCTCGACGTGGCGCACGGCCAGCTCCGAGATGTGCACGAGGCCCTCGATGCCGTCCTCGACGCGCACGAACGCACCGAACGGGACGAGCTTGGTGACCTTGCCCGGGACGACCTGACCGATCGCGTGGGTCCGGGCGAACGTCTGCCACGGGTCCTCCTGCGTCGCCTTCAGCGACAGCGAGACGCGCTCGCGGTCGAAGTCGACGTCCAGGACCTCGACCGTGACCTCCTGGCCGACCTCGACGACCTCGGAGGGGTGGTCGATGTGCTTCCAGGACAGCTCGGAGACGTGCACGAGGCCGTCGACGCCGCCGAGGTCCACGAACGCACCGAAGTTGACGATCGAGGAGACGACACCGGGGCGCACCTGGCCCTTCTGCAGGGTCTGCAGGAAGGTGGAGCGGACCTCGGACTGCGTCTGCTCGAGCCAGGCACGGCGCGAGAGGACGACGTTGTTGCGGTTCTTGTCGAGCTCGATGATCTTCGCCTCGATCTCCTTGCCGACGTACGGCTGGAGGTCGCGGACGCGACGCATCTCCACGAGGGAGGCCGGGAGGAAGCCGCGGAGGCCGATGTCGAGGATGAGACCACCCTTGACGACCTCGATGACGGTGCCGGTGACGACGCCGTCCTCCTCCTTGATCTTCTCGATCGTGCCCCAGGCGCGCTCGTACTGGGCGCGCTTCTTGGACAGGATCAGACGGCCTTCCTTGTCCTCCTTCTGGAGGACGAGGGCCTCGACCGCGTCGCCGACGTTGACGACCTCACCGGGGTCCACGTCGTGCTTGATGGACAGCTCGCGGGAGGGGATGACGCCCTCGGTCTTGTAGCCGATGTCGAGGAGGACCTCGTCGCGGTCCACCTTGACGATCGTGCCTTCGACGATGTCGCCGTCGTTGAAGTACTTGATGGTCGCGTCAACGGCGGCGAGGAAGTCCTCCTCGGTGCCGATGTCGTTGACGGCAACCTGGGGTGCGGACTTCGCGGGGGTAGAGATGGTCATTGAGTTCGATGCTCCGATGCGGACAGGTGTAGTCGAGCGGGTAGGGTTCTCGGCGCGCCGCTGCCGCTGGTCCGTGGACCGGGTGACGCCATGGTCGGCGTCGTGGTCCGGGACGAAGGCAGGCGCAACGCACCGCCGTCCACCTTATCCGGGTGTCACCCCGGTGGTCAACGCGACGACCGAGACCCCCCCGCCGTCCGCCCGGGTCGCGTCAGGCGAGCACGCGCGCGACGCGCAGCAGCTCCTCGGGCACGCGCTTGGGCCGGCCGGCGACCTCCGCGAGCGGCACGAGCTCGACGCGCTCGCCCCGCAGCGCCGTCATCACGCCCGACGTCCCCGCGCTCACCGCGTCGACGGCCGCGACCCCGAACCGGCTCCCGAGGATCCGGTCGGTCGGCGTCGGCTCCCCGCCGCGCTGCACGTGCCCGAGGACCGTGAGCCGCGTGTCGAACCCCGTGCGCTCCGCGATCTCCGCGCTCACCCGCTCGCCGATCGACCCCGCGACGATCTCGCCGAAGCGGCCGAGCTGCTGCGTGAACTCCATCGACGACCCCTCGCGCGGGACCGCGCCCTCCGCGACGACGACGATCGAGAAGTTCGCGTGCGCCCGGTGCCGGTGCCGCAGGAACTTCACGAGCTGGTCGATGTCGAAGGGCTCCTCGGGAGCGAGGACGACCTCGGCGCCGCCCGCGATGCCCGCGTTGACCGCGATCCACCCGGCGTGGCGGCCCATGACCTCGACCACCATGACGCGGTTGTGGCTCTCCGCCGTCGTGTGCACACGGTCGAGGGCCTCGGTCGCGATGTTCACCGCGGTGTGGAACCCGATCGACAGGTCCGTCCCCTCGACGTCGTTGTCGATCGTCTTGGGGATCGCGACGATCTTGACGCCCGCCTCGGCGACGCGGCTCGCGGCGTGCAGCGTGCCGTCGCCGCCGATGCAGATGAGGGCGTCGAGGTGCTCGGCCTCGACCGTCGCGAGGACGGCGTCCATGCTGCCGTCCTCCTCGCGCGGGTGGAACCGCGCGGTGCCCAGCAGCGTCCCGCCGACCGGCAGCACGTTGCGGATGTCCTGGCGCCCGAGCGGGTGCACGTCGCCGTCGACCACGCCGCGCCACCCGTTGCGGAAGCCGATGATGGTGTGCCCGTACTCCCCCGTCCCCTGCTTGACCACGGCCCGGATCGCCGCGTTCAGGCCGGGGCAGTCGCCTCCGCCGGTGAGAAGTCCGATGCGCACCTGTTTCCTCCGTCTCGTCGTCGCGTCGCGCGTCCTCGCGCGCGTGCCCGGCGTCGACGGAGGTGCCGACCTCCGCGGCACCGCGTCGCCCTCAACCCTAGTCAACCCCGCGGCGTGGGTCACGGCCCGTCCCGGTCCTCGGGCACGCCGGCGACCAAGGTCCCGCCCGTCCGGGCCGTGCGGCGCCCCACGGTGCCCGGAAGCGGCGACGCCCGGGAGAATGGCCGGCATGAGCGCGACCCCCGCCCCCGTGCCGCCGCAGGTCCCGGTCCCGGACGTCACCCCGCCCGGCCCGACGGCCGACGCCGGCTACCGGGACGTGCCCGCCGCCGAGGGCGGCCGCGCCGGGCGCGGGTGGTGGGACGCGAACGCCGCCGAGTACCTCGACGAGCACGGCGCGTTCCTCGGCGCGGCGGACTTCTGCTGGTGCCCGGAGGGGCTGCGCGAGCGGGACGCGCACCTGCTCGGCGACGTGGCCGGTCTCCGCGTCCTCGAGGTCGGGGCGGGGGCTGCCCAGTGCTCGCGCTGGCTCGTCGCGCAGGGTGCCCGCGCGGTCGCGACGGACGTCTCGCGGGGCATGCTCGCCGCGGGGAAGGCGCTCGACCGGGCGACGGGCGTCCGGGTGCCGGCCGTCCAGGCCGACGCGCGCCGCCTGCCGTTCGCGGACGACACGTTCGACGTCGCGTTCACGTCGTTCGGCGCGATCCCGTTCGTCCCCGACGCGGAGGCCGTCCACCGCGAGGTCGCCCGGGTGCTCCGGCCGGGCGGCACGTGGACGTTCTCCGTCACGCACCCCACGCGGTGGGCCTTCCCCGACGACCCGAGCGCGCACGGGCTCACCGCGAACCGCTCCTACTTCGACCGGCGGCCGTACGTCGAGACGGACGACGCCGGCCGCGTCGTCTACGCGGAGTACCACCGCACGCTGGGCGACCACGTACGCGAGGTGGTCGCCGCAGGGCTGGAGCTGCGCGACGTCGTCGAGCCCGAGTGGCCGGCCGCCAACACCGAGGTGTGGGGCGGCTGGGGGCCAGTCCGCGGCGCCTACCTGCCCGGGACGGCGATCTTCCGCACGCGCCTCCCGGGCTGACGAGCCCGGGTCAGTGCCCCGCGTCGTGCCACGTCGCGCCCACGCCGACCGACACGTCCAGCGGCACGTCGAGGTCCGCCGCCGCGCCCATCTGCGTGCGCAGCACGTCCTCGACGGCGTCGCGCTCGCCCGGGGCGACCTCGACCACGAGCTCGTCGTGCACCTGCAGGAGCAGCCGCGAGCGCAGCCCGCGCTCGTCGATCGCCCGCTGGACGCCCAGCATCGCGACCTTGATGATGTCGGCCGCGCTGCCCTGGATGGGTGCGTTGAGGGCCATGCGCTCCGCCATCTGGCGACGCTGCCGGTTGTCGCTCGTGAGGTCGGGCAGGTACCGGCGGCGCCCGAGGATGGTCGCCGTGTATCCCGTGGCGCGCGCCTCGTCGACGACGCCCGTGAGGTAGTCGCGCACGCCGCCGAAGCGCTCGAAGTAGTCGTCCATGAGCTTCTGCGCCTCGCCCACCTCGATGGTGAGCTGCTGGGAGAGCCCGAACGCCGAGAGACCGTACGCCAGCCCGTAGGACATCGCCTTGATCTTCGCGCGCATCGCGGGCGTGACCTCGGCGGCCGGCACCTCGAACACCCGTGAGCCGACGTAGGAGTGCAGGTCCTCGCCGGACCGGAACGCCTCGATGAGCCCCTCGTCGCCCGAGAGGTGCGCCATGATGCGCATCTCGATCTGGCTGTAGTCGGCGGTCACGAGCGTCTCGTAGCCCTCGCCGACCACGAACGCGCGCCGGATGCGCCGGCCCGCCTCCGTGCGGATCGGGATGTTCTGCAGGTTCGGGTCGGTCGAGCTGAGGCGTCCCGTCGCCGCGATGGTCTGCTGGAACGTCGTGTGGATGCGCCCGTCGTCCGCGACGGACTTGAGCAGCCCCTCCACCGTCTGGCGCAAGCGCGAGGCGTCGCGGTGCGCGAGCAGGTGCTCGAGGAACGGGTGCTGCGTCTTGACGAAGAGGTCCGCGAGCGCCGACGCGTCGGTCGTGTAGCCCGTCTTGATCTTCTTCGTCTTGGGCATCCCGAGCTGGTCGAACAGCACCTCCTGGAGCTGCTTGGGCGAGCCCAGGTTCACCTCGCGCCCGATGACCGCGTACGCCTCCGAGGCGGCGGTCGCGACGAGGTCGCCGAAGTGCTGCTCGAGCTCGCGCAGGTACTCGACGTCGGCCGCGATGCCGCGCTGCTCCATGCGCGCGAGCACCTGGGAGAGCGGGAGCTCCAGGTCGGCCAGGAGCGTGGTGGCGTCGCGGTCCTCGAGCTCGCCCGCGAGGACGTCGCCGAGCTGGGCGACGGCGAGCGCGCGCACGGCGTCGCGCTCCTGCTCACCGTTCCCGTCGAGCGAGAGGTCGAGCGCGCCCTGGACGTCGTTGCCGGCCTCCGTGTCGGGGCGCAGCTCGCGGTGCAGGTGGCGCACCACGAGGTCGCCCAGGTCGTAGCCGCGCTGGTCCGGGTGGCACAGGTAGGCGGCGAGCTCGGTGTCGAACGTGACGCCCGCGAGGTCGTAGCCGCGCGCCGCGAGCTCGTGCCACGCGGACTTGGCGCCGTGCACGACCTTGGGCCGCTCCGGGTCGGCGAGCCAGGCGGCGAGCGCCTCGTCGTCGGCGCCCGCCACGTCGGCGAGCTCGAGCGCGACGGCCGCCCCGGCGTCGTCGGACACCGCGAGCGCCCAGGCGTCCCCGCCGCCGGGCACCGCCTTGCCGGCCACCTCGATCCCGAGGCGCCGGGCGCCGTGCTCGGCGAGCCACGCACCGAGCCCGCCGGGCAGCACGTCGGCGAGCTCGACGTCGAACCCGGCCTCCGTCTCGACCTCGCCCTCGGGGGCGATCGCGAAGAGCCGGTCGCGCAGGGCGCGGAACTCCAGGGCGTCGAGCACGCGGTGGGCCGCCTCGCGGTCCCACGGGCGCGTCGCGAGGTCGTCGGGGCCGACGGGCAGCTCGAGGTCGCGCAGGAGCGCGTTGAGCTGCCGGTTGAGGCGGACCTGGTCGAGGTGCGCGCGCAGGTTCTCCCCCGCCTTGCCCTTGATCTCGTCGGCGTGGTCCAGCAGGCCGTCGAGGTCGCCGTACGCGGTGATCCACTTGGCGGCCGTCTTGGGACCGACGCCCGGGATTCCCGGCAGGTTGTCCGACGTCTCCCCGACGAGGGCGGCGAGGTCCGGGTATCGCTCGGGCGGCACGCCGTACTTCTCGACGACGGCGGCGCTGTCCATGCGCGCGAGCTCCGAGACGCCCTTCTTCGGGTAGAGCACCGTGACGTCGGGGCCGACGAGCTGGAACGAGTCGCGGTCGCCCGAGCAGACGAGGACCTCCATCCCGGCGTCCGCGCCCTGGGTGGCGAGCGTCGCGAAGATGTCGTCCGCCTCGTAGCCCTCGCGCTCGAGCGTCGGGATGTGCAGCGTCTCGAGGATCTCCTTGATGAGCGGGACCTGGCCGCGGAACGGCTCGGGCGAGGACTCGCGCGTCCCCTTGTAGCTCGGGAGGATCTCGGTGCGGAACGACTGGCGCCCCGCGTCGAACGCGACCGCGACGTGCGTCGGCTCCTCGTCCCGCAGGAGGTTGATGAGCATCGACGTGAAGCCGTACACCGCGTTCGTGTGCTGCCCCGTGGTCGTCGAGAAGTTCTCCGCCGGGAGCGCGAAGAACGCCCGGTAGGCCATGGAGTGTCCGTCGATGAGCAGGAGGCGAGGTCGCGCGGAGGTCGTCACGGGTGCCAACCTACAGTCCATGACCGACACGCACGGCCCCGACCGGACCACCGACCCCACCGCGCCCGCGCCCGCCGCCACAGGCGCGCCCGAGGCCCCGCGCCACGCCTACGAGGCCATGGGCCTGCGCACCGCGGGCACGCTCATCGAGCGCATGGGCATCGAGCTGGAGGACGTGAGCGCCGACCGGGTCACCGCCCGCATGCCCGTCGCGGGCAACACCCAGCCCGCCGGTCTCCTGCACGGGGGTGCGTCGGTCGTGCTCGCCGAGACGCTCGGCTCGATCGCCGCCCAGCTCCACGGCGGACAGGGGCGTGCCGCGGTGGGGATCGAGGTCAACGCGACGCACCACCGCGGGGTGCGCGACGGCTGGGTCCACGGGGAGGCCGTCGCGGTCCACCGGGGCCGCACGACGGCGAGCTACGAGATCGTGGTGTCCGACGACGAGGGTCGTCGCGTGTGCACGGCGCGCCTCACGTGCATGATCCTCAGCCTGGACTGACCACGACGTCGCGGGCGTCCGCCCGCCGGGTGCGCCCGGCAGGCGGGCGGCCGCCGGCTCAGCCGGGCAGGGTCTCGCGGGCCTCGACCGGGGTCACGACGCCGCTGCGGCTGCGGTACTCCGCCTGGAACTCGCGCAGGTCGACCGGTCCGGACATCGTCTCGGTCCGGGCGCGACGACGGCGCGCGATGAGGTCCTCCAGGGACCGGGCGCCCCGGCGGGTGGGCGTGAGGTCGGCCGCGAGGCGGCGCTGCAGCACCGCGGTCGACACGACGCGGTGGCCCGCGACGGGGCCGAAGCCGAGGCGCGCGAGGAAGCGCTGGACGCCGCGCGAGCCGGGGATCGGGACCGAGTAGACGTGCGTCGCGCCGGCGCCGGCGGCGAGGTCGGCCGTGGCGCTGAGCAGCGCGTGACCCACGCCGCGTCGGCGGGCGTCCTCGCCGACGTAGACGGCCTCGACGTACAGGCTCGGCTCGTCGGCGAACAAGTGCGGGTCGAGCACGCGCGCCAGCACGAACCCGACGGGGCGGCCGTCGTGCAGGGCGACGAGGACGTTGCCGCCCGGCAGCGTCAGCAGCACCGACAGGTGCCGGACCAGACGGTCCTCGTCGGGCGCGCAGATCTGGGCCCCGGACGCCGACTCGCGTCGAGCCTCCGAGCACAGCACAGCGATCCCCGGCAGGTCGTCACCGACCGCGGGCCTGACCTCCACTGCTGGGCGCACCGCGCTCCTCCTCGTTCGCACCGTGGGACCGACGGCACCGAGGGACGTGGGGGGTGAGATGGTTCCACGTCGCTCGGACGGCGCCGTCGGCCGTCGACTGAGCACTACGTGGCGACCGCGTGTCCACCGCCCCGGGAACTACTGGACGCCAGTCCAAGACGATAGCCCGCCCGGGGCGCCGTGACAAAGGTCCTGCTCAGGACACCCGGCCACGGCCGATCGGTCGCCGATGCGGGCTCAGGCGCCGCCGACCTGCTCGATGACGGCGTCCGCGACCTCGCGCATGGTGAGGCGGCGGTCCATGGACGTCTTCTGGATCCAGCGGAACGACTCCGGCTCCGACAGGCCCATCTTGGTCATGAGCAGGCCCTTGGCACGGTCCACGCGCTTGCGCGTCTCGAACCGCTCCGCCAGGTCCGCGACCTCGGACTCGAGCGCCGTGATCTGCGAGTAGCGCGAGATCGCGATCTCGACCGCGGGCAGCAGGTCCGCCGGCGTGAACGGCTTGACGACGTAGGCCATGGCCCCGGCGTCGCGCGCCCGCTCGACGAGCTCCGCCTGCGAGAACGCCGTCAGCAGGACGACCGGCGCGGCGTGCGCCTTGCCGATCTGCTCCGCGGCGGAGATGCCGTCGAGCTCGGGCATCTTCACGTCCATGACGACGACGTCGGGCTTGAGCTCGAGCGCCAGCTTCACCGCCGTCGCGCCGTCACCGGCCTCGCCGACGACATCGAACCCGGCGTCGCGCAGCGTCTCGACCACGTCGAGACGGATCAGGGCCTCGTCCTCGGCGACGACCGCGCGGCGCGCGGGACGGCCCGACGGGGCGGGGGTCGCGGCGGGCTCGGGCTCGATCATCGGGGGCAGGTCGAGCGGCTGCTTGTCCTCGGGCTGCGCTGTCTGGTCACTCACGGGGTTCACTGTAGTGCGCCGTACCCCCTGCCGCCCCCGCGTTTCGCCCTCGGAGGAGTGTGATTCTCGTGAAGGCGGGCACGTGTGGTTCGATGGTGCACGCGCTGCGGACCCGGTGACCGGCCCCGCCGCGCACCGCCCCGGTAGCCCAACCGGCAGAGGCGTTCGGCTCAAACCCGATCCAGTGTGGGTTCGAATCCCACCCGGGGCACCCTCTACCTCCTGACCTCGTCCCGGCGTCGTGACGCGCAGGAAACCGCAGGAAACACTCGCGACACACCCCGCTCGTACCGTCCGGAGCAGGGCGCGTGGCCGTGCGTCCGGGTGGGAGGTGGGCGTGCTCGAGCACGTGGACCCGTTCGTGGGCACGGGTGTGACCGATCTCCCGGCGCCGACCGGCCTCGCCGCGACGTGGTGGTCCCCCAAGCCGCTCGTGGGCAACACCCACCCCGGAGCCACCCATCCGCTCGGGATGGTCTCGGCGTGCGCCTACTCGGGCGCCTACCCCACGGGGTACGGCCGGTACGACCTCGGCACCGAGGGCGTACCTCCCACGCTGTTCGACCACCCGGTCGCGTCGGGCCTCACGCACTTCCAGCAGTCCGGCACGGGCGCGATCCGCAAGTACTACAACTACGTGCGGGTGACGCCCATGCTCGAGCCGCTCGACGCGCTCGGCCGGCACTGGGACCTGCTCGACGAGGAGGCCTCCCCCGGCTACTACGCCGCCACGCTCGGCAACGGGGTCCGGTGCGAGGTCACGGTCGGCCCCAAGAGCGCGGTCCACCGCTACACCTTCCCCGCGCACCCGGACGCGCGCCTCGTCGTCGACCTCTCGCTCGGCGGCCTGGCGATCCCGTACGGCACGACCGTCCCGCTCCGCGCCCACCTCGCGACGCTGGGCCCCGGGACGGCGGCCGGGGAGATCGTCGTCGAGGGCGCGCCGCTCGCCGTCCACCTCGAGTGCGACGCGCACCCGTGGCGGCAGATGCTCTGGTACGACCGCCGCCTCATGCCGGGCAGCACCCGCCTGGACTTCGCGGACATCCGGCCGACGACGCTGCGCCCCTTCGGCCTCCTCTGGGCGGGCCCGACGACGGCCGGTCAGGTCGTCGAGGTCCGGCTCGGCTTCTCGCTGCGCGGGCCCGAGCAGGCGCACGCTAACCTCCGCGCGGACTGCGGCCCCGGCCCCGCGGCCTTCGCCGCCCGGCACGAGAGCACCACGACAACGTGGGCGCAGCACCTCGACCGGATCGAGGTCGAGTGCCCGGACCCGGCACGCCGCACGGTCTTCGCGACGGCCCTGTACCACGCGCTGCTCAAGCCCTGCCTCGCCCCGGACGAGAGCCCCTTCTGGCCCGGCGACACGCCGTTCGCCTTCGACGTGTCGACGATGTGGGACATCTACCGGACCCAGCTCCCGCTCCTCACGACCTTCTGGCCGGAGCGCGCCGTCGAGCTCGCGACCGCGCTCCTGCACGTCTGCGAGGTGGAGGGGAACTTCCCGATCGGGTACCGGATGGCGCGCGGGGCCGACCGCTTCTCGCGCCAGGCGAGCGCGCTCGCGCACACGTTCCTCGCCGACCTGTGCGCCATCGACGAGCCGGGCATCGACTGGGACTGGGCGCTCGTGCACCTGCACGCCGACCTGCGCCGGACCTACGGCGAGGACTACCTCCTGCACGGTGTCGCGCACCCGATCAGCCACACGCTCGACCTCGCGTTCGGCTACTGGTGCACCGCGCTCGTCGCGCGCCGCGTCGGCGACCACACGCTCGCCGACGAGCTCACGCGGCACGCCCGCGGGTGGGTGAACGCCTTCGATCCCGCCACCGGGCTGCTGCACGACTCGACCTTCTACGAGGGCGGCCGGTGGAACTACTCCTTCCGCCTCGTGCACGACATGGCGGCGCGGATCGCGCTCGCGGGCGGCGACGACGCGTTCGTCGCGCTCCTCGACCGGTTCTTCGGCGTCGGCGCACCGGCCGTGACGCAGCCGGGCGAGCGGCCGTCCGTGGCCGAGATGACCGCCGGGTACGCGCTGAACCGCTTCGAAGGGCTGAACAACGAGCCCGACATGGAGGCGCCGTGGGCCTACCACTACGCCGGGCGTCCCGACCGGACCGCCGAGGTCGTGCACGCGGCGGTCCACCAGCGCTTCGGCACCGGGCCGGGCGGCCTGCCCGGCAACGACGACTCGGGCGCGCTGAGCTCGTGGTACGTCTGGGCGTCGCTCGGCCTGTTCCCGGTCGCCGGGCAAGGGATCTTCCTCGTCAGCGTGCCGTCGTTCGTCGAGTCCCGCCTCCGCGTCCCCGGTGGGACGCTCACGATCGAGACCACCGGCTTCGTCGAGCCCGGCCCGCGCACGCCGCCGCAGCACGTGCGCGCCGCGTGGCTCGACGGCCGTCCGCTCGACCGGACCTGGCTCCCCGCGACGCGCGTGCGCCGCGGCGGGCGCCTCGTCCTCGAGCTCGGGAAGCACCCCACGGACTGGGGCACCGCACCCGAGCACCGGCCTCCGTCGTACCCCGACGGGAGCCCCGCACGCCACCCGACCGACCAGACCTCGGAGACGTCATGACCATCACGCCGCGCCAGACGCCCACCCGCCGCCTCGTCGTCGTCGTCCGCGCCGACCCCGTGATCTGCGGCCACTCGGGCGAGGCCCGCAACCTCGCCGAGGCCGCGCTGCACCGTGGGTTCACGGACGTGCGGATCGTGACCTGGCCGGTCGAGCGCCTCGAGGCCGCCGGGCTCCCGCTCAAGCCGCTCGACTCCGTCCTGCCCTACAGCGCGGGCATCACGGTCGAGCGGCCGGGTCCCGTCGGCGACTACAAGGTGCCCGACGGCCGATACCTCGCCGGGCTCACCGGCCGCCTCGTCGAGCTCTTCACCGACGGCGTGCCCACGGTCTGCCTCTCGTTGTACCTCAGCCCGCACACGACCGCGGTGACCGACGCCGTGCGCGTGGCACGCAGCACGGGCCTGCCCGTCGAGGTCGCCACGATCGCCGAGGCGGTCGGCTCCGACGTGACGAACGTCGTCCGCTCGTGCGTCGAGGACGGCCGCTTCGGAGCCGCCGCGCACGTCCTGTCCGGGTACCTGGCCAGCGACCTGTGCGTCACCGTCTCCCGGTACACGCGCGACCTCGTGGTGGCGTGCGCCCAGGAGATCGACGACCGGCACGGGACCTTCTTCGCGGAGCAGTGCGCCGAGCGCGTGCAGGTCTCGTACCCGGCGATCGACACCAGCGCGTACACCGGTCTCGATCCGGCGGTCACGCGCGACGTGCTCGCCGGACGCGGTCTGGACGACCGCCCGTACGTGCTCTTCCTGTCCCGTCTCGCCGCCGCGAAGGGCGTCGACGACCTGATCGACGGGTTCACGCTGTCCGCCCGCGCCGCGGGCGCCCGCCTCGTCGTCGCGGGCCGCGGTCCGGCCGAGGCCGACCTGCGTGCGCGCGCCGCCGCGAGCGGCGCGGCCGACCGGATCGTGTTCCTCGACGACGCCGACGACGCCACCAAGCCGCACCTCATGGCCGGCAGCGCCGCGTTCGTCCTCCCGAGCAAGCCACGCCCGGAGTTCGTCGAGACGTTCGGCATCGCCCTCGCCGAGGCGATGCTCTCCGGCGGGGGGCCGGTGATCACCACGGACACCGGTGGCATCGGCGAGGCCGTCGGTCCGCACGCGACGATCGTCCCGACGCACTCCCCTGCCGCCGTCGCGCACGCCCTCGACGAGGCGCTCTCCCTCGACGCCCCGGCGCGACAGGCGCGCGCCGGCGCGGCCCGGACGTACGCGTCGCAGTTCGACCGGGCCGCCGTCCTCGACGCGATGCTCGCCCGACTCGTGGCGTCGCCCACCGCGCCCCGGTGGGTCACGGACCAGCGGCCGGTGCGCGCGTGAGGTCCGGCGTCGGGCGGGACGGCGCCGGACCGTACCGCGCGACCAACGTCCGGAACGCCTCCGCGGCGACCGTGCGCGCACCGGCGCGGTCGCCGTCGTGCAGCACGGCGTCGGACGCGAGGGCCAGCTCGTCGGCCACGAGCCGAGCGAGCGGTCCCGGAACGGCGCCCGCACCCATCTCGCGCGACACGGCCTTGAGCGCGACGAGGTCCGACGCGGCACGCACCACGCTCGCCGAGGCCTCGCCCTCGGCGAGCAGGGTCGCCAGGTCCATCGGGGGGACCGCCTCGGGGCGAACCCGGAGCCAGCGCAGCGTCGCCGCCGGGCGCACGGCGTAGAACACCTCCTTGAGCGGCACCTCGGGGTCCGACCACCAGCGCTCCCGCTGCCCCCGTGCGACGTGCAGGTAGTGGCGCCGCAGCGCGGAACGGTCGACGACGTGCTCCGCGAGCGCGAGCAGCTCCGCCCGGAACGCGTCGTCGGCGCGGTACACGATCGGCGAGCGCACCCACTCCAGCAGCGTCGCGTTGCCCCGCACAAGGAGCCGCACCGCCTTGAGCAGGTCCCAGCCGTTCACGTCGAGCACGGCGTCGAGCGGCGTCTCGACGACGTCGCGCCGCGGCCACGGGTCCAGGTAGTCCGCCACCGGCCGCACGTAGACGAACCGGCAGTCGTAGTCCGAGTCCGGCGACGGGAACCCCCACGCACGGCTCCCGCTCTCCACCGCGAGCGGTATGGCGACCTGCTCGTCGCGCACGACGGCGTCCAGCCGCGCGTCGACCCGACGCACGACCGCAGGGTCCAGGGAGTCCGGCACGGCACGCATCCCGCGAGGGTAGGAGCACCGGAGCGTCCGTGTCGTGGTCTTTCCACCGACGGGTCGCTCGCGCGCGCGGTGGCCGCGGTGCTCGACGGCGAGACGCCGGACGGCGGCGCCCCTGCGAGAGGGGCGCCGCCGTCCGGCGTCGTGCGCGGTCTACGCCCTCACGGGCGCGACGGTGTCAGGCGCGCGTGTCGGAGTGGTCGCCGATCTTGTGCACGAGGATCGAGTTCGTCGTGCCCGGCTGGCCCACGGGGGCGCCGGAGACGACGACCACGAGGTCGCCGACCTCGGCGAGGCCGTTGGCCTGCAGGGTCGTGTCGACCTGGCCGACCATCGCGTCGGTGTTCTCCACCTCGGGCACCTGGTACGTCTGGGTGCCCCACGTGAGCGACAGGACGTTGCGCACGTGCTCGCGCGGCGTGAAGGCGAGCAGCGGGATCGACGAGCGCAGGCGCGACATGCGACGCGCCGAGTCGCCCGACTGGGTGAACGTCGCGAGGTACTTCGCGCCGAGGATCTCACCGATCTCGGCGGCGGCACGCGTGATGGCGCCACCGCGCGTGTGCGGGGTCGAGCCGAGCGGCGCGATGCGCTCGCGGCCGGCCTCCTCCGTCGCCTCGATGATGCGGGCCATGGTCTCGACCGTCAGGATCGGGTACTCGCCCACGCTGGTCTCGCCCGAGAGCATGACCGCGTCGGCGCCGTCGAGGACGGCGTTGGCGCAGTCGGACGCCTCGGCGCGCGTCGGGCGCGGCGAGTTCGTCATGGACTCGAGCACCTGCGTCGCGACGATGACGGGCTTCGCGTTGCGACGCGCGAGCTCGACGATGCGCTTCTGGACGAGCGGCACCTGCTCCAGCGGGAGCTCGACCGCGAGGTCGCCGCGGGCGACCATGACGCCGTCGAACGCGTCGACGATCTCGGCGAGGTTCTCCACGGCCTGCGGCTTCTCGATCTTCGCGACGACGGGGACCGTGCGGCCCTCCTCGTCCATGATCCGCTTGACGTCCTCGAAGTCCTTCGCGGACCGCACGAACGACAGCGCGATGATGTCCGCGCCGAGCTTGAGGGCCCAGCGCAGGTCGTCCTGGTCCTTCTCGGACAGCGCCGGCACGGAGACCGCGACGCCCGGGAGGTTCAGGCCCTTGTTGTTCGACACCGGGCCGGCGACCTCGACCCGCGTGACGACGCGCGGGCCCTCGACGGCAGTGACGCGGACGAGCACCTTGCCGTCGTCGATGAGGATCGGGTCGCCGACGCGCGCGTCGCCCGGCAGACCCTTGTGCGTCGTGGAGACGAGCTCCTTGGTGCCGACGACGTCCTCGGTCGTGATCGTGAAGGTGTCACCCTCCTCGAGCCAGTGCTTCTCGTCGCCGCCGAAGCGGCCCAGGCGGATCTTCGGCCCCTGGAGGTCGACGAGCACCGCGACGGAGCGGCCCGACTCGGCGGCGGCCTCGCGCACGCCGTGGTAGACGGCCGCGTGCTCCTCGGCGCTGCCGTGGCTGCGGTTGATCCGCGCCACGTCCATCCCGGCGTCGACGAGCGCGCGGAGCTGCTCCTTCGACTCGGTCGCGGGTCCGATGGTGCAGACGATCTTTGCTCTGCGCATATCTCCAGCCTCTAGTCTTCCGACCGGCCGGGAGCCGGTCGTCGCGGGGTGCCCCTCCCTAGGATGCCCCGCTCATCGTCCCGGCGCCGGACACCCGGCGCCGGGGTGCACGTCAAGCGCGCAAGGACACGGTGTTCGCGCGCACAGGCGCGGGCAGCTCGGTCCCTCCCTGAAGGTAGGCGTCGACGGACGCCGCCGCCGCCCGACCTTCGGCGATCGCCCACACGATCAGCGACTGCCCACGACCCGCGTCGCCGGCCACGAAGACCCCGGGCAGCGACGACGCGAAGTCGTCGCCGCGCGCCACGAGGCCGCGGCCCGTGAGGTCCGCGCCCGCCTGGGTCGTGATGGTCGCCGTCTCCGGCCCGGTGAAGCCCATCGCGACGAGCACGAGGTCCGCGGGGATCTCGCGCTCGGTGCCCGCCTTGGGCACGCGACGGCCGTCGGGCAGGTACTCGGTCTCCGCGACGCGCAGCGCGCGCACGGCCCCGTTCTCGTCGCCCAGGAACTCGACGGTGGACGCGAGGAACGCGCGCTCACCGCCCTCCTCGTGCGACGAGGACACCTCGAACACGATCGGGTCCGTCGGCCACGGCTGGGTCGCGGACCGCTCGAGCGGCGGCTGCTTGCCGATCGCGAGGGTCGTGACGCTCGCGGCGCCCTGGCGCAGCGAGGTGCCGAGGCAGTCCGAGCCCGTGTCGCCGCCACCGATGACGATGACGTGCTTGCCCGTGGCCGTGATCTGGTCGGGCACCTCGTGCCCCGCCACGACCGCGTTCGCCTGGTGCAGGAAGTCCATCGCGAAGTGGATGCCGCCGAGCTCGCGCCCCGGCACCGACAGGTCGCGCGGCACCGTCGCACCGGTCGCGACCACGACGGCGTCGTACCGCGCCCGCAGGTCGTCCCACGTGATGTCGACGCCGATCTCGACGCCGGGGCGGAACCGCGTGCCCTCGGCCTCCATCTGTGCGACGCGGCGGTCGATGTGGTGCTTCTCGAGCTTGAAGTCGGGGATGCCGTAGCGCAGCAGGCCCCCGACGGCGTCGTCTCGCTCGTACACCGCGACGGTGTGCCCGGCGCGCGTGAGCTGCTGCGCGGCGGCGAGCCCGGCGGGGCCGGACCCGACGACCGCGACCGTGAAGCCCGTGAGCCGCTGCGGCACCTGGGGCGTGACGTACCCGCGGTCGAACGCCTCGTCGATGATCGAGACCTCGACGTTCTTGATCGTCACGGGCGGCTGGTTGATGCCGAGCACGCAGCTCGACTCGCACGGCGCCGGGCACACGCGCCCGGTGAACTCCGGGAAGTTGTTCGTCTCGTGGAGGCGGTCGATCGCGTCGGCCCACTGCTCGCGGTAGACGAGGTCGTTCCACTCGGGGATGAGGTTCCCGAGCGGGCAGCCCTGGTGGCAGAACGGGATGCCGCAGTCCATGCAGCGGCCCGCCTGCTCCTTGAGGAACGGCTGGCCCTCCTCGAGGTGCGCGTGCACGTCCTTCCAGTCCCGCAGGCGCACGGCCACCGGGCGGTTCGGCGGGAGCTCGCGCTCCCGCACCTTCAGGAATCCGCGGGGGTCAGCCACGGGCCACCTCCAAGATCTGGTCCCACACGCCGGGCGCGGCCGGGTCGAGACCGGCCGACTCGGCCTTCTCGAGCGCCGAGCGCATGCGGGCGAAGTCGGTCGGCAGGACGCGCGTGAAGCGCTGCACCGCCGTGGCGAAGTCCTCGAGCAGCTCGGCCGCGAGCGGCGAGCCGGTCTCCTCGTGGTGACGGCGGACGAGCCGCTCGACGAGCGCGACCTCGGCGTCCTCGAGCGGGCTCAGCCCGAGCTCGCCGGTCGCGAGCGCGCTCGTGTTCACGGCGCTCTCGCGCAGGTCGAGCACGTACGCGGTGCCGCCGGACATGCCGGCACCGAAGTTGCGCCCGGTCGGGCCCAGCACGACGACCGTGCCGCCCGTCATGTACTCGCACCCGTGGTCGCCCACGCCCTCGACGACGAGCGTCGCGCCCGAGTTGCGGACGCCGAAGCGCTCCCCGACGCGACCGCGCAGGAAGATCTCGCCCGACGTCGCGCCGTAGCCGATGACGTTCCCGGCGACGACGTTGCTCGACCCGGTGAGGACCGCGTTGCGGTCGGGCCGCACGACGATCCGCCCGCCCGACAGGCCCTTGCCGACGTAGTCGTTCGCGTCCCCGAACAGGCGCAGCGTGACGCCGCGCGGGAGGAAGGCGCCGAGCGACTGGCCGGCGGACCCCGTGAGGGTCACGTCGATCGTGTCGTCGGGCAGGCCGTCGCCGCGGAACCGCTTGGTCACCTCGTGGCCGAGCATCGTGCCGACGGTGCGGTTGACGTTGCGCACCGGCAGGGAGATGCGGACCGGCTCGCGCCGCTCGAGCGCGTCCTCGGCGAGGGCGACAAGCTGGTTGTCGAGCGCCTTCTCCAGGCCGTGGTCCTGCGTCGTCGTGTTCCGCAGCGACGCGCCCTCGACGGGGACGGGCTTCTCGAGGATGGGCGCGAGGTCGAGACCCTGCGCCTTCCAGTGGTCGATCGCCTGGCGCGTGTCGAGGAGCTCGACGCGGCCGACGGCCTCCTCGATGCTCCGGAACCCGAGGCGCGCCAGGTACTCGCGCACCTCCTCCGCGATGAACTCGAAGAAGTTCACGACGAACTCCGGCTTGCCCGTGAAGCGGGCCCGCAGCTCCGGGTTCTGCGTCGCGACGCCCACCGGGCACGTGTCCAGGTGGCACACGCGCATCATGACGCAGCCCGAGACCACCATCGGCGCGGTCGCGAAGCCGAACTCCTCGGCGCCGAGCAGCGCGGCCACGACGACGTCGCGCCCGGTCTTCATCTGCCCGTCGACCTGCACGACGATGCGGTCGCGCAGGTTGTTGAGCACGAGGGTCTGCTGCGTCTCGGCGAGGCCGATCTCCCACGGCGTGCCCGCGTGCTTGAGCGACGTGAGCGGGCTCGCGCCCGTGCCGCCGTCGTGGCCCGAGATGAGGACGACGTCCGCGTGCGCCTTGGACACGCCCGTCGCGACCGTCCCGACGCCGAACTCGGACACGAGCTTGACGTGGATGCGCGCCGCCGGGTTCGCGTTCTTGGCGTCGTGGATGAGCTGCGCGAGGTCCTCGATCGAGTAGATGTCGTGGTGCGGCGGCGGCGAGATGAGCCCGACGCCCGGCGTCGAGTGCCGGGTCTTCGCGACCCACGGGTACACCTTGTGCCCCGGGAGCTGACCGCCCTCGCCGGGCTTGGCGCCCTGGGCGAGCTTGATCTGGATGTCGTCCGCGTTCGTCAGGTACTCGCTCGTGACGCCGAAGCGCCCCGACGCGATCTGCTTGACCTTGGAGCGGCGCTCCGGGTCGTACAGGCGCTCCGGGTCCTCGCCGCCCTCGCCGGTGTTCGACCGGCCGCCCAGGCGGTTCATCGCGATCGCGAGGGTCTCGTGCGCCTCCGCGGAGATCGACCCGTAGGACATGGCGCCCGTGTTGAAGCGCTTGACGATCTCGCTCACGGGCTCGACCTCGTCGAGCGGGACCGCGGGGCGCTCGCCCTCGCGCAGCGCGAGGAGACCGCGCAGCGTCATGAGGCGCGAGGACTGCTCGTCCACGCGGTGCGTGTACTGGCGGAAGATGTCGAACCGTCGCTCGCGCGTGGCGTGCTGGAGGCGGAAGACCGTCTCCGGGTCGAACAGGTGCTCCTCGCTGTCGCGGCGCCACTGGTACTCGCCGCCCGTCGTGAGACGGACGTGCGGGCGGTGGTTGCCGGACTTGGGGTACGCGTCGACGTGCCGCGCCGCGACCTCGGCCGCGACGACGTCGAGCCCGATGCCGCTGAGGCGCGACGTCGTGCCCGTGAAGAACGCCTGCACGAGGTCGTGGGACAGGCCCACCGCCTCGAAGACCTGGGCGCCGCGGTAGGAGGAGATGGTCGAGATGCCCATCTTGCTCATGACCTTGAGGACGCCCTTGCCGAGCCCCTTGATGAGGTTCGCGACGGCCTTCGCCGGGTCGACCGTGAGGTAGCCGCGGCGCGCGAGGTCCTCGACCGTCTCCATGGCGAGGTACGGGTTGACCGCGGCGGCGCCGTAGCCGATGAGCAGCGCGACGTGGTGCACCTCGCGCACGTCGCCGGCCTCGACGACGAGCGACACCTGGGTGCGCGTGTGCCGGCGCAGCAGGTGGTGGTGCACCGCGCTCGACAGGAGCAGCGAGGGGATCGGGGCGTGCTCGGCGTCCGAGTCGCGGTCCGACAGCACGATGAAGCTCGCGCCCGCGGCGACGTGCTCGTCGACCTCGGCGAAGATCTCCTCGAGGCGGGCGAGCAGGGACTCGCCACCGCCCGCGACGCGGTACAGGCCCTTGATCGTCACCGCGCGGAAGATGCCGGCGAGCTTCGGGTCCTTGTCGACGCGGATGATCTTGGCGAGCTGGTCGTTGTCGAGCACGGGGAACGGCAGCATGAGCTTGCGCGCGTGCTCGGGCGTGTCGACGAGGAGGTTCGGCTCCGGGCCGATCGCGCCGCCGATGGACGTGACGAGCTCCTCGCGGATCGCGTCGAGCGGCGGGTTCGTCACCTGCGCGAACATCTGCGTGAAGTAGTCGAAGAGCAGGCGCGGTCGCTTCGCGAGGACGGCGATGGGCGTGTCCGTGCCCATGGCGCCCAGCGGCTCCGCCCCCGTGTTGGCCATCGGGGTGAGGATGACCTTGAGCTCCTCCTGCGTGTACCCGAAGGCGCGCTGGCGGCGCTCGACCGACGCCGGGCTGTGCGCGACGTGCTCGCGCTCGGGGAGCTGGTCGAGGTAGACCGCGTTCTCCGCGACCCACTGCGCGTACGGGCGCTGCGCGGCGAGCTGGGACTTGATCTCCTCGTCCTCGATGATCCGGCCCTGGCCGGTGTCGACGAGGAACATGCGCCCCGGCTCGAGGCGGCCCTTGCGGACGATCGTCGCGGGGTCGAGGTCGAGCACGCCCGCCTCGCTCGCGAGCACCACGAGGCCGTCCTCGGTCACCCAGTAGCGTCCCGGGCGCAGGCCGTTGCGGTCCAGGACCGCGCCGATCAGCGTCCCGTCGGTGAAGTTCAGGCACGCCGGCCCGTCCCACGGCTCCATGAGCGTCGAGTGGTACTCGTAGAACGCGCGCAGGTCCGGGTCCATGTCGGCGTGGTTCTCCCACGCCTCCGGGATCATCATGAGCACGGCGTGCGGCAGCGAGCGGCCCGACAGGTGCAGGAGCTCGAGCACCTCGTCGAAGCTCGCCGAGTCGCTCGACCCCTCCGAGCACACCGGCAGGAGCGGCGCGAGGTCGCCGACGGCGTCGCTCGCGAGGGTGCCCTCGCGCGCCGCCATCCAGTTGCGGTTGCCGCGCACCGTGTTGATCTCGCCGTTGTGCGCGATCATCCGGAACGGCTGCGCGAGCGGCCACGACGGGAACGTGTTCGTCGAGAACCGCGAGTGCACGAGCGCGATCTCGCTCGCGTACCGCGGGTCGGACAGGTCCGGGAAGAACGGCTCGAGCTGCGCCGTCGTGAGCATGCCCTTGTACGTGAGGGTGCGCGCCGAGAGCGAGGCGAAGAACAGGCCGAGCTCGTTCTCCGCGCGCTTGCGCAGGCGGTAGGTGCGGCGGTCGAGCTCGACGCCGGACAGCTCGCGCGCGGGGTCCGCGACGACGACCTGGCGGAACAGCGGCATGGACGCGCGGGCGCTCGGTCCGACGAGGTCGGCGGTCACGGGCACGTCGCGCCACGCGAGGACCTCGAGCTTCTCCTCGGCCGCGATCGCCTCGACACCGCGGGCCGCCTCCGCGGCCGCGCCGGCGTCCTGCGGGAGGAAGGCCATGCCGATGGCGTAGTGCCCGGCGGGCGGGAGCTCCGCGTCGACCACGTCGCGCACGAACGCGTCGGGGATCTGCGTGAGGATCCCGGCGCCGTCGCCGCTGTTCTCCTCGGCGCCGACGGCGCCGCGGTGGTCGAGGTTGAGCAGGGCCGTCAGGCCCGCGTCAACGATGTCGCGTCCGGGCGTGCCGCGGAGCGTCGCCACGAAGGCGACGCCGCACGCGTCGTGCTCGGCGGCGGGGTCGTACAGACCGGATGCCGTGGGAGGGGCGGACAGGGCAGGTGCCCGGTGCGCGTCCCGATACTGCGGCGTGGTCATCAACACCGTCCTCACAGGCGCCCGACCGAGACGGCCGGGCTGGTTCCAGCTGGGGGATTCGGGACGTCGTCGGCCCTATGGACATGACAGAACCCACCGGGCGGTCGCCCGGCGGATTCGCCTATGAATGACGGATGCTCAGCGACCGGGGTCTGGTCGCGCGGCATCTGCCTGCTCGGACTCCTCCGAGTCGTCGGAGTCCTCGGTCGTCGAGGTGTCCGTGTCGTCGGTCGACTCCTCGACCGGCTCCTCGGACCCCGTGGTGGACGCCTCGTCCGGAGCGTCGAGGGACACCGTCTCCTCGCGCCCGGGGTGGCGACGCCCGACAACGATAAACGCAATCAACGCACCGACGCCGACCAGGATCGAGGTCCAGACGTTCAGCCGGAGGCCGAGGACGAGCTCGGCCTCGTCGATGCGCAGCATCTCGATCCACACCCGACCGAGCGTGTAGACGAAGACGTAGAGCCAGAATACCCGACCATGACCCAGCCGGAACCGACGGTCCAGGTAGATCAGGAGCAGGGCAGCACCGATGTTCCAGACCATCTCGTAGAGGAACGTCGGGTGGAACAAGGTGCCCGGCGGATAGCCGGCTGCGGCGGCCACGGAGTCGTCGACGCGCAGCCCCCAGGGCAGCGTCGTGGGAGCGCCGAAGAGCTCCTGGTTGAACCAGTTGCCGAGGCGGCCGACCGCCTGCGCGAGCAGCAGCCCGGGCGCGAGGGCGTCGGCGAACGCGGGGAAGCTCACGCGCTGGCGACGGCACCCGATGTACGCGCCGACCGCGCCGAGCGCGACCGCGCCCCAGATGCCGAGGCCGCCCTCCCACACGTAGAGCGCGCGGACGGGGTCGCCGTTCGGGCCCCAGTACGGGTCCGGCGTCGAGAACACGTGGTACAGACGTCCGCCGACGATCCCGAACGGGACCGCCCAGAAGGCGATCTCCAGGACGTCGTCCGCCTCTCCCCCACGCTGCACCCAGCGGCGCCGGGTGAGCCACAGGGCCACTGCGATGCCCGCGAGGATCGCGAGCGCGTACGCCCGGATCGGGAACGGCCCGACGTACCACGTGTGCTGCGGAGGGCTCGGGATCGCGGCGGGCAGGGCGCCCGCGGCCTCCACGAGCTGCCCGACGGCGAGCGCGGCGCTCATGCGACCACCGCTCCGGACGTCGTCGAGCCGGCCGGGGCGTCGTCGCCGGCCCCGCCGCGACCCGAGCGGACGCCCGCGGCGAGGTCCGCCGCGACGACCTTCAGGGCGGCGATCCGCTCGTCCCACGGCGCGTCGCCCAGGAGGGGGCGGACGAACGCGGAGCCGACGATGACGCCGTCGGCGTAGCGGCCGACCTCCGCCGCCTGCTCGCCCGTGGACACGCCGAGCCCGACGCACACGAGGTCGGCGCCGGCGGCGCGCGTGTCCGCGACGAGCCGCGCGGCCTGCGGCCCGACGGCCGCCCGCACGCCCGTGACGCCCATCGTCGAGGCGGCGTAGACGAACCCGCGCGACGCGCGCGCGGTGAGCCGCAGCCGCTCGGCCGTCGAGCTCGGCGCGACCAGGAAGACGCGGTCCAGCCCGTGCGCCTCCGACGCGTCCAGCCAGGCGCGGCCCTCGTCGGGGATGAGGTCGGGCGTGATGAGCCCGGCTCCCCCGGCGGCGGCGAGGTCGCGCGCGAACGCGTCGACGCCGTACCGCAGGACCGGGTTCCAGTACGTCATGACGAGCACCGGGACCCGGCCGCCGGTGCGTTCCGTGACGGCGGCGACGACGCGGAACACGTCGGCGACGCGCACGCCGGCGTCGAGCGCGGTCTGCGCGGCGGCCTGGATCACCGGACCGTCCATCACGGGGTCGGTGTACGGGATGCCGAGCTCCAGCACGTCCACGCCCGACTCGACGAGCGCGAGCGCCGCCTCGATCGAGCGGTCCACGGTCGGGAAGCCGACGGGCAGGTAGGCGACGAGCGCCGCCCGGCCCTCCGCGCGGAGCTCGAGCAGGCGGCGCGCGGTGCCCGTCGCGCCTGCGGTCGTCGCCCCGACGGCGTCCTTGGTCTGTGCCGCGCTCACAGCTGTCCCTCCGTGCCCGTCGCCGTCTCGGCGATCGCGTCGTCGTCCACGAGGTCGAACCACCGGGCGGCGGTCGCGACGTCCTTGTCCCCGCGCCCCGAGAGGTTCACCAGGATCACGTGGTCCGTGCGGCCCGCGGCGGCGGCCGCGCGGCCGACCCGCAGCGCGCCGGCGAGCGCGTGCGCCGACTCGATCGCGGGGATGATGCCCTCCGTGCGGCACAGCAGCCGGAACGCCTCCATGGCCTCGGAGTCGGTCACGGGCTCGTAGGTCGCCCGCCCGAGGTCGTGGAGCCACGAGTGCGCCGGGCCGACGCTCGGGTAGTCCAGCCCCGCGGAGACGGAGTGGCTGGGCAGGGTCTGGCCGTCGTCGTCCTGCAGCAGGTAGGAGCGAGCGCCGTGCAGGACGCCCGGGGCGCCCCCGCTGAAGCGGGCCGCGTGCCGGCCGGTCTCCACGCCCTCGCCGCCGGCCTCGAAGCCGTAGAGCTCGACGCCCTCGTCGTCGAGGAACGCGTTGAACAGGCCGAGCGCGTTGGACCCGCCGCCGACGCACGCCGCGAGGGCGTCCGGCAGCCGCCCGATGCGGTCGAGGATCTGCGTGCGCGCCTCCTCGCCGATCACGCGGTGGAACTCCCGCACCATCTCGGGGAACGGGTGCGGGCCGGTCACCGTGCCCAGGAGGTAGTGGGTCGTGTCGACGTTCGCGACCCAGTCGCGCAGCGCCTCGTTGATCGCGTCCTTGAGCGTGCGCTGCCCGATCGTCACGGGCACGACCTCCGCGCCGAGCAGGCGCATGCGGGCCACGTTGAGCGCCTGGCGCCGCGTGTCCTCCTCGCCCATGTACACGACGCACTCGAGGTCGAGCAGGGCCGCGGCGGTCGCGGTGGCGACGCCGTGCTGGCCCGCCCCGGTCTCGGCGATCACGCGCGTCTTGCCCATGCGCTTGACCAGCAGCGCCTGGCCGAGCACGTTGTTGATCTTGTGCGAGCCGGTGTGGTTGAGGTCCTCGCGCTTGAGGAAGACGCGCGAGCCGCCCGCGTGCTGCGCGAAGCGCGGCACCTCCGTGAGCGGGCTCGGACGCCCGGTGTACTCGCGCTGGAGCCGCGCGAGCTCGTTCACGAACGCCGGGTCGTCGAGCGCCTTGCGGTACTCGGTCTCCAGCTCGTCCAGCGCGGCGATGAGCGCCTCGGGGACGAAGCGTCCGCCGAACTCGCCGAAGTAGGGACCCTCCTGGGTCGCGAGGGAGCGCGTCAGGTCGGCGCGCACGGAGTGCTCGGCGCTCCGGGAGGTGGTCGAAGGTGTCGAGTCGGGCACGGGGCCGGTCCTCCTGCGTGGTGGGGTGTGCTGGGCCGGGGCGCGGCGCCTGCGGCGTGACGGACGGTGCCGTCGTGCCTCAGGGCCGCACGGACCACAGCGACGGGTGCGACCCGGCCGCGACGAGGTCCGCGACGGACGAGCGCGGGGCGTCGTCGGTCACGAGCGCCTCGCCGACGAGCACCGCGTGCGCACCGGAACGGGCGTAGTCCATGACGTCGTGCGGCCCGCGCACGCCGGACTCGGCGACGCGGACGACCTCGTCCGGGATGGCGGGGGCAAGGCGCGCGAACGTCGTGCGGTCCACGTCGAGGGTCTTGAGGTCGCGCGAGTTCACGCCCACGACGCGCGCACCGGCGTCGAGCGCCTGCGAGACCTCGTCCAGCGTGTGCACCTCGACGAGCGCGGTCATGCCGAGCGAGTGGACGCGCTCGACGAGCGATGTGAGGACCGTCTGCTCGAGCGCGGCGACGATGAGGAGGACGATGTCGGCGCCGTGCGCCCGCGCCTCCCACACCTGGTACGGCGTCACGACGAAGTCCTTGCGGAGCACCGGGACGTCGACCCGGGCGCGCACCGCGTCGAGGTCGGCGAGGCTCCCGTTGAAGCGGCGCTGCTCGGTGAGCACGGAGATCGCGGCCGCGCCGCCCTTCTCGTACTCCCCCGCGAGCTCGGCCGGGTCGGAGATCGCCGCGAGCGCACCCTTGCTGGGGCTCGAGCGCTTCACCTCGGCGATGACCGCGACGGCGTCGTCCGCCTTGAGGCGGCTCACGACCTCGAGCGCCCCGGGGACACGGGCGGCACGTTCCTTCAGCTCGTCGAGCGAGGTCGCCGCCTGACGTACCGCGAGGTCCTCGCGCACGCCCGCGACGATGTCGTCCAGAACCGTCATCGTCCCACCACTCCCCGTGTCGTCTCGCCCCCCGGCCGGGCCGGTCGGCCATCGTGCACCCACAGGTTCGGGCCGACCCGTTGACAGGGAGGTACCTGCCATCGTAGAGCCGCCCCCGAGTGACGATGACCACGGCTCAGCCCCCGAGACGACCGTCGCGGCGCTGCCCGACCGTCTCAACCCGCTACCGGGCCGAGCCACGGGACGAGCGCGGGCACGTTCCGCAGGACGCCGAAGAGCACGAGGACGCCGAGGGAGGCCCACGCCAGCCAGACGGGGAGACGCAGCGCCGGGCGCCCCCGCCAGGCCCGGACGAGCCACGTGACCCACAGCGCGGCGAGCAGCGGCGCGACGACGACCCACAGGGGGTTCATGGACCAGGCCGCGGCGAGGTCGAGGTGCACGAGGTCGTGGGTGGCGCGCAGGCCGCCGCACCCGGGGCACGCGAGGCCGGTCAGCGCGAGCAGGGGGCACGTGACGTAGTGCCCCGGACGGTTGGGGTCGACGGCGCCCACGTAGGCCGCCGCGGCCACCACGAGCGCGCCGACGGCGAGGGGTGCCTGCGCCGCGCGCGGGACCCGTCGACGTCGGACGGCCTCGGACGTCACGTGCGCACCCGTCAGTACTGGTCCGGGATCGTGCCGACCCAGGCGAGGATGCCCGGGACGAAGATCAGCAGGAAGAGCACGCCGAGCACCGACAGGCCGATCGCGACCCAGCCGAGGATGATCCCCGCCGTCGCCATGCCGTCGTTGTCCGCCTGGCCCTCCGCCACCGCCCGCTTCGCGGCGTTGCCGACGATCACCGCCGGGATGCCCGTGAAGAATCCGCAGCTCAGGACGAACGAGGCGATCCCCAGCACCAGCGACCAGATCGCCAGGTTGTTCTTGGGGTAGTACGGCGGCGCCCCGTAGGCGCCCGCCGGGTACTGCTGTCCGGGGTACTGCTGCTGCCCCGGGTACTGCGGTTGCGCCGGGTACGGCGGCTGTGCCCCGTACGGGGCTCCCGCGGGGTCGCCCGTCGGGTGCTGCGGGCCGCCGGGCGCCGACGAGCCGTACGGCGCCTGCGACCCGTCCTGCGGGCCTGCGGGGTCGTACGGGCCGGGACCCGGCGGCTGCGTCATCGCGACTGCTTCTGGCCGTAGCCCATGTTGCGGAGCACGAGGCCGCCGACGAGCGCCACCGCCACGACGCCCATGCCGACCCAGAAGAGCCAGACGCCGGACACCTGGGCCATGCCCGGGAGGAGGACACCGATCGCGGCCACGAGCGCGCCGACCATGATGCCGATCATGGTGAACCACGCGGCGACGGTGTGGCCGTGGTTCGTGGGCGGCGCCGCCGTCGGCAGGTAGGCGATCTCGGTGGTCTTCTGGTTCTCGGCCATGAGGGTCGTGCCTTTCGTCAAGATGTGGTCAGAGCCTATCGGACCGGGCCGGTGCCCGTCCCCCGCGCGGTCGCGGGCCGCGAGGGCAAGGACGGGCGTCCGCGCTGCTCAGCGGTCCGTGGGGTCCTCGCCGCGGGACAGCGCGTCCCACGCGTCGTGGTCGGAGAGGTCGTCGGGCGCGGAGGGCTCCGCGGTCCTCGCCGCGGCGTCCGGACGGTCCTCGGGACCCGTCGCGGACGGCGCCGGAGCGCTCGGGGGCACCGGGGGCGCCGCGCGCTCGTGCCGGGTCGAGGCGCCCGCCCACGACCGCGAGCCGAGCGCGACCCACACCACCGCGAGCACCGTGAGGACGCCGAGGGCCGCGGCGAGCCAAGGCGCGACGGTCAGCTCGACGGGCGCGGTGAGCTCCGTGACGCCCGTCGCGTCCGCGACGGCCGACCGGGCGCTCGGCCCCGGGTCGAGCGCGACGCCGAGCGCGGAGACGGTCGCGACGACACCGCTCGCCGCGGCGACCGCGAGCACGACCCACCGGCCGACGCGGCCGACGAGCCCGAGCGCGAGCGCGGCGGCGACGAGCACGAGCGCCGACGCGCTCACCCCCGGCGCCGCCGACGTCCCGGCGACGGCGACCTCGACCTCCGGGTCGAGCGCCGTCGCGCCGGTCGTGCTCAGCCACGTCGGTACCGCCGTCGCGAGGGTCGCGCCGCCGAGCAGGAGCAGGACCCAGATCGCGGTACGCCGGCTCGGCCCGGCCGGCCGGCTCATGCCAGCCCCCGCAGCCGCGCGGCGACCTGGACGGCCCGGACCGCGGCCGCTGCCTTGTTGCGCGACTCCGCGTACTCCAGCGCCGGCACCGAGTCCGCGACGATGCCGCCGCCGGCCTGGACGCTCGCCCGGCCGTCGCGGATGAGCGCGGTCCGGATCGCGATGGCCATGTCCATGTTCCCGTCGAAGTCGAAGTACCCCGCGGTCCCACCGTAGATCCCGCGCGACGCCGGCTCGAGCTCGTCGATGAGGGCGATCGCCCGCGGCTTGGGCGCGCCGGAGAGCGTCCCGGCCGGGAACGTCGCCCGGAAGGCGTCCAGCGCGGTCGCGCCGTCGCGCAGCGTCCCGACGACCGTCGAGCACAGGTGCATGATGTGGCTGAACCGCTTGGTCGCCATGAACTCCACGACCTCGACGGACGTCGGCTCGCACACCTTCACGAGGTCGTTGCGCGACAGGTCCACGAGCATGATGTGCTCGGCGAGCTCCTTCGGGTCCTGCAGGAGCTCCTCGCCCAGTGCCACGTCCTCCTCGGGCGTGGCGCCGCGGGGACGGGAACCGGCGATCGGGAACGTCGTGACGCGCCCGTCGTCGACCTTCACGAGGGTCTCCGGGCTGGACCCGACGACCGCGAAGTCCCGCCCGTCCGCGTCCGTGAGCTGGAAGTAGTACATGTACGGGCTCGGGTTGATCGTCCGCAGCGCGCGGTACACGTCGAGCGGGTCCGCAGGGCAGTCGAGGTCCAGGCGTTGGGACAGCACCACCTGGAACACCTCGCCCTCGCGGATCGCGTCCTTGCCCGCGACGACGGCCGCCTCGAACTCGTCGCGCGTCGAGCGGAACTCGAGCTCGGGCTCGGCGACGTCCGGAGCGAGGACGGACGCGACGTGCGCGCCCCCGGCGACGAGCCGGTCCTGCATCGCGTCCAGCCGTGCGACGGCGTCCGCGTACGCCTCGTCGACGCGCTCGTCCGTGTCGTCGAAGTTGATCGCGTTGGCGACGAGCCACACGCTGCCCTCCGCGTGGTCGACGACCGCGAGGTCCGTCGCGAGGCACAGCGTCAGCTCGGGCACGCCCAGCTCGTCCGGTGCGTCCGCGGGCAGGGTCGGCTCCCAGTGCCGGATCACGTCCCAGCCGATCGCGCCCGCGAGGCCGCCCGTGAGCGGCGGGAGGCCTTCGACGGCCGGCGTGCGCAGCACGTCGAGCGTCGCCTCCAGCACGTCCACGACGTCCCCCTCGAGCGGGACGCCCGCCGGCACGTCGCCGGACCAGACCGCGCGGCCGCCGCGCGCCGTGAGCGTCGCGCGGGACGCGACGCCGACGAACGAGTACCGCGCCCAGCGGCCGTCCGACTCGGCGGACTCCAGGACGAACGTGCCCGGCCGCCCCTGCGCGAGCGTGCGGTACAGGCCGACGGGCGTCACGTCGTCGGCGAGCAGGCGCCGGACGACCGGGACCACGCGTCGCGACGTGGCCAGCGCGCGGAAGCCGTCGAGCACGGGCCACGTCTCGCCCCACGCGGGACCGCCCGCGGGGACGGTGGTGGTCTCGGCCGGGTCGACGGTCGCGCTCACTGGTTCTCCTCCTCAGGATCGGGGTCGGGCGTGGTCGAGGGGTCGACGGCGCCGGGCGGCAGGTCGCCGACGACGGCGCCCAGGTCTCCCCCGGCCTCGAAGCACGTGCGCGTGCCGGTGTGGCACGCGGCCCCGACCTGGTGGACGCGCACGAGCAGCGCGTCGCCGTCGCAGTCGAGGGCGACCGAGCGCACGACCTGCACGTGGCCCGACGTGTCGCCCTTGCGCCAGTACTCCTGCCGGGACCGGCTCCAGAACGTCACGCGCCCGGTCGTCAGCGTCCGGCGCAGCGCCTCGTCGTCCATCCAGCCGAGCATGAGCACGTCGCCCGAGTCGTGCTGCTGGACGATCGCGGCGACCAGCCCGGCGTCGTCGCGCTTGAGCCGCGCGGCGATCTCGGGGTCGAGCGAGAGGTCGGTCGTGGGCTGCGGGCCGGTCGTGGAGTCGGGCACCCGAGAATCCTGCCAGACGCCGCGCCCTCCCCGGTCCGCCGTCTCGCCTCGCCCACGGTCGGGCCGGGGCGTGGTCTCGTCCCCCGACCCGCGGCCGCCCCGGAGCGCCCCGTCCCGGCGACGGGCGGCTCAGCGGGTCTGCGAGACCCAGGCGTCGTGCATGCGGGCGTAGACGCCGCCTGCGCGGGCGAGGTCGTCGTGGTGGCCGACCTCGACGACGTGGCCCGCGTCCACCACGACGACGAGGTCCGCGGCCTCGGCGGTTGAGAGTCGGTGCGCGATGGTCAGCGTCGAGCGGCCCGCGGTGAGCGAAGCGAGGGCGCGGGCGATGCGGACCTCGGTCCCGGGGTCGACGGCGGACGTCGCCTCGTCGAGGACGAGCAGGTCGGCCTCGGCGAGGTAGGCCCGCACCAGCGCGACGAGCTGCCGCTCCCCGGCCGAGAGCGACTCGCCGCGCTGGCCGACCGGGGAGTCGAGCCCGTCGGGCAGGTCCGCGACCCAGTCGGTGAGCCCGAGCCGTTCTACGGCGGCCTCGATCCGGGCACGGCGCGCGGCGTCGGGCTCCTGCTCGGCGTCGCCCCGCAGCCCGTAGGCGACGTTGTCGGCGAGCGTGCCGTCGAAGAGGAAGCCCTCCTGCGGCACGAGCACGACGCGCTCGCGCAGGGACTCGACGGCGAGGTCGCGCAGGTCGGTGCCGTCGAGCAGCACGCGGCCCGCGGTCGGGTCCATGAGCCGGGTGACGAGCTTGGCGATCGTCGTCTTGCCGGACCCGGTGGCCCCGACGACGGCGACCGAGGCCCGGGCCGGGAGGTCGAGGTCGACGCCGTGCAGCACCTCGGGCCCGTCGGGGTAGGCGAACCGGACGCCCTCGAGCCGCACGTGCGCAGGTCCGCGGGGGCTGCGCTCGCCGTCGGCGCCCTTGTCGACGACCTCGACGGGCGTCTCCAGCACCGCGAGCACGCGGCGCCAGCCGGCGACGGCGTTCTGGAGCTCGTTGAGGATCTCGGTCGCCATCTGCACGGGGCCCGTGAAGAGCTGGACGAGGAAGAGGAAGGCGAGGAGCTGGCCGACCGAGATGTCGCCGGCCACCCCGAGGTACGAGCCGACCACCACGACGACGGCGAGCACGAGGTTCGCGACGAGCACCCCGCTCGAGAAGACGACGGCGACGAGCTTCTGCGCCCGGACCATCGCCCGCCGCGTCGCGTCGACGGCGGCGTCGATGCGGCGCGCGGTGCGCGCGCCCGCACCGTAGGCGCGGATCGTCTCCGCGCCCACGATCGACTCGGAGATGGCGCCGAGCATCCCGCCGACGCGCGCCCGGACCTGCGTGTAGGCGTCGTTGACCCGGGCCTGCGCGGGGCGCAGGACGAGGAACAGCGGGACGAAGCACGCCCAGACCACGAGCGTGAGCTGCCACGAGTAGACGGCCATGAGGACTGTCGCGACGCCGATCTGCAGCACCGAGACGAGCAGCATGATGCCGCCCCACTGCACGAAGAGCGAGATGGTGTCGACGTCGCTCGTGACGCGCGAGACGAGCGACCCGCGACGCTCGGTGTTCTGGGTGAGGACCGAGAGGTCGTGCACGTGCCGGAACGCCCCGACCCGCAGGCCGGCGAGCCCCGCCTCCGTCGACCGGAACAGCCGGACGTTGACGAAGGCCGAGCAGAGGCCCGCGAGGACGATGACGACCGCGGCGACGCCGACCAGCACGGCCACGCGCGTCGTGTCCGGACCGCCGTCGGCGAGCACGCCGGTGTCCACGGTCTGCTGGACCGTCACCGGCACGACGACGCGACCCAGCGCGGCGGCGACCGCGAGGCCGAGAGTGATCCAGATCCCGTCGAGGATCTGCGGCGAGACCTGGACGCCGCGGCGCAGGGTGGCGAGGACGCCGAGCGAGCTCGCCGCGGCGATGCGGGCCTCGGCCGCCCGGCCCGGCGTGCCTCCGGGCGCGGGGGCCGCGCTCCCGGTCGCGGAACGCTCCGTGGTGGTGGTCCGGCTCATTCCTCCAGCGCCCCCGTCTCGACGTGCCGCACGACGTCGTCCTCCTCGCTCTCCTCCCGACGCGCGAGGTCGTCGCCCCGGCTCGCGTCGTCCTTCTCGGCCGCCTCCAGCGCGGTCGCGTCGGTGGCGTCCGCGCGCTCCTGCTCGCGCCGCTCCGCCTCGCGGGCGTAGGCCGTCGCGAGCTCGCGGTAGCCCCGGTCGCGCGCGAGGAGCTCTTCGTGCGTCCCGACGTCGACCACGCGGCCGGACTCGACGTGCACGACGACGTCTGCGAGCGCGACGCTCGACATGCGGTAGGCCACCATGACGACGGTCGGGCGGTCGGCCCCCTCGCGGGCGAGGCCCGCGAGGATCTGCTGCTCGACGCGCGGGTCGACCGCGGACGTCGCGTCGTCCAGGACGAGCAGGCGCGGACGGCGCACGAGGGCGCGCGCGATGGCGAGCCGCTGGCGCTGGCCGCCGGACACGTTCGCCCCGCGCTCCCCCAGCGGCGCGTCGAGGCCCTCCGGCAGGCGCGCGACGACGTCGTCCACGCGCGCCAGGCGCAGCGCCTCCCAGACCTGGTCGTCGTCCGGGCCCGCGTCGCCGTCGTCGACGAGCGTGACGTTCGCCCGCACGGAGTCTTCGAAGACGAAAGCCTGCTGCGCCACGAGGGCGACCTGGGACGTCAGGTCGGCCTCGCGCACGTCGCGCACGTCCGTCTCGTCGAGCAGCACCCGACCGCGCGTCGGGTCCGAGAGCCGGGCGAGCAGCGACACGAGCGTCGTCTTGCCCGCACCCGTCGGGCCGACGACCGCGACCGTGGTCCCGGGGTCGACCTCGAGGTCGACCCCGTCGAGCAGGGTGATCGCCCGACCGCCCGCGCGGACGTCCACGCCGACGCCCTCGAGGCGGACGCCCAGCCCCGAGCCCCCGCCGGGGAGCCCGCCGGTCCCGGGGCGCAGCACGCCGCCCGCGTCGACGACGCGGCTGATGCGCTCGTACCCGACGAGGGCGCGCGGGAGCTCGCCCAGCACCCACCCGAACGCCCGGACGGGGACGGCCATGATCGTGAGGAGGTAGGCGGCGGTGACGATGTCACCCGCCGCGACGCCGCCCGAGGTGAGCCGGACGGTCCCGACGGCCAGGACGAGGAGCGTACCGAGCGACGGCAGCAGCTCGATGACCGGGTCGAAGAACGCCCGGACGACCCCGACGCGTACGTTCGCGGCGCGCAGCTCGTCGGTGCGCTCGGCGAAGCGCCGCTCCTCGCGGTCCGCGGTCCCGAGCGACGTGACGAGCAGCGCCGCCTCGAAGCTCTCGTGCGCGACGTCCGAGACCTCGGCCCGGAGCTGCTGCGCGCGCGTGATCGCGGGCGACATGTAGCGCTGGAAGACGATGTTCACGGCGATCGCGAGCGGGATGACGATCAGTGCCGCGCACGCGAGCCACACGTCCACGCGGAACAGCATCACGGCGGCGACGCCGATCATGACGACGACACCGAGCGCGAACGGGAGCGGGTTGAACACGCCCGTCGCCGCCTCGACGTCGGAGTTCGCGTTGGACAGGAGCTGCCCGGCGGGGTGCGAGCGGTGCCACGACATGGGCAGGCGCAGGTACTGGCGCGTCACCGCGGTGCGGTGCCACGCCTGGAGCGCGGCGTACCCGTTGCCCGCGAAGATGCGACGCGCGGCCACGCTCACCGCGAGGGAGACCGCGATGCCGGCGAGGACCAGGCCCGCGACCCAGATGCGGCCGCGCGCGGCCGCGTCGCCCGCGATCGCGGGGACGACGACCTCGTCGGTCGCGGTGCCGATCGCGCTGCTCACGGCGACGGTGAGCGCGCCGAAGAGCGCGGACGACCCGATCGCCAGGGCGTAGGTGCGCGGCTCGTCGCGGATGCCGCGGCCCATGAGGGCCAGCGACCGGCGCACCCGCGACCCGGTCAGGGCGTGGGGGCGCCGGACGGTCGGCTCGTCGGGGAGCAGGTCCCGGGGCGGGTCGGGCCGGTCCGTCGAGGCCGGCAGGTCGGTCGGGGCGGGCGGGGCGTCGGCGCCGGTGGGGCGCGTCCTGCTGCCGGGCACGGGACGGTCCTCGTCTTTCGTTCAGGGGTTGCACGATCTTCTCATGCGCCCCTGACGCGCCCCGACGGAATTCTGCCGACCGCGACGACGGAGCCGGCCCTCCGCCCCACGAGACGGCCTCAGCGCACCTCGACGCCCTGCGCGCGCATCGCGTCCTTGACCTGGGCGACCGTGAGGGCGCCGAAGTGGAAGACGCTCGCCGCGAGCACCGCGTCGGCCCCGGCGCGCGCCGCGGCCACGAAGTGCTCGGGCGTCCCCGCACCGCCGCTCGCGACGAGCGGGACCCGGACCTCGGAGCGCACCGCCCCGAGCATCTCGAGGTCGAAGCCCGCGGTCGTGCCGTCCGCGTCCATGGAGTTGAGCAGGATCTCGCCCGCCCCGAGCCCCGCGGCGCGGGCGGCCCACTCCACGGCGTCGATGCCCGTCCCCCGGCGCCCGCCGTGGGTCGTGACCTCGTACCCGGAGTCGGTGCGCACGTCGCCCGTCGTGCGGCGCGCGTCGACGGACAGGACCAGCACCTGGCTGCCGAAGCGGTCCGCGATCTCCGCGATGAGCTCCGGCCGGGCGATCGCCGCGGTGTTCACGCCGACCTTGTCCGCGCCCGCGCGCAGGAGACGGTCCACGTCCTCCGCCGAGCGCACGCCGCCGCCGACCGTGAGGGGCACGAAGACCTGCTCCGCAGTGCGCCGCACGACGTCGTACGTCGTCTCGCGGTTCCCCGACGACGCCGAGACGTCGAGGAACGTCAGCTCGTCGGCACCCTCGGCGTCGTACCGCGAGGCGAGCTCCACGGGGTCGCCCGCGTCGCGCAGGTTCTCGAAGTTCACGCCCTTGACGACGCGCCCCGCGTCGACGTCGAGGCACGGGATCACACGGATCGCGACGGTCATGAGGACTCTCCTTGGTCGGCCGGCGCGTCGCCGGTCGTGTCGGTACCGGCGCCGTCGGTGCCGCCCTCGGCGGCCTCCTCGGCGGTCACCGGGAACTGGGCGTCGAGGATGTCCACGACGTAGACGAGCGTCTCGCCCGCGAGCGGGTTGGCCGTCTCGCCGTAGGCGAGGTCCGGCGGAACGACGAGCAGCACCTGGCTCCCGACCGACTGCTCCAGGAGGCCCTGCTCCCACCCCTCGATGACCTCGCCGATCCCGATCATGATCGACAGGGGCGCGGTGCCGTCGGCCCAGGTCGTGTCGAAGACCTCGCCGTCGGACCAGCGCACGCCCGTGTACCGGACCGTGACGACCTGGCCGACCTCGACCTGGCGGCCGTCGCCGCGGATCAGCGGCTGCACGACGAGCCCGCCCGGCGCGGCCGTCTCGGGCGGGACGGCGACGTTCGGCGCGCCGTCCTCGGCGAGCGTGACGGTCGGCAGGCCCTCGACCGGCGCGACCGCCTCGCCCGACGCCCGGGTCGGGAGCACGTCCACGACCAGCGCGACGGGGACGCCGTCGTCCTCCTCGAGCCGCAGGAGGCGCGCGCCCACCCGCTGGCCGCGCAGGAGGTCGCGCAGGTCCCGCCCGATCGACTCGTCCGTCAGCGTGCGCCAGCGCGGGGCGTCGGTGTAGGTGTTCTGCAGCACCGTCCCGTCGCTCACGTCCTGCGCGTAGAGGTTGAGCAGGAGCGGGCCGCCGTCGACGAGCTCGGCCCCGGCGCCCGGCCACACCACCTCCGACGTCGCCTCCGGCACGTCGAGCGGGGCGCGGTACTGCAGCTCCGGGGGCGCACCCGAGGAACCGGCGACCGTGAGGTCGGTGTTCAGCGGCGTCGGCGTCGCGTCCTCGGGCTCCGTGCAGGCGGCGAGGACGACCGAGGCGACGAACGCCACGAGCAGCGCGAGCGCCGCCCGGGCGCCGGGCGCACGACGACGAGCGGACCGGGAGCCCGGCACGGGGCGCCCGGTCGGAGGAACCAGGTTCGTCACATCACGTCCCGCATCACATCGACTCGATGAGGCGCTCCACGCGCTCGTCGACGTTCCGGAACGGGTCCTTGCACAGGACCGTGCGCTGCGCCTGGTCGTTGAGCTTGAGGTGCACCCAGTCGACCGTGTAGTCCCGGCGTGCCTCCTGGGCGGCGCGCACGAAGTCGCCGCGCAGCTTGGCGCGCGTCGTCTGCGGCGGGACCGCCGTCGACTCGAACACCTCGAGGTCCGTCGTGACGCGCTCGACCATCCCGCGCGCGGCCAGGAGGTTGTACAGCCCCTCGGTGCGCGAGATGTCGTGGTACGCGAGGTCCAGGCGCGCGATCCGCGGGTCGTCGAGCTCGAGCCCGTGCTTGGCCTGGTACCGCTGGATCAGCCGGTACTTGATGACCCAGTCGAGCTCGCGGTCGACCAGCGAGAGGTCGCCGGTCTCGAGCGCGCGCAGGCCACGCTCCCACAGGTCGAGGACCTGCTTGACGACGGGCGTGGGCGCGACGTCCTGCTCGACGAACTCCTTGACCCGCTGCAGGTACTCGCCCTGCAGGTCGATCGCCGTGACGGTCCGTCCGCTCGCGAGCTGGACCGGCTGCTTGCCCGTCATGTCGTGGCTGATCTCGCGGATCGACCGGATCGGGTTCTCGAGCGCGAGGTCGCGCATGGGCACGCCCGCCTCGACCATGCGCAGGATGAGGTCGGTCGTGCCGACCTTGAGCATCGTCGTCGTCTCCGCCATGGACGAGTCGCCGACGATGACGTGCAGCCGCCGGTAGCTCTCGGCGTCGGCGTGCGGTTCGTCGCGCGTGTTGATGATCGGGCGCGACCGGGTCGTCGCGCTGGAGACCGCCTCCCAGATGTGGTCGGCGCGCTGCGACAGGCAGTAGACCGCGCCGCGCGGCGTCGTGAGGACCTTGCCCGCGCCCGTGAGCACCTGACGGGTGATGAGGAACGGGACGAGCACGTCGGACAGGCGCGAGAAGTCGCCCTGGCGCCGCACGAGGTAGTTCTCGTGGCAGCCGTAGGAGTTGCCCGCCGAGTCGGTGTTGTTCTTGAACAGGTGGATGCGGCCGGGCAGCCCCTCGTGCTCGAGGCGCTGCTGCGCGTCCGCGACCAGACCCTCCAGGATCCGCTCCCCGCCGCGGTCGTACGCGACGAGCTGGTGCACGTCGTCGCACTCCGCCGTCGCGTACTCGGGGTGCGAGCCGACGTCGAGGTACAGGCGCGACCCGTTGCGCAGGAACACGTTGGACGACCTGCCCCACGCGACCACCTTGCGGAACAGGTAGCGCGCCACCTCGTCCGCCGACAGCCCGCGGCCGTCGTCGGACGCGCACGTCACGCCGTACTCCGTCTCCAGCCCGAAGATCCTGCGGTCCATGCGGTCCTACCCCTCGTCCGTCGCGGGACCGGTGCCGGTCGCGTCGTCCGCGAGCAGGTCCTCGAGGGCCTGCCCGGACAGCCGCCGGAAGGCGCGCCGCGGGCGCGTGCGGTCCAGGACGGCCACCTCGAGCTGCGTGGCCGGGATGGTCCGCGCCTCCTCGCCGTCACCGCCCGACCCGAGCGCGCGCACCGCGAGGCGCAGGACCTCGGCCAGCGCCAGGCCCGGCTGCCACGCGTCCTGGAGCACGCGGCCGAGCTGGTCGGCCTGCCCGCCCATGACGACGACGCCCTGCTCGTCCGCGACCGACCCGTCGTAGGAGATCCGGTAGAGCTGGTCCTGCGCCGCGGTGCGCCCGACCTCCGCGACGACGAGCTCGACCTCGAGGGGCTTGGACTCCGTGGTGAACACCGTACCCAGGGTCTGGGCGTAGGCGTTCGCGAGCCCGCGGGCGTTGACGTCGGTGCGGTCGTACGAGTAGCCGCGCAGGTCCGCGTAGCGCACCCCCGCGACCCGCAGGTTCTCGAACTCGTTGTACTTGCCCACCGCCGCGAACGCGATGCGGTCGTAGATCTCCGAGATCTTGTGCAGCGCGCGCGACGGGTTCTCCGTGGCGAACGCGATCCCGTCCTCGTAGGCGAGGACCACGACGGACCGGCCGCGCGCGATGCCCTTGCGCGCGAAGTCCGCCCGGTCCTTCATGAGCTGCTCGGGCGAGACGTAGAAGGGCATGTTCACTCGGCGTCACCTCCCGACGCGGGGCCCTGCGACAGGTCGTGCGGCTGGTCGTGCGGGACCGCCTCGGCGTTCGTCACCGCGGGGCTGCGGCGCGGCACGCCCGTGCCGGACCGCTCGGCGACGATCTGCTCGACGACGGCCGCGAGCTCGTCGTCCGGGACGCGCTCGTAGCCGTCCCGGGTCACGACCGCGACGACGGGCCAGATCCGGCGCACCGGGTCGGGTCCACCGGTGGCGGAGTCGTCGTCCGCCGCGTCGTACAGGGCCTCGACCGCGACGCGCACGGACGCGTCCCGGTCGAGCTCGGTGCGCCAGAGCTTCTTGAGCGAGCTCCGCGCGAACACGGACCCGGAGCCCACCGAGTGGTAGGCGCGCTCCTCGTACCGGCCGCCGGTCACGTCGTAGGAGAAGATGCGGCCCGTGGCCCGGTCGAGGTCGAACCCGGCGAACAGCGGGACCACGGCGAGGCCCTGCATGGCGAGGCCGAGGTTCTGCCGGATCATCGTGGACAGGCGGTTCGCCTTGCCGTCCAGCGAGAGCAGGGCGCCCTCGATCTTCTCGTAGTGCTCGAGCTCGAGCTGGAACAGGCGCACGAGCTCGACCGCGATGCCCGCGGTCCCCGCGATCCCGACCGCCGAGAACTCGTCCGCCGGGAAGACCTTCTCGATCTCGCGGTTCGCGATCATCGAGCCCATCGTCGCGCGACGGTCGCCCGCCATGACGACGCCGCCCGCGACGCCCTCGGCGCCGAACGTGAGCGCCACGATCGTCGTCGCGTGGGGCGCGTCGGGTGCCGCGCCCGCGGACGCGTGCCCGGCGGCGCGGTGCGACGGCAGCAGGTCGGGGGCGTGCCCGGACAGGAAGTCCAGGAAGGACGACGACCCGGGGGTCGTGAACGCGTCGGGCAGGCGCCCTGGCTGGTCCGTGCTCATCGGGTTGCCGTCACCCTTCCTACTCGCCGCCCTTCTGGACGAAGCCCCGGACGAAGGACTCCGCGTTCGTCTCCAGCACCTCGTCGATCTCCTCGAGGAGCGCGTCGACCTCCGCGTCGCGCGACTGCGCCTGCGGCGCGACCGGGACCTCGGGGCCCTCGGGCTCGTCGTCGGGACGCCGGTCCTCGTGCGACGCGTGGGTGCGTTCGGTACCCGCCATGGCTGCCTCCTCGTCCGTCGGCCCGGTGCCGCGCCGACGCTCTGTCCGTTCCAACCCGGTCGGGGCTCGCGCCCTTCCCGGCCCTGCTCGCACGCGGCGCCCGTTCCGCGAGGGGCGGGGCGCCGTCGTACGTCCAGCCTAGTCGCCGCGGCTCACGACGGGCCCGCCAGACCCGCCAGGAGCGCCGCCGCGTCCGGGCTCGCGTCGAGCAGCGCGCCGATGTGCGCGCGCGTCCCCCGCAGCGGGTCCATCATCGGGACCCGCTGGAGCGACGGCGCGCCCTGGACGTCGAAGATCACGGAGTCCCAGCTCGCGGCGGAGACCTGGTCGCCGTAGCGCGCCATCACCTCGCCGCGGAAGAACGCGCGCGTGTCCTCCGGGGCGTGGTGCACGGCGGCGCCGACCTCGCGCTCGGTGACGACCCGGTCGACCGCGCCCGCCGCGAGGAGCCGGTGGTAGATGCCGCGCTCCGGGCGCACGTCCGACCACTGCAGGTCCATCGCCGCGAGCCGCGGGTGGCCCCACTCGAGACCGTCGCGCTCGCGCAGCCGGTCGAGGAGGCGCAGCTTGGCGACCCACTCGACGTCGCGCGCGCACGCGGCACGGTCCGTCCCGAGACGGTCGAGCACGGAGGCCCATCGGGCGAGCACGTCGCGCGTGGGCGCGTCGACGCCGTCAGCCCCGGCGAGCCGCTCCGACGCCTGCGCCGCCACCTCGAGGTACTCGCGCTGGACCTCCAGCGCGGTCAGCTCGCGCCCGTCGGCGAGGGTGAGCCGCCGCGTGAGGTCCAGGTCGCGGCTGACCCGCTGCACGTCGGCCACCGGGTCCGCCAGCCGCAGGCCCGAAAGCCGCGACCGCACCTGCGGCCCCAGCTCCTCGAGGTGCTCGACGACGAACAGCACGAGCGACGTCGTGCCCGTCTTGAGATAGGTCGCGGTCTCGAGCATGCTCGCGTCGCCGATGATGAGGTGCAGGCGGCGCCAGCGCTGCCGGTCGGCGTGCGGCTCGTCGCGCGTGTTGACGATCGGGCGGCGCAGCGTCGTCTCCAGCCCGACCTCCGCCTCGACGTAGTCCGCGCGCTGGGAGATCTGGAACCCGTGCTCCTCGCCCGCGGGGCCGAGGCCGACGCGCCCCGAGCCGGCGAACACCTGCCGGGTCACCAGGAACGGCGTGAGCATCTCCACGAGCACCCCGAACGGGACGTCGCGGTCCACGAGGAAGTTCTCGTGCGTGCCGTAGCTCGCGCCCTTGCCGTCGACGTTGTTCTTGTACAGCACGACGGACCCGCCGGGGACCTGGTCCAGCTCGCGCGACGCCGCGAGCATGACGCGCTCCCCCGCCACGTCCCAGCACACGACGTCGTGCGGCACCGTGACCTCGGGCGAGGAGTACTCCGGGTGCGCGTGGTCGACGTAGAGCCGGGCACCGTTCGTGAGGATGACGTTCGCAGCGCTCGGGTCGTCGTACTCCTCCGTCGTGGGCCGCGCGACCTCCTGCAGCGAGCCCGCGGGCACCTCTTCCCCGGCGGGCTCCGCCACCGGCCCGGAGGGGGCGGGCCGGGTCGGGTCGTCGGTGAGCAACGACGGGTGCGCCGACGCGCGCGGCACGTGGAACCCCCGCGCGTCCTGCAGCGGGTCCTCGTCGTCGTAGTCCCAGCGGGCCCGGCCGCGCGCGCCGTCGCTCCGCGCGGCGAGCGCCCGGTAGGTGGTGACGACCTGGCTCGACAGGAGCATCGGGTTCGCCATCGGCTTCCCCGGCTGCAGGACGCCGTACTCGGTCTCGATCCCCATGACCCGTCGAACGCTCACGCGCTCACCCTATGTCGGTCCTCCGACGGCGCGCGGTCCCTGTCCACCGACGACGGCCCCCTCCCACGCAGCGGCGAGACCCCGCCGGTGCGACGGCCCGCGCGAGCAGGTCGCCGACCCGACGGGGTCTCGGGGCGTCGGTCGGATGGTCCTACAGGTACTGGCCGGTGTTGGTGACCGTGTCGATGGTGCGCGGGGAGCCGCCCTCGCCCTTCTTCTGGACGATCGTGCGGATGAAGACGATGCGCTCGCCCTTCTTGCCGCTGATGCGTGCCCAGTCGTCGGGGTTGGTCGTGTTGGGCAGGTCCTCGTTCTCCTTGAACTCGTCCACGCAGGCGGAGAGCAGGTGGTCGACGCGGATGCCGCGCTGGCCGGTGGCGAGGAAGTCCTTGATCGCGGACTTCTTGGCCCGGTCGACGACGTTCTGGATCATCGCGCCGGAGTTGAAGTCCTTGAAGTACAGGACCTCCTTGTCGCCGCTCGCGTAGGTGACCTCGAGGAACTGGTTCTCGTCCTCCTCGGAGTACATGCGCTCGACCACGGACCGGATCATCGCGTCGAGGGCCTCGCGCTGGTTGCCGCCGTGCTCGGCGAGGTCGGCGGCGTGGATCGGCAGGTCCTCGGTGAGGTACTTGGCGAAGATCTCCTTCGCGCCCTCCGCGTCCGGCCGCTCGATCTTGATCTTCACGTCGAGGCGACCGGGTCGCAGGATCGCGGGGTCGATCATGTCCTCGCGGTTCGACGCGCCGATGACGATGACGTTGTCGAGCCGCTCGACGCCGTCGATCTCGGCGAGCAGCTGGGGAACGATCGTCGTCTCGACGTCGGACGACAGGCCGGTGCCGCGCGTGCGGAACAGCGACTCCATCTCGTCGAAGAACACGACGACCGGGGTGCCCTGGGACGCCTTCTCCCGGGCGCGGGCGAAGATCAGGCGGATGTGCCGCTCGGTCTCGCCCACGTACTTGTTGAGCAGCTCGGGACCCTTGACGTTGAGGAAGTAGCTGCGCGCCGCGCCCGAGCCGGCCTCGACCTGCTCCCCGCGCGCCCGCGCGACTGTGTGCGCGAGCGAGTTCGCGACCGCCTTGGCGATGAGCGTCTTGCCGCACCCGGGCGGGCCGTACAGGAGGACGCCCTTGGGCGGGTGCAGCCCGTGCTCGCGGAACAGGTCGGGGTGCGTGAACGGGAGCTCCACGGCGTCGCGGATCTGCTCGATCTGCGGGCCGAGGCCACCGATGTCCTCGTACTCGATGTCGGGGACCTCCTCGAGGACGAGCTCCTCGACCTCGGACTTGGGGATCACCTCGAACACGAAGCCGCTGCGCGTGTCGATCGTCAGCGAGTCCCCGACGCGCAACGACGCGTGCGCGACCGAGCCGGCGAGGCGCACGACACGCTCCTCGTCGGCGCGACCCACGACGAGCACGCGGTCGGCGTCGAGGATCTCCTTGGCGGTGACGATCTCGCCCGTGCGCTCGTACCCGCCCGCCGCGACGACGGTCATCGCCTCGTTGAGCTTGACCTCCTGGCCGGGGCGCAGCCGCTCCACGTCGAGGCTCGGGCTGGCGCCGACGTGCATCTTGCGCCCGGCGGCGGACACGTCGACCGACCCGTCCGGGTGCGCGGCGAGGAACACCGCGTACGTGCCGGGGGGCTTGGCGAGGTCGTCGATCTGCCGCTTGAGGTCGAGGATCTGGTCGCGCGCGGCACGGAGCGCCTCGGCGAGCCTCTCGTTCTTCGCGGACAGCAGCGCGAGCTCGCGCGCGCTGCTCTGCGGGGCCTCGTCGCTACGGCCGAATGTCTCGCTCATGGGGTGTCCCCTCTCGCCGGCGGCTCGCCCGACCGCGTGGTGGACGGCGGACGACGGACCCGCGGGAGGACCCGTGCCGACCACCGTCCGGCGGTCGGGTGTCGACCTTAGGCACAATTCTGGCCCGTGCACACCGACGACACCCAGGGTGAGACGACCGGGTCCCGATCGTTACCGGACCGTCACGGACCCGACACGCCGGACGGGTGCTCGCCCTGCTCGGCGCCGTGCCCGGGGACCTGCTCCGAGCCCTGGAGGTCGGGCTGCTCCGGCCCCTGGCCGACGTCGCGCCGCACGCGGCGGATCTTCTTCTCCGACACCGGGCGTTCGCCGAGCTCCTCGGGCGACCACTGCTCGGCGTCGGTCGGGTACGCACCCTTGGCCGGGCGGCGCTTGCGCTCGGGCGGCGCGACGCCGTCGGCCAGACGGCGCGCGGTGAGCAGGAAGCCCGTGTGCCCGATCATGCGGTGCTGCGGGCGCACCGCGAGGCCCTCGAGGTGCCAGCCCCGCACCATGGACTCCCACGCGACCGGCTCGGCGTAGCGCCCGTCGGCGCGCAGGTCCTCCGCGAGGCGCGAGAGCTGCGTCGTGGTGGCGACGTAGCAGACCAGCACGCCGCCGGGGACGAGCGCGCGGGCGACGACGTCGAGGTTCTCCCACGGGGCGAGCATGTCGAGGACGACGCGGTCGACCGTGCCGTCCCCGGTGACGGTGGGCAACACGTCCGCGAGGTCGCCCACGGACAGCGTCCAGGCAGGGTGCGCGCCGCCGAAGAAGGTCTCGACGTTGCCGCGCGCGATGGCCGCGAAGTCCTCGCGGCGCTCGATCGAGTGCAGCTCGCCCGCGTCCCCGACGGCGCGCAGGAGCGACATCGTCAGCGCGCCCGAGCCGACGCCCGCCTCGACGACGCGCGCGCCGGGGAAGATGTCCGCCATCGCGACGATCTGCCCCGCGTCCTTGGGGTAGACCACCGCGGCCCCGCGCGGCATGGACAGCACGTAGTCCGCGAGCAGCGGGCGCAGCGCGAGGTACTCGATCTCGGCCGTGTTGCGGACGACGCTCCCCTCGGGCTGCCCGATGAGGTCGTCGTGGCGCAGGTAGCCCTTGTGCGTGTGGAACGTCGCGCCCGGCGCGAGCGTGATCGTGTGCAGGCGTCCGCGCGGGTCGGTGAGCTGGACCTTGTCACCCACGCGCAGGGGCCCGCGGCGCTCGTCGGCGCCGGTCGCGCCGGGGCGGTCCGGGGCGGCGGCCGCGGGCGCGGGCGCGGCGGTGTCCTCCGGTCCGGAGGGCGTCGTCTGGGGGCCGGGCGTGGCGGCGGGCTCGGAGGTCACGGGCGACCATCCTACGGGCCGGACGCGGTCAGCGACCGCGCTGCGCGTCCCGCAGAGCCGCCACGACCCGCGCGACCTCGAGCGCCCCGACGACGCGTCCGCCGTCGGTCACGACGACGACGGCGCCGTCCCGCCCGACGCGTGCCAGGGCGCCGAGCATGTCCTGACCCTGGAGGTGCGCGTCGATCGTCGCGCCCGCGGGCAGCGGCACGGCGACGGCGCCCACGGGCGTGGCCTCGGCGGCGTCGGGCGGCACGGCCGCGGCGGCCCCGGGGTCCGCGTATCCCACGGGCCGGCCCGTCCCGTCGACGAGCACGGCGAGGACGTGCGGCCCGCCCGCGAGCGCCACCGCCCGTCCCACGGCACCGACCGTCGCCGTGGAGGGCACCGCGACGGCGGGCCGCGCGAGGCCGCGCACGGAGAGCCCGGAGACCGCCTCGCGCGTCCGGCCCGCGGTGATCGCCTGCCCGGCGCCGCTCCAGAGGAACGCGCCGATGAGCGCGGCCCAGGCGACGGTCCACAGGTCGGGCTGGCGTCCGACCGTCAGCGGCCACACCAGGGCCCACGCGACGACGCCGACGGCGACCGCGCGCCCGACCCAGCCCGCCGCGACCGTGCCCCTGGTACGCGAGCCCGTCGCGGCCCACACGGCCGACTCGAGGATCTGCCCGCCGTCGAGCGGCAGGCCCGGCAGGAGGTTGAAGAACCCGACGAACGCGTTGGAGAACGCCCCGGCGTAGAGGAGCAGCGCGGGCACGGAGAACGTCGGCTGCGCCTGGAACGTCACCCAGAACACGACCGCGAGCGCCAGGTTGGTCAGGGGCCCGACCACGGAGATGAGGAAGCCGTCGAGCGGGCGGGCGGACGTCCCCGAGTACGCGGTGTGCCCGCCCCACAGCGTGACGGCGAGCTCGGTGACGTGCTGCCCGCGGGCCCGCGCGACGAGCGCGTGCGCCACCTCGTGCAGGAACACGGAGGCGAACAGCAGGAGCACGAACGCGAACGAGACGAGGTACACCTCGTTGCCCAGGTGCGGCGCGAGCCGCCGCACCGTGGGGACGAAGAGCACGGTGAGGATCGCGGCGGCCAGGAACCACGACGGCGTGAGGATGACCGGTGCGCCGACGATGCGACCGATGACCCAGCCCTTCGTGCGCGGGCCGGCCGGTGCGGGCGTGCGGGGGGCTCTGGGGTCGGGTCCGTCCACCCTGAGAGCCTATGCGTTCCGCGCGCCGACCCGGACGTCGGGCGGGCGGCGGGTGCGATGATCGGGCCGTGCACGCTCACGACGACGACGAGGACGAGGTCCCGCTGACCGGAGGGAACGTCAACGCCGTGGTGCGCGTCGGCGACACCGTGCGGCGGACGGCCGGGCCGTGGACGCCGACGGTCCACGCGCTCCTCGCCTGGGTCCGCGCCCAGGGGGTCTCCGTGGCCCCCGCGCCGCTCGGCCGCGACGCGGTCGGGCGCGAGGTGCTGACCTGGACCGAGGGCGAGGTCGGCGGCTGGCCGCTCCCGGACTGGCTCTGGGACCGCGCGACGCTCCGCCAGTCGGGCGCGATGCTGCGGGCGTGGCACGACGCGACCGTCGGCTTCGCGCTCGCCGGGGCGGTGTGGCGCTCGCCCGTGCGCGAGCCGGCGGAGGTCGTGTGCCTCAACGACGCCGCGCCGTACAACATGGTCCGCGCGGGGGGCGCGCTCGTCGGGTTCATCGACGTCGACATGGCGTCACCAGGGCCCCGGGTCTGGGACGTCGCCTACCTCGCCTACCGGTTGTGCGGCTGGTGCGAGGACATGCCGGCCCCGCCCGGGCTCGCACCCGAGGAGCGGCTCGCCGAGCTGCTCGTCGGCTACGGCCTCGACCGCGCGCCGGCTCCCGCCGCCGTGCTGTCGACGATGCACGAACGTCTCCTCGACCTCGCCGGCTGGACGGACGCGCACGCCCGGGACACCGCTCGGCCGGACCTCCACGACCAAGCCGCGATGTACCGCCGGGACGCGGCGCGCCTCGCGCGAGGCTAGGCGGCGTCGTCGTCCATGAGGTCGACGACCTCGCCGGAGACGAGCCGGGCGAGCAGGTCGAGGTCGACGAGCTCGAGCGACGGCGTCCGGCTCAGGCCGGGCGCGGGCAGGACGGGGACCACGGCCTGCACGCCGAGCGTCGCCGCGCCGGCCGCGCGGGCCGAGGCGATACCGGCAGGCGAGTCCTCGATGGCGACGCAGCGCGTGACGTCGACGCCGAGCCGCTCGGCCGCGAGCAGGTAGGGCTCGGGGTCAGGCTTGCCGCGCTCGACCTCGTCGCCGCACACGAGCACCTGGAACGCGTCGTCCGGCGCGAGCTCCGCGACGGGTGCGGCGAGCTCGCGGTAGGACATCGTGACGAGCGCGCACGGCACGCCGGTCTCGCGCAGCGCCGTGAGCAGCTCGCGCGCGCCGGGCTGCCACGGGACCGCGGCCTGCACCTGCTCGACGACCCGCCCCAGGAGGAACGCGACGATCTCGTCGACCGGCAGGTCCACTCCCCCACGGTCCCGGATGATCCGCGCGGACTCGCGCAGCGGGTTCCCCACGAGCGACATGGCGTCCTCGTGCGTCCACGTGCCCCCGTGCGCCTCGACGAGCTCGTGCTCCGCGGCGATCCAGTAGGGCTCGGTGTCGACGAGCGTCCCGTCCATGTCCCACAGGACAGCATCAGGCAGCTCCACGCTCGAAGACGTCTTGCGACCTGCGTTCATCTCGCCATGAGGGGCGGCCATCACATACTCCCAACCGAACGGTGCAGCACGTCGTGCAGCACCCGACCCTAGCCGCTCCTCCCGCCACGATCGTCGGGCACCACGCTCCCGGCCAGGACGCCGCGCGCAGGACGGTCCCTGCTCATCGACCCGGCCCCAGGCCTGCGGTACGCGTCGGACCCTCGCGCCACGCCGGTACGCCCGGCGCGGGTTCTCGTCACGGCTCCGTGCCGGTGATCGTGGCCGAGCGCCGTCGACCGGCCCAGCACCACCACGCGACGGCGTACACGAGCACCCCTGCGGCGAGCGTGGACCCCGCAGCCTTCGCGACCGCGGTGAGGACCCCCTCGACCCCGGCGAGCTCGTCCTGCCCCGCGCGCACGGCGGCCGCGACCGTGACCCCGACGACGAGCGCGACGATCCCGGCGACGATCGCCGCCCGGCCCGAGGTGAGCCGCAGGCGACCCCTGTCGCCTCGCCACGCGGCGAACCGGCGCCACGACCACACCGCGAGCACCCCGAGTCCCAGCGCCGTGCTCGCATGCTGCAGCACACGGCTGCCGTCCCACCCCGTCGCCGCGGGCTCGCGCGCCGGCACGAGGAGCTCGACGAGGACTCCGGCGTCGTCCGTCAGCGCGTCCCACAGCACGTGCGTCGCGACACCGAGCACCAACGAGACGACGCCCCAGCACGCGCGGACGCCCCAGGAGCCGCCCCCGGGCTTCCTGCGGACGTCCCCGCGCTCGTGCCCGACGACGAGGGCGCGGAGCGGGGCGCGCACGACGGACCAGAGCGCGAGGAGCACCGCGGCGGTCGGCACGGCCACGGCGAGCGCGCCGAGCGGCTGGTGCGTCGTCGTCGCGTTGACGAACGGCTCGTACCAGGAGTCCGCGGACCGCGGCACGCGGACGAAGTACGGGACGTCGGGGGCGACGGCCCCCGCCACGAGGGCGGCAGGGACGAAGGGGGCCCGCACGAAGGGCAGCACCGCGGCGGGGTGGGACAGGGTGAAGGGCACCCGTCGATCCTCGATCCTCCCTCACGGGGGCGACGTCCCACCAGGGACGTACCTCGTCGCGACGAGGTTCGTCCCGAGGAATGACAGGACGGCGCACCGGACCGAGGGGCGCGCCGCGCGCCCGAGGTACCCCTGCCCGCCGACTACGCCACGCGCGAACCCGCTCCGCCGTCGTCGGGCCCGGCCGCATAGGCTGGGGCGATGACCGAGAACGCGACCGAGGGCACCCGGCAGACCGTGATGATCGCGGCGTTCGAGGGCTGGAACGACGCGGGGAGCGCCGCCACGGCTGCGCTCCAGCACCTGCACGAGGTGTGGGGCGCCGAGGACGTCGACGAGCTCGACCCGGAGGAGTACCACGACTTCCAGGTGAACCGCCCCGTCGTCACGACGGACGACGACGGGCTCCGCGAGATCACGTGGCCGACGACGACGATCGCGTCCGCGACCCTGTCGCCCGGTGGGCGGCGGGTCGTGCTCGTGCACGGCATCGAGCCGTCGATGCGGTGGCGCCGGTACTGCCGCGAGCTGCTCGACATCGCGGAGGAGCACGACGTGCGCACGGTCGTCACGCTCGGCGCGCTGCTCGCCGACGTCCCGCACACGCGGCCCATCCCCATGACGGCGACGTCGGAGAGCGTCGGGCTCCAGGCGGTGCTCGACGTCGAGCCGAGCACGTACGAGGGGCCGACGGGGATCGTCGGGGTGCTCCAGCACGCCGCCGCCGAGCGGGGCCTGCAGTCGGTGTCGCTGTGGGCGGCCGTGCCGCACTACGTGGCGCACCCGCCGTCGCCCAAGGCGACGCTGGCGATCCTCGCGCGCATCGAGGAGCTCCTCTCGGAGCCCATCCCGCTCGGGGATCTGCCCGAGGACGCCGAGGCGTGGCAGCACGGCGTCGACGAGCTCGCCGCGGAGGACGCCGAGATCGCGGAGTACGTCCAGCAGCTCGAGGAGGCGAAGGACACCGCGGAGCTGCCCGAGGCGAGCGGCGAGGCGATCGCGCGCGAGTTCGAGCGCTACCTGCGCCGTCGCGACCGCGGCAACCCGGGCAAGGGCCCGACGGTCTAGGCCCTGTCCTGCGAATGTTCTTGGCATGTGTCCGGTAATGTCCGGGTTGTGGGTGTGGGGCGTGGTGAGCTGACTGACACGGCGTGGGCG
>NZ_JBVIFN010000005.1:0-336858 GCF_055571305.1 Cellulosimicrobium sp. NPDC030954
CACCCGCTTCACCAAACGCGCCGCCTACTACCGCTCCGAACTCACCATCGCCGCGATCATCCTCTGGCTCCGCGATTCACCGGACACGCCCTAGGACAGCCTCGTGGCAGGCCCGACGGTGAGGGCGACGTCCGCGACGACGGCGTCCGGCTCGTCGGACCACGGGACGGCGTACACCTCGCGGGACGGGGCGTGCGCCTGCCCCGTCGCGACGCGCAGCGCGTCGAGGTACCCGACGATCTGCGGGAACCGGCAGTCGCGCGACGGCACCTCGACGTACGCCTCCGTGCGTGCCGGGTCCTCGCGGAGCACGACCGGCCCGGCGGGGACGACCGCCCCGCGGTACGGGACGCACGCCTCGACCCGCCCGGGGACGTCGCGGCCGACGGGCGAGTGGTAGATCACCCAGTGCGCCGCGCCCGCCTCCGCCCCGGCCGCGGCGAGGTGCGCGCGGATGGTCAGCAGGTCGGCGCTGAACGTGGGGACGAGGTCGTCCTGGGTCGTGGACGACGTGATCGTGGCGACCGTGCACGCAGGGACCTCGCGCCATCGGACCTCGGCCTCCCCGCGCCCGGTCGCGAGCGCACGCGCGAGCTCCTCCGCGGTCGCGCGCTGCTCCGCGAGAGCCCGCTGCCGCTCGTCCCACCAGCCGAGGAGGACGTCGCGCACGTCGCGCGGGTCGGCGTCGAGCACCTCGGGGACGCGCGCGAGCGGCACGTCGATCCGGCGCAGGAGCGCCAGGGCGCGGCCCCGCTCGACCTGCTCGGGCGCGTACGCGCGGTAGCCCGTGCGGGGGTCGACGCCGGCCGGGACGAGGAGGCCGTTGGCGTCATAGAGCCGCAGCGCCTTGATGGACAGACCCGACGCGCGCACCATCTCGCCGCTCGTGAGCGTCTCCGCCGTCGGGCGGTCCCCCTGCTCCTGCGTCACGCGTCGAGCGTAACGACGGGAACAGCTCGTGCCACGGCGACGGCGTGGCGCCGGGCGGCACTACCCTGGCCAGATGCCTGACGACCTCACGCAGACCGCCACGCCGCCGACCCCCGCGGAGCGGGAGGATCCGGCGGCGCCCGTCGCGCCCCGCCGCCCGGCGCCGCGCACGCACCACGGGGAGACCGTGGAGGACGACTACGAGTGGCTGCGGGACAAGGAGTCGCCCGAGGTCGTCGCCCACCTGGAGGCCGAGAACGCGTACACCGAGGCGCGGCTCGCGCACCTCGAGCCGCTGCGCGAGCGGATCTTCGAGGAGATCAAGGCGCGCACGCTCGAGACGGACCTGTCCGTGCCCGTGCGGCAGGGCGCGCACTGGTACTACGCGCGCACGGTCGAGGGCTCGCAGTACCCGATCCGGGCGCGCGCGCCGATCGACGCGAGCCTGGGCAGCGACGCGCCGTCGTCCTGGGTGCCGCCCGTCCTGGAGCCGGGCGTGCCCGTGCCGGGCGAGCAGGTGCTGCTCGACGACAACGTCGAGGCCGAGGGCCACGACTTCTTCTCCCTCGGGTCGTTCGACGTGTCGGTCGACGGGGCGCGGCTCGCGTACGCGGTCGACGTCGTCGGCGACGAGCGGTACACCCTGCGCATCCGCGACCTCGGCACGGGCACGGACCTCGTGGACGAGGTCCCCGGGACGTTCCCGGGCGCCGTCTTCTCCCCGGACGGGCGGTACGTCTTCTACCCGACGGTCGACGACGCGTGGCGGCCCTGGCGCGTGTGGCGCCACGAGGTGGGCACCCCGGCGACGCAGGACGTCGTCGTCTTCGAGGAGCCCGACGAGCGCTACTGGGTCGGCGTGGGCGTCTCGCGCTCGCAGCGGTTCGTGCAGATCGACGTCGGCTCGAAGATCACGTCGGAGACCTGGCTGATCGACGCCGCCGACCCGACCGCCGAGCCGCAGGTCGTGTGGCCGCGCCGCGAGGGCGTCGAGTACACGGTCGAGCACGCCGTCCTGCCGAGCACGTGGTTCCCCGCGGTCGAGCACGAGGAAGATGGCGGAAAGGCCGGGAGGACGACAGCGACGTCGGGTTCGGCGGGGGAGCGGCGCGACGTGCTGCTCGTGCTGCACAACGACGGCGCGGAGAACTTCGAGCTCGTCGTGACCCGGGTGCCCGACGGCGGGGCGTCCGCCGGCGGTGGGCCCGCGGGCCCGGGGGACGCGACCGTCGTCGTGCCGCACGACCCCGAGACCCGGCTGGAAGGGGTCGACGCCTTCGCCTCGCACCTCGTCGTCTCCTACCGGCGCGACGCGCTGTCGCGGGTCGGGGTGATCGACCTCGCGTCGGCCGAGCCGCCGCGCCCGGCGGGCCTGCCGACCCCGATCCGCACGGGCGACACACCGGCACCCTCGGGCGACCACTGGCACGTGCACGAGGTCGCGTTCGACGAGCCGCTGTACACCGTCGCGCTCGCCGGAAACCCCGAGTGGGACCAGCCGAACGTGCGCCTGTCGTACGCGAGCTTCGTCACGCCGTCGACCGTGTACGACCTGCGCGTCGAGACGGACGAGCTCACGCTGCTCAAGCAGCAGCCCGTGCTCGGCGGGTACGACGCCGCGGACTACGTGCAGCGCCGCGAGTGGGCGACGGCCGAGGACGGCACGCAGGTGCCGGTCTCGCTCGTGTGGCGGCGCGACGCCGTCGGGCTCGACGCGACGGGCACGGGCGCCGAGCCCGCGCCGCTGCTGCTCTACGGCTACGGGTCGTACGAGATCAGCATCGACCCGGGGTTCTCGATCTCGCGCCTGTCGCTGCTTGACCGCGGCGTCGTGTTCGCCGTCGCGCACGTGCGCGGCGGCGGTGAGATGGGCCGCCGCTGGTACGACGAGGGCAAGACGCTCACCAAGCGGAACACGTTCACCGACTTCGTCGCGGTCGCGCGCCACCTCGTCGACGCGGGCTGGACGAGCCCCGAGCGCCTCGTCGCGCAGGGCGGCTCCGCGGGCGGGCTGCTCATGGGCGCGGTGACCAACCTCGCGCCCGAGCTGTTCGCGGGCGTGCTCGCGCAGGTGCCGTTCGTCGACGCGCTCACGTCGATCCTCGACCCGTCCCTGCCGCTCACCGTCGTCGAGTGGGACGAGTGGGGCGACCCCCTGCACGACCCCGAGGTCTACCAGTACATGCGCACGTACACGCCGTACGAGAACGTGCCCGACGACGCGTCGCACTACCCGAGGATCCTCGCCGTGACGTCGTTCCACGACACGCGCGTGCTGTACGTCGAGCCCGCGAAGTGGGTCGCGCGGCTGCGTGCCGCGGGGGCACCCGCGCTGCTCAAGATCGAGATGCACGCCGGCCACGGCGGCGTCTCGGGCCGGTACGAGGGCTGGCGCGAGGTCGCGTACGAGGACGCGTGGGTCCTCGACGTGCTCGGGCTCGCGGGGCGGTGACGGGCTCGACGCCCGACCCGCGGACCGCGCGCGACGCGACGCCCCCGGGGACGGCGGCGCTGCTGCTGCGCCCGGTCGGCTACCTCGCGATCGGGCTGGTGTGGACGGCGATCGGGCTGTTCGTCGTCGGGCTGTACCTCGCGGTCGCGGCGTACGGGCTGTTCGAGCCGCCCGCGGACCAGGAGCCGTGGGCCGAGCTCGTGGCCTCGCCCGACGCCGTGCTGGGCCGGCTCGCCGTCGTCGCGCCGATCTTCGTCGTCCTCGCCGGGCCGGTCGCCTGGTACCTGTCATGCGCGACCTGGCCGCTCGCGGCGCTGTCCTTCGTGTACGCCGGCCGGGCGCTGCGGCCCGCGTACCGCGGCGACCGGCTCTCGTTCACGAGCCACGTCGCGCCCGGCACGACCCTCGGCCCGCCCGTGCCGGGTCCGGTCGCGATGTCGCTCCAGCCGCAGCGGCGCTCGCGGTTCACGGACACCCTCATGCGTTTCTACGCCTGCGGCTGGAACCTGGACTTCCGCGAGTTCTGGCCCGCGGTCCCGGCCGGGGTCGCGTGGGCCCTCGCGAGCACCGGGGCGTCGACGGCGCTGCCGTCGGGCTGGCGGGTCGGGCTCGTCGTGGCCGCCGTCCCGTTCGGGTTGTGGTCCGTGGTCGCGCTGCGCCGGGCCTGGACGTGGCGGTTCCACCGCGAGCGCGCGCGCCTGGCGGCGCGGCGCCGCCTCGAGCGGCACGGCGACCAGTACCGGATCGACCCGCGCGTCGTCCGCACGCGCCCGCAGTCGGCGGAGCACCGCGCGCGCGTCGAGGCCGAGCGCGCCGCGGCGCGCAGCGCGCAGGACCACCTGACGAGCCTGTCGAGCGACGCCATCGGCGAGCGCCGCGAGGCCGTGCTCCGCGCGCGCCGGGACCGCGAGGCGCGCGAGCGCTCCCAGGACGACGACCCGAGACGAGGCTGACGTACGGGTCGGCGGTGGTCAGGTGGCCTGCGGGCTGCCGCACTCCGCGCAGAAGCGCGCGCCGGCGGCGTTGGCGGTGCCGCACTCGCGGCATGCGGCGACCTGCGCGAGGCGCTCGCCGCACTCGCCACAGAACTTGCCGCCGTCGACCTTGGCCGAGCACGACGGGCACTGCGTGACGACCGGCGTCCGCAGGTCCGCGCCGCCGACCAGGTCGGTCGTCCGGAGCTGCTCCTGCAGCTGGTAGCGGCGCGCCTCGGCCTGGAGCTGGGCGAGCTCCTCCGCCTGCTGGGGCGAGCAGCGCACGCACTGCCCGACGGCGTCGTTCCAGCAGACCTCGTGGCACATCCAGTCGCCGCAGCCGTGGCACTGGCGGAAGGCGTCGCGCACCTCGCCGACGGCGGCGTCGAGCGCCTTGTCCTTCGCGGACGAGTTGGTCTGGCGGTCGGCGGCCCACGACCCGGCCGCGTACGACAGGTCGGCCACCTTGCCGCCGAAGAACCGGCCGGCGGCCTGGACCAGGCTGCTGCCCTTGGCCACGAGGTCCGCCTGGTACGCGGACCGGTACCCGTTGCCGCACCGCTCGCACCGGAACTCGAACTGGTAGCCGCCCGCGTTCGACAGGTCGCGGACGTTGTCGGTGAAGGCGATGGGCGCGCTCATGGCAGGGACCTCGGTAGGCTCGGGGGCGGCGTCCCCGCAGGCCAGGCCCGCGGGAGGGGGACGTCATGGGAATCCCATGACCGCAGCGATGCTACCCACGGACCCTCGTCGCCCGGACGGATCACCCGGGTGAAATCGGGGCAGACCGCCGTCGGGCCTCGCTGTGGACAGTACGGCCGCGGAGGCGACCCGCTGGATACGATCGGGCCGGTCTCGACCAGGTTCACGTGGCAGGGGGATGCCGTGGGGTATGCGATCGACCCCGACGCCGTGCGCGTCGCGGGGCAGATGGTGGGTCAGCTCGTGGTGACAGGCGTCGCGCGGACGTGGAGCGGCGCCGACGGCTGCGGCGCGGAGCAGGTCGCGACGGCGATGGAGGAGCTCCAGACGTGGTTCCGTGCCGAGTGGGCGACGCTGGAGGACGATCTGCTCCGGTCCGAGCAGGACGCGCGGTACGCGGCGGCCGTGCTGGGCGCAGCGGACGACGCCGCCGCCCGCACGGCGAGGGCCACCGCGGTGGTGTCCGGCGCACGGAGGCCGGTATGAGCGCCTGGGGGCTCTGGCGGCCGGGCGACGGTGATCTCGACGGGCTGAGCAGCGCAGCCTCCGTGCTGCGGGGATCGGTCGACCAGGCGGTGGTGTGCGGGACGGAGGCCTCGCGCGACGGTGCACACGGTGTGGACGGGTCCGGCCAGCGAGGCGTGGTCGACGGCGCTCGCGGCCGCGGCGGCTCGTGCGGCGACGCTGGGTGACGTCGCGCAGACGACGGAGCGAGAGGTCCGCAACTACGTCGCGGAGGTCGAGGGCGTCCGCGACACGCACGCGAAGGCCGTGTGGCGCATGAAGGACGTGTGCGCCGACGCCGCGCGAGCGGGCGTGTCGTGCACGTTCGACCTGGACACGGGGCGCGTGGAGTGCGTCGAGACGGCCGGACACTCGGGCGGTGGGGTGTGGCGGAGCTCTGTCGCCGGTCCGCAGCTGGCCCTGGTCGGCGCGACCGCGTTCGAGATGCGGCTGATGGACGAGCTGTCGGTGATCGCCGAGCTCGCGGAGCGCCGTCGAGAGCTCGACCGGTCCCTGCGGGACGCGGTGCTGGGGGCGATCCCGTCGGGCTGGTCGGCACGGCGGGCGACGTTCGAGGCGGCCGGGGTCACGGACCCGACGGAGATGACGCCGCGGACGTACGCGGTGCTGCTCGCGGACCGCGTCGTCGAGGTCGGGGGTGAACCTCTGACGCCGGCCGATGCCCAGGAGCTCTCGGCGTTCCTCGCCGAGCACTCGGCCGACCGTGTCGCCATGGACGCGTTCTTCCGCGAGCTGGGCGGTGCGGGTGCGGTCCGGCTCTCCGCGTCGCTCGAGACGGCGCTCGACGACTCGCACCGTGATCGTGACCTGTCGTGGCAGCTGCTCGCCGAGCTGGGGATCGGGTTGCGTGACGGGCTCGCGGCGGCGTCGGTGCAGTGGGGGCCGCGGGTGGCCGATCCGTTCGCCCGGGACATGATGGCGGTGGGTGAGCCGGGGGCCGTGGCGTTCCTGCTCTCGGGTCCGCCGTTCGTGGGTGCGGCGCTGGCGGCTGCGGTCGCCCGGGAGGTCGACGTGGCCGAGCGCGAGGGTCGTTCGTTGCCGGCGTCGGGGCACACCGACCTCGGGCAGATGGCGTGGGGGCGCTCGACGTTCGACCTGGCGGGGCGGGCGTTCGAGTCGTTGGGCGCGCACCCGCAGCAGGCGGCCGACTTCCTGGACGACCCGGCGGACGGGCGGGCGCGGATCGAGTACTGGTTCGCGGACCGGTCGTGGATCGCGGCGGACTGGGAGGGGCCGTTGGCGTTGTGGGACGGTGCGCAGCGGGCGCCCGGCGGGCCGGCATGGGTACCGCCGGACGGCGTGTGGGACGTCGACGCGCTGGAGGCCGCGGCGGGGCGCAACAGCCGGATCTTCGATGCGTTGTGGAGCAACACGTCGTTCCAGGCGGAGTCGGTCTCCGACCGGGCGTCGGTCGCGCTCGCGGGAGCGCTCGCGCCCGACCTGCTGTACCAGCTCGAACAGATCCAGTTCTCTGAGGCGCTCGAACAGAAGACCGTGCGGGACGGGGACAAGGGTCCCACGGTGGGGGATACGGTCGAGGTCTCTCCGTTCTGGGCGGGCGGGGTGTCGCGCCCGGTCCCGCTCGTGGGGTGGGACGCGTACGCGCACGTGGTGGGGATCGCGGGGTCGCGCACGGGCGGTGCCAGCGTCCTGGACGCGACGGCGCGGACGTACACGGACAGGCTGTGGGCCGTGACGGGGCACGACGAGCTGCTGTTCGGCAAGGCGACCCAGCGCGTGGTGGCGATGGACGGGTTCGTCACCGGCGCGGTGGACAAGGCGGAGATGGGCGTGGCGCGGCGGGTCGACGAGCGGGTGGCGCGGGACGTCGCGGCCGTGCAGGCGCTGGTCTCCTCGATCCCGCTGCCCGGCCCGAGCGGGCTCGTGGCTCGGGGATGGGCCAGGCGTTGAGCGGCCCGGCGGCGTGGATGGTCGACGGCGGGACGATGTACGGCGTGGGGTCGGTGCTCACGGCGGCGGGGCAGCAGGCGCAGAGCGCCAACGAGCTGGAGGCGCTCCTGGCGACGCGCGCCAGCCGGGACGCGTCGCGCGACGCGATGGAGCAGGAGCTGCTGCGTGCGGCGATGGACGTGTACGGGATGGGGGACCCGCCACGGTTCGAGCCGGACGACGACTCCGAGTGGAACCGGACCTGGGCCGAGGTCCTGGTCAAGCAGGGTGCCGTCACGGCCCAGACGATCGAGGAGTCGCACGGGCAGTGGATGGCGGCGTACGGGTACGGGCGGCTGGAGAACCCTCCACCGATGGCGGCGCCCGAGGTGGCGGACGAGACCGAGACGCGGGAGGAGGCCGGATGAGGCTCGCGAGGCGCGGTGTGGCCGCTGTGGTCGTGGCCGCCGGGGTGCTGGTGGTGTCGGGGTGCGGGGAGCCGAGCCCGACGGTGATGGAGTCGCCGCGGATCGTGTGGCAGGACGGGAGGGCGCCGGACTCGCCTCTGGAGGCAGACCCGTGGGTGCAGGCGATGCGGGCACGGGACCTGGGTGTGTCGATGGCGTGGAACTCGGGGGACTTCACGATCCGGCAGCTGACGGACTACGAGTCGGACGAGGATGTGGCCCGGATAGTGGAGTACTACGTCGTGCAGGGTGACGACCCGTCGGTGGACGTGGGGCCGATGCCGTTCGAGCCGTTGGCGGTGACGGAGCTTCCGGACGGGTCGGCCGCGGCGGTGCGGGCGTGCTTCCTGGAGAAGAGCATGTCGGAGCATGCGACGGAGCCGTGGATCTATGACGTGTTCGGTGAGCCGGAGCTGGTGGCGACGATCGGCGTGTGGTACCTGGGGTTCGAGGAGGGGACGGGTGAGCGGCACCGGTTGGACTCGGACGATCCGCGGATCGAGGAGTTCGACGAGTCGGTGACCGATGGTGAGGACGAGGAGTGTGACCCGGAGTCGGTGCCGTTCGGGTTGTACGACCCGGAGCCGCAGCTGCCGGAGGCGCCGGTGACGAAGCCGGTGCGGGCTCCGCTGGTGGACGGCGCGTGAGGCGCGCGGGTCAGGGGCGGACGAGCCGGAGCGGGGTGTCGGCCGTGCGGACCGTGACGGTCTGGCCCCAGGAGGCGACGAGCCGGTCGTCCTCCACGCCGTCGCCGAACACGACGAGACGGTCCGACGCGACCGTGAGCGCGACGTCCGTGCCGTCCTCGACGACGCCCTCCGTGAGCGTGACGCCGGTCGCCGGCGAGGGCCACGCCTCGCGCACGAACCAGCCGAGCCGGTGTTCGGTGCGCCCCGGGGCCCGGCGGCCGCCGCGGTCGTGCGCGAGCGACGCCCACCAGCCCGTCGCGCCGGTGCCGGTCGCGACGAGCACGCCCGACGACGACTGCCGCTCCTCGCCGGCCGCGCACCGCAGCGTGTAGCGCGCGCTCTGGTGGCTCGGGTGCCCGACGAACACCTCGTTGAGCGCCGTGAGGTGCTGCCCGTCGTCGAGGTCGGCACGGACCATGGTGAGCGCGTCGACGGGCAGGACCGCCGTGGGGTCGGGCGCGCCCGCGGGGGCGTCGCCACCGAGCCCGCGGAGGAGGGCCGTGGCGGCCCCCACCGAGTGCCGCACGAGCACCCCGGGGTTCACCCCGGGCTCGGGATCGATGCCCAGCACCGGCTGCCCGCGCAGGTACTTCGCGACGTTCGCGACGAGGCCGTCCTGCCCGACGACGACCACGACGTCCTCCGGCGCGAGGAGGAACCGCGACAGGTCGGCACGCTCGACGTCCGCGCGGGCCCAGCCCGCGGGGAGGGCGGCCACGACGGCGTCGCGCGCCGCAGCGAGCGCGTCGTGCCGTTCCTGGACCTCGGCGAGCGACCGGCCGCGCGAGCGGAGGAAGAACTCCGCCTGGCCCCGGGTCCCGTGCCGGTCCAGCAGGTCGTCGAGCTCCGTGCGGCGGTGCACGACGACGGCGCGTCGGCGCAGCACCGTCAGGCCGCCTTCCCGGTCGTCCCCGACGCCGTGCCCGACCTCGTGCCGTCCGGTCCGCCGTCGGGCCCGCCGAGCACGCCGCCCAACAGCGAGCCGAGCACCCCCGTCAGGAGGTCGGGCGTGATGGTGAGGTTCTGGACGTCGGGGAGCGAGCCGGCCGCCTCGCGGACCGCGAGCGCGAGCAGCGTGCCCTGCCCGGCGCTCGCCCAGACGTCCATGCGTGCCTGCTCGGCCGCGGCCTCGGCGGCGCCGACGACGCGCACCTGCTCGGCCTGCGCGTCGGTCGCGAGCCGCGCACGCTCGGCGGTCGCGCGGGCGTCGACCAGCGCGGCGGCGGCCTTCTCCTCGGCCTCGCGCCGGGCGTTCGCGCCGTCCTGGGCGACGAGGCGCTCGCGGCGCGTCGCGAGCTCGATCTTGCTCGCCAGCTCGTTCTCGGCGATCGCGCGCTCGCGCTCGACGGCGAGGGCCCGGCGCTCGTACGTCGCGCGGTCGGCCTCGGCCTGCACCTGCTCGCGCGCCGGCGTCTGGAGCGCGCGCTCGACGTCCTTCTCGGGGCGGACGGCGAGCACCTGGACGCCGACGACGACGATGCCGGTCGCCGTGAGGCGCGGGTCGGTGGCCAGAGCGTCGGTGAGGACGTCGCGCACGCGCGGCACGCCGGCCGTGAGGGCGTCGGCGAGGGGCATCGCGGCGAGCGCATCGGCGGCCCGGCTCTGCGCGAGCCGCCCGACGATGCTCGTCACCTGGTCCCGGCCCGCGGTGCTCGTCTCGCCGCTGCCCGGGTCGACGGCGAAGTCGAGGCGCTGCGAGACGGTCACGGGGTCCGCGAACCGGTAGGTGACCCCGGCCTGGACGGTGACGTCCTGGTGGTCGGCGGTCACGGCGTGGAAGAAGACGGGCAGCTCCTGGTCGTCGACGGGGACCTCCGAGAGGACCGACGTCGTCGGGCGGAACCAGAACGCCTGCCCCACGCCCTCGTGCGCGACGCGCCCGCGGCGCAGGTGCACGACGTGGCCCGTGGGGCTGCCGAGGAAGTGCCGGGTCCACGGGTAGGTGCGGATGGTGGCCATGGTCGCTCCAATCGTTATCGTCATCCTGACGATAACGACGCTAGACCGCGGGAGGGTTCTCGTCAACCTGACGCTAATGTGCGACGATGGCCGGATGACCGAGCCCGCGAGCCCGACCCCCGACGTCCCGCCGACCGCCGCTCTGCTGCCCGTCACCGTCGACGTCGTCGCGCTCACGGTCCGCGACGACGCCCTGCACGTGCTCCTCGTCGAGCGCGGGGTCGAGCCGTTCCGCGGCGCGCTCGCCCTGCCCGGCGGCTTCGTCCTGCTCGGCGAGGGCCTCGCGCGGGCGGCACGGCGCGAGCTCGCGGAGGAGACCGGCGTCCGTCCGCCCGGTCACCTCGAACAGCTCCGCACGTACGGCCCGCTCGACCGAGACCCGCGCGGGCCGGTCCTGTCCGTCGCGTACCTGCTCCTCGCGCCCGAGTTCGGCGTCGTGGAGGCGGGGTCCGACGCCGGGGGAGCGGCCTGGCACGCCGTCGAGCCCCTGCTCGCGGCGACCCCGGGCGGGCCGACGGCGTCGGGCGACCGGGCGCCGTCAGGCACCGGGCTCGCGTTCGACCACGCGCGGATCCTGGCCGACGGCGTCGAGCGCGCCCGCGCCAAGCTCGAGTACTCGGCGCTCGCGACGGCGTTCTGCCCGCCTGAGTTCACCGTCGCCGACCTGCGGCGCGTCTACGAGGCGGTGTGGGGCGTGCGCCTCGACCCGCGCAACTTCTCCCGCAAGGCCACGACCACCCCCGGCTTCCTCGCCGACACCGGCCGCACGACGTCGGGCGGCACCGGCCGCCCCGCGACCCTCTACCGCGCCGCGCCGAACCCGGGATCTCTCCCCACGACCGGCCCGGCCCGGGGAGCGACCCCGGGTTCGGCGGCGGACCCGGACGACGCCCCGGCGAGCGTGCCCGCCGTCCTCGACCCGCCGCTCATGCGTCCGCGACGGTGACCGCCGGGGCGCCCGGGGAGAACTCCCCCTCGACAGGGGCGCGCGGCTGAGTACGCTCGCGCGCATGTCGACCTACAGCTACTGGCGCAGCGACCAGGGCAACATGCAGGCCCTCTCGGACGAGCTCGCCGCGCAGGCCGCGATGGCGCGGTCGCGCGAGGCGTCGCTCAACCGGCGCCTGCGCTCGCTCGAGGGCGACCTGTCCAGCCGCGTCGAGGTGCTCACGCGCCTCGTCAACGCGCTCATCGAGCTCGGCGAGGTGCGCGAGGAGCTCGCGCTGTTCACCCCCGCCCGACGCGCCCGCGACGCGGCGCGCGCCCTGACGCGCGCGGTCGTGACGGGCGATGGCGACGTGTCGCACCTGCGGCGGTCGCCCGACCTCGCCGACGTGCCCGGCTACTGGCTCGTGCCCGCGGCGCTCGCCCTCGCCGAGCTCCCCGCGGGCCGGCTCGACGCGGAGGCGGCGCAGGAGGCGCTGCTGCGCGACCGCCGTCGGGCCGCGACCTACCTCGTCGCGGTCTGCGCGCTCGTCGGGCAGCCCGGCCTCGCGCGCGAGTGGATGCCCTGGGTGCTCGACGCCCCCGTCCTCCCCGCGGCCGGCTGGGGGAGCGCCGACGGTGCGCCGGAGGCGGCGCCGGAACGCCCCGGCGAGACGCTGGACGAGGTCCTCGTGACGGCCTCGGAGCGGGCGCTGTGGCGCGCGGCGGCCGCGGGGCACCTCGGGGACGACGGCGTCGCGGTCGTCCGCGCGGCGCTCGCCGAGCGCGTCGCCCTGCTCGACGACGACGCGCACGCCCGCTGGCGTGCGCGGCTCCTCGAGGCGGCGCCCGCGCTCCCCGGGAGCGGGGACGACTGGGGCTCGCCCGAGGTCGGGGCGGCCGACGGGTCCGGCACGCGTCGCCGGGCCGCGGCGCCCGACGCCCTGCCGCTCCTGCGGTCCTGGACCGCGTGGTCGCGGGCCGTCGTCGCAGGGGAGGTCGCCCTGCCCGCGGCGGCACCCGGTCCGCTCGCCCTCGGGGCGTCGTCGGGCACCACCGGCACCACCGGCACCACCGGCACCACCGGCACCGCTGCGACGCCGAGCGGCGCCACGGCCCCGGGCGCGGCGCTGCTGCGGGTCGTCGGGTCGCTCGTGAACGAGGGGGCGCCCGTCGAGCGGGGCCTCCTCGAGCGTGCGGAGCTGCTGGCCGACCGCGTGGGGCGCGCGCCCGAGGACGACGGCCCGGAGTGGGACGCGTCCGCGGGGACGCTCGTCGACCTGCTCGTGGACGACGCGCGCGGCACCGACCCGGGGCTCGCGGCGATCGCGGCACCGCTGCTCGTCGACGACCTGCGCGTCGCGAGCCACGCGCGGGCCTCCGAGCTCGCGGCGACCCCGGCACCGTCGCGCGTGCTGCGCCTCGCGGGCCGGTCCGTCACCGTCACGCCCACCGACGACGGCGCGTCGCCCGCCGCGACGGCGCGGGCGGAGCTCCTCGCACGCCCCGTCGACGGGGTGTCGTGGGGCGTCGTCGGCGGGGTCGGGGCGATCGCCGTCGCGACGCTCGTGCTCGGGATCGTGGTCGCGCCGGCCTGGTACGCGGTGGCCGTCGTCGCGGCGGTGGTCGCGGCGTGGCAGTGGTTCTCGGGCGAGCAGCGCGCGCGGGACCAGCGCGCGGCGGCGCGGGCGAGCGCGGAGCGGTTCGACAGCGAGCTGGCCGAGGCGCGCACCGCCGTCGCGGCGGAGGCGGAGCGCGCGCGGACGCAGCGCGAGGCGGTCGCGACCGTCGTCGACGACCTCGACGACGCCCTCGCCGACCTGGGCGCACCGGCCGCCGCCTGACGCGCCCGACCCGGGTCCGCCCGGGCTCCCGCCGACGGCCCGCCGGGCGCCGCGCCAGGGCCGGACCACCCGCGCCCGCGGGCCGTCCGGCCCTGCCCGGCACCTGCTCGAACAGACCCTCGTCGGCCGTTCGAACAGCCGCTTCGAACGCCGGATGAACTGTCGGTGAACAGTGGCCGAAGAATCCACAGGATGGTCGAGCGCGCGGCGGGGATGACCCCACCATGGACGACGTGACCGAGACGCTCCTGCTGGTGCTCGTCGTCGTGACCGCACTGGCCTTCGACTTCACCAACGGCTTCCACGACACGGGCAACGCGATGGCCACCTCCATCGCCACCAAGGCCCTCAAGCCCAAGACCGCCGTCGCCCTCTCCGCCGTCCTCAACATGGTCGGGGCGTTCCTCTCCCTGGCCGTCGCGGCGACCATCGCGAAGGGCCTGGTCGACGCGAACGTCATCACCCTCGAGGTCGTCCTCGCGGGGCTCGTGGGCGGCATCACCTGGAACCTGCTGACCTGGCTGCTCGGCATCCCGTCGAGCTCGTCGCACGCGCTGATCGGCGGCGTCGTGGGCTCTGTGCTCGCGGCCGTCGGGACCCAGGGCGTCATCTGGAGCGGCGTCGCCGCGAAGGTGCTCATCCCCGCGCTGCTCGCCCCGCTCGTCGCGGTCGGCGTCGCGAGCGTCGGCACGTGGGCCGTGGCCCGCCTCACGCGCGACGTCCCGGAGGACGTGTCGACCCGCGCGTTCCGCTGGGGCCAGGTCGGCTCCGCGTCGCTCGTCTCGCTCGCGCACGGCACCAACGACGCCCAGAAGTCGATGGGCATCATCCTGCTCGCGCTCATCGCGGCGGGCGCCGTCCCGGCCGACTCGAGCGTGCCGTTCTGGGTGATCCTCTCCTGCGCGTCGTTCATGGCGCTCGGCACCTACCTGGGCGGCTGGCGCATCATCCGCACGCTCGGCAAGGGCCTCGTCGAGATCGACACCCGGCAGGGCATGGCCGCCGAGACGTCGTCCGCGGCCGTCATCCTCATGTCCGGGCTGTTCGGCTACTCGCTCTCGACGACGCACGTCGCGACCGGCTCGATCCTCGGCTCGGGCGTCGGCATGCCGGGCGCCAAGGTCCGCTGGGGCGTCGCGGGCCGCATGCTCGCCGCGTGGGGCCTGACGCTCCCGGCCGCCGGCCTCGTCGGCGCGGCCTGCTACGGCATCCAGCACGGGATCGGCGGCGCGGCCGGCACGGTCGTGGTGTTCGCGATCCTCGTCGCGACGTCCGTCGCCATCTGGGTCGCGTCGCGCCGCAAGCCCGTGGACCACAACAACGTCAACGACGCCTGGGAGGAGGGCGCGGTGGACGCCGGGCTCGAGACCGAGGTCGTCGAGGCGCGGGAGGCCGCGCTGGAGCGTCGCCTCGACGCGGCCGACCCGTTCACCGACGGCGAGCCGCAGGCCGCCCGCGCCACGAACCCGACCGTGACCGCACCCGCCGCGCGCCAGCGCGCGAGCGTCTGACCCCGGCAGCCCGGAGGAGAGAACCGTGTTCGTCGAGATCGACTCGCTGCTCAAGGTCGTCGTCGCCGGCCTCGTCGTCGGCGCGGGCCTGCCCGCCCTCTTCGCGCTCGGGGTCCGGCTTGCCGCCGGCCGCGCCGTGCCCGTGGAGGTCGGCACCCCCGACGGCCGCTTCACGTCCGACGGCCGGACCGTGCGCGTCGAGCGCGCCACCCGCGGCCGCCAGGTCGGCGCGCTCGTGTGCTTCGCCGTCGTCGTCCTCGCGATCGCGGGCGGCATCGCCTTCGTCGCGGGCGGCGGTCACTGACCCGCGCTCCCCGGCCCCGCTGAGCGCCTGACGTCGTCGCGGTCGGACCGGTTCGACCTCGACCCTCGCACGCGCGCAGCGAGCGGAGTCAGGCGGAGTCGCGCACCACGAGGCTCGGGTCGAACAGGACGGAGCGCGCCCCGGCCTCCGGGTCGTCGATCTGGGCGAGCAGGAGTCGCGCCATCTCCGCCGCCATCTCCTCGACGGGCTGACGCACCGTCGTGAGCGGGGGGTGCGCCTGGTGCGCGACCGTGGAGTCGTCGAAACCGACGACCGCGACGTCCTCCGGGACGCGCCGCCCGGCCTCCTGCAGGACCGTCGACGCGCCGTCGGCCATGAGGTCGCTCGCGCCGAACACGCCGTCGACGTCGGGTCGCGCCGCGAGGAGCTCGCGCGCCGCGGCCTCGCCGCCCGCCCGCGTGAAGTCGCCCTCGACGACGAGCGGCTCGGGGAGCCCCGCGGCGCGCACCGCGTCGAGGAAGCCGTCGAGCCGGGCGCGCGCGAAGGGGACGTCGGACGGCCCGGCGACCGTCGCCAGCCGCGTCCGGCCGCGCGCCACGAGGTGCTCGGCCGCGAGCCGCCCGCCCGCCGCCTGGTCGAGGTCGACCCAGCTCACCCCGGCCGACTCGTCCGCCCCGTCGAGGTGCGTCGAGAGCACGACCGGCACGGGCAGCGCGGCGAACCGCGCCGGGAGCGGGTCGCCGGAGCTCGACGTGATGAGCAGGACGCCGTCGACGTGGCCCTGGCGCACGTAGCGCACGACCTGGTCGTGCGCGGGCGGGTCGGCGGGCAGGATCGCGAGGTGGATGTCGCGCGGGAGGAGCACCTGCTGCGCCCCGGCCGTGACCCGGCCGATGTACGGGTCCGTGAACAGGCGCTCCAGGAACGGGCTGGCGTGCGGCCGCTCCGTCGGCTCGGAGACGACGAGCGCGACCGACCCCGTGCGCCGCGTCACGAGGGTGCGCGCCGCGAGGTTGGGGACGTATCCCGTCTCGTCGATCGCCTGCTCGACGACCTCGACGATCGCCGGGTCGACCGTCGGCACGCCGTTGATCACGCGGGACACGGTGGCGCGGGAGACGCCCGCGACGGCGGCGACGGCCTCGAGCGTCGGGCGGGGGGCGGAGCGACGGGCAGCCATGGCGTCAGTTATACCGCCCGGGCTCAGCGCAGACGCTCCTTCGCGGCGAGCACGCGGACCACCGCCGCGTCCACCTTGGCGGCGAACGCCGGGTCGGTCGTCGCGCGCTCGACGACCGCCGCCACCATGGGCTGCACGACGCTCGGGTCCGCGGACGCGAGCACCATGTCGCCGCCCGCGTCGATCGTCAGGAGCGCGCGGTCGGCGGGCGACCACGCCTGCACCTGCTGCGCCGCGGACACGTCGTCCGTGATGACGACGCCGTCGAACCCCAGGTCGCCGCGCAGCATCCCGTCGACGACGACGGGCGAGAACGCCGCGGGCAGCGACCCGTCGATCTGCGCGTAGACGGCCGTGGACGTCATGACGAACGCGGCGCCCGCCTCGATGCCCGACGCGAAGACGGCGACGGACGGGTCGTCGCGCGTCGTCACGTCGTCCGTGACGCCCGCGTCGGTGTCGGTGTTCTCGGTGACGCGGCCCAGCCCCGGGAAGTGCTTGATCGTCACGTCCACCCCGGACGCCTCCATGCCGGCGCTGAAGGCGTTCGCGTGGGTCGTCACCGTGTCCGGCGTGAACCCGTAGCTCCGCTGGAAGTACCCGATCGGCGGGTTCTGCGCCGCCGTCCCCTCGGGCACCAGGTCCATCACCGGCGCGAGGTTGAGGTTCACGCCGGCCGCCGCGAGCTCGCCGCCCCAGGTCGTGGCGTCCGCCTGCAGCGTCGCCGGGTCGAGCGCCGCCTGGTCGGTGGCCGTGGGGATCTGCGAGAACCCCGGACCGCGCAGCACCTGGACGTAGCCCCCCTCCTGGTCGGTCGCGACGAACAGCGGCGTGCCGTTCGTGGTCTCGGGCGAGACGAGCGTCGTGAAGCCCGCGACGAGGTCCGCCGTCGGGCCGGTGCCCGCCTGCGAGCGCCCGGCGAGGAACACGTTGCCGACGTGGAGCTGCGACACCGCGTCGTAGCTCACCTGCTGCGGGTCGCTCACGTCGACGCCGACCATGAAGAGCTGCCCGACCTTCTGCTCGAGCGTCCACCCGGCCAGCGGGTCCTCGGGCGGGGTGGACGGCGTCGGGGGAGTGCCCGACGGCGACGGCTCGGGCGAGGCGCTCGGCGCGCCCGACGACGACGGGGCCGGGGCAGGGCCCGGGCGGGTGAGGTACCACGCGACCGCCGAGACGGCGGCGAGCGTGGTGAGGACGGCGACGACGATCCAGGTGGTCCGGGCACGGGTGGTCACAGAGCTGGCACCTCCAGCGGCCACCGTAGCCCGGGTCCGCTCGACGGGCGGAACCTGCCGCGGCGCGACATGATGCCCGCACGGGTGTCGCGTCCCGGGGCAACGGCGCGCCGGGACCGCGCCGTAGACGACGTCACCGACCCTGGAGCCCGGCATGACCCCTCGCCCGCGCCAGCGCCGCCTCGACTGACGATCACCGACCCGACGACCGACACCCGACCTGGGTGCCGGTCGTCGGGTCGGCGGGGCGGTCCAGCGCGAGGAGCGGGACGAACGCCCCCGCGCGGAGACGAGGATCACAACGCAGACTGCGTCATGGGGGAGCACGCACGACGTCTCAGAAGGCGAGGATGGTGCCCGGGGACCGGGCGGCGTCACCCGTCGGACCAGGAGCCATGCATGTCTCGAGGTACCTGCACCCGCACGCTCGACCCCCTGCGTCGTGTCGTCGCAGCCGTCACCGCCGCGACGCTCGCGCTCGCCGGGGCCGTCGTGCTCGTCACCGGGCCCCAGGCCGCACCCTCGTTCGCCGCGGTCGGGCAGTGCCCCGACCCGGGCCAGTTCCCCGGCATCGGGAACCTGCCCCCGAAGTTCACGGACAACAACGTCTCGGTGTATGCCGGGGGAAACTTCCTCGCCACGGGGTCGGCGTCGGAGGCCGAGGGCGTGCTGGTCGTCGGCGGGGATGCGACGTTCAACCGCACGCTCAGCGGGAACTCGTTCAACGTCGGCACGGTCGGGGCAGGGTCTCAGATCGCGCCGGACCCCGGCACGGTCATGCTCCACGTGGGCGGCACTCTCGACGTGGTCGCACCGACGAACGTGATCGTGGGCGCGGGCTACCAGGACCAAGGCGGCGGTGACGTCCAGGTCGGCGCGGCGAAGACCGGTGCAGGGACGGTGGACACGAACGGCGGGGAACTGCGGCCGAACCTCGGCGCTGCGACCGCGCTCGCGCCGTTCGGCGACTTCGGCGACCAGGTCACCCAGGCCTCGACGGCGTTCGCCGGCCTGACCGGGACACCCGCCACGGTGACGGGCAACATCGCGACCTTCGACGGCTCGGCGAGCACCGACCTGCACGTGTTCACGGTGGACGCCGCGGCGCTCAACGGCGTGAACACGCTCAACTTCGACGGGTTCGCTGACGGCTCCCCGATCGTCATCAACGTGGTGGGCGGCCCGGTCGACTTCCAGCCCAACTACTTCGCCGCGAACAACGTCCGGTTCGACGACTTCGCCAACCCGAACTTCGGCAACTGGGCGTCGCGGATCATGTGGAACTTTGTCGACGCCGACGCGGTCCAGCTCGGCCCGGCGGGGGCGGCGCAGTTCATGGGGTCGGTCATGGCACCGGCGGCGGACGTCCAGCTCTACAACCACATGAACGGGCGGGTGTACGTCGGCGGCGACCTCACGTTCGGCGGCGAGGGCTCGCAGAGCGGCCTGGGGATCCACAACTACCCGTGGATCGGTCCGGGGCCGTTCAACTGTGTCCCGACCTCCAGCTTCGTCGTGCAGAAGACGGTGACGGGCGCCGCCGCGGCGGACGTCCCGGCCGGGACGGTGTTCACCGTCCACTACTCCTACGTCACGCCGGCACCGGACAGCGAGACCGGCGAGGGTGACCTCGAGGTCCCGCTCAACGGCAACCTCGTCCCGGGCCCGGACCTCCCCGTCGGGACCGTCGTGACGGTCTCGGAGCCGACGTTGCCGACCGTCCCCGGCGTGTCGTGGGGGTCGCCGGTGTTCCGCGTCAACGGTGACGTGGTGAGCGATCCCACCTCGTTCACCGTCGTCGACGGTTCGATGATGACCGTGTCGGTCGTCAACACGGCGAACGCCGGCGGACCGGTCGGTGGGTTCTCGGTGCAGAAGGCTCCGCTCCAGGGCAACGCGGCGGGCGCCGTCGACCCCGCGACGGAGTACCAGGTCGACTGGGCGGCGACGCTCCCCGACGGGGCGACGTACGACGGCGACCTGACGGGCACGCTCACCGTGCTCGCGGACGGCGCGGTCGTCGACGGCCCGCAGGATCTGCCGGTCGGCACGACCGTGACGTTCACGGAGGTGACCCCGGACCCGGTCGACGGCGTCGTCTGGGGGACGCCCGTCGTCGAGCCCTCGACCGTGACGGTCGGGGAGGGCCAGAACACGTTCGTCACGGTGACGAACACCGCGACCACGCACGTCGGCGGGTTCACGGTCGTGAAGATCGTGGACGGCAACGCCGCGGGGCTCGTGCCCGACGACACGGCGTTCACCGTGACGTGGACGGCGGAGATCCCGGCGGGCGTCGTCTACGACGGCGAGACCGAGGGGCAGGCGGTGGTCCTCGCGGACGGCACCCCGTACGCCGGTCCCGTGGACCTCCCCGTCGGGACGGTCGTCACGTTCACGGAGGTCGCGCCGCCGGCGATCGACGGCGTCGTGTGGGGCATGCCGTCCATCACCCCGACCGAGCTCACGGTGGGTCAGGGGCAGCCGGCCGTCGTCCAGGTGACGAACACCGCGAGCACCGTGAACGGCGGGTTCACGCTGGAGAAGGAGCTCCTCGGCAACGCGTCGGGTGCGGTGCCGGGCGGCACGGCGTTCCTCGTGGACTGGGCGGCGACGCTCCCGTCCGACGTGACCTACGGCGGCCCGCTCGTCGGCACGCTGACCGTGCTCGCGGACGGGACCGTGGTCGACGGGCCGCAGGACCTGCCGGTCGGGACGGTCGTCACGTTCGCCGAGCAGACGCCGCTGCCCGAGATCGACGGCGTCCAGTGGGGGAGCCCGATCGTCTCGCCCGAGTCGCTCGTCGTGAGCGAGAACGGCGGGCAGCCCGTCGCGGTGACGATCACGAACGTCGCGACGTCCGTCGTCGGCGGGTTCTCGCTGAGCAAGGCGCTCGCGGGGAACGCGGCCGGCGCCGTGCCGGACGACACCGAGTTCCTCGTGGACTGGACGGCGGTGCTGCCGACCGGCGTGACGTACGACGGCGACCTGTCCGGGACGCTGACCGTGCTCGCGGACGGGACCGTGGTGGACGGCCCACAGGACCTGCCCGTCGGGACCGCCGTGGCGTTCTCCGAGCGGACGCCGCTGCCTGCGGTGCCGAACATCGTCTGGGGTGAGCCGTCGTTCACCCCGGGCGCCGAGATCTTCATCACCGAGAACGACGGCGCTCCCGTCGCGATCACCGTGACCAACACGGCGACCAGCACTGTGGGCGGCTTCGCGGTCGCCAAGGACGTCGTCGGCGACGCCGAGGGCCTCGTGCCGGGAAGCACGCCGTTCTCGGTGACGTGGGCCGCGACGCTGCCCACCGGCGTCACGTACGACGGCCCCCTCACGGGGACGCTGACCGTCCTCGCGGACGGGACCGTCGTGGACGGCCCGCAGGACCTCCCGGTCGGGACGACCGTGACGTTCTCCGAGACGTCGCTCCCGACGATCCCGAACGTCGTCTGGGGCGACCCGTCGTTCGATCCCGCCACGCTGACCGTCACGGAGACCGGGGACACCCCGACGCTCGTGACCGTGACCAACACGGCGTCGAGCGTCGTCGGCGGCTTCACGCTCCAGAAGGACGTCCAGGGGAACGCGGTCGGGATCGTGCCCGACATCACGACCTTCACGGTCACCTGGACCGCGGTCCTGCCGCCGGACGTCGCCTACGACGGTCCGCTCACCGGCACGCTGACGGTCCGGGCCGACGGGACGGTCGTGGACGGTCCGGCGGACCTCCCCGTGGGCACCGTGGTGACGTTCGCCGAGCAGACCCCGCTGCCCGAGGTCGGCGACGTCGTGTGGGGCCCGCCGTCGTTCACGCCGGCCCAGCTCACCGTCACGGAGAACGACGGCGAGCCCGTCGCGGTCACGGTGACGAACACCGCGAACGCGGTCGTCGGGTCGTTCGGCGTCGCGAAGGCGCTCGCGGGGAACGCCGCCGGGCTGGTGCCTGGCGACACCGCGTTCCTCGTGGACTGGAGCGCCGACATCCCGGACGGCGTCGACTACGACGGCGACACGTCCGGCACCCTCACCGTCCTCGCCGACGGCACGGTCGTCGACGGCCCGACCGACCTGCCGGTCGGGACGGTCGTGACGCTGAGCGAGCAGACCCCGCTCCCGGAGGTCGACGGCGTCGTGTGGGGTACGCCGTCCTACGACCCGGGGACCACGGTCACCATCACCGAGAACGCCGGCGCGCCCGTCGTCGTGACGCTGACGAACACCGCGACCACGGTGGACGGCGGCTTCTCGGTCGCCAAGGCGCTGACCGGGAACGCGGCCGGGCTGGTGCCCGGTGACACCGCGTTCCTCGTGGACTGGTCCGCGGTGCTGCCCGACGGCGTCACGTACGCGGGCCCGCTGACCGGGACGGTGACCGTGCTCGCGAGCGGGGCCGTCGTCGACGGCCCGCAGGACCTCCCCGTGGGGACCACGGTGACGTTCACCGAGCGCACCCCGCTGCCGTCGGTCGACGGCGTGGTCTGGGGCGTGCCGTCCTTCGCTCCCGCGTCGACGATCGTCGTCGTGGAGAACGGGGGCGACACCGTCACGGTGACGGTCACCAACACGGCCTCGACGGTGGACGGCGGGTTCACGGTGGCCAAGGCCGTGACCGGGAACGCGGCGGGCCTCGTGCCGGACGACACCGAGTTCGTCGTGGGCTGGAGCGCGGCCCTCCCCGAGGGCGTGACGTACGACGGCGACCTGTCCGGCACGCTGACGGTGCTCGCGGACGGGACGGTCGTGGCCGGTCCGGCGGACCTGCCGGTGGGCACGGTCGTGACGTTCACGGAGCAGACCCCGCTGCCCGAGGTGCCGAACGTGGTCTGGGGCGCCCCGGCGTTCACGCCGGGGGCCGAGGCGACGATCGTCGAGGGCGCGACGGGCGTCGAGCTCACCGTGACGAACACGGCGACGAGCGTCGTGGGCGGGTTCGCCGTGCAGAAGGCGCTCGCGGGCGACGCGGCGGGGGTCGTGCCGGGCGACACGGAGTTCCTGGTCGACTGGACCGCGGTGCTGCCCGAGGGCGTCACGTACGAGGGCGACCTGTCCGGGACCCTCACGGTGCTCGCGGACGGGACGGTCGTGGACGGCCCGCAGGACCTGCCGGTGGGGACGGTCGTGACGTTCGCGGAGCAGACGCCGCTGCCCGAGGTCCCGGGCGTGGCGTGGGGTGAGCCGAGCCTCGACCCCGAGGGTGCGCTGACGATCACGGAGAACGACGGCGAGCCGGTGGCGGTGACCGTCACGAACACCGCGGACACCGTACTCGGCACGTTCACCGTCGCCAAGGCGCTCACCGGCGCCGCGGCCGGCGCGGTCCCGGAGGGCACGGCGTTCACCGTGACGTGGTCGGCGACCGTGCCCGACGGCGTCGTGTTCGACGGCCCGACGAGCGGCACGCTCACCGTCCTCGCGGACGGGACGGTCGTCGACGGGCCTGCGCTGCCGTACGGCTCCGCCGTGACGCTCGCCGAGCCGACGTTCCCCGACGTCCCCGGGATCGCGTGGGGCACGCCGTCGTTCGACCCGGCCACGGTCGTGGTCGGGGACGCCGATGCCCCGGTGGCGGTCACGGTGACGAACACGGCGGTCGCGCAGGCCGGCGGGTTCACCGTGCACAAGGAGGTCGGCGGCGACGCCGCGAGCCTCGTCCCGGCCGAGACGGCGTTCCAGGTCGACTGGACCGCCGTGCTCCCGGCCGGGGTCGAGTACGACGGCGCCACGGAGGGCACGCTCACCGTCCTCGCCGACGGCACCGTGGTCGCCGGGCCGCAGGACCTGCCCGCGGGGACCGAGGTGACGTTCACCGAGCGCACCCCGCTGCCGGAGGTCCGGGGCGTCCTCTGGGGCGAGCCGACGTTCGCGGTGGACGGCGTGGCCGTCGACCCGGCGACCCTCACGGTCGTCGCGGGCACCGCGGTCGCGGTCACCCTGACCAACACCGCGAACGACGCGCACCTCGTCGGCGGGTTCGCCGTCCCCAAGGTCGTCACCGGGAGCGCGGCGGGCCGGGTGCCCGACGACACCACGTTCACGGTCACCTGGACCGCGGACGTCCCGGGCGGGACGCTCTACGACGGCCCGACGTCGGGGCGCCTCACGGTCCGCGCCGACGGCACGGTCGTCACGGGCCCCGCGGACCTCCCCGAGGGGACCGTCGTGACGCTCGGCGAGGTCGACCTGCCGAGCATCGACGGCGTCCGGTGGGGCACGCCGGTCTTCACGGTCGACGGCGAGCGCACCACCGGGCTGACGGTCGCCGTCGGCGAGCTGGCGGACGTGACGCTCACCAACACGGCGAGCACGACCGGGGGGCTCGCCGTGACCGGCGCGACCACGGGCGGGCTCGTCGGCCTGGGCGCGCTGCTCGTCCTCGGCGGGGCCGCGCTGCTCGCCGTGACGAGGCGCCGCCGGACCGCCTGACGGGCGGGACGCGGTCGCGCACCGCGACGCACGACGGGCCGGTCACCCCGCGGGGTGACCGGCCCGTCGTCGTCCCGCTCGGGCGAGCGGCGCCCGACCTCAGTCGTGGCCCGCGAGCGTCCCGAGCGCCTTGGCCCACAGCGCGTGCGCGCGCTCCGCGCGCTCGGCCGTCTCGATGTTGCGCTCGACGACGCGCACGCGCGTCCCGGAGTCGTCCGGCTCGAGGGTGATGGCGATGTCGTGGTAGTTCTCGGGGACGTCGGGCAGGCCCATCGTCGGGGAGAAGTGCGTGAAGTGCAGCAGGCGCGGGCGCTCGACCGCGACGACGGTGCCCCAGTCCGCGAACTCGCGGCCCATGTAGTGCCCCTCGAACGTGACGGGGCTGCCGGGCCGGAAGTCGGTCTCGACGTTCATGCCGAGCATCCAGCGGGCGCTCGGGTGCAGCAGCTCGGCCCACACGACCTGCGGCGGCCGCGCGACGTGGATCTCGGCGGTCGTGCTGTGCTCGGTCAGGGTCGGGTCGGTCATGGGTACCTCCGGGGGCTCGGGGGCGGGGGCCCGCTTCTGGGGCGACGGTAGACCCTCCGGGCGACACCGGCAGCCGGTAGGTTCGGGCGCGTGACCCGACTCGTGCTCGTCCACGGCCGCGACAACCAGGGCCTCGACGCCGACGTCCTCGACCGCACGTGGACCACGGTGCTGGACGCGGGGCTGCGCGCGGCAGGGTCGAGCCGTGTGCTGCACGACGCCGACACGTCGTTCGTCTTCTACGGCGACACCCTCGCCGGGCTCGTCGCGGGCGACGCGGAGCCGCCGCCGGCGACGGTGCACGCGCTCGCGGCCCTGCCCGGCGACGAGCTCGCGTTCGTCGCGGCCGTCGTCGAGGAGGTGCTGCGGGGCGCGGGAGCGGGCGTCCCGGCCCGCCCCGAGGGCGCCGGGGCCGGTGCGGGGGAGTGGCTGAACCTGCTGCTGTCCGCGCTCGACCGGTACGTGCCCGGCCTGAGCAGCGGTGTCGTCGTGCTGCTCGCGCGCGACGTGTGGGCGTACCTGCACGACGACGTCGTGCGCAGGACGATCGACGACGCGCTGGCGGCCGCGATCCCGACCGACGGTCCGGCCGTCGTCGTCGCGCACTCGCTCGGGTCGGTCGTCGCGTACTCGGTGCTGCGCGAGCACCCCGACGCCGCGCGGTGGGACGTGCCGCTGCTGCTCACGCTGGGCTCCCCGCTCGCCATCCGGGCGATCCGGGACGTCCTCGCCGCGCGCGCCCCGCTCCGCGTGCCCGCGCCGGTGCGCCGCTGGGTCGCGGCGCGCGACCGTCGCGACGCGCTCGCGCTCCACGGCCTCGGGCCGGAGGCGTTCCCGCTCGACCCGCCGACGCCGCCGATCGAGGACCTCGTCGTCGCGAACGCGGCGCCGGGCCACCACGCGGCGGCCGTGCTGCTCACCGACGGCAGCCCGGCGGGCTACCTCGCGCTCCCGCAGGTCGCGGCCACGGTGGCGGCCGCGCTGGACGGCTGACGCGACCTGTCAGCGCCAGGTCGCGGCAGGGCGCGACGTCGTGCTGACAGGGTCACGACACGCCGTGGAGGCGCGCGTGCAGCGACCGGATCTCGGGGGCGAGCTCGTAGGCCGGGCCGCGCACGGGCACGCCCGGCGCGACGTCGCCGATCGCGAGCGGGCGCACGGGTCCGGGCGCCACGCGCCACTCGTCGAGCCAGCCGACGAGCTGCGTCGTGCTCGACGCGTAGACGATCGGGCCGAGCCCGACCCACGCGTGCGCCGCGCTGCACATCGCGCAGTGCTCGCCGGACGTGTACACGGTCGCGGCGCGCCGCTCCTCGGGGGTCAGGTGCTCGGCGGCCCAGCGGGCGATCTCGAACTCCGGGTGCCGGGTCGCGTCGCCGTCCTTGACACGGTTGCGGTCCTCGAACCGCACGGCCCCGTCGCGGTCGACGAGCAGGGAGCCGAACGGCTCGTCGCCGTCGTCGAGCGCCTCGCGCGCGAGCTCGACGCAGCGGCGCAGGTGCACGAGGTCGTCCGGGGTGGGGAGGGTCTCGGGAGTCATGGCGCCCATCCTCGCCCGGTCAGCGCGCGAGCGCGAGGACGCTGCGCACGTCGGCGACGAACCCGTCCACGTCGTCCGGGGTCGTGTCCCACGCGCACATCCACCGGACCTCGACCCGGTCGGCGGTCTCGCCCGGTCCCCAGTCGTAGAAGCGGTGCCGCTCGCGCAGGCGCTCGACGGCCGCGCGGGGGAGGGTCGCGAAGACCGCGTTGACGAGCGTGGGCTGCGTGAAGGCGAGGCCCGACGTCGAGGCGGGCGCGGCGTCGTCGTCCGGTCCCAGCGCGGCGGGGACGACGACGTCCGCGAGCCCCGCGCGCAGGCGCGCCGCCATCGCGTTGGCGCGCCGGGCGTTGCGCAGCCAGAGCTCGTCCTCGTCCGCGACCTCGTCGACCTCGGCGACGGCGTCGCCCACCGGCTCGAACAGCGCGAGGAGCTGCGCGGAGACGTAGCGCATCTTGGACGCGAGCTGCATCGTCGCCTTGCGCACGAACTCGACTCCGTCGACGGCCGACGGGTCGAGCACGACGACCGCCTCCCCGAGCGCGAGCCCGTTCTTGGTGCCGCCGAACGACAGCACGTCCACGCCCGCGTCGGTCGTCAGGGCCCGGAGCGGGACGTCGAGCGCGGCGGCGGCGTTCGCGAGGCGCGACCCGTCGAGGTGCACGCGCATGCCCCGGGCGTGCGCGGTGTCGGCCACCGCGCGGATCTCGGCGGGCGTGTAGAGCGTGCCGAGCTCCGTGGCCTGCGTGAGGGACACGACGAGCGGCTGCGCGCGGTGCGGGTCGCCGAGGTCGCCCGCGAACCGCTCCACGGCGTCGGGCGTGAGCTTCCCGTCCGGCGCCGGGACGGCGAGCACCTTGACCCCGCCGACGCGCTCGGGCGCGCCGTTCTCGTCCGTGTTGAGGTGCGCGTGCTCGGTCGCGACGACCGCGCCCCAGCGCGGGAGCATCGCCATGAGCGCCACGACGTTCGCGCCCGTCCCCGTGAGCACCGGGTAGGCCGCAGCGTCCGGGCCGAAGCGGGACCGCACGGCGTCCTGGAGGCGTGCCGTCCACGGGTCCTCGCCGTACGAGATCTCGTGCCCGGCGCTCGCCGCGGCCAGCGCGGCGAGGACGTCGGGATGGGCGGGGGAGTAGTTGTCCGAGGCGAACGAGGTCACGTGCCCAGCGTAAGGACCCGGGGAGGCGCCGGTGCTCCGTCCGCGTCGTGTGCCGGGTCGTCCGTGGTCGGCGGGTACCAGACGCGCGTCCCCTCGACGCGCGCGAACGAGGTGAGCGTGTGCCGGCGCGGGCGTGCGGCGGAGACGATGTCGCGCACCTCCACGCCGCGGACGACGAGCGCGTCGCCGACCAGCGACCGGTGGCACCGCCACGGCACCGCCTCCGCGCACATGATGACGAGGTCGTCGTGCGTGCTGCGCCGCACGAGGTCGTCGACCGCCGCGGCGAACTCGGGGGTCTGCATGTGGTCGGCGTAGCCGCGGAACGAGAGGTTGCGCCACGCACCGTTCGGGCTGTCGGGCCGCGTGCGCCGCAGCCCGCCCAGCGCCCGGACCCAGCGGTAGGTGATGCCGTGCTCCCGCAGGACGGGACCCAGCGCGTCACGGTGGTACTGCGGGTTGTGCCGCGACTTCGGGACGGTGCGCACGTCCACGAGCCGCCGCACCCCGTTCTCCCGCAGGAGGCCCAGGAACTCCTCGACGGACCGCGTGGAGTGGCCCACCGTGTGCACGACGCTCATGCCCGCATCGTAGGAGCGGGCCGCGTCGCTCGGGCACCGGAGAGGCGCCGGGGCGAGCGAGCGGGCGCGGACGTGCCTAGCGTCGAGAGGGACGCCCGGCCGGGCGTCATGAGCAGCGGAGGTGCAGCCATGACCACGAACCCCGACGAGCCCGGCACGGGACCGGTCCCTTCCGTCGAGCCGACGGTCGAGCCGCCGAAGTCCCCGGGGCCGCCCCCGGACCCGTCGGAGCCGCCGCGCGACCCGAGCCACATGGACCCGGTCCCGGACTCCCCGCCCGACTGGCCGTCGTCTCCCGGCCGCCCCGTCGGCCCGGACGAGCCGAGCGACGACGCCTGACGCCCGGTCGCGCGTCGTGCACCCGACGTGAGGGCGGCCGCGCGGCTCACAGGAGCCGGCGCGAGCCCGGGTGCGTGACGCGCAGCCAGCGGTAGCCGTAGCCGTCGAGCCGGACCTCGGCGGTCCCGTCGGGTTCCGGCTCGACGTCGTCCGCGTCGAGCAGGTCGACGAGGCGCGCCTCCGGCGGCAGGTCGCCGAGCGCGAGCCGGACCACGACCGGGTCCGGGGACAGGTTGTGGACGGTGACCATCGACGCCTCCTGCCACGTGCTGCGCAGCGCGAGGACCGACGGCACCGCCTGGTCGAGCACGTCGACGTCGCCCCAGCCGAGCTCGGGGCACTCGCGGTACCGGTGCGCGAGGAGGCGCACGAACATCAGCAGCGAGTCCGGGTCGCGCCGCTGGTCCGCGACGTTGACGTGCTCGGGTGCGTAGCCGTCCGTGGGCACCGGGCCGGCGAGCCGCCGCGCGGGGGCGCGCGAGAACCCTCCGTTGCGGCCCGACGACCACTGCATCGGGGTCCGCACGGCGAGCCGTCCGTCCGCGGCGAGGTTCTCGCCCATGCCGATCTCCTCGCCGTAGAAGAGGACCGGCGTCCCCGGGAGCGCGAAGAGCAGCGAGTACACCATCCGGACGCGGCGCGGGTCGCCGCCCAGCATGGGCGGGAGCCGACGGCGCAGCCCCCGCCCGTAGAGCTGCATGTCCTCCTCGGGCCCGAACGCGGCGAAGACCTCCTGGCGCTCGTCGTCGGAGAGCTTGTCGAGCGTCAGCTCGTCGTGGTTGCGCACGAACGTCGCCCACTGCGCGTCGTGCGGGATCGGGGGGCGCGCGGAGAGCGACGCGGCGAGCGGGCCGGCGTCGTGCCGCGCGAGGGACAGGTACAGCGCCTGCATGCCGTTGAAGTCGAACTGGAGCGTCAGCTCGGAGCTCGACGGTCCGGACTCGCTCCCGTCGCCCTCCCCGTCGTCGCCGAAGTACAGGCGCTGCTCCTCGAACGACAGGTTGACCTCGCCCATGAGGATCGAGTCCCCGGTGCGGCGCGAGAGGAACGAGCGCAGGGCGCGCAGGAAGTCGTGCGGGTCCTCGATCTCGTCCGACGGGTTCGCCGCCGCGTCCCCGAGGAAGAACGGGACGGCGTCGACCCGGAACCCCGACAGGCCGAGCTGGACCCAGTAGCCCATCGTCTTCGCGATCGCGTCCCGGACGAGCGGGTTCGCCGTGTTGAGGTCCGGCATGTGGCGGTAGAAGCGGTGCCGGTACCACTCGCCGGTGCGCTCGTCCTTGGTCCAGATGCCCTCCTCCTGGTCGGGGAAGATCACCTGGTCCTTCGTGGGCGGCGGCTCGTCGGCGCGCCACACGTAGAAGTCGCGGTACGGGTTGTCCGTGCTGGCGCGCGAGGCCTTGAACCACGGGTGCCGGTCGGACGTGTGGTTGACCACGAGGTCGGCGATGACCCGGATGCCGCGGTCGTGAGCCGTCCGGATCAGCTCGACCAGGTCCCCGACGTCGCCGAGCCGCGGGTCGACCGCGAGGAAGTCGGTGATGTCGTAGCCGTCGTCGCGGTCGGCGGTCGGGTAGAACGGCATGAGCCACAGGCAGGTGACCCCGAGGTCGGCGAGGTGGTCGAGGCGCTGGACGAGCCCGGCGAAGTCGCCCACGCCGTCGTCGTCCCAGTCCATGAACGTCTCGACGTCGAGGCAGTAGATCACCGCGTTCTTCCACCACAGGTCGCCGGTGTCGCTGATCCTCATGCCGCACCTCCCTCGGTCGTCGCTGTCGCCGACCGCAGGAGCGGCAGCAGCGTCGCCCCCGCCGCGTCGAGGAACGCGTCCTGCTGCTGCCCCACGTGGTGCAGGTACACCTCGTCGAACCCACAGGCCGCGAGCTCGGCGACGCGGTCCGCGAAGCGCTCGGCGTCGTGCTCGACGAGGACCGTCCCGCGCACCTCCTCCGGACGCACGAGGTCCGCGACCGCGTCGAACTGCTCGGGGGTCTCGAGGTGCCAGCTCACGCTCGGCGGCAGCAGGTTGGAGCGCCACTGGTCGTGCGCGACGGCGAACGCGGCCGCGTCGTCGTCGCCCCACGCGACGTGGACCTGCACGGCGAGCGGACCCCGGCCGCCCGCGTCGCGGTACGCGCCGACGACGCGGCGCAGCGACTCGACCGGCTGGTTGACCGTCACGAGACCGTCGGCCCAGTCCGCGTGGCGGCGCGCCGTCGCCGGGGTGACGGCCGGGCCCACGAGGCGCGGGACGACGTCGGGCAGCGACCACACGCGCGCACGGTCCACGGTGACGTGGCCGCGGTGCGTGACCTCCTCGCCCGCGAGCAGCGCGCGGATGACGTCCACGCACTCGCGCAGGCGATCGTCCCGGTCGTCCTTGGGGGGCCACGGGTCGCCCGTGACGTGCTCGTTCATCGCCTCGCCGGAGCCGAGCGCGGCCCAGAACCGGCCGGGGAACATCGCACCGAGCGTCGCGATCGCCTGCGCGACCACCGCGGGGTGGTAGCGCTGGCCGGGCGCCGTGACGACGCCGAACGGCAGGTCGGTGCTGGCGAGCGCGGCGCCGAGCCAGGACCAGGAGTGGCCCGACTCGCCCTGCCGCACGCTCCAGGGCGCGAGGTGGTCGGAGCACATCGCGGCGTCGAACCCCACCTCCTGGGCACGACGCGCGGCACCCAGCAGAGGGCCCGGGGCGATCTGCTCGTGGGACGCGTGAAAACCGAGGGAGACCATGGCGCCAGTGAACCGAGGCTCCGCCGGACACGCTCGGCGAGGAGGGGGACCGGTGGAGGCATCGTGCGTGTTCGACAGGAGGCGCCCCGCCTCGGGACGGCCCTCGTACGCTGACGCGATGCGCCTGCTGACCTGGACGTTCGTCGCCTACCTCGCCGCGGTCCTCGTCGTGACCCTGTGGCCGTCGCCGCAGTCCACCGACGCGCCGGGCTGGGCCACGGCGACCCTCGGGTTCCTCCAGGGCCTCGGCGTCCCGATCACGCTGCCTGTGCTCGAGGCGCTCGCGAACGTCGTGATGTTCGGCCCCTTCGGCCTGCTCGGGGTGCCGCTCCTGCGCGGTGCGACCGCCCGACGCCGCGGCGCGCCACCGGGCGTGTGGCGCGCCGTCGGGGTCGTGACGCTCGCGGGCGGTGCGCTGTCGGTCGCGATCGAGCTGACCCAGAACCTCCTGCCCGGCCGCGTCCCGACCGTCCAGGACGTCGTCATGAACACCGCCGGCGCCCTCCTCGGGTCGCTGCTCGTGGCGGTCGTGCTGCTCGCCGTGGCATCCCGTCGTCCCCGCGCACGGGCCGGGTCGCCGAACAGGTGATCTCGGGGCCCTGAGCAGGCGGTCCAGGTCCGTCAGCTGCTCCTGACGAGCCGGTACCACCTGGTCGGCGCCCCGGAGTGCGGGATGTCAGCCGGCGGTGGTCCCGTCGACGTAGTACCAGCGGTCGCCCTCGCGCACGAACCGGCTGACCTCGTGGAGCCGACCGCGGTCGGAGCGGTCCGCGCGCGACCGGTGGTACGCGGCGAACTCGACGACGCCCGTGGTGTCGAACGGGCCGCCGGCCTCCGTGCGCAGGACGTCGAGGCGGCGCCACTCGAGGTCGTCGTCGAGGTCGAGGTCGGCCGGCCGGGTGGACGCGTGCCAGGTCGCGCGCAGGTAGTCGGCGTCGCCGACGGCGAACGCGCTGTAGCGCGAGCGCATGAGCGCCTCCGCGGTCGGGGCGTACGGGCCCGGTGCCGCGCCGTCCGGACCTGGTCGCAGGCCCGCATGGTAGCGGCCGCAGCACGCCTCGTAGGCGTCGCCGGACAGGCAGGGGCATCGGACGGCGTCGGCGGTCGGGTGCGTGCTCATGCCGCCGAACCTACCGCCGCCCCGGGCGGGGCTCGTCGGACGCGACCGTGGCCCGCCCCGGGTCGGGACGGGCCACGGTCACCTGCGCGGGACGGGTGGTCAGCAGGACAGGTTCGCGCCCGTCGTCGTGCCGAGGATCTGCGCGAAGCGCTGGAACGCGGTGATGCGCGACTGCACCTGCGCCGGGTTGCCGCCGTTGCACTCGAGAGAGCCGTTGATGGAACGGATCGTCTCGCCGAAGCCGGCGCCGTTGACGATCGCCTGGTGGCCGGTCATCGTGCCCGGCCCGGACTGCGTGTTCCAGTACCACAGGCCCGTCTTCCAGGCGACGGCCGAGTTCTGCTCCACGAGGTAGGGGTTGTTGAGCAGGTCGATGCCGAGCGCGTCACCGGCCGCCTTGTAGTTGTAGTTCCAGCTGAGCTGGATCGGGCCCTTGCCGTAGTACGCGCTCTGGCCCGCGGGGCAGCCGTACGGCTGCGAGGCGTCGCAGTAGTGCGGGTAGTTCGCGGTGTTGATCTCCTTGATGTGCACGAGCCCACCGGTCTCGTGGTTGATGTTCGCGAGGAACGCCGCCGCCTCGCGCTTGGCGACCTGGTCGCCGCCCGTCGTCGCGAAGGCGGGGTAGGCCGACAGCGCGTCGACCAGACCCTGGTACGTGTAGAACGCGTTCCGGTTTGGGAACATCTGGTTGAACTGCGCCTCGGACACGACGAAGGCACCGGGCGTGCCGGGGTCCGTCGGGTCGGTCGGGTCGGTCGGCCCCCCTCCGCCGCAGGCGCCCTGGGTGCGCCAGACGCCCCACTCGCCGGTGGTGCCGGGCGTCTCGCCCTGCGTCCACCAGCCGGCCTTCCAGTTCTGGCCGCCGTGCGAGACGACGGCGCCGCCCAGGTAGACGGCGCCGGAGCTCCACGCGGGGGCGCAGGTCGCGGCGTGCGCCTGCTGCGCCGGGCCGGCGACCGCCCAGGAGAGCGCTCCCACGAGCGTGAGAAGAACGGCGAGAAGCAGGGCGAGGGGACGGGACGCGGGCCGCTGGGCGACCGCGGCGGCCGCCGCGGGGGAGGACGACGCCGGAGCTCGGGTGTGCATCGGTGCACCTTTCGTCGATGGTCGGGTCGGGTCGAGCCTGGTGCGGCGTCGCCACGATGGACAACCCCCGTACGCGGAACCCCGTACCCGTGGGAGGCGCGAGGCGGGGCCTCGGTCCCGCGAGGTAGAGCCGACCGAAGGTCCCCCTCGGTGCGAGGGCGTGCCGAGGGGTTGACGTCCGGGCGGGGCGGGTGCGAGAGTGTGCGCAACCCGGAAACGTTTCCAAGGCTGTCGAGGTCGTCAGTCTGGAAACGTTTCCAGAACGGTCCTTCGACGACGAGGTGGACGACAGTGACGTCATCACGCGCCACGCTGATCCAGGTGGCACAGCGGGCCGGGGTCTCCCTGGCCTCGACCTCCCGCGCCCTGCACGGGACGGGCGCGAGCCCGGCGATGGTCGAGCGCGTGCGCGCCGCGGCCACCGAGCTCGGCTACAGCCCGGACGCGATCGGGCGCTCGCTGCGCCTGAAGAAGACGTTCCAGGTCGCGTTCGCCGTCGCCGACATCGGCAACCCCGTCTACGTCGAGATGATGACGGCGATCCACGAGGTCCTGGCGCCGCACGGATACCGCGTCGTCGTCATGACGACGGGGGACACCACGCGGTCGACCGTCGAGCTCGTGCGCAGCCTGTCGAGCGGGTTCGTCGACGCCATGATCCTCAGCCCGCTGCGCACCGACGACGAGCTCGTCGAGGAGATCCGGCAGGCACCCGTGCCCGTCGTCGTCATCGGTCGCACCCTCGCTGACCGCGGCATCGACTCCGTGTCCACCGACTCCGCGGGCGGCATCGGCGAGGCCGTGCGCCACCTGCTCGGCCTCGGCCGCCGCCGGATCGCGTTCCTCAACGGGCCGCTCGACACCACGCCCGGTGAGGCGCGGCAGCGCGGCTTCGACGCCGCGACGCACGCCGACGACTTCACGGGCGAGCGCGCCGACGCCGTCGTCGCGGCGGACTTCACCGTCGCGGCGGGTCTCGCGGCCACGCTCGCGCTCCTCGACGGGACCGACGACGGCACGCGCCCGGACGCGATCGTCGCGGCCAACGACCTGCTCGCCATCGGCGCGATCCGGGCCGTGCGCGAGCGCGGGCTGTCGGTCCCCGAGGACGTCGCGGTGACCGGCATGGACGACACCGAGATCGGCCGGGTGTTCCAGCCCAGCCTCACGAGCGTCTCGCTCGGCTCGACCGAGCGCGGGCGGGTCGCCGCGGAGCTCGTCGTCGACCTCGTGGACGGCGACGCGCAGGCCGGGCGGCACACCGCCGTCGGGCCGCGCCTCGTCGTGCGCGAGTCGACCGCCGCGAGAGAGGGGTCTCGATGAGCGCGCCGACCCTCGCGGGCGACCCGCACGCCGCCGCGGCCCGCCGACCGGACCGCGGCACGCCGCGCCGGACCGGCGGCATGGCGCGCGCCAAGCGGCGCGAGGCGATCGCGCTCGTCATGCCGTCGCTCCTGCCGATCCTCGTGCTGAGCGTCGCGCCGCTCGTCATGGGCGTGGCCCTGGCGTTCACCGACGCGCGGCTCGTGCGCCACCCGGACTACCAGTTCGTGGGCGTCGACAACTTCGTGCGCCTCGCGGACAACTCGTTCTTCTGGGACTCGTTCCGCATCGGCATGATCTGGGCCGTCTCGGTGACGCTGCTCCAGCTCGTCGCGGCGATGGGCCTCGCGCTGCTGCTCAACTCGGGGCTGCGGCTCCAGGGGCTGACGCGCGTCCTGGCCCTCATCCCGTGGGCGATGCCGCCGGTCGTCGTGGCGATCATGTGGCAGATGATCTACTCGCCCAACGCCGGGCCGCTCAACGCGTTCCTCGGCGCCCTCGGGCTCCCGGACGACATCAACTGGCTCGCGGACTTCTCCACCGCGCTGCCCGCGGTGATCGTCGTCGGGGTGTGGGTCGGCATGCCGCAGACCACCGTGACGCTGCTCGCCGGGCTCCAGCAGATCCCGGACGAGCTCCACGAGGCCGCCGCGATGGACGGCGCGGGCGCGTGGCGCCGCTTCACCGCGGTGACGCTCCCGAGCCTGCGGCCGATCATCACGTCGATCACGTCGCTGAACTTCATCTGGAACTTCAACTCGTTCTCGCTGGTCTACGTGCTCACCGAGGGCGGGCCGGGCGGCCGGACCATGCTGCCGATGCTCTTCACCTACCTGGAGGCGTTCAAGAACCGGAACATCGGCTACGCCGCCGCGATGGGCGTGGTCCTGGTGATCGTCGTCGTCCTCCTGCTCGCGATCTACCTGCGGTCGCAGTTCCGCTCCGAGAAGGAGAGCTGACCCGTGCGCGCACTCGTCCGCCCGGCCCAGTACGTGGCCCTGGCGTTCTACATCCTCTTCCTCGGCTTCCCGCTCCTGTGGCTCATCTCGGCGTCGCTCAAGTCGTCGGGCGAGCTCAACTCGCTCACCGTGAGCCTGATCCCGCAGGACTTCCACTGGGAGAACTACTCCCAGGCACTCTCGCGCCAGGGGCTCGTGCGCTCGGCGTGGAACAGCGCGATCGTCGCGGTGGTCTCGACGATGCTCGTCATCGTCATCGCGCTGCCCGCGTCGTACGTGCTCGCGCGCCTGCGGGGCAAGATCCGCGCGGCGGGCGTCGGCTGGATCCTGGTGAGCCAGGTGTTCCCGGTGATCCTCATCATCCTGCCGCTGTTCCTCATCCTGCGGACCATCGGCCTCACGGACTCGCTCGTCGGGCTCACGCTCGTCCACACCACGTACACCCTGCCGTTCGCGCTGTGGATGATGCAGGGCTACGTCTCCGCGATCCCGGTGGACCTCGAGGAGGCGGGCTCCATGGACGGCGCGAGCCGGTTCACCGTGCTCCGCACGATCGTCTTCCCGCTGCTCATGCCGGGCATCGTCGCGACGGCGATGTTCAGCTTCGTCTCGTCGTGGAACGAGTTCTTCTTCGCGCTCGTCCTGCTCCAGTCGCCCGAGAACTACACGCTGCCCATCACGCTGAAGATGTTCATCGGGGGCGAGGGCAAGGTGGCGCTCGGCCCCCTCGCCGCGGGCTCCGTGCTCGCGGCCATCCCCAGCATCGTCTTCTTCTCGATCATGCAGAAGAAGCTCACCGGCGGTCTGCTGTCCGGCGCCGTGAAGGGGTGACCCCCATGTACCCCTGCAACACCCCCACCCGAAAGGTAGAACCATGAAGACTCGTGGTGCGTCCATCGCCGCATGCCTCACGATCACGACCCTGCTCGTCGCCTCCTGCTCGAGCGGGGGCGGCAGCGGGGACGACGGCGCCGACGGCGGCCCGGTGACCCTGAAGTTCCAGTCGCTGTCCGACCAGCCGGCCGCCATCGAGGCGACCGAGAAGATCGTCGCGGACTGGAACGAGGCCAACCCCGACGTCCAGGTCGAGATCGTGCCCGCGGGCTGGGACGGGATCTACGACAAGCTCATCACCCAGTTCAACGGCGGCGCCGCGCCGGACATCATCCACTACGAGGCCGCGAGCATCGTGCCCTTCGCCGTGGACGGCTACCTCGCCGACCTGTCGGAGTACATGTCGGACGAGAGGCGCGCCGACATCCCCGAGGGCATCCTCGACGCCGTGACGGTGGACGACCAGGTCATCGCCTACCCGACCGAGCTGCAGTCCTACATGGTGTTCGCCAACAAGACGATGCTCGAGGCCGCCGGCGTCGAGATCCCGACCGGCGAGACCATGACGTGGGACGAGCTGCGCGAGATCTCGAAGGCCACGACGAAGGACGGCGCGTACGGGCTCGGGTGGGGGCTCGCGAGCCCGACGGCCGCGTTCATGGCGATGGCCCCCGGCTTCGGCGGCCAGTACTTCGAGGGCACCGGTGCCGACGCGAGCATCACGATCGGCGAGGGCGAGATGGCCCTGCCGGAGCTCGTCGACGAGATGGCGCACACCGACAACACGGTGCTGCCGGTGACGCTCACGCAGTCCGGCTCGGAGACGCTCGCGTCGTTCTACGCGGGCCAGGTCGCGATGACGATCCAGGGCTCGTTCCAGGCCGCGAACATCGCCAACGACGCCCCCGAGGGCTTCGACTGGGTCGTGCTGCCGCCGCTCGAGGGCCCCGACGGCGCCGAGCAGGCCGCCAACCCGCAGACGCTGTCGGTGAACATCGACTCCGAGCACGTCGAGGAGTCCGCGGAGTTCATCGAGTTCTTCACCGACACGGAGAACCTCGCCGCGCTCAACGAGGCGGACGCGCTCATCCCCGCGACGACGTCGGCCCAGGAGGCCATGGCGGCGTCGCTCGGCGACGAGAACGGCTGGTCGACGATCCTCTCGTCCGGCCAGTTCCTCACGTCCGCGCCGTACCTGTTCGTCGACGCGTACGCGCAGTGGAAGGACACGGTCGCGACGCCCGCGTACCAGAAGTTCCTCGCCCAGGAGATCGACGCCGACCAGCTCGCGACCGAGCTCGAGGCCGGCTGGGACGAGATCACCAAGTAGCAGGACAAGCGGCGGGGCGGTCGACGGACGACCGCCCCGCCGGGAACCGCGGCCCGCACGGGTCGCACCGGGCGCGACCCGCGCCGAGAGAGATCGACAGGGAGTGGACCGTGACCTGGCTGGACGACCGAGCGGTGGCAGTGATCACCGGAGCGGCGGTGGGGGACGCGCTGGGGGGCGCCACCGAGGGCTGGACCCCCGAGCAGATCGAGGAGCGCCACGGGGGGCGCGTGACGGGGATCGTGGAGCCCTGGTATCCCAACTGGCAGGACGCGCGTCCGATCGCGCCCTACCACAAGGGTGACGGGCACATCACGGACGACACCCTCATGACGCGCGCGCTCGTGGAGGTGTACGCGAAGCGGCGCGAGCACCTCGACGCGTACGCGATGGCCGAGGACCTCGTGCCGCTCATGATCGGCGAGCCGCGCTGGATCCCGGAGCTCGAGTCGACCGCGCTGCTGCTGCAGCGCGTGTTCCTGGCCGAGAAGTGGATCGTCGCGCGCCTGCACTACGGGCACGTGGACCCGCGCGAGGCGGGCGTGGGGAACGTCGTCAACTGCGGCGCCGCGATGTACGTGGCGCCCGTCGGCCTCGCCAACGCGGGCGACCCGCGCGGCGCGTACGCCGAGGCGATCGACCTCACGGGCGCGCACCAGTCGAGCTACGGCCGCGAGGCCGCGGGCGTGTTCGCGGCCATGGTCGCCGCGTCCGTCGCGCCCGGGGCGACGGTCGACGACGTCGTGCACGCCGCGCTCGACGTCGCCCACGACGGCACCGCCGCGGCGCTCCGGGCCGTCGTCGACGCGTTCGACGGCTGGACGACGGCGCCCACGACCGACGACGAGGAGCGCGCGCTCGCGCGGCTCGTCCGGGAGACGGTGGCCCCGTTCGACTCGGTCGGGCCCGCGTACCGGCAGATGTCGATGGACGCGCGGCGCCCGTCGCGCACCAAGTCCATCGAGGAGCTGCCCGCGGCGCTCGGGTTCGTGCTCGGGCACCGCGGCGACTTCCGCGGCGCCGTGCTCGGCGCCGTGAACTACGGGCGCGACGCCGACTCGATCGCCGTCATGGCCGGTGCCGTGTGCGCCGGGCTGGGCGGGACCGCCGTCGTGCCGGACGAGTGGCTCGACGCGATCGAGGACGCGAGCCGCATGGACATCCGGGAGACGGGTCGCCTCATGGCGTCCGCGGCGGCGGACATCCTCCGCTCCGACCGTGAGCGCGCCACGTCGCGCCTGCGCGCGCTCGCCGAGCTCGGCGGCGCGTCCGTGGACGGGAGCGGGCGCAGCGTGCCCGACGGCGCGGCGCAGCCCGCGCGGGCGGGTGACCCGGCGTGAGGCTCACCTGGGCCCAGCCCGAGGACCTGCTCGCGCACGAGCTCGTCCAGGCGACGGCGGAGGGCAAGGACCCCGCGTCCCTCGCCGACGTGCGCGAGCGCTGGACCGCCGCGGGCGGCGACGCCGTCCCCGCCGTGAGCGGTGCCGGCCCGGTTCCCGCGACCCCGGCGCTGCGCGCGCTCGCGCGCGACCTGCTCGTCGAGCTGGACGCGCTGCCCGCGGCGCCCGCGCCGCACGAGCCCGACGACTGGGACGCGATCCTCGCCACGCTCCCGGCGGCGCCCGGCCTGCCGACCCGCCCGGGCGCCGTCGGGTCCCCCGACGCCACGGCCGCCGGCGCGGCGACCGGAACCGCCGCGGCCGCCGACGCCGCGTACGCGGACCGCGTGCTCGGCGCGTGGACCGGGCGCGCGGCGGGCTGCCTGCTGGGCAAGCCCGTGGAGAAGATCCCGCGCGCCGGGATCGAGGAGATCCTGCGCGCCACGGGCCGGTGGCCGCTCGACCGCTGGTTCACCGCCGTCGGGCTGCCCGACGACGTCGCCGCGCGCTGGCCGTGGAACCGCCGCAGCGCGCCGACGTCGCTCGAGGAGAACATCGACGGGATGCCGGAGGACGACGACCTCAACTACCCGATCCTCGCGCTGGCCCTGCTGGAGCGGCACGGGCGCGGGTTCACGACGGACGACGTCGCGCAGCTCTGGCTCGACGCGCTGCCCGCGGGTCGCGTGTTCACGGCCGAGCGCGCCGCGTACCGCAACATCCTGGACGCGCGGCCGGTGCCGGAGACGGCGACGCACCACAACCCGTTCCGGGAGTGGATCGGCGCGCTCATCCGCACGGACGTGCTCGGCTGGGTCTCGCCGGGCGACGTGCGCGAGGCCGCTCGCCTCGCGTGGACGGACGCGCGCCTGAGCCACACGCGCAACGGCGTGTACGGGGCGATGTGGGCGGCCGCGCTCGCGTCGGCGGCCATGGTCTGCGAGACGGCGGACGAGGTGCTCGACGCGGCGGACGCCGTCGTGCCGCCGGGCAGCCGACTGGCCGCGGCGATCCGGCTCGGCCGCGACGCGGGTCGCGACGGCGACGCGTCCGAGGCGGGCGTGCGCGCCGGGCTCGACACGATCCACGCCGCGTACGGGGACCTGCACTGGGTGCACGTGCTCAACAACGCCGCGGTGATCGCCTACGCGCTCACCGCGGGGCGCGGCGCGGACGGCCGCGGCGACTTCGGCGCGAGCGTCGCGATCGCCGTCACCGCGGGCTGGGACACCGACTCGGCGGGGGCGACGGTCGGCGGCGTGGTGGGTGCGCTGCAGGGCGTCGACGGGATCGGGGAGCAGTGGACCCGTCCGCTCGACGGCCACGTCGCGACCTCGCTGCCCGGCGGCGAGCAGAGGATCGTGGACCTCGCGGCGCGGACGGTCGCGCTCGCGCCGGTCCCGGTCATGCTGGCCGGGGGAGCCGTGCAGAGTTCCACGGAGGAGGCACGGGCATGAGCACGACGGCGGGCGGGGAGCAGGGCGCCACGGCCCCGGGCGGGTCCGGACGGGTCGTGGTGGTCGGGTCGGCGAACGTCGACCTCGTCGTCGACGTGCCGCGGCACCCCGGCGGCGGCGAGACCATCCTCGGCGGCGAGCTGCGGCGCAACTCCGGCGGCAAGGGCGCGAACCAGGCGGTCGGCGCTGCGCGCGCGGGCGGCGCCGACACGACGTTCGTCGGCGCCCTCGGGCACGACGACGCGGCCGACCTGCTGCTGGCGTCGCTCGACCGCGGCGGCGTGCGGACGGACCTCGTGGAGCGCGTCGACGTCCCGACCGGGACGGCCCTCATCACCGTCTCGCCCGACGGCGAGAACGCGATCGTCGTCGCTCCGGGTGCGAACTCGCACGTGACGGTCGCCGCGGCGCAGGCCGAGCGGATCGCCGCGGCGGACGTCGTGCTCGCGCAGCTCGAGATCCCGCTCGACGTCGTGCGCGCCGCCGCGGCCGCGCGTCGCCCCGGCGCGCTGCTGGTGCTCAACGCGGCGCCGTCGCGCGACCTGCCGGACGACGTCTGGGACGCCATCGACGTGCTCGTCGTCAACGAGCACGAAGCGGCGGACCTCGCCGGGGTCGCCCTCCGTGCCGCGTCACGTACCGAAGAAGACGTGCAAGGCGTCGAGGACGCTCCGGGCCCCGACGGGGCGACGGCGGGCGACGTCGACCCCGAGGCCCTCGCCGGGCTCCTGATCGAGCGGGTGCCGGCCGTCGTCGTGACGCTCGGCGGCCGGGGCAGCCTGGTGCTCGAGCGGCTGCCCGGCGGCAAGCTGCTCAGCGGCGTCCCCGCGATCCCCGTCGACGCCGTCGACACGACCGGCGCGGGCGACACGTTCTGCGGCGTCCTCGCCGCGGCGCTCGCGCGCGGCGACGACCTGCCCGACGCCGCGCGGCTCGCCGCCGCGGCGGGCGCGCTCGCCGTGACCCGGCCGGGGGCGCAGGACGCCGTGCCGGACGGGGCGGACGTCGTCGCGCTCGCGCGCCGGGTCGAGAGCCTCACCTGATCGCCCTGAGCCAGTTCACCGCACGACCGAGCGCGGGCCCGCCCGCCGAGGGAAAGGCACCATGACGTACACGTTCGACCCGCTCGTCCCGCGACCGATCGACCTGCCGACCGAGGTCGCGCTCGACGGGCCGCTCACGCCCGAGCAGTCGCTCGCGCTCGACGAGGCGAAGATCTTCGTCGGCCCGGTCGACCCCGCCGACCGTCCGGCCTGGCGCGAGCGCCTCGCCGCGTGGCGCGACGACGCCCGCCGCCGCCACGGGTACACCGGTGCCGCGTACGACCGCCCGGACGCCGCGTGGGCTGCCGGGTGCTCGACGGTCGCGCAGGTGTGGCTGTGGGACGAGCTGCTGTACTCGTTCGAGGAGCACCGGTTCACGCCGGAGCGGTTCCTCGCCGACGCGCGCGAGAGGTTCGGCGGCCTCGACGCCGTCGTGCTGTGGCACGCGTACCCCGTCATCGGGATCGACGACCGCAACCAGTGGGACTTCTACCGCGACGTCCCGGGCATCGTCGACCTCGTGCGGACGTTCCACGACGCGGGCCTGCACGTGTTCGTCGACTACAACCCGTGGGACGTCGGCACGCGCCGCGGCGACGACGACCTCACCGAGCTCGCCGCCGTCGTGCGCGACCTCGGCGCCGACGGCGTCTTCCTCGACACGCTGAAGAAGGCCGAGCCGGAGCTCGTCGCGCGGCTCGAGGCCGCGCGGCCCGGCGTCGTCCTGGAGGGCGAGTCCAAGCTTCCGGTCGAGCGCATCGAGGACCACTCGTCGTCGTGGGCGCAGTTCTTCGCCGACTCGCCCGTGCCCGGCGTGCTGCGCGCGCACTGGTACGAGCGCCGCCACATGCAGCACCACGTGCGCCGCTGGCACCGCGACCACTCCGAGGAGCTCCAGTCCGCGTGGCTCAACGGCGTGGGCGTCATGGTGTGGGAGGTCGTGTTCGGGGTGTGGGTCGGCTGGTCGCGGCGCGACGCCGCGACGGTCAAGCGCCTCGTCACGGTCCAGCGTGCCGCGCGGCAGCTGCTGCTGGAGGGGGAGTGGACGCCCCTCACCGAGCTCGCCCCCGAGGCGGAGGAGGCCGGGGTCTACGCGTCGCGCTGGGACCTCGACGGCGTCACCCTGTGGACGCTGGTCAACCGAGGCGCCTCGGACTACGCCGGCCCCCTCCTCCCGCCCGACCACCCCTCCCGTCGAACCCTGGATCCCTCCTCGGCCGGGGCCGTCGGTGGGGAGGAACCCCGGGCTCGGCGCGACGTGCGGGTGCCGGGGCGGGGGATCGCCGCCGTGCTGCACGTGGTCGACGGCGCCGGGGAGCCCGACTGGCTGCCGCACCTGCGCGACGTGGTCGTCTCTCTCGACACGTCCGCGCCCCACGACCCCGACGCGCGGTTCCCGCACCGGGTCGCGCGACGCCTCGCGCCGAGCGGCGAGGTCGGGCTGGGGACGGCCGGGGTGACGGACCCGGCCGGGGCGAGCGCCGCCGTCGGGCAGGGCGGGACCGGGGCGACGGGTGTGCCCGGGCCGGGCGCCGTCGTCGTCCCCGCGGGGCCGTACGCGCTGACCGTCCGGTACCGGGCGCGCGAGACCGGGATGTACCAGGGCGCGCCGTACGTGGACGAGTGGAAGCCGCTGCCGCCGCGCCTGCACGACGCGCGGACCCTCCAGCGCGACGGCGAGCTCGCCGCCCCGGTCGCGGTCGGGAACGACGTGACGAACGCGGAGCTCGCGGAGTTCCTCGCGGCCACCGGGTACGAGCCCGTGGTCGCGCACCGCTTCCTCGCGCACTGGAAGGACGGCCGTCCCGTGCCCGGCACGGAGGACGAGCCCGTGACCTTCGTCGACCTCGACGACGCGCGGGCGTACTGCGCGTGGCGCGGCGGCCGCCTGCCCACCGAGGACGAGTGGCAGCTCGCGGCCGAGCAGCCCGGCTGGACGCGCGGCGAGCCCGTCGTGTGGAGCTGGACGGGCTCCGAGCACTCCGACGGCCGCACGCGGTTCGTCATGCTCAAGGGCGGCAGCGACTACCGCGCCGAGGGCTCCGACTGGTACGTCGAGGGCGGGCGCCACGCGGCGGACTACGCGGTCAAGCTCCTCGTCCCCGGCCTGGGGCTCGCGCGCGGCGCGACCGTCGGGTTCCGCTGCGCGTGGGACCTCGCCGCCGACCAGCCCGCCGAGGAGGTGACGGCATGACGGACGCACCGCGCGTCTCGCGCGACCCGGCCGCGGGCGCGCTCGCGGGCCTGCGCGTCGTCGACGCGTCGACGCTGTTCGCCGGGCCCATGGCGGCGATGCACCTCGGTGACCTGGGCGCCGACGTCGTCAAGGTCGAGCACCCGACGAAGCCCGACCCGTCACGCACGCACGGCGCGGCGAAGGACGGCGTGAACCTGTGGTGGAAGACGCTCGGGCGCAACAAGCGCACCGTCACCGCGAACCTCGGCAGCCCGGGCGGGCGCGAGGTGTTCCTCGCGCTCGTCGCCGACGCGGACGTCGTCGTCGAGAACTTCCGGCCCGGCACGCTCGAGCGCTGGGGCCTCGGCTACGACGAGCTGTCCGCGCGCAACCCGCGGCTCGTGCTCGCGCGCGTGAGCGGGTTCGGGCAGGTCGGGCCGTACCGCACCCGCCCCGGGTTCGGCACGCTCGCCGAGGCGATGAGCGGGTTCGCCGCGATGACCGGCGAGCCCGACGGCCCGCCGACCCTCCCGCCGTTCGGGCTCGCCGACGGCGTCGCGTCGCTCGCGACCGCGTTCGCCGTCATGGTCGCGCTGTCGACGCGCGAGCGCACCGGGCACGGGCAGGTCGTCGACACGGCGATCATCGAGCCCATCCTCGCGATGCTCGGGCCGCAGATCACGCGCTGGGACCAGCTCCGCACCGTGCAGCCGCGCACCGGCAACCGGTCCGCGAACAACGCGCCGCGCAACACCTACCGCACGCGCGACGGGCAGTGGGTCGCGGTGTCGACGTCGGCGCAGTCCATCGCCGAGCGCGTCATGCGCCTCGTCGGGCGCCCTGAGATCGTCGACGAGCCGTGGTTCGCGAGCGGCGTCGAGCGCGCGCAGCACGCCGACCTGCTCGACGAGGCCGTCGGCGGCTGGATCGCGCAGCGCACGCGCGACGAGGTCGTGGCCGCGTTCGAGGAGGCGCAGGCCGCCGTCGCGCCGATCTACGACGCCCAGGACATCGTCGACGACCCGCAGCTCCGCGCGCTCGGCACGATCCACGAGATCGAGGACCCCGAGCTCGGGCCGATGCTCATGCAGGGCCCGCTGTTCCGGATGTCCGAGAACGACGGCGTCATCCGCTTCACGGGCCGCCCGCACGGCGCCGACACCGACGCCGTGCTGGGCGAGCTCGGGTTCGCGCCCGAGCGCGTCGCGGAGCTCCGGGCGGAGGGCGCCATATGAGTGCGGGCGCCCGGTCGGGTCCAGGAACCGGGTCCGGGTCGGGAGACCGGCGCGCGTCCCGGGCCGGTGCGCCGCCGTTGACCTTGCTGTACGTGCCCGCGGACCGGCCCGACCGGGTCGCGAAGGCGCTCGCGTCCGCGGCCGACGTCGTGCTCGTCGACCTCGAGGACGCCGTCGCCCCCGCGCGCAAGGACGAGGCGCGGGGGAACGCCGTCGGGCTGCTGGACGAGGCCGCCGCCGCGCGCGGGGTCCAGGTGCGCGTCAACCACCCCGCGACGCCGTGGCACGCCGACGACGTCGCAGCCCTCGCCGGGCTGCCGCCCACCGTCGGGGCGCGCGTGCCGAAGGTCGAGTCCGCCGACGAGGTGCGGGCGCTCGCGGCGGCGCTCCCCGGGCGGGCGCTGCACCTGCTGGTCGAGTCGGCGCTCGGCGTCGAGCGGGCGTTCGAGCTCGCGACGGCGTCGCCGCAGGTCGCGTCGCTCGGGCTCGGCGAGGCCGACCTACGCTCCGACCTGCGGGTCGACGACGAGGCCGGGCTCGCGTGGGCGCGCAGCCGGGTCGTCGTCGCGGCCCGGGCGGCGGGGCTCCCGTCGCCCGCGATGTCCGCGTACACGCACGTGCGCGACCTCGACGGGCTCGCGGCGTCGTGCGCGGCGGGTCGGGCGCTCGGGTTCTGCGGCCGCACCGCGATCCACCCCGGGCAGCTCGACACGATCCGCGACGCGTTCCTGCCGACGCCCGACGAGGTGGACCGCGCGCGCGAGGTGGTGGAGCGCGTGGGCGACGCCGCGGCGTCGGGCACGGGCGTCGTCGCCCTCGCGGACGGCACGTTCCTCGACGTCGCGATGGTCGAGCGCGCGCGCACCGTGCTGGCCCTGGCGGACCGCCGCCCACCCGGATAGCGCCCGGCGCCGAGCACGACCCTGCCCGCGGTCGAACACGACATGAAGGTCGCTTTCAGCCCGATAACGACCCTCATGTCGTGTTCGACCGCGGACGAGGGGTAGGGGGAGGGGGCAGCACATTCACGGATCTCGACGAGGAGAACACGATGGACGCAGCACCACGAGACCCGGCGCAGCGCGGGTCGGCACCACGGCCGGGCCGACGGCTGGGGACGACGGCGGTCGGGACGGCGCTGGCCCTCGCCGTCGGGCTGGGCGGGCTGGGGCTCGCGCTGCCCGCGACGGCGGCGGAGCAGGGCACGGTCGAGGCGGGGCGGGTCGCGGACTCCGCGGCCGGGCCGATCGACTACACGGTCTACCTGCCGCCCGGCTACGACGACGCGGAGCAGGAGTACCCGACGCTCTACCTGCTGCACGGCCGTGGCGACACGCAGGCCGCGTGGCAGCAGGTCACGGGCGACCTCGACGAGCTCATCGGGGCGGGCGAGATCCAACCGATGGTCGTCGTCATGCCCGACGCGCCGTGGAACGACCGCGGCTCCTGGTACACGGACTCGCTCTATACCGGGGACGCGACGGGCGCCGGCGCCGGAACCGCCGTCGAGACGGCGTTCACGCGCGACCTCGTCGCGCACGTCGACGCGACCTACCGCACGGTCGAGGACCGCGAGGCGCGCGCCGTCGGCGGGTACTCCATGGGTGGTGCGGGCGCGCTGCGGTTCACGCTCGCGCACCAGGACACGTTCTCCGCGGGCATCGTGCTGAGCCCCGCGGTGTACGTGCCGCAGCCGCCCGCGGACTCCTCCGCGCGGGACTACGGCGCGTACGGCGTCGACACCGCGCCGTTCGACGCCGACCGGTACACCGAGCTGTCCTACCCGACCGCGCTCGCGACGCTCGACCCGGCGCTCCCGGTGCACCTGTTCGTCGCCGTCGGCGACGACGAGTGGGCCAACCCCGACCCCGCCGAGGCCACGCACGACATCGACTTCGAGTCCGCGCGCCTCTACAACCAGGCGCGCCGCGTCCCGGGCGTGACGGCCGAGCTGCGCGTGCTCGACGGCGGCCACGACTGGGAGGTCTGGCGGCCCGCGTTCCGCGAGGGGGTCGTCGACGTCTCGGCGCGCCTGCGCACCACGCCCGCCGCGCCGTGGGACGCCGAGCTCCTCGGCTCCGCGGGCGACGACCGCGCGGGCGGGGTCGCCGCCCTGCCCGACGGCGGGACCGCCGTCGCGCTGAACCTCGCCGCCGCGTGGGACGGGTACGAGCCCGCGGGCGGGCTCGACTCGGTCGTCGTGCGGCGCGACGCCGACGGCGCGGAGGTCTGGCGGCACGCGGTCGCGACGGCCGCGGACGACCGCGCGTACGGCGTCGTGCCGGGCGCCGACGGCGTGGTGCTCGTCGCCGGGTACACGAAGGGCGACCTCGACGGCGAGCACGCCGGGGCGTCGCGCGACGACGGGTTCGTCGCGGCCGTGACCGCCGACGGCGACCGTGCGTGGACGCTGCAGACCGGCGACCCGGGGGCGGCCGACCGCTTCTACGCGGTCGCGTCCGACGGCGCGGGCGGCGCCTACGTCGCCGGGTACACGAGCGGCGCGGTGGGCGACGCCCCGAGCGCGGGGGACAAGGACGCGCTGGTCGGGCGGGTCTCCGCGGCGGGCGAGCTGCTGTGGTTGCGCCAGGTGGGCGGGCCCGGCGAGGACAAGGCGCTCGCGGTCGCGGCGTCGCCCGACGGCGCAGTGTACGTGGGCGGGGTGTCGGGCGGCGGGATGCCCGGGGCCGAGCACGCGGGCGCGAACGACGGCTGGGTCGCGCGCTACGCCGCGGACGGCGAGCAGGAGTGGCTGCGCGCCGTCGCGACGAGCGAGAACGACCAGGTCAGCGGTCTCGTCGCGCGCTCGGACGGGTCGGTCGTGGCGGTCGGGCACACGCGCGGGACGCTCGGCGAGGCCGGGAACCTCGGGGACAACGACGTCGTGGTGCGGGCGCTCGATCCCGCGGGCGAGGTCCTGTGGACGACGCAGGTCGGCACGTCGACCGACGACCGCGGCGTGACGGGCGTGCTCGGCGCCGACGACGCGGTGCTCGTCGTCGGCACGACGTACGGCGCGCTGGGCACGGCCGTCGGCGGGGTGGATGTCGTGACGCTGCCCGTCGCTGCCGACGGCACGCCTGGCGAGGCGACGCAGTCCGGCACGCGCGAGCGCGACGGTGCGGACGAGTGGGACGACGCGAACCTGTTCGCGGCCTCGGTCCCGGCGTCCTCCGCACCGGGGTCGGGTACGTCGACCGACCCGACCGACCCGACCGACCGGACCGACCCGGCCGACCCGGCCGACCCGGCCGACCCGGCCGGCGCGACCGGCGAGGGAGCCGCGCTGCTCACCGGGCTCACGTACGGCGCGCCCGCGGGCGCGACCAACGCGGGTGCCGGGGACGTGTTCGTCGCGCGCGTGCCGTGGGACGCCGTCGTGCCGGGCGGGGGTACGGGCCCGGCGCTCGACGTCACCGCTCAGGCACGGTGCCTCGCCGGCAAGGCCTACGTCGCGGTGCGCGCGACGAGCACCGCGGACGCACCGGTCGACGTCGAGCTCGCCACGCCGTACGGCTCACGCGTCGTCGCGGACGTCGCGCCGGGGACGAGCGCCTACCAGTCGTTCCCGACCCGGACCGCGACCGTCCCCGCCGGGGAGGCGACCGCGACCGCGGGCGGCCGCACCGCCGTCGTCCCGTACGACGCGCTCACCTGCGCCTGACCGCTGCTGCTGACGACGGCCGGGCGCCACATTCGGCGCACCGGCCGCCGAGCACGACCCTGCGCGCTGCCGAGCACGACGTTGCCGTCGTTATCCGGGCGATAACGACAGCAACGTCGTGCTCGGCGCGGCGGGGAGGGGCGGGCGGGGGCAGGTCTTCAGCAGGTGAGGTGGTCGCCCGTCGTGGTGCCGACGATCTCGACGTAGTGGCGGAAGAGGCGGACGCGGTTGTTCATCTGGCGGGGGTTGCCGCCCTCGCACTCGAGCGGGCCGTTGATGGACCGGATCGTCTCGGCGAAGCCGTGCTCGCCCACGATCGCGTCGTGGCACGTCATCGACGCCGTGCCGGGCCGGGTGTTCCAGTACCAGAGCGCCGTCTGCCACGCGACGGTCGGGTCCTGCTCGACGAGCCACGGGTCGGCCAGGAGGTCGATCCCCAGCGCCTCGCCGGCCGCGCGGTAGTTGAAGTTCCAGGAGAGCTGGAGCGGGCCGCGACCGTAGTACGCGTCCTGCCCGGCCGGGCACCCGTACGGCTGCGACGGGTCGCAGTAGTGCGGGTAGTTCGCGGTGTTCACCTCCACCACGTGGACCAGCCCGTGCGTCTCGTGGCTCACGTTCGCGAGGAACGCCGCCGCCTCGCGCCGGGCGACGCGGTCGCCGCCCGTCGTCGCGAACTCCGGGTACGCGGCCGTCGCGGCGACGAGCCCGGCGTACGTGTAGAACGGGCTCCGCTCGGGGAACATCGCCTCGAACTGCTGCTCGGTCACGACGAACGTCGGCAGGGTGGCGGCGGTCGGCGTCGGGTCGGTCATGGGTCCCCCTCGTCGGGTCGGCGTGGGCGCGGCGTCGCGCCCCGACCCACCCTAGGCGATTCGTGAGGAGACCTGCGTAACCCCGTGCCGGCCGGCGGTTGACCCGGACGCGCGGCGGGTCCAGCCTGGCGGGAGGGGCCGGCGTCGGTCCGGCCCGGTCAGGAGCCGGTCATGGACGACCGCGACGCCGCCCTCCTGCGGGCGCACGAGCACGCCGCGGCGTGGCTCGACTCCCTCACGACGCGGCCGGTCCCGCCGCAGGCGACCGTCGGCGACGTCGTCGCCGCGCTGGGCACCGAGCTGCCGGACGGCCCGACGACGGCTGCGGACGTCGTCGACCTGCTCGCCACCGCGTGCGGTCCCGGCCTCACGGCCATGCCGTCCGGCCGCTTCTACGGCATGGTCATCGGCGGCAGCCACCCCGCGGCGCTCGCGGCCGACTGGCTCACGAGCGCGTGGGACCAGAACTCGGCGCTGCGCACCGTGACGCCCGCGCACACCGCCGTCGAGGACGTGACGAGCGCGTGGCTGCTCGACCTGCTCGGCCTGCCCGCCACGGGGGCGGTCGGGTTCGTCACCGGAGCGACGACCGCGAACTTCACGGCGCTCGCGGCGGCGCGCGGCGAGGTCCTGCGGCGCGCGGGGTGGGACGTGCGTCGCGACGGGCTGACGGGCGCCCCGCGCGTCCGCGTGCTCGTGGGCGCCGAGCGGCACGAGTCGGTCGACCTCGCGCTGTCCTACCTCGGGCTCGGCGCGCCCGAGGTCGTGGCCGCGGACGACCAGGGCCGCATCTCGGTCGCCGCGCTCGACGAGGCGCTGACGGACCAGGTCTCTACCTCGTGGGACCGGGCCTCTACCTCGCAGGACCGGGCCTCTACCTCGGTGGACCAGGGCTCTACCTCGGTGGACCTGGGCTCTACCTCGCGAGACCAGGGCTCTGCCTCGCGGGAGGCGCCGGACGGCCCGACGATCGTCGTGCTGCAGGCGGGGAACGTGCACTCGGGGGCGTTCGACCCGTTCGGCGCGGCCGTCGAGGTGGCGCACCGGCACGGCGCATGGGTGCACGTCGACGGCGCGTTCGGGCTGTTCGCCGCGGCGTCGCCGTCGTACCGCCACCTCGTCGCGGGGTACGAGGGCGCGGACTCCTGGGCGACCGACGCGCACAAGACGCTCAACGTCCCGTACGACTGCGGGCTCGCGATCGTCGCGGACCCCGCGCCGCTGCGCGCGGCGATGGGGATGCACGGCGACTACCTCATCCAGAGCGACACGGGCGACCCGCTCGACAAGGTGCCCGAGCTCTCGCGCCGCGGGCGCGCGTTCCCCGTGTGGGCGGTGCTGCGCGCCCTCGGGCGCTCCGGCGTCGCGGACCTCGTGGACGGCTTCTGCCGCCACGCGACCGCGTTCGCCGCGGGCATGCGGGCGCTCGACGGCGCGGTCGTGCTCAACGACGTCGTCTTCACCCAGGTGTGCGCCGCGTTCGGGGACGACGCGCGCACCCAGGACGTCGTGCGCCGCGTCCTCGACGACGGCACCGCCTGGATGTCCGGGTCACGGTGGCACGACCGCGCGGTGCTGCGCGTGTCGGTGAGCTCGTGGGCGACGACGGACGACGACGTCCGCGTGAGCCTCGACGCCCTGCGCCGTGCGGCGTCGTCGGGCTGAGACCGGGCACCGACGTCGCGGCCCGGTCCGCCTGACCAGCCCGGCCCGCCCGGCCCGGCTCGGCCGGACCGCGGGCGCGGCGCCTACACTCGCTGCCGTGCCGACCGCCGAGGACCTCGCCGCCGCCGTCCGTGCGCGTGCCGAGGGGACGCCCTACCGGATCGTCCATGAGCGCCCGGACGGGTTCGAGCTGAGGTTCGACCGCCCGGACGTGGCGTGGTGGCAGATCTTCTCGCACAGCTACTACGCGACGCTCGTCACGCACGAGGTGCGCGTCCTGTCGGACGGCGTGCGGGTCGAGCTCACCGACGTCGTGCGGCGCACCCACTGGGCGCTCGACGCCGACGGGCGGTTCGTCGAGCCCGAGCGGGGCTGGGTGCGCTCCGTCGCGCGCGGCGACGTCCGCTCGACGTTCACCGCCTCGGTCGTCGACGAGGGGTCGGGGGCGCGGACGCGCGTCCTCTTCGACACGGCGGCCGGGCGCCGGATCGTCACCGAGGCGGCCCAGGGCCTCGGCATGAGCGTCGGCGCCTCGGCCGGGTCCCGCGCCGCGACGATCGTCGGTCTCGTGGCGGCGGGCGTCGGGCTGGCCGTCGCGCTCGGCGCGGTGGTCCTCGCGCTCACCGTCGGCCGGGGCTGACGGCCGAGCCACGAACGTGCGGGCACGACGCGGCCCGGCCGTCCCCGCCGTCGCGGGGGCGCCCGGGCCGAGCGGCGGGCCGGTCAGCGGCGGTCCGCCGCCGTCAGCGGCCCCGGTGCTTGCCGAGGTCGACGCGCACGAGGTGCCCGTCGGGCGGAGTCGTCTCGTCCGCGGGCAGCACGTTCGTCGTCGCGAGCAGGCCCTTGCCGTCCCACTCGAGACCTGCGGGCAGCGGGACCTCGACGACCGTGCTCGGGCCGCGCTTGCCGACCTGCGAGATCTTGCCGCCGAACAGCTCGCTCACGTAGACCGTGCCCCGGTCCGTCACGGCGAGGTTCGTCGCGCCCACGAACCCGGAGCCGAGCTGGTGCACCTTCCCCTTCCACGGGTCCACGGTGTAGACGGCGCCGCGCGCGCCGAGGCTCGCGTCCTCGGGCCCGCCGGGGAGCGTCGTCACGTAGAGCACGCCGCGCGGGCCCACCTCGACGTCCGTGGGGACGGGCTCGAACCAGTAGGTCTCGCCGACGGTGCAGTCGGGCCACCCGACGGCCGCCGCGGCCTCCGCCGTGACCACCGCGGGCTGGGCCGGGAGGACGGCCACGGTGCGGACCTTCCCGCGGTCGCTGATCGACAGGATCGCGTTCGCGCCCGCGTCGGCGACGTACGTGGTGCCGCGCGACGTGGTCGTCGCGTACGGGTGGGAGTCCGCGATCCCCGTGTACAGGCCCGGGATGGGCATCGGGGGGACCTGCGCGACGCAGGCCGGGTCGGTCTCGCGCAGGCCGTACGTCACGCCGGCGTCGGGGTTGTTCGCCTGCTCGAACGCGAACGTGTCCGCGAGGACGCGGGGCGTGCCCGTCGGGTTCCCCCAGCGGTCGGTGCGCAGCGTCGAGACCTCCGACGCGACCGGCCCCTCCTCGCCGAGCTGCGTCTCGGTGAACGTGATGCGGCGGTCGTCGTAGGAGACGCCGCCCACCTCGCCGCCGTCCGGCGACGCGTAGAGCACGCTCGGCGTGCCGTCGCGCCCGACCGCCGTGAGCAGGCCGGGGAAGTTCTGGGTGACGTACGTCGTGCCGCGCGGTCCGACCGCGAGGCTGAGCGGGGTGACGAGCCCGGTCGCGACGTCGGTCACGGTGGGCGGGCGCGGGTCGTGCCTGCCGCCGTGCGCGACGGCGGGGCTCGCGACGAGCACGAGGGCGGCGGTCGCGGCGGCGACGCCTGCGGGCAGGGTGGTGCGCAGTCTTCTCATGGATGCTCCAGGTCCGGCGGTCCCGGGCGCGCGAGGGATCGTGTCAGGGCGGCGTGCTGCCGGGCAGCACGCGCGCACGACGCGCCGGGGACGTGGGTGGGGTGGTCGTCGGGCCGGACGACGTGGCGCGCCCCGGGTGTGCCGCTGGCGTGCCGTGCGACCGACGAGGCGCCGGCCGGGAGTCTGCTGTGCGTCGGCGGTGAGCACAGACCTCCGAGTGTGCACCCGGCGACGGTCCTGGTCCAGGACCGTCGCCCCGGGCGACGGACGCCCGGGGCGACGGGGGCGAACAGGTGGGCCGCTGGGACGAGGAGGGGGGCTCTCGCGTCAGCCGCGGAGCGCCAGGTCCACCCACACGAGCCGGTGGTCGCTGCTCGGGAACGGGAAGACCCCGGTGAGCCGTGACAGCGGGTCGGCCTGGACCGGCCAGAACACCCCGGCGTCGCGCACGCGCAGGTCGCGTGACGGCAGCACGTAGTCCGCGCGCAGGTTGCCCGGCGCGGTGTCCGCGAAGTCGGCGGTGTCGAGCGCGGGGTCGCCGCGGTGGGTGGCGTTCGCGCCGCCCTGGAGCGCGGCCGCCTCGACGGCGCCGTCGGAGCGGGGAGCGGGGTCCTGGACGCGCCGGTGGTCGAGGAGCTGGTCGATCGCCGCGTCGACCGAGTCGCCGTCGAGCGGGTCGGCGTTCTGGTCGCCGAGGACGACGAAGCTCTCGCCCGGGTGCAGCCCGCCGCGGCGGCCGGCGTCGTCGTAGACGTACCGCGACGCCTTGCCGGGCGTCACGTAGTCGGCCCAGAACCGGATCTCGTCGTGGTTGCGCCGCCCGTTGCGGTCCTCGGGACCGTCGAACGTCGGGGGCGTGGGGTGGGACGCGAGCACGTGGACCGTCTCCCGGCCGACGCGCACGGGCACGTCCCAGTGCGACTTGCTCGACAGGCGCACGACCTCGAGCTCCTCCGGCGTGAACCAGTCCGCGGGCGCGGCCGTCGCCGGGTCGTCGGGGAGGAGCGCGCCGGGCATGTCCTTCCACAGGAAGTGCTGGAACGTGCGGACGCCGCGCGTGTCGATCGGGTAGCGCGACAGCACGACCATGCCGTACTGCCCCTCGAACGCGCCGAAGCCGAACGCGTCGTCGCCGCCGCCGACCGTGCCGTCGTCGTTGAGGTCGAACCCGCTGGGCACGCCCGTGTTCGACGGCGCGACGTACGCGTAGCGGTACTCGATCGGCTCCGCGCCGCCCTGGGGGACCTCGAGGTAGTGGTCGCGGAACAGGTCGACCGCGCGCCCGTCGGGCACGTAGTCGAACTCGTTGAGCAGCACGACGTCGGGCCGCGTGCGCTGGAGCACCTCGGCGATCGTCGCGGCCTGCGGGTCGTCGGGCGTCGAGAGGTCGGCCTCGAGCTCGCCCGCCGCGGCGCGGTTCAGGCTCGCGTTGTACGTCGCGACGCGGAGCGTCCCGCGGTCGTGACCGTGGCCGTTCCCGTGCCCGCTCGCGTGGCCGTCGTGCGCGACGGCGGGGCTCGCCGCGGCGCCGACGGCGCCCCCGGTGAGGGCGACGGACAGGGCGAGGGCCAGGGCGACGGGGACGGCGCGGGCGGGTACCCGGGCGGCGCGGGGGGTGGGGGCGGGGTGAGCGGGTCTCGTGGACACGGTGGCTCCTCGTCGTCGGGGACGGTGGTCGTCGAGAGGTTCCTCGTCACCGTACGCACGCCCGCCCCCGCGGGGAAGGGCGGCGAGGTGACCGGCGGGTGAACGCCCCGGTGGCCCTGCCGGTGTGGGCGCGCGGTGGGACCCTGAGGCATGGACACCACGCAGTCCCGGCCGACCCGCACCTACCCGCACGGCGTGCCGTGCTGGGTGGACACCGAGCAGCCCGACGTCGACGCCGCGCTCGCGTTCTACGGCGCCCTCTTCGGGTGGGACTTCGAGGAGAGGCTCCCGCCCGGCACGGGGGAGCGGTACGTCGTCGCCTCGCTCGGCGGGCAGGACGTCGCCGCGGTCGCGTCCGGGACCGGCGAGCCGGGCTGGATCACGTACGTCGCGGTCGACGACGTGGACGCGTCCTCCCGCGGCGTCCCCGACCTGGGCGGGGAGGTCCTCGACGGCCCGACGACGGTCGGGCCGCCCGGGCGCATGGCGTCCGTCCGCGACCCGCAGGGCGCGACGTTCCGGCTCTGGGAGCCCGGGACACGCGTCGGGGCGCAGCGGGTCAACGAGCCGGGCACGTGGAACTTCAGCGTGCTGCACACGCCCGACGTCGCGCGGGCGCTGCACTTCTACGGCCCCCTCCTCGGGTGGGAGGTGGACCCGGGGCTCGGCGCGGGCATGGCCCGCGTCGAGGGCTACGGCGACCACCTCGCCCGGACCGTCTACCCGGAGATCGACGCGAACCAGGAGGGCGCGCCGCCGGGGTTCCGGGACGTCGTGGCCGGCGTGGTCGAGGACGGCGGGCCCGCGCGGCACACGGTGACGTTCGCCGTCGCCGACCGGGACGCCGCCGCCGCGGCCGCCGAGCGCGCGGGCGCGGTCGTGCTCTCGTCGGCCGACACGGAGTGGACGCGCGAGGCCCAGGTGCGCGACCCGCAGGGCGCGGTCCTCACGCTGTCGCAGTTCACCCCGCCCGAGGGCTTCTGACGCACCGACCAGGCGCGGCGTGGTCGCCGCGCCGTCCTGGCCGCGCGCGTGCGGCATCATGACGCCGTGAACGTCGTCACCCGCACCCCGCACGCCCAGGTCGTCGACCGTCTGCGCACCGCGCGCCTCGAGTACGGGCGCGTGGGCCCCACGGACGAGCGCGGCTGGACCTTCGCGGAGGTCGACACGGAGGTCGACGTCGAGACCGGCCGCGACCCCGGCGCGCCCGCGACGGTCGCGCAGGCGCTCGCGCGCGTCGACGAGCTGGTCCCGGCGCCGTGGGTCGTGCAGCTCGACACCGGGTCGGACCTGCTGCCCGAGGGCGTCAGCGCGATCCTCGCGGCCCGACCGGACCCCGTCGCCGCGCCCGTCGCCGTCACCTGGGCGCCCGTGGACGCGTCCGGGACGAGCACCGACCACACCATGCGGCTCGACGACGACCCGGGCCACGTCCTCGCGGCCGTCGACGCGCTCGTCGGGCTGCGGGACGCGGCGACCGCGCCGGACAGCCTGCGGGAGCTCGAGCACCCCGACGACCTGCTGGACGCGTTCACCGCGCTCGCCGACCTCCCCGCGACCGACTCGGCAGCGCCCGACGCCGTCGTCCAGCTCGTGCGCGCCGACGCCGCGTTCGTGCGCGCGGCGGTGCGGCGGGCCGGGACGGCGTCGGTGCGCGCGACCGACGAGCGCACCACAGTCTGGACGCTCGAACGTCCGCCCGCGCCCGTCCCGGGCGAGCCGGACGACGACGTGCGGGAGGCGTTCACGGCGGCGCTCGGCGGGGAGTTCCGCGCGCGCTCGACGATCGAGCGCGGCCTGCGCGCCGGGGAGGCGATGGTGAGCCTGGAGCGCGCGGGGACCGGGGTGTCCTGGACGCTCACCACGCGCGGGCGCCCGTGGGTCTTCGGGAGCTGGAACGACACGTGGACGGACCTGTCGACCTCCGGGACCGAGGGCGCGTACGACACGCTCGTCGAGGTGTTCGGCGAGCCGCGCGACCCGGGCAGACTGCGCGCGCTGCTGGCCGCGTCGACGTGGCCCGGCGACCCCGTCGCCGACCTCACGTACCTCCTGGGCCTGCCGTCCGCGCTCGTCGAGGCCGTCGCGGACCCCGCCCGGTTCCGGCACGGAGCGGAGCGCGTCCAGCCCCTCGGCCCGACGGCGCCCCTCACCCCGCAGGAGAAGGCGGCGCTCGCGGCCCGCGCGCCCCGGCGCGGGGCTGGGAAGACGGCCCGGGACGTGGTCCTGGTCGTGCTGGGCCTCGGGCTGCTCGGGCTCGGGGCGACGATCCTCGCCACCGACGGCGCCGTCGTCGGGTCGGACGGCCCGCCCGACTGGTCCGTCGTCGTCTGGGTCGCGGGCGGTGTGCTCGCGCTCGCCGGCTGGGCCGGGCTGGGGTCGGCCCGCTCGGACCGGCGCCGCTTCCTGTCCGACGCGTGAGCGGGCCCGTCCCCGGCCGTCGTGCCGACCGGGGACGGACCCGCTGCCCGCGGTGTCCCGCGCGTCAGCGGCCGTCGAGGTGCGCGATCTCCTCGAGCAGGCGCTCGCGCGTGGCCGCGTCGTCGACGAACTTCTCGACCGTCCGCCGCACCGACTCCCAGCGCCCCGCCTCGACCGCGGTGATCGCGCCCACGAGCTGGCCGGGCGGGAGGTCGAGCACCGCGACACGGGCACGCAGGCCCTCGGGCGAGACCGTGACGACGACCGTGCGCTCCGCCGTCGCCTCGCCGCCCGCGCCCCGGGCAGTGGCGGAGACGGTGTGCTCGCCGAGCGCGAGGTCCGCGGCGGCGACGGCCGCGCCGTTGGCGACCGGCTCGCCGTCGAGCGAGACGACGAGCTCGTCTGCGTCCGTGGCGCTCGCGGCGACGACGAGCGTCCCGCCGCGCTCGACCTCGGCGCCCTCGGCCGGGCTCACGAGCTCGACCGTCGGCGCGGCGGGTGCCGGTGCCTCCTGCTCGCGCGCCTGCTTCCAGCCGATGAACGCGCCCGCACGGTCGGTGATGACGCCGTCGACCCCGATCTCGGTGAGCCGGGCCCAGTCGGCCGCCGAGTTCACGGTGTACGGCATCACGGCGATGCCGGCCTCGTTGAGGTCCGCGACGACGCTCGGGCGCGCGAGCAGCGCGCTCGCCGACGGGTTGTACATGACCGCCCCGAGGTCCTGCGCCACGGCGACGGGGTCGGCGTCGAGCGAGCCGCGCAGCAGCCCGCGCGGGATCTGCGGCGCGTGCTCGCGCGCGGACCGCAGCGCGGCGACGTCGAACGACTGCAGGACCACGCGGTCCTCGAGCCCGGCCTCGACGACCATGTCCACGACCCGCTCGACCTCGGCGGACGTCTCCGGCCCCTTGATCTCCAGCAGGAGGGTCGACGAGCCGGTCTCCAGGAGGTCGAGCACCTGCGCGAACGTCGGCAGGTGCTGACCGGCGAACGCGGGGGAGAACCACGACCCGGCGTCGAGCGCGCTGACCTGCGCCCCGGGCAGCACGGCGACGTCGCCCGAGCCCTCGGTCGTGCGGTCCACGGTCTGGTCGTGGAGCACCACGGGCAGGCCGTCCGCGGTGGTGTGCACGTCGATCTCGACGTACTCGGCGCCGCTGCGCATGCCCGCTGCCACCGCGGCGAGCGTGTTCTCCGGCGCGACCGACGAGTACCCGCGGTGCGCGACCGTGACGGGGAGCTCCCCGTCGCCGCCGACGTAGGACGCGGGCTCGATCTCGGTGACGGTGACGTCGTCGACGCTCACGGTCGCGCCCGCGGTCACGAAGCCGAGCGCGCCGTCGCGGGACCGGTCGATCCGCCCCTCCAGCAGGGTCTTCCCGTCGAGCGCGTAGGTGACCGAGGTGCCTTGCACCTCGACGGAGAGGTGCACGTCGCGACCCGTTGCCGCGTCCGCCGGGGCGGACGCCGTGTACGGGACGTTCCACGCGTCCGCGGCCGTCCGCTGCGCGATCTCGACGCCGTTGTGCGCGGTCGTCGTGCTGCGCAGGACCGCCTGCCACCACGGGACCGCGCCGTCGGGCGCGACGTCGAGGATCGCGCCCGCCCAGCGCGACGCGTTGTCCACGCTCTCGAAGCGCAGCGTCGCGTCGAGGCGGTAGTTCTCCGCCGACCGTCCGAAGACGATGCGCGCGGGCGACGACCCGTCGGGCGCGTCGCCGACGAGCCGGCCGTCCCGCACCTGCCAGTCGCCCAGCACGGGTGTCCAGCCCTTCGGGAGGGTGTCGCCGTCGAACGACTCGGTGAGCAGCACGTCGCCCGGCTCGGCGGCGGCCGGGGCGGCGAACGGGACGGTCGCGGTCGTGGCCGCCGCGGCGACGAGCGTGCTCGCGAGCAGGGTTCCTGCCAGCGCGGCGGCGGTACCGCGCACGGCGCGGCGTCGGGTGGTCGTCATCGGTTCCTCCGAACGTCGGGACGGTTGCCCCGGCGACGCTAGGAATGCCGCGTGACGGTCCGGTGGACTCCGGGCGACGCCGGAGGGACGGGCAGGTGTCGGGTGCCCGTGGGGGCCGCCGCGAGGGTCACGCGGGCGGCGGCGTGCCCGTCAGCAGGCGCGCGACGTCGTGCCCGGCCTCGAGGAGCGCGACGGTCCGGCGCGCGATCGTGTCGAGACGGCCGTCCAGCGCGGCGAGCGGGTCGGCCACGTCGACCGGGCCGGTCGTCCGCCGCAGCGCGTCGATCGCGCGGCGGACGTCCGGGACCCGGTACCCGGCCGCCCGCAGAGCCGCGACGACGCGGGCCTCACGGACCGCGGCGGGCGGGTAGCGGCGGGCCGAGACCGACCCCGCGCGCGACGCGACGCGGTCCGGCGCGAGGAGCCCCTCGCGCTCCCAGAACCGGAGCGTCGACGCGTGCACCCCGAGCGCGGCCGCGAGCTGCGTGATCGTGAGGACGGACGCGTGGGCGTCGCCCGGTCCCGCGGTCGGGTCGCCGCCGGCCGGGGCGTCGTGCTCCGCCCGGATGGCGAGGAGCGCGTGCCGGGCGGCGAGCGCCTCGTCGCGCTCCCTCGCGAGGGTCACGTGCAGCGCGCCGACGAGCGCCGTCGCCTCGTCCCGGGGCAGCGCGCGCACGGTGCGCAGCACCTGCCGCGCCTCGACCGGCCCGACGGCGGCCGCGAGACCGCGGTACGCGCGCAGGGCCAGGACGTGCTCGTCGCCGAAGGTGCGGTAGCCGTTCGCGGACCGGCCCGCGGGCGGCAGGACGCCGAGCGCCTCCAGGTCCCGCACCTGCTGGACGGACCACCCGGTCGCGCGCGCGACGTCGGACGTCCGCAGCGGGGCACCACCCACCCCGCCGGACGGATCGCTCCGCGACTCCTCCGTCACAACCCTCCACATGGACTTCAAGCCCACACTCGAACCATGAGTATGGAGCAGATCCTCGACACGGTCCGGTCCCTCGACGGCGTCCTCGTGCTCTCGCCCGGCCCCGGCAGCGAGTTCCCCGAGCTGGCGTGGGGCGACCACTTCTTCTACCACGCCCCCGACGGCGTGATCCCGCACGGGCAGCCGTACGGCACGGTCGTGACGAAGGACTACCCCGACGACACCACGTCGCGCCTCGACGAGGAGGGCCGGTGGAGGGTCAACGTGCACGTGGGCCGCGACCGGTTCCGCGAGCTCGTGGGCGACGACCCGCGCGACGGCGAGCCGACGGAGACGAGGGCGACCGACGTCGTCGTGCCGCACCCCGTCTACGGCGCGCTCGGCTGGGTGTGCGTCGTCAACCCGGGCGAGCGCACGACCGCGCTCGTCCTCGACCTGCTGCGCGCCGCCCACGACGACGCCCGCGCCCGCGCCGCCCGCCGCACCGCGCGGTAGCGACGAGCGTCGGTCGACCACGAGGTCGCACCGTGCCGACCACGGGGTTGCTGTCGTTCTCGACCGGATATCGACAGCAACCCCGTGCTCGGCGGGAATGGCTCAGACGGGGACGGCGGCGCCCGACGGCGCGGGGCGTGCGGCGACGCGGCCGTGCCCGGCGACGTCGACGCCGACCGCGAGGACGCGCGGGACGCCGTCGGTCACCTCGACGGTGGACACCGACGCGTTGGGCAGCGCCGCGAGGCCGGACGGGTCGAGCGTCGCGAGCCACGCGCCGAGCGTGAGACCGTGCCCGACGACGAGCACGTGCCGGTCGAGCACCGCACCGGGGCGGGACGCGTCGTCGTGCGCGGCGACGACCCGTGCGAAGACGTCGCGCACCCGGGTCATGAAGTCCCTGCCGGGCTCGCCGCCGCCGACGCCGGGGTGCGTGCCGGCGAGCATGCGCGGCACGAGCTCGGCCCACGGCTCGACCGCGTCGAGGTGGGACTCCGGGCGCCGCTCGTACGAGCCGAACGACAGCTCGCGCAGGTCGTGGTCGACGGTCAGCGGGAGGTCGGGGTGGTGGCGCAGGATCTCCATCGCCGTGAGGACCGCGCGGCCCTGCGGCGAGGAGTACGCGGCCGCGAAGTCGTGCCGCGCGAGGTGCTGCGCGGTGACGCGCACGCCTGCGCGCCCCGTGCGGGTCAGGGGGGAGTCGCACGACCCCTGCAGGTGGCGCCGTGCGTTGAGGTAGGTCTGCCCGTGTCGTACGAGCGTGATCGTCAGGGTCATCGTCGCTGTGCCCCTCTCCGGTCGTCCCGGTCTGCTGGTCACGGCCGACGCTAGGTGGTCCCGGTGTCGTGACGACGACGTCCCGGTGACGAACGCGTGGCCGACGCCGGAACGCCGCGGGCCGGACGCGCCGCGGCACGGTGGCGCAGCGGCGCACCGGCACCGCCGCACGGCGGCCTTGAGGACCGGCGGCTGGGCGGACTGGGCGAGCCTCGCGACCCGGCGACCGTCACACGGACGCGGGGACCTCGTCGCGCTCGGGGCGCGCCGCCCGCTCGCGATCCGAGCCGTCGGAGCCGTCCGAGCCGTCCGAGCCGTCCGAGTCGGTCGAGCCGTCGGAGCGGTCGGCCGCGTCCGCGGGCTCCGTCGACGACCCGCCCGCGCCCGGTGCGGCGCCGTGCTCCTCCGAGTGGGCCGCGGGCGTCGCGGCGGGTGCGGGCCACGGCTCCTCGGCGTCCCCGGCGGCGTCCGGCACCGCGCCGGCCGCCCGGTGGACGACGACCGCGAGCGGCGCGACGAGCACCCCGCACACCAGGCCCCACGCCAGGCCCGCCTGCAGGACGGGGAGGACGCGCCCGGCGTCGGGCAGGACGCCGCCGGAGGTGACGGTCGAGACGACGACGGGCACCGCTGCGGCGAGCGCCGCGCCCGCGACGCACGCGAACCAGGCGGAGAGCAGGAGCGCCCAGCGGCCCTCCGCCGGGGGCAGGCGGCGCGCGGCGAGCGCGGTGAGCAGGCCCACGGCCAGCCCGACCCCGAGCGGCAGCACGAGGTGCACCGGGTCGGCGAGGAGCGCGTCCCGGTCGACGGCGAGCCGTGCGGAGGGCAGCAGCACGACGTCCCGGGCGACGCCCCACGGGGACTGCGGGTCGGACGCCCCGGGGAGCAGGGTCCGCCCGACGCCGGCGGCCGCCCAGAGCACGCCCGTCGCCGTGCCTGCCGCGAGGGCGGCGGGCCAGGCGCGCACCGTCGCGGGGGCGCGGGTGTGCCGCGTGCCCGCCGGGTCGTCGCGGCGGTCGGTCAGCGCGCGCGTCACGACGACCGCGAGCCCGACGAGCAGGCCGTTCACGAGGCCCCACCACCCGCCGAGCGCGGTGGCGACGAGCTCCGTGATCGTGTCGGCGCGCCACGGCAGCGTCACCCCGGCGAACCACGCGGCCGTCGCGGCGAGCGCCGACGCGGCGACGACGGTGAACCAGACGCCGAGGAACGTCGCCCAGCGGCCGGTGCCCGACGGCAGGCGCCGCAGCACGAGCTGCGTGCCGGCGGCGACGATCGCCCCCGCGAGCGCCGCCGTGAGCAGCGTGCTCCCGGACACGGGTGCACCGCCCGCGACGGACGCGGTCGGGTGGGGGAGCAGCGCGCGGACGACGGCGCCGGGGACGGGGAGCGACGCCCCGGACAGCCAGTCCCCGAGGCGGCCCGTGACCACCCAGAGGACGGCGGTGAGCGTTCCGGCGACGACGACGGCGGGGACGGTCCTCGATGACGGCATCCTGCGAGGGTAGTGGCACCGTGCCGCCGGCCGCACCGACCGGTTCGTCCCGGCTGTCATCCTGGGCAGCCTGCCGGACATCCCCTTGCGGAGCGCCGCGCGGGGCGGCGTCGAGGACGACGACAGGAGCGAGGGCGGATGTCCCCACCCCCCGAGGCGGAGGCGCGCGAGCGCCTCGACCGCCTCTACCGCGACCATGCGCGGTCCGTGTACCGGTGCGCGGCGACGCGGCTGTCCCCGCAGGACGCGGAGGACGTCGTGTGCGAGGTCTTCGTGGTGGCCTGGCGCCGGATCACGGAGGTGCCGCCGTACGAGCTCGGGTGGCTCCTGCGGGTCACGCGCAACGTCATGGCGAACCACCTGCGCGCGGGCTCGCGCCGGGCCGCGCTCGCCCGCCGCGTCACCGGTGTCCTCCCGGCGAGCGTCCCGGACCATGCGGGCGACGTCGTCGGGCAGGACGCCGCCGAGCGGCTGCTCGCGCAGCTGCCCGTGCGCGACCAGGAGGTCCTCCGGCTCCTCGTGCTCGAGGACCTGTCCGTCCCCGAGCTCGCCGAGGCTCTCGGGTGCCGGCCCAACACCGCGTCCGTGCGGGTGCGGCGCGCCAAGGAGCGCCTCGCGCGCCTCTACGCCGAGCTCGACCGGTCCGCGGCCACGCCGAGCCGGTCACCGAGCCGGACCCCGAGCCGGTCCGTGCCGCGACCGTCACCGGCCGCGCCGTCGTACGCCACCGCGACGGCGGCCACGGCCGGCACCACCGTCGACTCACCCCGAGAAGGGACGACCCCGTGAACGACCCGATCCACCGCCTGCGCACCGAGAGCGCCCGCCCCGACGCGGACGTCCCGTTCGACGCCGTCCTCGCCGCCGTCCACGCCCGCACCGCGGGCGAGCGCCCCGGGGCGCTGAGCCGGAGGCGCCGGACCGTCCGTGTCGCGGCGGTCGGTGCCGTGGGTGCCGGCGCCGTCCTCGCGGGCGCGCTCGCCCTGCCCGGCCTCACCCCGGGGTCCGGGCCCGACGCCGAGCCCGTGGCCGCGCCGTCGCCGACCGCGGAGGTGCGGGACGGCGTCGTCGGGGAGGACCCGGGCACCGACGGCACCGTGGTGGCCGCCGTCGCGTACGTCGAGAGGGCGCGCACCGCCGTCCAGGACGTCGACCTCTCGACCCTCGTGCTGGAGGTCGGGTCGACGTTCGGCGTCCAGCACCCCGGGGAGAGCGAGCTCGACACGTCCGCGGACCGGACCTTCACGGCCGGCGACGGGAGCGCGACCCGCTGGGTCTCCGAGCAGGACTCCGCGGCGTCGGTCGCCGCCCCCATGGTGGGCGTCGAGGAGGTCAAGCACGCCGACCCGGCCGGGCCGGAGGGGCAGATGACGTACTGGTGGGTGAGCCCCGCGGCCGGTGTCTACACGCGGTTCACGCTGCCGGTCGAGAACTGGGACGACATCCAGGAGGGCACCATCCGGGAGCAGCTCACCGCGCAGATGACGGACCTGGCTGCGCAGATGGACGCGATCCAGGCGCTCGCCGACCAGCCGGGCGTCGTCACGAGCGGCCCCGAGGCGCGGACGGTCGGTGGGCGCGCGGCGACGTGCTTCGAGCTCTCCGGTCCCGGGTCGGCGGCTCCCGCGGGCGAGGCGTCGATGTGGGTCGACGGCGCGCCGGGCACCGTCGACTGGACGCGGGCCGCGTGCTTCGACGACGAGACGCACCTGCCGCTGTCCGACGAGCGGACCGAGCACTACCTCCTCGACGGCGCCACGGAGCCGAGCCTGTCGGTCACGACGTCGGACTACACCTGGCACCCGCGGGACGACGCGTCGCTCGCCCTCCTCGAGCCGTCGGTCGCGGGCCTGCGCGAGGTCTCGCAGGACGAGTTCGCGCGCCTGACGAGCTGAGCAGCGACGGCTGAGGAGTCGGCGGCGGCGACGGCCCGAGCGGTCGGGCGCCGCCGCCGATGAGTTCTCGGTGCGGCGGTCGTCAGAAGGCACGGGAGCCCCGGTGCACGGCCGCGGGCGCGACGACACGGAGGACGCCATGAGCGAGCGCACGACCTACACCCTGGACGTGCCCGGAGCCGTCGTCGCCTACGACGTCTGGACGCCGGACGTCGCGGGCGACCGGCGCCCGGTCGTCGTCATGGGGTCGCCCATGGCGGCGTCCGGGTTCGAGCAGCTCGCCGGGCTCCTCGACGACCGGGTGGTCGTCACGTACGACCCGCGCGGCACCGAGCGCAGCACGCTCGCGTCCGACGGGGAGGTCCCGGTCGAGGCGCACGCCGACGACCTGCACGCGGTGGTGACGGCGGCCGGCCTGGGCACGGTGGACGTCTTCGGGTCGAGCGGGGGCGGCGTGGTCGGGCTGTCGTGGGTCGAGCGGTACCCGGGGGACGTGCGGACGTTCGTGTCGCACGAGCCGCCGATCACGCCGCTCCTCGAGGACGCCGCGCTCGCGACCACGGTCCAGGCGGACATCGTCGCGACGTACGGCCGGGACGGCTTCGGTCCCGCGATGGCGAAGTTCGTCGCGCTCGTCAGCCACGTGGGCCCGCTGCCGGCCGACTACCTCGGCCGGCCGGCGCCGGACCCGGCGATGTTCGGCTTCCCCACGGCCGACGACGGGTCGCGGGACGACCTGCTCCTCGGCAGGAACCTCGCGACGATGCCCGCCTGGGCACCGGACGGCGCGGTGCTGCGGGCGTCGGGGACGCGGGTCGTGCCGGCGGTCAGCGCGCAGGGCGAGGGCACGCTCGCCTGGCGGGGCGGCGCGGCGCTCGCGGAGCTGCTGGGCGTCGAGGCGGTGACCTTCCCCGGCGACCACGGCGGTTTCATGGTCAGCGAGTGGTCGCCGCACAACGACCCGGCGGCGTTCGCCGCTGCCCTGCGCGAGGTGCTCGACGCCTGACCCGCGCGCGTCGCGCGCCCCGAACGACCCCCGAGCACGGGGTGGTCGACCGCCTCCCCGAGGCGCGGTCGGCTGCCCCGTGCTCGGTATGTCTCCGGCCGGTGTCACCGAGAAGTGTCGACTGACTCGGGACTTTTGCTTGTTGTCGACACAACTTTCGACCAACTGTTGACATCCACCCCTGACTGCGGTGTCATAAACCTCGTTGCCCCTGGAACCGACCAGGGGACCGGACGTCGGGCAGGGGAGCGCGGCGTCCGGACCGACAGCCGACGGCGCGCACCGACGCGTGCCCCGGCGGGACCACGGCGGTCCCGGACCTCGCCCCACGGTCGGTCTCCCACCGGCTGCGAGACGAGCCCCGCACGACCGAGCACCTCACTCGACCCTCTGCGACGCGGGACACCCCCGCACGACCCAGTCCTGCCCACAGTGCACCCCCCCACAGCACCACCCGGGGAGACTCCGCGCGCCCACGTGGCGCCGGTCAGCGTGACGGCGAGCGCCGGCACGCCGGTCCGGCGCGCCCGCGAGCCGCCCGGACGACCCCGTACGCCCGGAAGGAGTCCCCATGCCCGACCAGACGACCGAGACCGAGACGCCCGCCAGGCCGCTCTCGCGACGGGCGCTTCTCGCGGGGGCAGGCGTCGTCGCCGCGAGCCCCGCGGCCGCTCTGCTGCTGGGCGCCGGCGGCAGCGTCGCCGCGGCACCCCCCGCCGCCGCCGCGACGACGACCGGCGCGGCCACCGGTGCGGTGGCCACCGCCGTGGGCGACGTCCGCAAGATCACCATGTACGCCGAGCGGATCTCCGACACGCTCGTCGGCTACGGCCTCGAGCGCGGCAAGGCCACGGTCCCCGGCCCGATCCTCGAGATGTGGGAGGGCGAGACCCTCGAGATCACGCTCGTCAACACGACGGACAAGCGCCTGTCGATCCACCCGCACGGCGTGAACTACGACGTCAACAGCGACGGCAGCGCCTTCAACAACTCCTTCAACGAGCCGGGCGAGACGCGGACGTACACCTGGTCGACCGTCAAGATGGCGCGCGACCGCGGTATCTGGATGCCGGGCAGCGCGGGCTACTGGCACTACCACGACCACGCGTGGGGCGACCACGGCACGCAGGGGATCGCCGCCGGGCTCTACGGTGCGCTCGTCGTGCGCCGCATCGGGGACGTCCTGCCGCAGAAGCAGTTCACGATGGTCTTCAACGACATGACCATCAACAACAAGGTCGCCCCGGACACGCCGATGTACGAGGCCAAGCTCGGCGAGCGCGTCGAGTTCATCTGCATCGGCCACGGGAACCAGCTCCACACCTTCCACCTGCACGCGCACCGCTGGGCGAACAACCGCACCGGCCTGCTCGCGGACCAGTACGACACGAGCCAGGTCGTGGACAACCGGGACCTCAACCCGGGCGACGCGTTCGGGTTCCAGGTCGTCGCCGGTCTGGGCGTCGGCCCGGGGGCGTGGATGTACCACTGCCACGTCCAGTTCCACTCCGACGGCGGGATGGCCGGCATCTTCCTCGTGCGCAACGCCGACGGCTCCATGCCGCCGGGGGCGCAGGAATCCATCGACCGGTTCCAGGGTCACGGCAGCCACACCATGTCCGCGCCGTCGGGCGGGACCGCCACGACCGACGGCGCGGCGGCCACCACCGGTGGTGCCGCGGCCGGAGGGACCGGGCCGGCCGTCGTCGACCTCACGGGGCACGCCGGCCACTGAGCCGTCGGCTGATCCAGCACCGACGGGTCGCGGGCTCGCCCCGCACCAGCACCACCCGCCAGCACGACCCGCTCCCGGCCCGGCCGGGAGCGCCGCACCGATGACGAAGGAGTTGGAGAGTGCTGTCCAGACGATCGACATCCCCCACGAGGGGACGCTCCCGACCAGGAGCACTATTGGCCATGACCGTGGGCCTCACGAGCGTCGCGCTCGTCGCGAGCGCCGCCGTGATCCCGGCGTCCGCCCAGCCCGTCGCGACGGCGCCGAGCAGCGCCGTCGCCTCGAGCGGCGCGCTCGCCACGGCTCCGGTCGCCACCGCCGCGGCCACGACGGCCGTGCGCGTCCTCGTGTTCCACGGCGCGCCCGACGAGCAGACCGACCCGGTCGTCGCCGCGACCGCGGCGCTGACCGAGCTGGGTGCCGCGAACGGGTTCGACGTCGAGGCGACGTCCGACCCCGCGATGCTCAGCGAGGCGACGCTCGGCGAGTACCGCGGCGTCGTCATGCTCTCCTCGGAGGGCATCGAGCTGAGCGGCGAGCAGGAGGCCGCGCTCCAGGCGTACATCAACAAGGGCGGTGGCTTCCTCGGCGTGCGCGACGCCGCGCGCGCCCAGTCCGCGTCGAAGTGGTTCGAGGGCCTCGTCGGCGCCCGGATCCAGGGCGCGACGATGACGTCGGAGAAGGTCGCCGAGGCGACCGGCACCGGCCGCAGCCCGGCCGCCGAGACGCCGGCCAAGGCCGTCGACGGCGACCCCAACACCAAGTGGCTGACGTTCGCCCGCACGGGCCAGCTCACGCTGCGCATGGAGCAGCCCGTCGCGCTCGTGAAGTACGGCATCACGTCGGCGAACGACTCCGCGGGCCGCGACCCGAAGAACTGGAAGGTCCAGGGCTCGACCGACGGGCAGACGTGGGTCGACCTCGACACGCGCACCGACGAGGACTTCCCGCAGCGCTTCCAGCCGCGCACGTTCGACGTCGGGAACGAGACCGAGTACGGCTGGTACCGCCTGGACGTCACCGCGAACTCGGGCGACGCCGAGGTCCAGCTCGCCGAGTTCTCGATCTTCGGCCCCGACTCCGTCGAGCAGCCCGACCCGGAGATCCCGCTCGAGGAGCGCACGGTCGACCTGGTCGACCGCCAGCACCCCGCGACGGCGGACCTCCCGCTCACGTGGGACCGCGAGGACCGGTGGCTCGACTGGGCCGACGACCCGACCGGTGACGTGCACACGGTCGCGACGCTCGAGCCCGGCCCCGAGGCCGGCCCGACGACGAACCCGTTCCAGCCCCTCTCCTGGTGCCGTGACTACGACGGCGGCCGGTCGTTCTTCACCGGCATGGGCGGCACGCCGGAGAGCTGGCAGGACGCGACGTTCCGCGAGCACCTGCTCGGCGCGCTGCAGTGGACGACGGGCGTCGTGCGCGGCGACTGCCAGGCCACGATCGCGTCGAACTACAAGGCCGAGCGCCTGTCGAAGGTGAACACGGCGGGCACGCTCGACCAGAACGGCGAGCAGCACGGCCTGACGATCGCGCCCGACGGCACGGTCTTCTACATCGGCCGCGGCGCCTGCGCGACCGGCCCGATCGTCCCGTGGAGCGACCCGAACGTGGGCCTCGGCTGCGGCACGATCCACCAGTGGGACCCGGAGACGGGCGAGGCGAAGCTGCTCACGACGCTCGACGTCATGGGCAACCGCGGCAGCGGCGACGAGCTCGTGAAGAACGAGGAGGGCCTGCTCGGCATCGTGCCCGACCCCGACTTCGCGACGAACCACTGGCTGTACGTGTACTGGATGCCGCACGAGAACATCGACCGTGAGCGTCGCGTCGGCTACCGCACGGTCTCGCGGTTCACCTACGACCCGGCGACCCCGACGATCGACCAGAGCACGCGGGTCGACCTGCTCGAGTGGGAGACGCAGATCCACAGCTGCTGCCACGCGGGCGGCGGCATGGCGTTCGACAGCAAGGGCAACCTCTACGTCGGCTCGGGCGACAACAACTCGTCCGGCGGCTCGAGCGGGTACTCCGGCAACAACTGGACGCAGGAGTACGCGGGCCTGAGCTTCCAGGACGCGCGCCGCACGGCGGGCAACACGAACGACCTCAACGGCAAGATCCTGCGGATCCACCCCGAGGACGACGGCACGTACACGATCCCCGAGGACAACCTGTTCCCGGTGGGCGAGTACCCCGCGGACAAGACGCGTCCGGAGATCTACGTCATGGGCGTGCGCAACATCTCGCGCCTGCAGATCGACCCCGACACGGACTGGCTGACCGCGGCCTGGGTCGGCCCGGACGCGACCCTCCCGAACCCGGACCTCGGCCCGGCCAAGTACGAGACCGCGACGATCATCACGTCCGCGGGCAACCAGGGCTGGCCGTACTGCATGGGCAACGGGCAGCCGTACCGTGACCGGAGCAACGAGGACGCGAGCGTCCTCACCGACTGGTACGACTGCGACAACCTGAAGAACACGTCGCCGCGCAACACGGGCCTCGTGGACCTCCCGCCGGTGCGCGACAACATGATCTGGTACTCGCCCTCGGGCGGCGGGCCGGTGTTCCCGGACCGCGGCAACGGCATCCCGTCGTACGTCGACAGCGAGGCCACCTACACCATCCCGTGGCTGCGGGGTGGCGGCCAGGCCGTCATGTCCGGCCCGACCTACCGCCAGTCGCAGGTCGACCCCGACTCGGACGTCGCGTGGCCGTCGTACTGGGAGGGCAAGTGGTTCATCGGCGACCAGTCGAACTCGAACAACCGCGTCGCGGTGACGGTCGACCCGGAGAACCTGGACGCCCCCGTGTTCATGGAGGACCTGCGCCAGATCATCCCGGGCGGTCGTGGTGACGGGCTGCTGCAGAGCTGGATGGACGCGAAGTTCGGTCCGGACGGCGCGCTGTACCTGGTCGACTACGCGGGGGGCTTCTTCAGCCTCGACCCGAACCAGAAGCTCATGCGGATCACGTACCAGGGCGGGGCTCCGACCCCGGCTCCGGCGGCGTCCGCGACGAGCATCCAGGGCGACCCGCTGACGGTGCAGTTCACCGGTGCGCGTTCCGGTGGCGTCTCCTACCTCTGGGAGTTCGGCGACGGCTCGACCTCGCGTCAGGCCAACCCGAAGCACAAGTACCCGCGCGTCAAGAACTACGAGGCCAAGCTCACCGTCACGTACGCGGACGGGACGACGGCCACCGTCACGACCGACGGCTCGCCGTCGTGCACCCTGCCCGACGACCGCGAGACCGTGTTCTTCGGCGAGGTCGACTCCACGGTCGAGAACCGCGACCTGGGCGCCTGCAACATCGCCGACCTGTTCCAGGACGAGAAGGAGTGGCGCTCCCACGCCCGGTTCCTGGCGCACGTCGAGTCGGTGGCGAAGAGCCTGTACGACGACAGCCGCATCAGCGACCGCGAGCGTGCTCGCCTCGTCGACGCGGCGGCCCGGTCGCAGATCGGCGCGTACCCCGGCGGGTACCGCACGATCTTCGACGGCACCGAGGCGTCGCTGTACGACTGGTTCCAGGCTCCGGGCGGCAAGTTCACGCTCGAGCCGGGCGGCTCGCTCAAGTCGAGCGGCGGCCTGGGGATGCTCTGGTACGCGGGCGAGGAGCTCGGGGACTTCTCCGTGAAGCTCCTGTACCGCGACGTCTCGGCGGGTGACCACTACGCCAACACCGGCGTGTTCACCCGGTTCCCGAACCCGAACGACCCGGGTGACGCGCAGTGCGCGAACAACCAGTCACCCGCGTGGGTCGCGATCTACTGCGGCCACGAGATCCAGATCTACGACGGACCCACGGGCGAGCCGCAGAAGACGGGCTCGGTCTACAACTTCGACCCGGTCGGCCTGAACACCGGCGGGGAGAAGCCCAAGGGCGAGTGGAACGAGTACGAGATCCGGGTCGTGGGCCAGCACTACACGATCATCCGCAACGGCGTCGTGATCAACGAGTTCGAGAACGCGCCGGGGATCCAGTCGTCCCGTGCGGGCGACCCGCCCACGGACCTGCGCCAGTTCGACAGCGGGTTCATCGGGCTGCAGAACCACGGGAACTCGGACCTCATCGAGTTCCGTGACGTCCGGGTGGCGGACCTGTAGCACCGCCCGGCGGGGACGGCCCAGCCGGCCGTCCCCGCCGACCCGGGGCCGCCGTCGTCCCGCACGACGGCGGCCCCGGGGCAGGCCGCACGGCCCGCCCGACCCGCGCCCGACCAGCCCGAACCCAGCCTGACAGAACCCCAGACACCCCCGGAGGAGTGCACCCTCATGGAACGACGTACCAGTCCCGGCGGCTCCCGCCGCCGCGGCCCGCGGCGGCTCCTCGCCGCCACGGTCGCCGGACTCACCGCGACGACGGTCCTCACCGTCGCCCCGGCCTCGGCGACCCCCACCGCACCGGCGACGGCGTCGTCCGCCGTCGTGTCCGCCGCCGACGCCACCGTCGCCGCCGAGCAGGTCCTCACCTGGACCGCGGACAACAGCGTGACCGACTACAAGACCTTCCCGGCCACGGCCGAGGCCGGCCCTGCGACTCTCGTCTTCGAGAACAGCATGGCGACCGGCAGCACGTTCGGCATGAGCCACACGCTCACGTTCGACACGGGGACGGCCGGCTACAACCACGACGTCGACGTCAACATCCTCGCGAGCCCGTTCGACGCCAACGGCGGGCGCCACGAGGTCCAGGTGAACCTCACGCCGGGCACGTACCGCTACTTCTGCGCCATCCCCGGGCACGGGGAGATGTGGGGCGAGCTCGTCGTCACCGACGGCGGCGGGGGCGACGACACGACGGCCCCGTCCGTGACCGCCCAGGTCACCGGCGAGCAGGACGGCGACGGCGCCTACGTGGGCGGCGCGACCGTCACCCTCGCCGCGACCGACGACGACTCGGGCGTGGCCGGGGTCGAGTACGACCTCGACGGCGCGGGCTGGCAGGCGTACACCGAGCCGTTCCTCGTCGACGCCGTCGGCGCGCACACCCTGCAGTTCCGCGCGACCGACACGGCGGGCAACACGTCCGAGGCCCAGACCGCGGAGTTCACCGTCGTCGAGGGCGACGTCGAGGAGGACACGACCGCGCCGACCGTCGAGCCCATGGTCATGGGCCAGCAGGACGAGAACGGCGCGTACATCGGCACGGCCGCGTTCATGCTCCACGCCTCGGACGAGGGGTCGGGCGTCGCGTCGGTCGAGTACCAGGTCGACGGCGGCGCGTGGCTGCCCTACACGACGACGGTGCCCTTCACCGACCTCGGTGAGCACACCGTCTCCTTCCGCGCGACCGACGTCGCCGGCAACGTGTCCGAGGTCGGCTCGGTGACCTTCACGGTCGTCGAGGACGGCGAGCAGGACACGACCGCCCCGACCGTGACCGCGGAGGTCACGGGAGAGCAGGACGACAACGGCGCGTTCGTCGGGTCCGCCACGGCGACGCTCACCGCGACGGACGACGCGTCCGGCGTGGAGAGCGTCGAGTACGACCTCGACGGCGCCGGCTGGGCCCCGTACACCGAGCCGCTCGTCGTCGACGAGCCCGGCGAGCACACGCTCGTCTACCGGGCGACCGACGCCGCGGGCAACGTGTCCGAGGAGTCCGTCACGGAGTTCGTCGTCGTCGCCGACGCCGGCGAGGACACGACGGCCCCGGTCGTCGAGACGCAGCTCAGCGGCGCGCAGGACGAGGACGGCGCCTACGTCGGCTCCGCGTCCGTGCAGCTCACCGCGACCGACGACGGCTCCGGCGTCGCGTCCGTCGAGTACGACCTGGACGGTGCGGGCTGGACCGAGTACACCGAGGCAGTCGTCGTCGACGAGCCCGGTCGGCACACGCTCGCCTACCGCGCGACCGACGTGGCGGGCAACGTCACGGAGCCCGCGAGCCTCACGTTCGACGTCGTGGCCGGCCAGGGCGGCGACACCGTCGCCCCCACGGTCGACCACCGCGTGATGGGCGGGGCGAAGAACGAGGCCGGCGAGTACCTCTCGACCGTCTTCCTGCGCCTCCTCGCGACGGACGCCGACTCCGGCGTCGCCTCGGTCGAGTACCAGGTCGACGGCGGGGAGTGGCTCCCGTACGCGAAGCAGATCTCCGTGCGGACTCCGGGCGCGCACACCGTCACGTACCGCGCGACGGACGTCGCGGGCAACGTCTCCGCCCTGAAGACGGCGACGTTCGTCATCGCGGGCGGCGAGGAGCCGGGCGACACCGACGGCCCCGTCGTCACGGCCGCCGTCAGCGGCAGCCGGACCCGTGACGGCGACTTCGTCGCCAGCGCCCGGGTCACGCTCACCGCGGTGGACGAGGAGTCGGGCGTCGACCGCATCGAGTTCCAGGCCGACGGCGGTTCCTGGCAGCGCTACGCGGCCCCGGTCGCGTTCGCGGCCGACGGCCAGCACGTGGTCCGCTACCGCGCCGTCGACGGCGTCGGCAACGTCACGACCGGCGAGGTGACCTTCACGGTCCTGCAGCTCGTCCGCGACCGCTGCGTGGGCTCGGACGTCCGTCCGACCGTCGTCATCGACGGCCACGACAGCACCGTCCAGAACTACGACGACGGCACGGGCTGCACCGTGAACGACTACGTCGCCGAGACCGACGAGTACTCGACCCACCGCGAGTTCGTCGACCACGTGAGCCTCGTGACCGAGGACCTCGTGTGGGACGGCGTGCTCGACGACGCCGAGCGTGAGCTCATCATCGCCGCGGCCGAGCTGTCCGACATCGGTCGCCGCTGACCGACGCCTGACAGTCCGACCGAACCAGTCCGATCGACGACGGCCCGACCCCGCACCCCCCCAGGTGCGGGCTCGGGCCGTCGTCGTACCCGGACCACCCCAGCTGCCGCCCTCCCGTTCCCGCGCCGAACACGACATGAAGGTCGTTATCGGTCGTCTGGCGACTCTCATGTCGTGCTCGACGGCGGGTGAGGTCGTGTTCGGCGCGTGGCTGCCGACGTCGGCGGCCGGGTCAGGCGGGCGGGTCGCCGTAGACCGGGCGCGCGAACGCGAGGACGATGCCCACCCCGCCGCGCTGCGCGAGGCGCGCGCGGTCCTCGGGGTGGTCCAGCAGGTGCCGCAGGACGCGGGCGACCGCCTCGGCGTCCGCGACGTCGACCGTGTCCGGGTCCGGCCCGTTCGCCGGGCGGACCTGGAGCAGGTCCTCGCCCTCGGCGTGCCGGGCCCGCGCGCCGTCGTGCAGCTCGACCCGCAGCGTCGGGCGCCGCTCGCCCGGCTCGACCCGCACGGCCGCGACGTCCTCCCACCGCACGACGACCCGGACCACCTCCGCACCGCCCACCGGCAGCTCGACCTCGTGCGGCCGCAGCACGACCGCCGCCTTCGACGGCCCGCGCACGTAGGCCACCAGCCCGCCGCCGAAGGCGACGGCGACGATGCCGATCAACGCCGCCGCGAACCCCTCGTCGTTCCGCAGGAGCCACACGGCGAACCACACCGCGCCACCGCACAGCGCGATCAGGATCAGCAGCACCGCGAGGTAGTCGACGACCGGCGTCAGGCGCTCGCGCCCGCGCACCCCGCCGCGCACCGCCGTCCACACCATGCTCGGCCGGTACGGCTGCCGGGGTCGGCGGTCGCTGCTCACGGTGGACAGTCTGCCGGACCGACGGTCGGAAGCACGTGGCAGGGTGGCGGCATGACGACGCTCACCCAGGTCCGTGCGGCCGCGCTCGCCCTGCCCGAGACGGCGGAGGGTTCGAACGCCGGGACGGTCGCCTTCGCCGTGCGCGGGCGGCGGTTCGTGGCGGTGACGAGGGCCGCCGTCGTGCAGCTCCGGCTGGTGGATGACGACGTCGCACGGCTGCTCGCCGAGCACCCGACGGCCTCGCGGGTGACGCGCGGCGACCACCTGCTCGGCGCGGGCGTGCCCCTCGCCGACGTCGACGGTCTGCAGGCCAACCACTGGGTGCGGCGCGCGTGGCTCGCCCGTGCGCCCCGGCGCCTGGCCGCGACCCTCCTCGCGGCCGACGGCGCGGAGCCCGGCACGGTCGGCGACCTCCCCGCCGCCATCGGACGGCCCGCCACGCGCGCGCTCGCCGGGGCGGGCATCACCACGTTGTCCGACGTCGCCCGGATCGCCGACGCGGACCTGCTCGCCCTGCACGGGGTCGGGCCCCGGGCCGTGCGGATCCTGCGCGAGGCCGCGAACGGGTGACGAGCGGGCAATGGTGCCGATAGCATCTGATATCGGAGGTGGGGATGGTGGAAGGGTCGTCGGTCGAGGCCGCGTTCGAGGCGTATCTCGGTGGGCTCGCGACGAGGGCGCGCGCCCTGCGGGACGAGGCGAGCGCGACGCTCGAGCGGGGTGCGCGACAGGCGGCTGAGCTCGGATGGAGCCAGCGGCGCATCGCCGCAGGCCTCGGGAGGAGTCAGCCGGAGATCAAGCGACTGCTCGATCGGTCTGCCGAGCCCGGTGCCGCGGCGAAGGTCGAGGCGAGCGCGGGGCCGACGACGGTGCTCGACACCGTGCTGCGCGGGAAGCGCGACGCGGTGGTCTCTGCGGCTGCTCGGCACGGAGCAGGGAACGTCCGTGTGTTCGGGTCGGTCGCGACGGGCACCGACACGCCCGAGTCGGACGTTGACCTCCTCGTCGACGTGGACGACACGGTGGGCCTCATGGGGCTGGCCGCCCTCCAGCTCGAGCTCGAGGAGATCCTGGGTCGCGCGGTGGACGTCGTGCCGGAGCGATCGCTCCGGCCGGAGGTGCGCGCCACCGTCCAGGCGATCCCCCTGTGAGGCGGACCGACGCCGACCCTGCGCGACCGTCGAGAACGATCTCGTCGAGTACGCCGCAGCCCTGAGGAGCGTCGCGGCGAGGAGTGGCTGAGCGCTCGAACCTCGCTGGCTGAGCCTGGAACTCCGGCGCCGGGCTACGTCTCCCGCGGTGGGTGCGAGCACGATGTGCGCGCACCTCTTGCGCATGTGCAGTTACTGCACGTAGGGTCACTGCATGGCCACGGACCCGTCGCGACACCCTCGACCTCGCCTCGACGCCGCACGCGCAGCGCTCGACGAGGCGTCGACCGCCGCGCCGGGCGAGGCCGTCGAGCCGCTGTCGCGGGCACGCGCGCTCCTCGACGTCGCGCTCGACGAGGCGATGGCCGAGGCGCTGCTCGCCGGGTCGTCCATGCGTTCCGTCGCCGAGTCGGCCGGCGTCGCGCCCAACACCGTGCCGCCCCGCATCGCGCGGACCCCGGCGCTCGCGGGCTACTCCGGCCCCGACGGCCGCGTCTCCGCCGAGGGCGTCACGCGCGCCCGCTACGACCGCGAGCGGGGAACCCCGCCGCCCGAGCCGACGACCGCCGTCGAACCGCTGAGGTTCCGCCGCCGCACCTAACCGTCCACAGCACCGTCCGTCCAGCAGCACGACGAAGGGAACCGCCATGCCTGACCAGACCCTCACCCACCTCGCCATGCTGCTCGACCGGTCCGGCTCGATGCAGTCGATCAAGCAGGCCACCGAGCAGGGCTTCGACCTGTTCCTCACCGAGCAGCGCGACGCACCCGGCCGCTGCACGGTCACGCTCGCGCAGTTCGACAACGAGTACGAGGAGGTCTACACGGACCTCGACGTGCGCGAGGTCCCCCCGCTGGACCTGCACCCGCGTGGCATGACCGCGCTGCTCGACTCCATCGGGCGCCTCGTGCAGACCACGGCGCTGCGCATCGCCCAGCTCCCCGAGGAGCAGCGGCCCGGCGCCGTGATCGTCGGGATCATGACCGACGGCCTCGAGAACGACTCCAAGGAGTACACGCACGCCGCGATCAAGGCGCTCGTCACCGAGCGCGAGGAGCAGTTCGGATGGACGTTCCTCTACATGGGCGCCAACCAGGACGCGATCGAGGTCGGCGCGTCGCTCGGCGTGAAGCGCGAGCGGTCGCTCACGTACGACACGGCGAACGTCGACCAGGCGTACGCCGCGACGTCGCGCAGCATGGCCGCGATGCGTGGAGCCGTGTGGGCCGGCGCGGCGCCCGCTGCCGCGCGCGACCAGCACGCCGCGTACACCGAGGCGGACCGTGCGGCGGCAGGTGGCTCCGCGCCGGGGCGCGCGAGCACTCCGACCGGTCGTCGCAGCCCTGTGCCCGCACCGGTGCGGCCCGCCCCGCGCGGGACGAAGGACGACCCGTTCGACGAGCCGCACCTGCTGGAGCACGTGCGGTCGGTGCTCGCGACGGGCGCGCCGACGCTGGCCGACGTGGGGACGTTCGGTGGACGCGCCGTCGTCTGGGCGACCGTGCGCGGCGTGCCGGTCTACCTCAACGCGGACTCGTCGCGCGCGGCGCTGCAGCAGCTCGTGGATGCGGCCGCGGGTGGACCTCTCCCGTGGACCGTCATCGCGAGCCAGAGTGGCCAGCTCAACAAGGTGACGTTCCGGTCCGGAGCGCGCGTGCCCGGGTTCTACTGCTACGCGCGCGAGATCCAGCCCACGGCAGGCCCGCTGGGAGGCGCCGTCGTCGCGCGCTGAAGGTCCGACGCCGTGGGACGGGCCGCGAGGTGCGGCCCGTCCTGCGGTGCAGCTCCGGCTGTGGGCCGCCGAGGCGAGACGACGCGGTCGTCGACTCCCTGCCTTCAGAGAGTCGACTACCGTGCCTCCAGAGACGGCGGGTGAGTACCCGACGCACGACGTGAGCAGGGGGCTGCTTCATGGAGGATCCGCGCGCGGCGGCGAGGGCGGGACGAGTCCGGCGGCACGCACGATGGGTCGTGCCGCTCGTCGCCGCACCCGCCGTGTTCCTCGCTTGCGTCCTCGCCCTCGACGCGCTCAACCGGCACGAGCTCTACCACGGGGCGTGGGCGTTCCTCGTGCTCCTGGTGGTCGCCGTGGCGTTCCTCGGGCCGGTCGCCCTGCTCGCTGTCGCGATCGCAAAGGGCGCCAGGACATTCCGGGAGCACCGGCGCAGCCGCGGTCGGTTCTCTGCGACCGAGCGTGCCGAGATCGGCCGGCGCGACGCCGCCGCGCACGCGTGGGCGAACGCCCAGGGCCTGCACCGGCATCTCCTCGCGCGGGAGGTTCCGCCCACGCTGCGGGTGTGGGACGTCGTCCCGTACGCGGGCGAGGAGTTCTTCTGCGACGTGCCCGCCGGGTACGCGCGCTACTACGGGACGACTGTCAGCTACACGCAGACGTCGGGGTTCTACTACGGGCGGCCGTCGTTCGTCCTCACCGGCCTTGCCGTGACGGCGATCGCCAACGCCGCCGAGCGCAGCGCCGCCCAGGCGCAGGCCCGAGAGCAGTGGCGTGAGCGCTGCGTCTCCCGGCTCGTCGTGAGCAACCACCGGCTGCTGGTCCAGGTGCATGGGCGATGGCTGTCGTTCGACTACTCCGCGATGACGGCGGTGTTCCCCGAACCCGGCGGGTGGGCCCTCGTCTGCCAGTTCTCCTCGACCGAGCCGCTCTTGCTCACCGGCGACCACGCCCCCTTCGCCGCGGTGATGACCCTGTACAGGACGCACGGTGAGCAGGCGCTGAGAGATCACCCCGGTCTGGAGCCGCTCCGGCCGGTGCACGGCCCGGCCAGCCCGGGGAGCGAGGTTGCGTCCGATCAGCGGGTGAGGTAGACATCTGCCCAGGTCACGAGTGACCGGCGAGACGCCCTCCGCGTGCCGGTCCGGCAACCGCGCCCCTCGCGCACGGTGCCCCAGGAGGAAGACCGGCCCTGGCCGAACGGTCAGGGAAGTGCGAGGTCGACGTCCGCCTCGGTGCGTTGCTGCGCGCCCGGGTGCCGTCGGCCCTGACCGAAGGGCTGCTCCGATGAACCCGACCCCGACCATGACCCTGTGGGTCCGTACCGACGACCCGTGCCAGCTGCTCGTGAGCGACGAGGGGCACCTCGTGTGCCCGGTCCACACCGGGCACCCGCGCCCGGTCCCGTCGCGCGGGTGCTCGTTCAACCCGTTCCTGCGTCTCTGCCACGTCTGCCTGAGCGAACGCGTCCAGATGACGAGCCGCTTCCACATCGAGCGGCGCGTGTGCGACGCGTGCCAGAAGATCGACGCCGCGATCGCCACGTCGCTCGGTGCCGAACCCCTGACCGGGATCACGCAGGACCACCAGACGCTGCGGCGCATGGAGGCCTACGTCACGCTCGTGTTCCCGACGCGGTGGCGGCGCGCGCGCGAGAGCGGCCTCGGCGTCGTCGAGCTCGACACGAACGCACCGTTCTGGGACAGGAAGCCCGACCGCCGGGTCGAGCCCCAGCCACCCATGACGGTGCGGCACTTTGCGCGACTCGACCACTGGCGCACCCGCGGTGGCGGCGGGCCGGACTCCGTGTCCCGCCGCGCCGCGTTCCTCGCGTGGGCACGGGCCGTGCACCCCGCGAGCCCCGTGGCCGTCGCAGCGGGTGAAATCCCGTGACGCGGGAGACCGCAGGTCGTCAGACCCGTGACGTCGTCGGCACGGTGCGGTACGAACGGCACATGCCGCTCGCGTTCCCGCCCGACCCGACGTTCCCCGACGACGGCGGCGCCGAGCGCGCCGTGTGGGACGCGCTGCGCGAACAGCTCCCCGACGACGTCGTGCTGTTCCACGGGGTGCACGTGCAGGAGGACGAGCAGGAGTACGAGATCGACGTCCTCGTCGCCTGGCCAGGGGTCGGGCTCGCCGCGATCGAGGTCAAGGGCGGGCACATCGACCGGGTCGACGGCACCTGGTTCCAGGGCAACGGTCCCCGGCGGCACCGCATCGACCCGGTGCGCCAGGTCCAGGGTGCTCGGCACGCGCTGCAGGCCCTGCTGCGCCGTCGCGACCTGTGGGCCGCAGAGGCGCGCACCGCGCACCTCGTGGCGTTCCCGCACCGGTACGTCCCGCGCGACTGGGAGACGGTCGACCTTCCGCGGGACATGCTCGTGGACCGCGGCGACCTGGAGCGGTCGGGCGGCGTCGCCGAGCGGGTGAAGCGCGCCGTCGAGCGGCACGGCCAGGGCCATGCCGGGCTCGCGGTCGACGACGTCCCCGCCCTCGTGGACTCGCTCGCCGGTGGCTTCCCCAGCCAGACGGAGCACCTGTCGCTCGCCCTGGAGCACGAGACGCGCCTGGAGCAGATGACCCGCGACCAGGCCCGCGTGCTCGACGCGCTCTCCGAGGTGCGCCGGATGAGGGTCGTCGGCGGCGCGGGGGCGGGCAAGACGTGGCTCGCGCTCGAGCAGGCGCGCCGGCGTGCGCGGGCGGGTGAGCGCGTCGCCCTGCTCTGCTACTCGCGGGGGCTCGGGCGCTACCTCGAACGCGTCACCCAGACGTGGCCGGCGCGCGACCGTCCCGCCTACGTGGGACTGTTCCACGACCTGCCGCTGAGCTGGGGCGCCGAGCGCGGCGCCGACGACGACCCGGACTACTGGGAGCGGCACCTGCCGACCGAGCTCGGCCGGCTCGCGGGCGAGCGTCCGTCGACGGACCTGTTCGACGCCGTCGTCGTGGACGAGGCGCAGGACTTCGGCGACCTCTGGTGGCCGTCGCTCCTGCGGTGCCTGCGCGACCCGGACGAGGGAGGCCTCTACGTCTTCCTCGACGACGCGCAACGGGTCTTCCCCCGCGCCGCCGACGTACCGCTCCAGCTCGTCCCCGTGACACTGCGCGAGAACCTGCGCTCCACGAAGCAGATCGCCCAGGTGTTCGGCGCGCTCTCACCCGACACCCTCACCCCACGAGGGATGAACGGCCCCCGCGTACGGATCGTCGACGTGCCCGCCGCCGCAGCCGTGGAAGCCGCCGACGACGCCGTCGAAGCGCTGCTCGACGAAGGGTGGAACCCCGGCCAGGTCGCGCTCCTGGCCACGGGCCGGCGCCACCCCGCCCAGGTCAACGAGGTCACCCTCGGCGGGTACGCCGCCTACTGGGACGCGTTCTTCGCGGAGGACGACGTGTTCTTCGGGCACGTCCTCGGGTTCAAGGGCCTCGAACGCCCTGCGGTCGTCCTGTCCGTCAACGGCGTGCGGGACGAGGCGCGAGCCCGCGAGATGCTCTACACCGGCCTGTCACGCGCCCGCTCGCTGCTCGTCGTCGTCGGCGACCGGTCGTGGATCGAGGGCGTCGGGGGAGAGGCCGTGCGACGACGGCTCACGGAAGCGGAGGCCTGGGCACCCGTCGGGTCGGGGGCGGACGCCTGACGGCGCCCGCCCCCGGCCGGGAAACGGTCAGGAGACGGTTGCCGCCTCGGCGTGGGCGGGGAGCAGGTCGCTGCGGCGACCGTTCCACAGGACTACCAGCTCGTCGCGTGCACGGGTCGCCGCGACGTAGAGCAGGGACCTCTCGCGCAGCTCGCCGTCGGCGCGATCGGCCTCCGGCAGGGCCGACAACCCGTAGCCCCAGCCCTGCTCGTCCGACGAGACGCCGAACAGGATGACGCGCTTGAACTCCATGCCCTTGGAGCGGTGCATGGTCATGACGAGCACGCTCCCGGTCCCGGTCGCGGCGTCGTCCTGGATGAACTTCGCCTTGACGCCGCGCTCGCTCAGCGCGTGGACGACCTTGTCGCCGGTGTTCTTGGTGCGGACGAGCACGCCGATCGTCTCGGGGGCGTCCCCGGCGTCGCGCCAGCCGCGGACGAGCTCGGCAGCCTGTTCGTACTCGTCGAGGAGCGAGGACGCCCGGACCTCTCGGGGCGCGGGCCCGGACCGCGCGGATCGGTAGCCGGTGGCGGCCGCGTCTCCCGCCTCCATGTCGATCCAGTCCTCCCCGGCCAGCACGCCGACGGCGTAGCGCAGCACCTGTGCGGTCGTGCGGTAGTTGAGGGTGAGGCGCCGGGACCTGCCGACGATGTTGATCCCGTACCGGGACAGCACGACCTTCTGCCCGTAGATGCGCTGCTGCGAGTCCTCGGCGAGGAAGAGGTCGTCCGGTCCCTGGGCGACGAGTGCCCGCAGGAAGACGAGGCGGGCGGGTGCGAGGTCCTGCGCCTCGTCGACGAGGACGTGGTCCGCGACGCGCGGCACCCCGGCCGCGGCCTGGGCGTCGAGGTGCGTCGCGGCGACCATCGCCTTCTCGTCCCAGTCGGTCGATCCCGCGGCGTCCGCGGACGCGCGGTAGGCCTCGACGACGCGCCACACGGCCATGCGCTGGACCCTGCTCAGCGCGACGCCGCGTCCCGGGCGACGGACGCGCAGGTACTCGTCCCGTGTCGTGATGCGGTGGGGGACGACGATCGTCGTGTACTCGGCCTGGAGGAACGCCTGGCTCCGCAGCTCAGGTGCGAGGTCGGCGCCGACGGACGCGAGTGCCGCCTCCCACCGGGCGGCCGGGGTGAGGTCGAGGACGTAGGGCGAGCGCGGGCCGAGGACGGACGCGACCGTCTCGCCCCAGGCGGCCGACGCGACGTGGACGTCCTCGGCCTTCGCGATCACGCGGCGGGAGAGCGCGTCGACACCGGCGACGTACACCCCGGGGTCCCCGAGGTTCTTCGCGATCGGGAGCGTCGGGTCGAGGAGCCGGAGGGTCTCCTCCAGTGACGACGCCAGGGTCCGGTTGTACGTGGTGAGGACGACGCGGGCCGCCGGGTTCTTCCTCGCGAGGTGTCGTGCGCGGTGGAGGAGGACCACCGTCTTCCCGGTTCCGGCTCCGCCCGAGAGCCGGAACGAGCCGGACCGGTTCTTGAAGGCGTGGTCGCGCTGCTCGGGGTGGAGGAAGACGCGCCAGCGGCCGAAGTTGTCGTCCTCGATCGCTGCACGCAGGGCCGCGTCGTCCTCGATGAACGCGAAGTCCATCTGCGCCGCAGGCTGCTTGAGGGCGTCGAGAAGCTGGTCGTCGCTCTCGGGGTCGGGCTCGACGGCGGGGACTGTCAGGCCGAGCTTGTCCCGCACGGTCGCGAGGCCTGCACCGGTGGCGAGGTCGAGCAGGGCGTCCCCCTGCCAGGTCGCGGGCGCCCGTCCCGCGAGCGCGAGCAGCTCGTCCTCGGTCTCGACCGTCAGGGCGGCGTCCGCGATCGTGGCGTCGATCCCGAGGTCGACGAGGTCGGCGACGGACACGCCCTGCGTCTGGAGGAGCGGGTACGTGGTGAGGTCGACGTCCTCGGGTTGGGGCCGGGCGCGTCCGGTCCGGGGCGCGGCGGGATCCGTCGCTGCGGTCGTGGTGTCGGCCGCGGCGGCCTCGACCAGCTCGGCGATGCCGTTGCGCGGGTTGACGCGGACCACGGCGGTCTTGGCGCGGGCGATCGCCTCGTCGTGCGGATACGTGCCGAGGTAGACGTAGTGCGCCTCCGCGGCCTGACCCTGGACCTTGACGAGCAGGGCACGCCAGAAGTCGTTGACCCGTCCGGTGCGGACTCGAGGGTCGGCCGAACCGTTGATCGGCTCGATGTGCAGGCCCGGGGTGGCGTCGCTCTCCTGGAGCTTCTCGAGGAACGCGTACGCGGCCTTGCGCACGGCGCCGTCGAGCTTGCCGAACGACGGTCCGAGGATGATCTGCGGCATCGGTGCTGTTCTCCGGGGTCGGTGGGTCGGGTGTCGCTGGCAGTGCGGTCGAAGCAGGCTGCCGGTCAGCCGGTCAGGGCGGTGCGGATGACGTCGGCGTCGGGCCCGAGCACCGTCCACCCCTCGGCGTCGAGCTGGGTGAGCGTCGCGGCGTCCAGTGCGTCCGTCTGCACGGTCACCTTACGGTCCGGCCACGACAACGACAGGGGTACGCCGTCGCCGAACTCGTCGCCGATGGTCGGGGCCTCCACGCCGTCGGCCGCGAGCGGCAGGAGCTGCTGGAGCAGCTCCCGTTCGACGGCGGTCGCGATCGTGTGGGCCGTCTGCCAGGCCGGGTGGGCTTCGAGGACGACGGCGAGTGCGGACTCGACCCGGCTGCTCGCCTCCGCATCGGCTGCGGACGGTGGGGCGATGGACTGCCCGGTGAGCGTGGACCGGGTGACGACCCGCAGCGGGAGGTCTTCGCGGAAGTTCAACAGGTTGGCGAGTCGCAGCCACTCACGCCATGCCGGCTGGTGCTCGTGCCCGAGGGCGTCGTCGGCGTCGTCCAGGACGACGGCGATCTCGTACGTGCCGAGGGTGAACTCCCGGACGCCGATCGCGATCGACCCCTGGTGCCACACCCCGCCGAACTTCGTCCCGCTCGGAAGGGCGGAACCGTCGAGCACGTCGAGCGCGATCGTGTCGATACCGACCTCGGTGGAGATCACCCCGCCGATCAAGGAAGGCGCGACGAGGAGCGGCATCCACCGGGCGAGCTGTGCGCGGCCCGTCGGGTCGGGGCGTTCGATCCAGTCGAGCAGGAGGTCGATCGCGGGCCGCGTGACCAGCCCGACCGTGGTGGGGGAGAGCGCGTCCTTCGCCCCGGCCAGCACTGCCGCCACGGCCTGCGGGTGCAGCCAGGGCACGGCGACGGAGGCGGACGGACTCCCGTCGAGGTCTCCCCACGTGAAAGCGAGCACCTGGTACCCGAGGTCGCGCAGGGCCTGGCGCTTGGTGGCGTCGTCGGCGAGGCGGTTGACGGCGGGGGAGGCGTGGAACTGCCAGCCGTCGGTGTAGATCGCGGTCGGCGGCACACCGGCCCGGTCGCTGCGCAGGACGAAGTCGGGCTTGGTCCCGGCGTCGTGGACGAGCACCTGTGGTTCGAGCCGCCAGTGTGCGCCGCCGGGCATGGTGACCGACCAGGTGTTGCCCTGGGGCCCCGGCTTCTCCGTGATGGTCGCGCCCATCTTTTCCAGGCGCTCGCGGAGCACCTTGCGGAAGAGCAGCTCGATGTGGGACTCGGGGTCGGTGACGTCGGGCTCGTCCACCGTGACCGTCCACGGGCTCGTCGCGGGGACCTCGTCGTCGCCGACCTGCGACGTGCCGAGCAGGATCGACCTGAGGTGGCGCGCGGCCGTGGCCCGGGAGACGTGCCCGACCTGGTGCGGCGCGGCGTGCGGCAGGAGGCACCGGTCGCACGCGAGCCTGCCGTCGTGCTGGCACGGGCAGTCCTCGAGGTGTCGCCAGGCGTCGCGCAGCATGGTCCACACGGCGTCGTGGTCGGAGAGTTCGGCGAGGTAGCCGGTGCCGCCGCGCACGACGTCGTGCAGGAGCAGGGCCTCGGCCGGGCTGCCGGCCGCAGGGCTGGGGTCGACGACGTCCGTGACCTCCAGGTGGTTCGGGTCGCCGCCGATCCGGATCCGCAGCGCGAGGAGCAGGGCTGCGCGCAACGACGGGAGCGAGAAGTCGTCCCCCAGGGTCACGGACTCGGGGAGCCGCAGCACCAGGCCCTCGGTGGTGAGCGACCGCGACAGGGCGACGGTGCGGACACTCTCGTCTCGTGCCCGTCGCAGGGGGCACCAGGGGCGGTGCTCCGACGCGCGGTTGGCACCGGTGGAGGTGTCGAGCTTGCCGCACCGTTCGCAGACGCGGAACAGTGCGACGTCGTGGGGCTGCCCTGCGAGCTCGAGGGTCGCGCCCTGCGCGGAGGACCGGCCGAGGTTGAGCCAGCGGATGGTCATCTGGCGCTGGTAGCGCGCGCCGAAGCCGTAGCCCTCGACGAACCACTGCCGGGTGACGGCGGCGGGGTCGACGTCGGCGAGGGTGCGGATGGTGAACCGCTCGCGCTCGCGCTCGTCGCTCCGGTCGTCGATCGTCGCCTCCTCGCGCCGGATCACGGACGAGACCCGCTTGAGCTCGACGACCTCGATCTGCTGGGCCACATCAGCGAGGGCCGGACTGCCGCAGCGCGGGCAGGCCGCGAGCGCGGCCGTGCCGCCCGGTGCCGAGGCGTCCGTGACGTCGTGCGTGAACCCGCAGTGCGGGCAGCAGGCCCAGGTGCGGACGGCGTCGTCGTCCCGCCCGAGGTCGAGCGCGTCGACCGCGATGGCGTACCCGCGCGCGTAGAAGGTGGAGCCGGGCGCGAAGTCGCGCAGCGCCTGGGCGGATCCGCGGCCCAGCTCCATGAGCTCGGTGCGGAACTCCTGGGAGTCGGGGTCCACCCAGGACAGGGAGACTTCGAGCGCGACGGAGTCGTCGAGCAGTGTGTAGTTGGGGAGCAGCCCGTGCTCCTCGAGCACGCCTACCCAGTGCTCGGTCGCGGCCCGCGCCTGCTGGTACTGGGTGAGCTTGAGCGCGGCCTGCGCGGTGCGCAGCGCGCGTTCGTCGTCGCTGGTCGCGGCGGGAGACTCGGCCTTGATGCGCAGCCCGTCCGCGGCGTTGATCGCGGTCTGGATCTCCTTCTCGCGGTGCGCGAGGGTCTCCATCCGTCCCCGCCATGCGAGGGAGGCGGTGTGCGCGCGCCGGGCGAGCTCGGACGGGACGCTCTCGCCGGATGCGGTCACCGTGGGCAGCGCCCACGCGCGCAGCGTCTCCTTCACCGGGTCGGAGACGTCGGTGAAGCCGCCCAGGAAGCGGCCGAGCAGGGCGGGTCCCTCCGCCTCGGACAGCGCGACGAGCTCGCCGAGGAACGAGCCCGGTTCGCTGCTGCCGAGCGCGTCGGACGCGGTGCGCGGGTGCGGTGCGTCGGCACGGCGGGCGAGCTCGTCGGCGACGGAGGCCACGTACTGGCGGCGCAGGATCTCCTCGGCGTCGAGGTAGGTGGCAGGCGGTCGTACGGCACCGTTGATGACGCTGCCGGGGTCGGCGAACCGTGGCAGCTGGTCGCCGCGGGCGGTGACGAATGCGATCGCGAGGGCGTTGCCGGTCGCGCGCCCGGCGCGGCCGACGCGCTGCAGGTACGACGCGACGGTACGGGGCAGGGAGGACAGCATGACGGCGGACAGCTCGCCGATGTCGATCCCCATCTCGAGCGTCGGGGTGGCGACGAGGACGTTCGGGGCGTCGGGCTTGGGATCCTTCGCCTTGAACGCGTTCTCGTACGCGAGGCGGACCTCGTCCTCGAGCATGCTGGTGTGCTCTCGCGCGACGACGCGTGCCGGGTCCGCGTCCTCGTACATGCGGCGGTAGAAGTTGTCCGCGACGGCGTGCCGGCGCAGACGCCCGGTGCAGCGGGCGACCAGGCACGGTGCCCCATCGAGCTGGTCGACGACCGTGGACGTCGCCGGGACGGCCGACCCGCAGTCGCTGCACTCGAGGCACAGGGCACCGTCGCGGAGGGCGTCCGTCGTCGCGACCTGGACGATGACGTCCCGGGGCGCGAGGTGGTACGTCGTGGCGCCGGACGACGAGAGGAGACCGGCGACGACGTCGAGCCGCGCGAGGTGCTTCATCAGCAGGCGCGCGAGCGTCGCCGCCTCCGTCTTGTCGACGTGCAGGCACTTGGCCGTCCAGGCCGCGTACCAGCCGCGTGCGGAGCCGACGGGTTCCAGGTCGTCCCCGGCGGCCTTCGTGCCGGCTCCGGTGGTGACGGAGCCGCCGACGCGCGGGTAGCCCGGTGCGCTGGCTCCCTTGCCGAAGCCGGGCATCCCTTCGTGACGTCGGCGGCCGCCGGTGATCCACCACCGGTTGCCGTCCTCCTGCCGGAACGTGTGGAACCACTCGTGCTCGATCGCCCCCCGGGTACGCATGTGCTCGAGGACACCGCGCACCCAGGCGCGCAGCTCCGCGTCGGTGGGGGAGAAGCCGTCGAGCACCTCCTGACGGTCGACCTCGTCGAGCGTGGCCCGTGCCGCGCCGAGCAGGGGGCGTGGGTCGACGCGCACCTCGGCGACGAGCGTCCCAGTGGCCTCGAGCGTCCGGCCGACGGCGGAGCGCAGACCGTGCTCGAGGAGGACGTCGAGCAGGAGCCGACGCCGCACCCGGTCCCGGACCTTGTCCTGGCCCTTGGCCCGCGGGCCCTTCTTCCAGAACGGCGCGAACGGCTCACGCTCCGCGAGGTCTGGCGGGAGCAGCCGGTACCGCTTCTTCCCGTCGTCGCCGGCGGCCGCGATCATCTTGTCCACGAGGGTGGCGAGGTCGACCGGGTCGTCACCGACGGCGTGGCGCATGACCGCACGCAGGGTCAGTGCGTGCGAACGGGACTGCACGAACCCGGCGCGGTGCGCGGCGTCCTGCACCGAGTCGGTGAAGACGAGGGCCCGCTTCTCCCGCGGGTCGAGCCCGGCTGTGCCGAACAGGCTGGACAGCGACACGGACAGCAGCGTCGCGATCGCGGACCCGAGGAACCGGATGCCGTCCTTCTGCCCGCACGACGGGCAGTCGTCGTCCTTCGAGGGCTTCGCGCCGACGTCGTCCAGCGGGTGCACGAGGACGGGAAGGACCCCGGCGTCCGTGTCGTCCCCCTCCGGCAGGGATGAGACGAGGCGGCGCTGGCCGACGAGGAACCACCGCAGTCCCTCGACCTTCTCGCCGTCCTCGGCCCGCTCGCCCTCGGCGGGGGCGTGGACGAGGGCCCGGAACCGGTCGTCGCCGCGCAGGTGCCGGCCGCGGATGTCGTCGTCGTGCGTGTCCAGGTCCGTGCCGGTCGGGGCGAGGGCGACGCCCCAGCCCGAGCGGCCGCAGTGCCGGCAGTACAGGGCGGGGAACGCGTGCGTCCCGCCGCCCGGGCCGTCCTCGTCCGCGTCCTGCACGACGACGCCGTCGTCCTGCCAGCGGAACTGTGCCACTCCCGCGGTGGTCCTGTTGAGCCGAGTCAGCTCGCGCGTCCACAGGTGGACGTCGACGGACAGAGCGCCGCGACCGGTCCTCGCGCGCAGGTGCGACAAGGCGGAGAGCAGCGCGGTGAGGGTCTGTTCCGCGCGGACCGGCCACGACGGGTCGGACGACGGCGGGAACGCATCCCGGACGAGCACCGACAGGTCCACCGCCTGTGCGGCGAGCCGGACCAGACCACGTTCCCCGGAGACGATCGGGTGCGCCTTCGCGAGCCAGAGGAGGGCGTCGTGCGAGTCGCCCGAGAGATCGGGTCGGTCGGACGTCGGGTCGACGAACTCGGCGTCTCCGGTGTCCGTGCGGAACAGGTTGCGCAGCACCGTGCGCGTGAGGGCGCCGACGTCGGTCGGGTCGACCGCAGCGAGGTCGTCGAGGAGGAGCCGAGCGACGACGTCGTCCACCTCCACCGCCCGCAACCCGCGGGCAGCGGCGCGCTCCACAGCGTCGCCCACCCACTCGTCGAGCGGCAGGCGCGACTCCGTGACGACCGAGTCGGGCCCGAACTCCTCGCCGAACACGGTCCGCGCGAAGTCGAGCATCGCCGACGGGTCACCCTTGTCGCCCAACGTCGCGGACGTCGCGACGGGTGTGACGATCCCCAGCGGGCGCGCGACGTCCGCGTCCGTGAGTCCTGCTGCCGCGCGGTCGCCGGGATCCGTCGGCCAGTACGACTTCAGCGCGAGGCCGAGCCGCCGGATCAGCATCGCGACGTCCGTGCCCTGCGCGCCGTCGTACGTGTGGAACTCGTCGAGCACCAGGTATTGCAGGGACCGGGCGCTCGCGGACCACAGCTTCGCGTCGTCCCGGCGCAGCAGCAGCTGGTCGAGCATCTTGTAGTTCGTCAGGAGGATGTCGGGCGGCGAGTCCCGGATCACCGGGCGATCCGTGATCAGCCCAGCCGTCGTCACCTTCGTCCGCGTGGGGCCCTCCTCGCCCGTGTACAGGGCCGCGGTGATACCGCGCAGCTCCGAGTTCGACGGCGACGTCAACAGCTCGGTCAGGCGCTTGGCCTGGTCGTTGGCGAGCGCGTTCATCGGGTAGAGGATGACCGCCTTGATACCGCCGAGCCCCGCCCTCTTCGCGCGCAGAGCGTGGTCGAGGATCGGGTACAGGAACGACTCTGTCTTGCCCGACCCCGTGCCCGTCGTGACCAAGGTGGGCTGGGGGCGGCGCAGCCCACCGTCCGGTGCGAGCGAGGAGAGCCGCCGGAACGCGTCCGCCTGGTGCCCGTACGGCTGCGGGTACCCGCCGTACCAGTCCAACGACTCACGCCAGCCGGGCTCGGCCGGCCGAAAAGGCAGCCGGAGTCGCACGTACGGACCGCGGAACAGGCCGGTGCTCGGTGAACGGAGAAAGTCCTCCAACGACGCCCGCGTGCTCGCGTCGGCGAGGGCGAACGTCGTGCCCAGGTACTCCAGCAGCGCAGCGCGCAGGGACTCGGCCTGGGACACGGGGAGGAGCTCACTCACGGAGGCATGCTGTCAGATTCTCGGTCATCGCGAGTCGTTCCTTCGCGGAGGCGATCGCATGCCTGCTCGGGCGGAGCGGCGAGAGAGCTGTTGTCTGCACTTCTGCGTTCGGTCCGGGCGCGTGGATTTCACCCGTTCGGGGAGAATGTGCTGCGCGGTCGACCGGTAGCCTCCGGGCATGAGTGAGAGCGACATCCCCGATGAGTTCCTCCGCCAGTGGCAGGAAGCGCAGGAGCAGTACGCGGAGATGGGCGATCCCACCACGGCTCGCGCCCACGAAGCGTTTCGCCTCGACGACGTTGCGTACCTGACCGAGGACGAGGCTGCTGAACACCTTGCGGACGGGTGGGAGTCGCTCCACGAAGTCGTCCCGCGCTTCAACCTCGCGGTCCTGGGAAACACCGGGGCGGGCAAGTCCAGCCTTGTCAACGCGATCTTCGGCGAAGTCCGTGCCGAGGTCGGCGTCGGTGCTCCCGTGACACAGGAGGTCAAGCCTCATGACAACGACGCCGGCACGCTCCGACTCTACGACTTCCCCGGTTTCGAGCTGGGCAAGCATGGCCGCGACCCAGTCTCGATCATCAAGGATGATCTGACCGCGATCCAGAAGGGGCCCGAAGAGGATCGCATCCATCTCGCCTGGTTCTGCTGGGACCAGGGGACACGCCGAGTCGAGGATGCGCACCGCAAGGCGATCGCGGAGCTCGCGTCGCGGAACATCCCGGTCATCGGTGTGGTGACCAAGGTGCGCGAAGACGAGATGGAGGAAATCCTCGAGTTCGGCCGGTGGATCTGGAACAACGTCGACGGCCTGTGGACGCGTCACGACGGGCAGCCGGCCCTCTGCTTCACCCGTTCGAGGACTCCGTCCGAGGGGTTGCTCAAGCTCCTGGACGAGACGCGTGCCGCCGCTGATGCGACGTTTCGAGACGCGATCGACGCCGCGCAGAAGCTGGATGCGGAGAAGAAGCGTCGCGCGGCGCGCGGGCTGATCGCTGCCGCAGCTGCCTCGGCCGCAGGCGCAGCAGCCATCCCGGTGCCCGTCGCCACCGCCGCCGTCCTGGCGCCGATCCAACTCGGCATGATGGGGCAGGTCGCCCGCATGTACGGGCTGAGCCTCAAGGGCGTGCTCGGTGGAGGTACGGCGCTCTTCCAGCTGGCTCTGCAGCTGACGGGTCGTGCCGCGGCCGCGAGCCTGGTCAAGGCCATCCCGGGCGTGGGATCGGTGATCAATGCAGCTGTCGCGAGCGCCTGGACCTACGCGGCCGGTGAGGCGTGGCTCTTCCTGTGCGACCGAATCGCGTCGGGAAAGATCGACCCCGACAAGATCGGGCCTCTGCTCAGCTACCTGAAGCCCATCATCATGGTCGTGCTCGAGTCGAAGCTCAAGGGCATGAGATCAACGGCTTCGGGGGCCTCCGCTGCGAGCTCGAAGTAGCTCGAAGCGCGCCTCACTCGCCAGCCATGCGGTCTGCTTCCACCGCCGCGAGGTCCAAGGACATCGGCAGGCCAAGGCTCTTGCCGGCGACGGGTGGGATGAGGTTGATCAGTTCTGCTCGGGCGTGCGGCCAGAGCGCGCTGACGAGCGATCCGTGGTCGTCCAGCTCGACATCCGGTGAGAGTGCCACCGCGTAGGCAGCGTGCACTCCGAACACGCCACGGTCGGGGGAGTCGTCCTCGACGCGCTGGTCGCGGACGTCTACCCGGTAGTCGACCCGCCAGAGCACGGTCTGCTCGATCGGGTTGATCTCCATCCCGATCGAGATGTCGAGGGTCTCGGGGTCCGGGCCGATCCGACGCCGTTCGGCACCGAGGGCAAGCGTGAAGATGGCTTCGATGCCACCGAAGCCGCGTTCAGACAGTCGCACGTGTCGCGCCTGCGTAGGCCGCCAGGTCAGTGCCGCGCGCATCGCCAAGCGACACGCGCATCTGGCGGGTAGTGCCGGTCCGATGGTCTCGCGAGACTGCGTGCAAGATCTCGGATTCGTGCGGCGCGTTCTCTGTGTAGAAGCGAGAACTGCCCACGCCGGAGTCTCCGGCGACGACGAGGCGAACTTCGTGTCGGCCCGTCGACCAGCACCCCGGATCGGAGACGTCCGTGACCGTGTGCCGGACGACCTTTCCGACGGCGACGGCGTATCGGCGCAATGTCGACAGTCGGGGATCACGGTTCGCGGCCTCGATCCGTGCGACCGCTGCCTGCGAAATTCCCATGAGGTCGGCGACGTCGCGCTGCGTCGACGTCGCCCGCCGATGGCTGACGAGAGCATCGATCATCGCCTGGTCCTCTGCGACCTGTGCGGCAGCCCGCTCCTGGATGGGGTCGGTCGTGTCGATGCCGAGCATTGCTGCGAGATCCACTGCACACCTCCTATTACCTTTGAGTAATACTCCCACCCGGCGGCTGCTGTGCCTAGACCTGTTGCCGTGTGATCTCCCACGCTTCTGCTCGGGATCGCGCCTCGAGTGCGTGCCGCGTCTGCTCGTCGAGACCGATGCGACCCGGTGACTTCGAAGCGACCTTCAGACCGAGGAGCAGGCGGTCGTGCCGCGACGGCTCGATGAAGTAGAACCGCACGTGGCGTCTCCCGTTCGAGGCGCCGGTCCGGGTGGTGAGCCGGAGCTCCAGGACGCAGCCCGTGGTCTCCATCAGGTCCACGTCACCCGAGCGATCACGTCCCGTCCCGCGGACGAACTCGAGCTCGCCGCTCTCGGCACGGTTGAGCAGGTGTGTCACCTCGGCGAAGAGCACTGCCCTGTCGACCGGTGCGCATGCCGTGATGACGTCGCGCAGCTCAGCGATAGGGGTCGGCAAGGAAGGGTCGCCGACGTGCTTCCATGAGCCGCCGACACCTGGTCCGTCGCCGGAGCGACAGGAACGCGCGCCTGGAGGTTGGGCGATCTGCATGGAGCGAACCTAGACCTGCCCACCGACAGGCTCTTGGCGGTCTGACCAGCACAGAAGCACGCACATGAACCACGTCGCACGTGGTGCATCGTCACGGTGTGTCAAGGTGCCCGGCATTCGAGGCTCGTGCCAGGATCGCCAGCGAACAGTCGTCCTTCGTCCGGTTCCGGATGGTGGTGTCGACGACCCGCCGCAGCTGCTTCTTGAAGGTGGGGTTGCGTACCTGAGCGGTGGGAGCCCTGCCCACAACTGAGATGAGCGTGGAGCAGGCTCGTGCGAGCGTCGCCGAGCGCGAGTCGTACAGGCTGGCTCCGGTGCCGTCACTCATCACGATGAAACCAGAGATCCCGTCGGTCTCACCGCGAAACAGGCGCGTGCTCGTGACCGCTCCTCGCGTGGTGACGAAGGTCGTCTGGTTCGCGAACTCGGAGTTGTCGGGTGAGGACATCAAACGCAGCGCGCCGTCCTTCACGTATCCGATCACACCGTCCCCGGTGTGCACGGCGATGAACCTGTCGCCCGAGACGGCCACCGCGAGAAACGTGGCTGCGAGGTCCGCGACCTGGCAGCCAAGGCGGTCCGCGGTTCGTGCGAGTACGCCCAGGAGGTGCTGGCAGACCGCCTCCTTGACGGCACGGCCGTCGTCGTTCGCGAGGAGCTCCTCGAAGTTGTCGACGAGGAAGCGAGTACCTGCATCGGTGATCGCCTGTGCCCCGTACTCCGACCGGGGCGCCGTTCCCGCGCCGTCGGACAGGCAGATCGCCTGAACCCCTCCCCGCGACACGTACTGGGTGCGGTCCTGGCACACGGTCCCGTCCTCGGCGTGACCCCGCCCCCGCACCTGGTGGTGAAACTCTTTGAACAACTACAGCTCCGCCCATCCGGCGAGGCCCGCGAGGTCCAGCTTGACGGTGTCGCCAGGGCTCGACTGAGAGACGCGTGCCACGGATTTGGAGAGCCACTCGAAGAACTCCTTGAAGTGGAGACCCTGGAGGCGGAGTGGCGGACGCGTCGGGCTGAACCGTGCCAGGACGTCCATGTCGGCGCCAGCCCCGATACCGATCGCGAAGACGGTGAGCTTCTTGTTCCCGGCGAGGTCCGTCACGCGCTGCACTGCGCGATCGAGCGCGGCGCGGTCACCGTTCGGTCCACCGTCGGTCATGAGGACGAGCCATGGCTGGTAGTAGAGGACGCCGTTGTCCGAGTAGAGCCGCTTTCGCGCATCGAGCGTGTCCAGGGCGAGGTTGACCCCTTCACCCATGTAGGTGAGACCTGTCGGCGCGATGGTCGTGATCCGCTGAAGACGTTCGACGCTCGCGAACTCCTGGATGACCTTCGCCCCCGAGTTGAACTCGACGATGCACACCTCGGCGGCGTCGTGGGCGTCGTCGTCCTCATCGATCGCGTCGTAGAACTGGTTGACACCGGCCACGAGCTCGCGGATCGGGTCACCGGACATCGAGCCGCTGGTGTCGATGCAGATAGCGACCGGCACGCGGGGCGTCGGGTTCTCGACCAGGTCCTCTGTCTCAATATTGAGCTGCGCCACGTACGTCTCCCTCGGTCGGGTTGCCACCGGGTCGTCGGACTTCCGACCCGATGGGATCAGTGTCTTGGTAGGGCTCGTCACCGAACCCGGATCGCTTGAGCGTCCTGACGACGCGGTTCAGCAGGTGGAGGACGGGGGTCGTGAACCACGGCTTCTCCCCGACATGAGCCACCAGAGGCGGGCTCCACCGGTAGTAGCAGCGGACGAACAGTCGTCCAGGAGCGGTCGTTCGGAGGCGAGTGTCCCTCCAGCGCCTCAGGACCCAGACCTCGGGGCAGTCGTATGAGCCGTAGACAGCTGTCGCCACGAAGCACCCGCCGGAGCCCCCTGCCTTGCCGTCTGTCGACGGCTTCGGGGCCCCGGTGCCCGGACGCGACTGGACCGGTACGCACGCAGGGGCGTCGCGCCGGTGGGCAGTCGGTACGGGCTTGTTGTTCGTCTGATGCCACTCGACGTTGCCGTGGGTGATGAACGTCTTGCCGCAACGTGTGCACAGGCGGGTCGGATCGATGGTTCGTCCCCTCTTCTGCTGCTCCGCTCGGCGAGCGGCGTCCGCGGCCCGACAGCGGGCACAACGGCCGGAAGAGAGCGTCGACCTCTCGGACTCGAGGCCGCAGCCCTTGCAGGCGATCGGTTGACACGCGTTGCACCGACCGCGGACGAGGTACTGCTTGCGGATGCCGCGGCCGCAGGACGCGCAGGTGCCCTGGTTGCAGTCGTAGCACCGCCCGTCCTTGAGCGACGATCGGCGCCGTCCGCAATCGGCGCACGCAGGTTGATGCGCCTTGCACTTGAGGCAGAGGGAGGGGGTCGCGTAGGACTTGGTGGTGTCGCTCCAGATGCCGGCCATCGACGCCCCGCACCCGGAGCACTCGTACAGGGGTGTATCCGGAGACATCGCCTTGAACCGCGTCGGGTAGACGTCGTTCGACAGCGGATCGAAGTTCGCGGGGCTGCCGAGATATCTCCTGTAACCACGGAAGGCCGCGAGCCACTCCTGATCCGTGGGGCGGTCGTCGTAGCGGTCGCCGTCACGGTGGAAGGTGTGCCAGAACAGCCCTTTGAGGCCGACCTGGAGGTGGCTCCACATGAAGCGCCAGTTCCCTGCGGGCTGGTCCTGGTTCGAGTTCTCCTTGTACTGGAAGGCAAAGCTGCCCTCCTTGATGAGCCTGACGATGTCGCCGTCCGATCCGGACCTGGCGTACGGGAATTGCCCCGTGATGAGGATCATGAAGAGCATCGTCGCGACGGCGAAGCGCTCGTCCTCGATGGTGCGCAGGAAGTCCGGGTAGCGCCTCCCGATCACCGATGGCGCGCTGAACATCTCGGTTCCGACGGGGCACGGGTATCCCTCGAGCTGCCACGAGTCGGCATCGATGACCCAGACGTCCTTGTTGGCGTCGACGAGGAGGTTCTTGGGGTTGATGTCGCCGAGGAGGATGTTCTGGGAGTGCAGGTAGTCAACCTTCTCCAGGAAGGAGATCGCGACATCGACCAGATCCGACTTGGTCCAGCCGGGATACTCGTTCCGGAACCGTCTCGGGTTGAACAGGGACTTGGAGAACTCTCGTCCGCTCGCTCTCGGCATGAGGTAGCCGACGAACGAGCCGTCCAGGTCGGTGACGAACGCCTGGGGGAAGCAGATGCCCGGTTCGTCCAGCTGCCGACCGACGAGCAGCCGGATCTTCTCCTCGCGATGGACCGTGATGTGGTCGCCGTCGAAGATCTTCACGACGTGGGTGTCAGACACCGCGTAGACGCTGCCCTCGCCTCCCTCACCGAGCCTGCCGAGTAGCGTGCACTCGTACGTGTTCCCCGGCGACACCACGCAGACACGGTCGCCCTCGCTCGGGATGTGGCGGACGGGCAGCACCTCGTCGGGACCCTGGTACGCGGCGTCGGCAGCGAAGGGTGCGGGTCGGGGCCGCGGTGGGACGTCGCTGCTGGTGCCGTGGGACGTTCTCGGGCGACCGTCCCGCGAGTCCTCTTCCGCAGACAGGTCGAACGCGTCGCCGTACGCGAGGAGCACGGACTTCAGCGATGCCGCCTCGAGGTGGTCCTTGCGGGCTCCCTCTCCAGTCTCCAGGGCGGTGCTGATGCGGCGGAGCTTGCGCTGCCCGCGCCCGTAGAGGACCCGAGGGTCTTCGCACTCCATCAGACCGTCGGGGGTGAGACTCCCCGCGCGCACCGGGTGTGCGCTGCTACGGCCCAGAAGGTTGATCCGGAGGAGCAGCGTGACATCGTTCGTGATCAGGAACATCGCGTACTTCGGCGAGTACGCCTCGAACAGATTGACGAACAGGTCGTCGGCGTAGGGGTTGGATCCGTCGCCGAGATCGTTGCGGACGAGTCCGGCGGCCTCCGCCGAACGGAGGAAGACGAGCGCGTTCTTCGCCTTCCGGGTTGCAGCGGCGCCGGGCTCGTCGAGATCGGCGGTGCTTGCACGGCTCTTCGCCGTGAGCTCGTCGATGACCTTCGTGGGGACGATCACCGGCCGGTCGTGCTGCAGGATCGCTGGTGCGATCCGCTCGAGGAGACTTCGGAGGCCGCCCTCGCGTCGTGGGTCGGTGTCCATGAAGACGTTGGTGTCGACGAAGAGCCGTGACTCTGCCCCCACGAGCTCGACGGGGTCGATCCGCGTGGCCCCGGGACTAGTCATCGAACTCGACACCACTCATGAACTGAGGCGCGGAGGATCCTTGTCGGGACGCGATCCCCTTGGCGAACCGGACGTTGCTCATGAACCGGACGTCAAGGACCGCAGCCTCCGACCACTCGGAATTTCTCACGACGGTCGACTCGAACGTGATGCGGGGTTCGGTCGGCGTGGACTCATCCGGGACGACCGTGATCTCGATGGATTCGACGGGGTCACAATCGGTCGTGGAGCGGCTCGACAAGTCCGGCCCCTGGGCAGCCCCGATGAGCGCGTCGAACTCGTTCGGCACTTGCAGGAGATCCGCGAGGAGCCGCGCGGTGGAAGTCGGGAATGCCGGAGCGTCCCAGGAGCGCCGGGTGGAGGTGCTCACGCCCGACGAACCGCGGACCGATCGGCCGATCGTCTGGCTCGCTCGGCCTACCGAGTAGTACTTGCCGTCGTAGTTCCCGTGCGCCTTCAGCGCTGCGATCTGACGGCCTGTAGCGGGGCGCGACCAGCTGCTCGTGACGGACCGACGTGCCATGTGGCTCCTTCTTCCCGGACGCGCCCAGCCTCGTCCACCGACGACGGGTCGAACCTACACACGACGCCTTCCGATATGAGAGGTGCGAGACGATTTTCACCCGCTATGAAGCCGTCATCTCGACGTGGCGGCGAGAACGGCCGCCTTGACCGCCCGCTCCACGGCATCGGCGTCGAACGGGATCAGGACCCATCCGGACGACTCGATCAGATCCCGGTCGGCGGCGGCGAGGGTGTCGACGGTGGCCGTCAGCCTGAGATTCGGCCACGAGAGCGACACGGGAATGCCCTCGACGAGCTCGTCGCCGACCGCCGGTACGGGCATGCCGTCGATCTCGGACAGGACGCGGAGGAGTGCTGCCTCGTCTTCCGTGCCGGATCGGATCGCCTCGGCCCAGTCATCGGAGAGCTCGGGCAGCTCCGCGCGCTCCTCCTCCACCACATTGATGACAGCCGCGAAGGTCTCGGCCGTCGACTCGTCCATCCAGTACGAGCTCGGGTTGCCTTCGACGAAGCGTGACGGCATGCGGTGCCCGCGCTTCGCCGCCGCACGGTCCGTGAACGCGAGCGCGCCGGCCAGGGATCGGACGCTCTCCTCTCCCACCCGTTCGGCGAGGACGGGCGCGGGGACCGGCTCGGGAGCGGCGGCGACCAGTGCGGCGAAGATGCTCCGTGCCCGGTCGCCGATCTCCGCCCAGTACTCCGACGCGTCGTCGAGGTCGGTCTCGGGGTCCCAGTGGCGGGCGGCCTCGTCGGGTGCCGACGGCGCCTCTGGTCGAAACTGCTGCCGGACGTCCGCGAGCCGACGCCCGTCCTCCAGCGACCAGAACGTCCAGCCGTTGGTGACCCCGCCGCGCACGTAGCGGCCGGCGCGTGACGGGGTGTCGAACGTCTGATCGTCCACGACGATCAGGCCGGCCTCGGTCACGACGGCGGTCTTGGCGCCCCAGGTCCCGGACCGCGGCCGCAGGATGGTGCCGGCTGCGATCATCCCAGCATGGACGAGCTCGGCCACCGTGACGCTCACCTGACCGCTCGTCCGGGCGTCCGTGACCTCACCTGTATGGGCGTCTGGTACCGGCCACACCGCGAGCATCCCGTCGAGGAGGATCTGGGTCCGGACGTCGATGTGCTCCTCGTCCCAGCCGGTCTCGCTCATCGTCAGCAGGCGACTGTTCAGCAGCAGGACGTCGTGCTGCGCGATCTTCGCGCGCTTGCCGCCGCGGCCGAGCCACGCGGCGTTCGACGCGGACGAGTTGAGCTTGCCCGTCAGGAGGGTGAGGTTGCCCAGCCGGTGCACGTGGGAGTTGCGCGCGATCTCGTCCTGAAGGTTGTCGACGGGCCACTTCCTCTCCCAGGACTGCGGGAGCAGGTGCTCGATCGGGTACGCGCCGCGTGGTACCTGCTGCGCGTCGTACTCGCCCCGGAGCTGGTTCTCGGCGGCCTCGAGGAACATTCGCAGCCGGGTCCGCGAGAAGCGTCGGTAGGCTCGCTCCTCCTCGAACACCTGGCGGATCTCGGCGTCGCCCGGCCAGTAGGTGGAGGTGACGCGGAAGGACCGCAGGGTGTCCTCGACGCGCTCGACGAGACCCTCCGCCGGGACGCCTCGCATCGCTCGGAGGACCTCGGCGACGGCGCGGCCCAGGGATGTCGAGGTGAGCCGCAGCAGGGTGCGACGCACGAGCCAGCTCTCGACGAGGCGCACGACGCCGAACACGACGTCGTCGGGCAGGGTGTCGTCCGCCGGGTGCAGCCTGAGCAGGATCGGCGTCAGCGCCGCCGATCCGATCGCGCGCGACCGGTACATGCACATCTCGACCGGGTCGAGGCTCCGGCGGGTGTCCCCGACGGCGCGGGTCCAGCGCTCGTAGAGCTCGGCCTGCGCGCGCATGTCCATGAGGACGTCGAGCATCGGGCGTCCGGCCTCGTGCTCCATGTAGTGCTTGAACCGCGTGAAGGTCGCTCTGGGGCGCACCTCCTCGGTGACCGTCGCCGCGAGCCACTGGTTGATGAACAGGGCTGCGTGCGTCGACGTCGCACGCCCGACCGTGATCTCGGAGTCCCAGAACGCGGAGTCGAAGGGCCACACGTCCCGGTACGCCGATCGTGCGTCCGCACCCTCCTTCGCGAGGCGCTGGAAGACGAGGTTCTTGACCAGGTCGGCGGCCGTCAGGGGAGTACCGCGAGCGTTGAGGGTCTCGAAGATGGCCTGGGAGTCCTCGTTCGCCTGCAGGTCGATGACGACGAACTGGATGCCGTTCGACAGCACGCCGGCCAGGAGCTCCGCCCGCTGCGTGACGTCGTCCGGCCGTACCCCGGCACTGACGTCGCCCTCCCCGTCCAGCCACTCGCCGACGCAGCGGGCGAAGTACGCGTGCGCCGCCGTGATGCGGGACGTCGAGTGCGGCAGGTCGTCGTGGGTGACCGGCGGTTCCGCGTTCATGACGTCGTCGAACGCCGCACGGTCGCGGTTGGTGTGCCGCACCTTGAGGCGCTGCTCCTCGTCGTCCACGAACGCAGGGTTGTTGTGCGTCAGGGCTTCGAGCTGGGTGCTGTACCGGTCGAGCCCGCGCTCCTCGAACGCGGCGCCCGCGGCATCCATGAGGAGCTGAAGCGTGGTCAGCCGCTGCTGACCGTCGATGACGTTCCGCACGATGAGGTTCCCCATTGCGGACTCCTCCGCCTGGACGACGACGGCCCCCAGAAAGTGGCTCGCCCCGATCGAGCCGCTGTGCCGGATCGACGCGATCCGGACCACGTCCTGCCACAGCGGCTCCCACTGGTCCTCCTCCTCCCACACGTAGGGGCGTTGGAAGAGTGGGACCACGATCTGCTGCGGCTGGATGAAGATCTGCTGCGGGGTCCGGACGTTCGTTTCCACTCGAGCGTTCCTCGTCCTTCGTGGTCTCGCGGGGGCGGATGGTGTCACTGGCGTGCGGAACTGCTGACTCGCTCGTGCGAGTCAGCAGGCGTCTACGCTGGCATGGCGGGCTCGGCTCGTGCCGCGAGGCGGCGCTCGAACTCGGCGTAGGCCTGGCGCATATGGGCCTCGCGGTCGAGGGTCTGGAACGGGAGCTCGTAGGTGTAGGCGACGCCGCTGCCCGGGTGGACGGCGGTGAGGTCGTCCTCCGAGAAGCGGCCGTCGTTGCCGCCCTTCTTGCGCCACGTGGTCAGGACGGTGTTCGGGACGAGGCGGCCGTTGTCGTCGTAGTGGTCCCGGTTGCGGTCGTAGCCGTAGAGCACCGGGAACTGGGTGCGGTAGATGGTGCACAGCTCGTCCGCGGTCAGACCCAGCGACAGCGCCACCAGGGCGTCGATCTCCAGCAATGCCTGGCGGCGGTCCTCCGCCCGGCGCAGCGGCGTCTCCGGCGTCCACACCGGGTCGACGTCGCCGAGGTCCACCCAGCCCGTGCGCTCCGGCAGGCCGGTCCACAAGTCGTCGCGGAATGCCTCGTCGTAGCACTCGGCCCAGAGGTCGGCGTAGGCGTCGGTGACGCAGTTGAGGCGAAGGCCACGCAACAGGATCTCGTTCTGGAGGCGTTCGTCGACCATCGGGAGTCGTTCGACGGTCGTGGCGGAGATGGTCGACTTCGGTGCGGAGCGCACCGCGAAGTCATGAATCAGCGACCCTGCGATGGACCCGACGAGTGCGATGGTTCGCGACCCGGCGGCGGGTGCGCCCAGCGACGAGACCCCGTGGATGTGCGCGGTGCCCGGCGGGATGATCGCCGGGATGAACGTGCGCTCGCCGGTGTTTGCGGCCATGTTGCGCCAGGCGAGGCGGTAAAAGGCGCGGGCGGAGACGGTCTCGGTGCGGACGGTGGTGCCGTCGGCGCGGGAAGCCGTCTCCACGTGGCGGATGAACTTCGGATCCACGGCGGGGGAGTCGTCGATGGGCTTGCCGTCCGGGCCGACGACGACGTCGCGGGTCCAGTGCGTGTACGCCGCGTCGTAGGCCTTGCGGTCGCCGCGCGGCTTGTACGACGTCGCCGGGATCGTGGTTGCGCCGAGATCTTCCAGGTCAACGGCGGTCCAGTCCCGTTGATTTGCCATTGTCGGGTTCGGGTTCTTGTTGGCGGGATTGCCGACACCGACGTGCGAACCCTGAAGGATCGCGTCTCGCCAGGCTCCGGGTTTACCCCAATCGGACTCGAAAAGGCCTCTTGTGCGGTCGTTCTTCTCGTGCCATCCCGCTGAGAACTGGAGGCCGAGCGACCCGATTCGCGGCGCGGAAGCAAGAGTACCGAGTACCCCAGCCGTCGCCCGGTTCACCGCGTAGACCATGCGACTCTGGCGCAGGGGAACATCGACACCTTCGAGAATTTCATTCCACGTGCCGAGTACTTCGTCGTCGACGTGGACGATTCGGGCGGCGTGAGGTCGTAGGTCCCACTGGCCATCCAAGTCCTTGATCCCAGGCTCCGCGCCTGTTCCGTCGTGGAGGAGTGACCTTTCTACCGTGTCGGGGTGGTAGAGGGACGCCGATTGGAGGAAGCGGGGGCGGCCGGTATCGCCGTAGATGTTGATGCCGTATAGCTTCTGGTTTTGGATCTCGAAGAGTTGGAGCTCATTGATGAATTGCCAGTGGCGACGCAGGCGTTCGTAAGTTGCGGCACGGAGGAGACCCGCTCGTTCGTCCGTGAAATGGGACTCGAGGTGGATGAGGGCGGTCGTTCCGGCCGTGGACTGATGCCGCCAGGTCTGCTCCATGAAGCAGCGATACAGGTCGGGCTGTAGCCCGGCCAAGTGTGGGTAGTCCTGAACGGAGCTGACGAACTCCTTGGTCACTTCGACGTCACCGACCGCGCCGACGACGAAGTCGACCATGCCCTCGGTGGCGAGGGCAGACTCACGGTGAGCAGCGAGCTCCGACTGTGTCGCCTTGTTCTTGAGTTGCCACCACGGGTCGGCCTCGGCGAGCAGGGCTTCAAGGTCTACCATCGGCCGGACCCACGGCGGGTTACCCACCTGAAGGTCGAACCCACCGCAAGCGGCGAACACCGCGGCAAAGTCGAGCTCCCAGTGGAAGAACCCCTGCTGAGCGGCAACCCGTTGGCACACGACGAGCCACGGGTGCTCGCGCAGCACTCGTTCCGGCGATGCGACACCGGCGAACGAGAGCTCGAGCTCTTCGGCCTCGTTGAGCTCGTCCCAGTCGGCAGTCGACGCAAGGGTCTGGTCGCCGCCGGTCCACTTCCGTCCACGCCCCGAGGCTCCGGTCTCGGCGTGGACGCCGAGTACGGCGCGCAGGCCGGCGATCCACTCGTCCAGGGTCGGCGGTTCGACGCTCTCCTCGGAACCGTCGTCAGACTTGACCCGGGTTAACCCATCAGTCAGCGGCCAGAACCACAGCGCCGACCACGCGTCCATGACGAGTCGGAGCCGCTGGTACGCGCCCTTCGCGTCGGCCAGTGCCTCTTCGATCTGCTTGCGCGTGACGGCGCCGCCGACGGGCAGGTCGTCGGCCCCCCACACGTCGATGGACCGGCGGATCTGGTCCTCGGCGATGCGGAGCCGCTGGTGCGCGAGGTCCCACAGCGTCTCGACCCGGTGCGCGAGGTTGACCAGCTCGTCAGCCTGCTTCTTCGACGGCGTCACGAGCATCGACTTGCGCCAGGCCTTGAGGCGGGCCAGCGCCTCGGGGGCGAGTTCCTTGGCTTCCTTCGCCTCGACGGCCGAGCCCCAGCCAGCGGCGGGGAGCAGGAAGTGGTGGATCCTCCCGCCCACGTCGCCGAGCGAGCTGGACCGCCCGGCGGAGCGGTCGGCGTCTGACGGCGCGAGCGGCACGTCCGTGGGTACCGCGGTGAGCCACGCCCGCTTGGCGAGCTGGTCGCGGCGGTACACCGCACGTCGGGCACCGATGAGGGAGTTGCCGCGCTTGAGGTGCAGGCCGAACCACGGCGCCTGCAGACCCTCGCCCATCGTGTCGAGCCACAGGGAGATCTCGGCGAGCTCGACGGCGGTCCCGTTGAGGTCCACCCCGTACACGTTGTGCAGGGCGATGTACGCCTTGACCTTCTGGAGCTCGGCGGCGTAGCGGTCGGGGTCGATCCGCTCGCCCGTCTCCGCCTGCTTGCGCCGCAGGTACGCGGCGGCGAGCTGGCGCACCGCCTCGATGGCGAACGCGCCGGAGCCGAGGGCCGGCTCGCACACCGTGAGGTCGAGGATCTCGCGCGCCGACATCGTGCGGGGGACCTCGCGGCCCTCCCACTCGACGGAGCCCTCCTTGACCTCGTCCGGCCCGATGAGCTCGACAAGCGCCTGCGACACCGTGAACCGGGTCAGCACCTCCGGCGTGTAGTACGACGCCGACTGCTGCCGCTCCCGGCCCGCGAGCCGGAACACGAACGTGCCCTGCTCGTGCACCACCGGCTTCTGCTCGCCCGTGACCGGGTCCGGCGCGGTGACGAAGTCCTTCGATGCGATCGACTGCGACCGCACGACCGGCACCACCCACGAGCCCTTCTCGGCGTTGCCGTCCTTGGCGACCTCGTGCAGGTCCTCGGTGGCGAAGAAGCCCGTGTAGCTCATGAGCCCCTCGTACACGGCGCCGAGCTGGTTGATGCCGAGCTCGGCGTACGAGATGAACCCGCGGTCCTTGCCCTTCGACTCCTTGCTCAGCAGCAGGTGCCGCAGCACCTGCTGCAGCGCCGCGTTCCCCAGCCCGACGGCGTCGATGTGCGCGGTCTTCGCCGGCAGGAACAGGTCCGCCTTGAGCGGCTGGAACGTCAGGCCGTCCGCCCCGTCGTCCACCCGGCGCACCTCGCCGCCGACCCGCTCGTCCCGCGCCGCTCCTGCCGCGCCGTCGTGCCCGGCGTCGACGAGCCGGAACAGCGTGCCCAGCGACTGGTAGAGGTGCGTGCCGTCCTCCGCACGCGGGCCGGAGATCTCCACGAGCGTCAGCTCGCGCAGCCGGTCCAGGCTGTAGCCCTGCTCGTACGTCGGGTCGCCGACGGGCAGCACGCCCAGCTCCGGGGACGCCTCCGCGAACAGCAGGAACAGGATCCGGTACAGGAAGCGCAGCGACTGCCCGGCGAGCTCCTGCGCCTCGGCCTGCGGCAGCGGGTCCCGACCCTGCGCGGCACGGCGCCGCACCACCTCGTTCGCGATGATCTCGATGGACAGCCGCACGCCCTCGCGCAGGTCCTTCGACACCCCCACGGTGTGCTTCACCGACTCGTCCAGCACGCCCGGCCACCACAGGTTGCCTTCGGGGTCGGGGGCGAGCGACGCCGCCTCGACGCACGTCAGCGCCGTGTCCGTCTCCCCGCCGCGCTTGTCGTCCGCCCGCTCGGCCACGAGCTGCAGGTCGACGGCGAGGTAGCGGCCCTCCGCCCAGCGCGCCTTCTCCGCGACGAGCATCCACCCGCCCGCCAGCACGAGCGCGAACTCGGGCGCGTCGTCCTGCACGAACAGGTACGACAGCAGCCGCGCCACCGAGTGGATCTGCGTCGTGTCGTCGACGGCGTACGGCTCGAGCAGCGTCCGGTCGCGGGGCGACGGCTTGTCCCGGTCACCCTTGGCGAGCAGGGACTCGACGTCCTTGACCGCCACCGCCTCGACGATCACGAGAGGAGCCGCGGCTTCCAAGCCGGTCGCGTGGACCCGGACCACCGGGCCATCCTGCTTCGACTGCAGCGCGACCGACGTGTAGCCGAGCACCCTGCGTAGCTCTGCGTAGAGCTCGGGCAGCACGGCGAACCGGCCGCCCTCCTCGCCCAGCCCCGCCAGCGTCGACAGCAGGCTCGCCCGCGCACCCACGAACCGGGCACGCGTCGTCTGCTCGCCCTCCTTCTCGGCGTCGTCCCACGCCTTGCGGCGCTCCAGCACCCGCGTCCGGAAGGACTGCTTGCCGTCCGACCCGACGTAGTGCTCGCTGATCCAGTCCTCGCCGACGACGATCGCGTCGCTCGCGGCCATCAGTGGTTCTCCTCGGTGTCGGGCTGGTCGACGGGGACGACGACGAGCAGGGGTCGCAGCAGGGTGCGGTGCGGCACCATCTCCCGCGCGAGGCGGGTCTCCTCGTCGACGTCGGACTGGCGGCTCGCGATGCCGGACCTCGCGGCCGCGGCCTCGCGGCCGATGAGCGCCGACGCCTCCATGCGCCAGTGCTGGCTGCGTCGCAGCCACGCCTCGACGCGCTCCTGCGTCTCGGCGCGGATCGACTCGATCTGGTCGCCCACCGACGCCTCCGCGGACGCGACGGCCTGGCGGACGAACGGCTGGAGCGCCTCCGCACCCGGGATCGCTCCCGTGTTGGTGGTGCCCACGCGCAGGTGCGCGACGGCGTCGGCGGACGACGCGTGCTGCGACGCGAGGCCGAATGACGGGCTGTCCGGGTTGGGGAACGCGACCGTCTGGTACGACGTCGCGACGACCTGACCCCGGACGTTGTACAACGCCGCCTGCACCAGCACCGTGAGGTCCTCGACGCCGCCGCGCACGGCGAACACCTGGCGGCGCTGCAACGTCGAGAGCACACGGTCGGACGCCCAGTCCACCACCGGGTGCAGCGGCCCGAGGAAGTGCGCCTCCGGCCAGGTGGAGCGCGACTCCGCGCTCTTCGCGTTCACCAGCTCCTGGGTGCCGCGCGCGGTCGCCGTCGCGAGCCGCAGCGTCTCGGTCACGTTCCGGTCCGTGAGGTACGACTGCGGCAGTACCTCCAGCCGCTGCTGCAGGTCGCGCGGCGGCTTGAGCGAGGCGAGGGACTGCTGGGGGTAGGTCTTCCACGCGACGCCGTTCGGAGGCTCCTGCCCCGGCGTCGTGCAGATCTGGGTGAGCGCGTCCTCCAGGAACGACAGCTCGTCGTCGTAGACGCCCGTGCTGCCGCCGGTCTCCACCGTCGAGGCGTAGGTCTCCGGCTCGGCGGGAGCCGCGGCGCCCATGCCCATCAGACGCGCCAGGAGGCCGGCGGGACCGTCGTCGGCGACGACCTCCTCGACCTCCTTCACGACGCTCTCCAGCGACCTCGCTCGGCGGAGAACGTCCGCGATCGCCTTCTCCTCGGCCTTCACCGAGTACTCGCCCATGAGCGACGCCGTGTCGCCGAGCGCGGTGTGCGCGTGGTGCTCGCGCTTCATCAGACGGGTCAGCACGCGGAGGTCGCCGCCGAACTGTCGGGTCGTCTGCGGGTCCAGCAGGAGGCTGGTGATCTGCGGGGCGTGCTTCTGCCCGTAGCGGTCGATGCGGCCGTTGCGCTGCTCGATGCGGATCAGCGACCACGGGATGTCGTAGTGCACCAGGTGGTGGCAGTGGCTGTGCAGGTTCACGCCCTCGGACGCCACGTCGCCCGTCACCAGCACGCGGATCGGCGACGACGCGAGCTTGAACGACTCGACGATCGCCTGCTGGTCGACGTCGGACAGGCCGCCGTGCAGCACGACGACGTTCTCGTCCGTCAGCCCGAGGTCCTGCACGAGCTTCTTCCGGAGCCAGCCCAGGGTCGCGACACGCTCCGCGAAGACCACCGCGCGCATCTCCGCACCCTTGCGGACGCCGATGCCTCGCAGGTGGTCGAGCAGCGCGTCGTACTTCGCCGACGGCTCGGTGAGCGAGCGCCGGGCGAGGCCGTGCAGGCGCGTGAGCGCGGCACGCTCGGCGTCTCGCGTGCCGGTGCCCGACGCCGCTCCCGGGCCGGGCGAGGCCAGGCCGGGAAGGTGCGCCTCGCCGTCGGGCACGGGGCTTGTGTCCGTGGTGTCCGGGGCGACGAGCGAGTCCTCGTCGTCGGACTCCTGCCGGCCGCCCTCCAGGACGCGCAGCCGCTTGCGGATCGACTCCTCCAGCGCGGCGGGGGAGGACAGGAACGCTTTGGCGAGCGTCCACGGGAAGAGCGTGGCACCACCCTTGCCGGAGTACGGGCTCGCACCACCGGCAGGCCAGAGCCACGTGCGCTCCAGCTCGACCGCGATCTCCTCCTCGACCGGCGACGCCGGGACGAGCACGTTCCGCGGTTCCCTGCGCTCCGCCCAGTCCGCCCCCACGACCGACGCGACCTCGGGCGAGTGCCGGTGCCGACGGACGATCAGCCGCTCCACCTGCTTCTCGTCCAGTTCCACGCCGTCGGGCTTGACGGCGGACGGCTCCAGCATCCGGACCAGCGCCGCGAACGACCTGGGGTCGCCGTTGTGCGGGGTGGCGCTGGCGAGGACGAGCGCGTCCGTCTGGCGGGAGAGCATCGTCGCGAGGCGGAAGTTCTGCGTCGAGGAGTTCGTCACGTTGTGCGACTCGTCGATCACGACCGCGTCCCACCGGTGCTTGCGCAGGTGCGCCACGTACTTGTCGGACTTCAACGTGTCGATCGAGATGATGACCCGCTTGAAGAACGCGAACGGGTTGCGGTTCGCCGGCAGCTTCTGCCGGATGCGCTGGATGCCCGTGCTGTCCAGGCGGACGAACGGCAGGGCGAAACGCGTCCACAGCTCGAACTGCATCTGCTCCAGCACATGCTTCGGCGTCACGACGAGGATCCGCTCGCCGCGCCCCCGCCGCGCGAGCTCCGACAGGATCATGCCGATCTCGAGGGTCTTACCCAGGCCCACCGCGTCCGCCAGCAAGATGCGGGGACGCAGGTTGTCCGGGTCCAGAGCCTTGCGCACCGCCGCGAACTGGTACGGCAGCGGGTCCGCCAGCGCCCGGTGCGCCGTCGTGAGCGCCGGGTCCGCGATCGGGACCGGCGTCTTGCGCAGCATCGCCTCGAGCCACAGGCGCGACGTGCGGTACCTGGGCGAACCGTCGGCCACTACCGTCGTCTCCGCCGGGTCCGCGACCGCGACGTCGTCGAGCGCGGTCGAGAAGACCGCCTCCGTGTCACGCACCAGCTCCGACAACCCCACGACGTGGACGAAGTGCCCGTCCGTCGTCGGCTCGATCTGGGTGACCAGCCACTCCTCGTCCCGGACGACAACCGTCGACCCCGGGGCCGCGGTGAACTCTGTTCGTGACTCCGCCGTCGCTGTCACGTGCCTGCTCCTTGCGTGGTGCCATGTCTGTTCGAGTGAGGGTCTGCGCCCGCACGTTGCTCGGGTCATCTTCTCCCGGAACGCGGCCCGTGCGTTCCGTTGGAAAGTCGACGATCGGGATGCCCTGAGGGTATCCGCGAGGTGTGTCGAGGATGTCCGGGTTGCGGGTGAAGTTCTGTGCTGGCCGTATCACCGGCCGTCGCGGCCCAGTAGCGTCTGCGCCTGCGTGCTCATCGGGGAAAGAGGGGACTCGGCCCATGGCTCAGAGCGACACCGTTCCACCTTCGATCTGGCGGACATGGAAGCCCTACGCGGCCATCGCTGTCGGCATCGTGGGTGTCATCTGGTGGTACAACAGCCAGTCCTCGATCGCCGACCTCAAGGACGGGTCATACGCCTGCCAGGCGGTGTACGTCAACGAGTCCGGCAAGTACGAGCTGCTTGTCGACGCCGCGGGGAACGGCTTCGCCGGCCAGGCGACGGTACGCGCTGGGGAGGTCGTCGAGATGACTGGAGACGCGAGCTTCTCGTCGACAGAACTGGGCTCCGTCACCATCCGGAAGAGTGGAAGCTCGCACTTCCACGCGACCGACGACCCCGCGGTCCACAGCTACAACGCCGTCGCTTGCGACCTCGCACGATGAGGGAACGCCAGCCGAGCCCCAGAACTGCCGTGGGCGGGGTCGTGGGTCTCGCCGTACTTCTCGGCGGTTGCACCGCGCCGTACGCGCCGCAGAGCGACGACCACGGCTCGTACGGGACCGGTGGTGGCGAGGCAGTGGCGGCGTCGTGCAGTTCGCTCCTTGAGCGTGTGATCTCTCGTCTGCGAGCCGGTGACACAGACGGCGCGATCAACGGCGAGCTGGACGCGTTGGGGGCTGAGTGCCCGACGGAGTACGACGTCTTCGTCGACTACGTCACGCTCACCTCGTTTGCCGAGGTCGCGGGCAACGACTCCTGCGCCGAGATCGCAGCGCACGACGTCATGCCCGCCGCCCTCGACTTTGCCGTTCAAGAAGGACTCTGCTCGGCTGGCCCGGTAGACGACCTGACGGTGGCCCCGACCTGGTCCTGCGGCTATTCGCCCACTTACAACGACGACTGGCACGACGACGTGGTCTGCACCAATGGTGCCGACGAGCAGCGTCCCTACCTTCGCGAATGGGACGATTTCATTTCGGAGGACGAGATCATGGAGTCGGCAAGGGAATACGAGGCGCAGTTGAACGCCGGATAGCGCTGCCGGGCCATGTGGTCAACACCTCGATCCGCGTGTGCAGGTCATTGACAGGAACGTCGTCGAAGGGCGCGTCGCGCTCCCGAAGTCAGGGCTGCTGCGGTCCGTTCCGGTCAAGGCGCTCGAGCGCAGCCGACAGGACGTGTCGCCACATGCGCGGGGGTGCGTTCTCCTCCAAGAGCTCCAGAACGTTCTGCGCGTGGAACTGCACCGTCTTCTGCTGAGCAGAGGTGAGGCCGACGAGCGCCGTGCCATGAGGAGTGCTTCCAGCTGCTTCGAAGTTCCCCGAAGGCGCCTGCGCCGGCTCTGGTTCGGGCTCGGGCTCGCTAGCTTTCGGTGAGAATGCAGTCGCAAGAGTTTCAACGGCTTCGGGCGCTGCCGACGGGACAGCCGGGCCCTGCGGTGAGCTGACCTGGTCCGACTCGGGCGCGAGTGCCTGCGGGAGAGTGCCCACGGGGTAGACGACGTCGAGGTACTTCGTCGTGCGGGTGAGCGCGATGTAGAGCATGCGCTCGCCGTGAGGCCCCGCACCGACGATCTCGGCGGGGTCCACGACGACGACAGCATCGAACTCGAGGCCCTTCGCGGCGACCGGGCTGACAAGGTTGATCGACGCACCGAGTGCGCCGTTGTCCGCGTCGTCCCAGTTGATGTCTTCGTCGCGCAGCGCGGCGACGATCTCTTCTCGCCGGGCGTCCGGGCAGACCACACCGAGGAACCTGCCCTTGCCGGAGTGCTCCTGGATCGCCTCGAGCACGGCGCGAGCGACCGATGCCGGCTCTTCCTCGCGGAGCTGGGGAGCGCGTGGTGCGTCGCGGACGACGAGAGGTGCTGTGACACCAGGTGCCGCCGTCGGCAGCAGCTTCGCGGCGAGATCCATGACCTGCCGCGGGACGCGGTACCCGTACTTCAGCTCGACGGACTCGTGCGGGAGCGGCGAGCGGAGAAGTGCGACGACATCGTCCCAGCTGTCGCGCGCCCAGAGGCCGGTCGACTGGGCGATGTCGCCGACGACGGTGAACGCGCCGTTCGCCGAGCGGCGTCGGATGGCCAACCACTGCATCGGGGAGAGGTCCTGAGCCTCGTCGACGACGATGTGCCGGTAGGACTCGTTCTCGCCGCCCATCTCCGCTGCCGCGTGGTCCAGCAGGACGACATCCTCACGTGACCAGGACTGCTCCGACATCCGCTGGGCCGACGCGCGGCGCAGCAGCTGGATCTCGCCGACGGTCAGTGACGTTCCCTGCGCTGCAGACGCCAGCCGCACGAGCGACCCGAAGAGGTCGCGCACGTACGACTGCGGTGACAGCTGAGGCCAGATGCGCTCCACGGCGTTGTCGATCTCGGTGGCGTCGAGAAGATCGCGGACGTCCCCCGTGAGTCGGTCGCCGTCGTCCTTGGCGCGCCGACGAGCCTTGACCGCGATCTCGGAAGCGAGGCGCTCGCGGAAGGCGCCTCGGCCGACGGAGTAGGGCTTGTCGCTCTCGTCGTCGATCAGGGCTGCCAGCTCGTTCGGTTCGAGGCGCACGCGCCACGAGACGCCGCGCACGGTGAACGGCTGGTCCTCCGTCGGGAAGCGCAGCCGGTCGCGCAGGCCCTTCGCCAGGACGTCGACCATGCGGTCGTCGCCCTTGAGTCGTGCTGCTGCCGGATCCTCCTTGACGTTGACCGTGACCGGCTTTCCGAGCAGCCCGGTGACGTCGGTCTGGCGTACGTGCTCGTCGCCCAGCTCGGGGAGCACCTTGCTGATGTACCGGGTAAACGTCGGGTTCGGGCCGATGACCAGGACCTCGTCAGGTGCGACGTCACCCTCGTAGAGGAGCGAGGACACGCGGTGGAGCGCGACCGCGGTCTTCCCCGTGCCGGGCCCGCCCTGGACGACGAGCAGCTGCTCGGCGTCGGCGCTGATGAGTGCCGCCTGCGCCGCCTGGATCGTCTCGACGATCTGGCGCATCTCCGGCTTGCGCTCCTGCTCGAGCGCATCGACCAGCAACGAGTCCTCGCCCATCACGTAGGCGACGGGATCCTGTCCGGGGTCGAGGTCCTCCAGCGCTGCGATGCGCCGGGCGAGCTCGGCAAAGACCGTGTCGCTCGTCTCCGTGATCGTGTTGACCGGCTGGACGTGGTAACGCCTCTGACGGAGGACGTCGCCCGGGTCGTGTGCGGTCGCCGAGGCGAGCCCCTGGACGAAGCGGGCCTTCCACGAGTAGACGAGGACGTCACCGGCGTCGTCCCGCACCCCAGCGCGCCCGACGTAGAACGTCTCGTCCTCCGTGTCGATCCGGAGGTACGCGGCGGCGTCCGAAGGATCTCCCAACGTGTCGTCGGCCTCGGCGTTCGCCTTGAGCCTGCTCGCGGCCTTGTTGTCCCCCGCAGCCGAAGGCGCCGCGCTGCGCGCGGCCCGCTTCGCTTCCCGGACGTCGCGGGCATGGGTGAAGTAGGCCTGCTCGTCAGCGAGCGACGCGGCGACCGGCGGAGTGTTCACACGTCTCCTTCGATGTGGTTGCGCGAACACTAACCCGTACCTCCGACACGGGGGCGAAACCACCTCGCGGTTTCACCCGCGCCGTGAAGCGAGTGACCTTCGTGAGCGGGTTACGGGCGTCCAAAGCGTTCGAAGCGCCATGCAAGGAGCTCTCGGTCGGGTCTGTCGGCACGACGGCGGGGGAGCGTGAGGTGGCGCCCGTGCATCTCCTGAAGGCCGTGCTTGAGCATCGGGCCGTCGATCTCCGCGAGCAGCTCGAGCGCGATGCGTACCTCGCCGTCAGGCGTCACGCCGAGCATGTTCTGGTCGTACGCAGCGTGATGGATCTTGCAGAGGGCGAGCCCGTTGTTCACGGTCGGCAGTCCACGCTCGTCGCTGTCCGGCACGATGTGCGCCGCGTCGAGCAGTGCGCCGTGCTTGAGCTCGCAGATCGCGCACCGGGTCTCGTAGGCGACGAGGACGCGGGTGCGGAACGCCGGCTGGTGCAGTCGCTGCTTGGCGAGCCGGAGCGCGTACTCGCGCTGCGGGGTCGTGAGGTGGGCCGGATCGGGGATGAACCGGAAGGCCTCGTCCAGGGCGATGAGGAACTGGCTGTTCTCCGGCTCGTCGTCCACGACGTACACCGGGGCGACCGGGGTGTAGATGTTCGGGACTTCCTTGCGGAACAGGATGAGCGGCATCCCGCTCGTCATCGCTTCGCGGAGCTTCCGGTTGTCGCCCGACCACGGGTCACCGGCGCGATACGCGTAGTGCAGGAGGCCGTCGTCGGACTCGGTGTCGTCGTACGGGCCGTGCGCCGAGCTCACGATGGACAGCGTCGACGAGAAGCTGTGCGGGTTCCGGATCCCGCGCGAGTAGTCGATCACCGGGAGCTTGCGGCCGTCGATGTGGAAATCCAGCAGCTCGTCGCGGTGGAGGAACCCTCCGTTCGCCTCAGCGCGCTCGTGCACCCACTGGATGATGCGCGTGCGAAGCGCAGTTTCAACGGCGGATTCCATGCCGGAAGCTCATCAGGCACTCTCGCGAAGAGCAAGCGTCCTTGGGGTGAATTGTCGAGTGTCAGCAACTCCGACCTGCTCTGTTGCCTCGGCCATGTGCAGCGTAGATGTCCTGCTAGACGTAGCGTAGAAAGTCTGCTAGAGGTAGCCTAGAGGCCCTGCTAGAGGTAGCGTAGCTGGGTGGATATCTACCGTCGACGTGTCATCGACACCGTCCTGGATGACGTGCAGCCGTCGTTGCGGGCGGTCGTCCTGCAAGGTGCCAAGGGCGTGGGAAAGACCGCGACGGCCAGCAGGCGTGCGCGAACCGTGATCCGCCTTGACCGGGAGGTCGAGCGGACGACGTTCGCCGCTCAGCCCGATATGCTCGCGGAGCTCCCCGGCCCGGTGCTCATCGACGAGTGGCAGCGTTGGCCGGAGTCCTGGGACGTCGTGCGTCGGGCTGTCGACGACGGATCACCTCGGGGACGGCTCCTCCTGGCGGGGAGCTCTGCGCCGCGGGGAGCGACCGTCCACTCGGGGGCGGGCCGCATCGTGCCGTTCCGGATGCGGCCGCTGAGCCTTGCGGAGCGCGGAGTCGCGGAGCCCACGGTGAGCCTCACCGCGCTGCTGCGTGGAGGTGCGACGATCACGGGCGACAGCGGCCTCCGGCTGACCGACTACGCGGAGCAGATCGTGGCGACCGGGTTCCCGGGAATCTACGACGAGCCAGCGCAGACGCGTCCCGCTCTCATCGACGCCTACCTGGAGAACCTCGTCCAGCGGGAGTTCCCCGAGCAGGGCTACCCGGTACGCAAGCCACAGGTCCTCGCCGCGTGGCTGGCTGGGTATGCCGCCGCGACCTCGACCACGACCCAGTACAGCCGCATCCTCGACGCGGCCACTCCGGGCGAGGCGAACAAGCCGGCACGGACCACGACGCTCGCGTACCGCGACGTCCTCAGTGGGCTGTGGGTGCTGGACCCGCTTCCCGCGTGGCTGCCCACGCGCAACGAGTTCGACCGGCTCGCGAGCACCCCGAAGCACCAGCTGGCAGATCCGGGGCTCGCGGCACGACTGCTGCGGGCCTCTGCGGCGTCGCTCGTCCGCGGTCGACGCGACCATCTTCTGGGGCCGTTGTTCGAGCATCTCGTGGCGATGTGCGTGCAGGTCTACGCCCTCGCCAGCGGCGCGGCCGTCTCTCATCTGCGGACCCGCAACGGTGACCACGAGGTGGACGTCGTCGTGGAAGGCCCCGAGGGGAGCGTCGTCGCGATCGAGGTGAAGCTAACGCCCACCCCGTCCGAGGCGGACCTCCGGCACCTGAAGTGGCTCCGGCAGCGGCTCGGTGACGACCTGGCCGACGCTGTTGTCGTCACGACCGGGCCCCGTGCGTACCGCCGCCCAGACGGGATCGCCGTCGTCCCGGCGGCGCTCCTGGGACCCTGACACCCTGCCAAGCCCTCTTCAGCTCGGTGGCCGCCAGCCCAGCACCCCGCGGAGCGCCCACGCTCCCAGTGCCGCGCTCCACGGGCCGGTGAGTTGTGCGCCCAGGTCGCGGACGGTGGTCACTGCCGGGGAGGTGGCGCGTGACATCGCCGCCGTCCGCGCGGACAGCGTCATGATCTTCTCGACGCGCGGGCGGCGCTCGTCCGACCACCGCTGCAGCGACGCGGGGACGTCGGCGCCGCCCGTGCCGCCGCCCGTCCGCACTCCCAGCACCACAGCGTCCTCGAGCGCCTGGCATCCGCCCTGACCGACGTTCGGCAGCATCGCGTGCGCGGCGTCGCCGACAAGCGCGACGCGGCCGGTGACCAGCGAGGCGGGGGGAGCGGGGAGGTGCCGCAGCTCGTGGCACAGCACCGCGGCGGGATCGACCGAGGCCAGCAGCGAGGGGATCGGCGCGTGCCAGTCAGCGAGCCGTTCGCGGAGCTCCGCGAACGACGCCGGGACCCCGGCGGCGTCGGCGACGGACACGTAGGAGTACACGCGCCCGTCGGCGAGCGGCACGATCCCGACGACGATCCCGCGACCCCACGTCTCGCTCCCGACCGCACCGCCCGGCTCGCCGGGCGGGGCCTCGGCGACGAGCCGCCACGCCGTCGACCCGCCCGGTTCCGGCCCCGGCGCGCCTGGCCACCAGTGCCGCCGGGTCGGCGAGTCGATGCCGTCGGCCGCGACGACGAGCGCCGCCTCGATCTCCTCGGTGTCGCCCGGTGACCGGTCGTCGACGCCCAGCCGATCCGGCGACGGCTCCCCGTCCGAACGCCCGTCACCCTGTCGCGGCGCGTCGCCGCTCCGCCCGATGGCACCGTCCCGTCCGACGTCACGGCACTGCCCGACGGCGTCGCGCACCCGCACGCGCGCGGGCCGTCCCGCGTCGCCGGGGTCCACGACGGCGGCGTCGACGCCGAGCCGCAGCGCACCGTCGGGCAGGGCGTCGGCGAGCATGCCGACGAGCTGGGCGCGGTGCAGCACGAGCGTCTGGTCGCCGAACCGGGCGCTCGCGGCGGACGCGTTGGCGCGGACGAGCCAGCGCCCGTCGGGCCGGCGCAGCCCGACCTCGCCCTGGAGCGCGGCGAGGTCGCGCAGCCGGTCGCCGAGGCCGAGCGCGCCGAGCGCGCGGACGGCGTTGGGGGCGACGGCGATCCCGGCCCCGACGGGTTCGAGCGAGCACGCGCGTTCCAGGACGGTGACGTCCCACCCGGCGCGGGCGAGCGCGACGCCGGACGCGAGCCCGCCGATCCCGCCACCGACGACGACGGCCCGCGCGCTCACCACTCGTTCTCACCGCAGAAGATCACGGTCGTGACGCTACCGGCGCAGCGGGTGGTGCCACGTCCCCCGCGCGGGGGAGTGCCATCGGGTGCCGGGCCGCGCCGCGGTCGCGCCGCTGACTGCCCGCACCGTCGCCGCCAGGTCGGCGGGTTGCGCCGCTACCCCGTGGCCTGGGCGACGACGATCGCGAGCTGGGTGCGGTTCGCGACCCCGACCTTGGCGCACGCGCTGGAGAGGTGCGTCTTGACGGTCGCCTCGCCGAGGTAGAGGCGACCGGCGATCTCGCCGTTGGACAAGCCTTCGACGAGGAGGCGCGCGACGTCCAGCTCGCGCTCGGTGAGCGCGGCCAGGCGTTCCCCGGCCACGCGTCGGGTGGCCGCACCGGGGTCGGCACCGACCTGGGTGATCATCGTCTTCGCCGCGCGGGGCGACAGCGCGCCGCCGCCCCCGGCGACCGCGCGGACCGCGGCGACGATCTCCGCGGGTTCGGCGTCCTTTGCGAGGAACCCGTCGGCTCCAGCACGGACCGCGTCGAGGATGATCTGCTCGGTGTCGAACGAGGTCATGGCGATCACGCCGGGCGGGTCGGGGAGCGCCCGGACCGCGCGGGTCGCGACGACCCCGTCGACGCGCGGCATCCGCAGGTCCATGAGGACGACGTCCGGGTGGTGGGCCTGGACCGCGGTGACGACCTGGTCGCCGTCGGCGGCCTCGGCGACGACGTCGAGCCCGCTCGCCTGCAGGATGGTGCGCAGCAGTCGGCGGACCATCGCGTCGTCGTCGACGACCATCACCCGGATCACGACGCGAGACTAGCGGTGAGCGCCCACGCGGGGCAGCGACGGTCAGCGGCCTCGACGGGTGGCAGGCTGCACGGTCGGCGGGTCCCAGGGCAGGCGAGCATGCACGACGAACCGGCCGCCGTCCACGCCGGCGTCGAACGTGCCGCCCACGGCCTCGCACCGCTCGCGCATCCCCACGACCCCGGCACCGCCGCCCGGCACACCGGTGCCGCCGACCGTGGCGCCGGGCTCACCGAGCAGCGGGGTGGTGTACGGGTCGAGGTCGCGCGTCAGCGCGTTGCGCACGGTGATGGTGACGCCGTCGCCCGGCCGCGCCCGGACGTCCACCTCGGCCCTGGCCCCGGGCGCGTGCTTCATGACGTTGGTCAGAGACTCCTGCACCACCCGGTACACGGCCCGCGTGAGCGCGGGCGGCGCGGCGTCGGCGTCGCTGACGAACACGGTCGCCGCGAGGTCGACGCCCGCGGTCCGGGCGTCGTCGAGCAGGGTCGCGAGGTCTCCCAGGGCGGGCGCGGAACCGGTGTACTGCTCCGACCCGGCGCGCAGCGACGTGATGAGGGCGCGCATCTCGTCGAGCGCGCGGTGCGCCGAGGACCGCATGGTGCGGGCGGCGTCGACCACCCCGGGGTCGTTCGTGGTCACCTCGAGCGCGGACGCCTGGAGGGAGACGACGGAGAGGTTGTGCGCGACCGTGTCGTGCATCTCACGCGCGATGAGCTCGCGCTCGTCCTGACGCGACAGCTCGGTGCGCAGCTCGTCCGCCTGCGTGCTGAGCGCCTCCGCACGCCGGTTCTCGGCGACGGCGACCTGCTGCGCGGCGTCGGCACGCCCGAGCGCCCGGCGCAGGAACCCGGCCCCCACGGACAGGCCGAGGCACAGCAGGGTCAGCACGACGTACCCCACCGGGTCGAGATAGGACGTCGCCGTGCTCCCCACCGGTGTCGTGGAGAAGATCACCCCATCACCGTCGCGTGCCGCGTCGCGCCAGAACGAGACCCCGACGGCGAGCGTTGTCGCCGCGGCGCACAGCGCGACGACCTTCCACCGCCGCTCCCGCGCGATCACGAACGGCAGCGCGACGAGTGGGGCCATCGCGCCGACGGGAGTCAGGATTCCCGCGGCGGCGGTGGCCAGGCACACGACGACGGCGTGCCGGTCGCGCCACACGACGGCCGCCGCTAGCCCGGCCGCGAGCACCCACCAGAGCAGCGTGAGCCCGATCCGCCACCCGGCGGGGTCCGGGCCGAGCCCGATGTTGTCGTACGTCGCGCTGACGATCCCGACGCCGAACGTCGCGCTCGCCGCGGCGACGGTGCCCAGGACGGACCACGCCCGGCCGAGCGGCGACGGCCCGGTGGCGGACGCGACGGGGTAGGGCCCGTCGGCGTGGTGGTACGGCGGCGGGTACGGGTGCGAGGAGAGCGGTGGGCCCGACGGCGGCCGTGTGCCGCCCGGGGGCGGGCCCGCCCAGATCACGGGCGGGGTCGGCTGGCCCGCGTACGGGACAGGGTGTCGTGGCGGAGGGCCGCCGGCACCGCGGGGAGCACCGGCGCCGTACGGACCGGCCGGAGGCGGTCCGGGCTGCTGCGGTGGCGGGTGCATGGGCGCGAGCCTACGGGCACCCGCCGACGGCGGGGCTCCATCGTTCGGCCGGGGCCGGCGGTTTGGGATCCACCGGTCGGGGTGCCGGGTCGAGCCGGTCGGGGGATCCCCCGGATCGACCACGACGCGCACTCTCGTCGTCGAGACCAGCACGACGTCGCCGACCGAGCGCCGTCGACCACGACGCAGGAGGCGACGATGTCCGCACCCACCCCGCACCCGCAGCAGCACCCTCCGGTGCCGCCGACCGGCCCGCAGTCCTCGTTCGCCCCACCCCCCGGCGGCCATCCGCAGTCGGGACCGGCCGCGAGGCCCACGATGCCGCCCTACGGCGCGCACCCGCCGCAGGGCTACCCGGTCCACGGCTACCCGGCGCCGGGCGGGCAGCCGGGCGTCCCGCCCGCACCCCGGAAGTCCTGGTTCGCACGGCACAAGATCCTCACCGGGCTGGGCGTCGTCGTGCTGCTCGCGATCGTTGGCGCGAGCCTCGGGGGCGGGGGCGACGACGAGCCGGCCGAGCCCGCCGCCGTCGCGGACGCGGGTGCCGAGGCCACCAGCCCCGAGGGCGCCGACGTCGAGGCGGACACCGCGCCCGCCGAGGAGGAGCCTGCTGAGGAGCTCGCACCCGAGCCGCCCGCGGCGCCCGGCGTCGGGACCGCCGTGCGCGACGGCAAGTTCGAGTTCACCGTGACGTCGGTGGAGACCGGCGTCCCGAGCGTCGGTGACCAGTACCTGAGCCAGGAGGCGCAGGGCCAGTACGTGCTCGTGCACATGACGGTGACGAACATCGGCGACGAGGCGCAGATGTTCACGGGCGGCAACCAGCAGCTCACCGACACCGAGGGTCGCACGCACGAGAGTGACAGCACGGCCGCGATCTACCTTGGCGACACGAACAGCTTCCTCACGGACATCAACCCCGGCAACGCGGTCGAGGGCGTCGTCGTGTTCGACATCCCGGTCGACGCGGTCCCCGCGACGCTTTCCCTCCACGACTCGATGTTCTCGGGCGGCGTCGAGGTCTCGCTGGGCTGATCGCCACTCGCCGCCGTCCGGTGGAAGCGGGTCGGTCCTCACCGGGCGCCGCGGCCACGTCCTCGATCGTTTCGAGGGCGGGTTCGTGGCGCCGGGTCGCGGTGTCGCTGGAGCGAGGGCATGTTTGATTGTGCGAGAAGTTGTTGACTTGTGGGAGTCTGCCCGGGAGACTCGAAGCCCCGAGGTCGACGCCGTCCCGGGTGCTTGCCCCCTCACCGTCGAGAGGACACCCCATGAAGTACTTCTCGTCCCGCGCGCGCTCGCGTGCCACCGCTGTCACGAGTGCGTTGGTCGCGCTCGGGCTGGCGGTCTCGGGCGCGGCAGCCGCCACGGCGGCGCCGGCCCCGGCGGCCGCACCCGCGGTCGCCGCCGAGCCGACGATCTCGCCGGTCGTCGACGCGAACTTCCCCGACCCCGACATCCTGCTCGTCGACGGCGTCTACCACGCCTACGCGACGAACCATCAGGGTCAGAACGTGCAGCACCGCACGTCGACGGACCTCGTCACCTGGAGCGCTCCGACCGACGTCGCGCCCGACCTCGGCGCCTGGGTCAGCGAGTCGTGCACGTTCTCGCCGGGTGGGGCGACCGACCGCTGCGTGTGGGCGCCGGAGGTGTCCGCGGTCGAGGGCGGCTACGCCCTGTACTACACGGCGCGCGACGCGACGTCGCCGCGGCAGTGCCTCGGCGTCGCGCTGTCCGACACGCCGGACGGCCCGTTCGTCCCCGTCGGCGACGACCCGATCGTGTGCCCCAACGGCGAGGCCGGCACGGAGGACCTCGGCGGCGCGATCGATGCCGCGACGTTCGTCGACGGCGACCAGCTCTACCTGCTGTGGAAGGCCGACGGGAACTGCTGCACGGGCAAGACGGCCATCATCTTCGCCCAGCCGCTCTCGCCCGACGGCGCGACGCTCACCGGCCCGCCCGTGGAGCTCATCCGCGTGGACAAGGCCTACGAGGGCCGCGTGGTCGAGGGCCCGACGCTCCTCGAGCGCGACGGCACGTACTACCTCTTCTACTCGGCGAACGACTTCGGCGGGGGTGGCTACCGCACGTCGTACGCGACGGCGTCGAGCCTGGCCGGTCCGTGGACCAAGGCCACGACCGAGCTGCTCACGAGCGACCGCTTCCAGGGCGACGTGCGCGGCCCGGGCGGGCAGGACGTCGTCACCGCGCCGGACGGCTCCGACGCGATCGTCTTCCACGGCTGGAACGCGGCGTTCACCTACCGCGCGATGTACGTCGCGGACCTCGAGTGGACCGCGGACGGCGTCCCGTTCGTCCCGCAGGCGTCCGACCGCTACCAGGCGGAGGACGGCGTCGTCGCGAACGCGCGCGTCGTGGCCGACGGCGGGGCGTCGGGCGGGGCGAAGGTCGGCGGCCTGGACTTCGCGGACTCGTCCGTGACGGTCGAGGTGCACGCCGACGAGGCCGGCCCGGCCCTCCTGGGCATCCGGTTCGCGAACGGCTCGTTCGACGGCCCGACGCGCGTCCCGTCGACGAGCACGCTGTCCGTCAACGGCGCGGTCGCGGAGACCGTCGTCTTCCCGCACACCACGTGGGGCAACTGGCAGACGTCCGAGCACCTCGTGGACCTCGCCGCGGGCACCAACACGATCACGCTGACCCGCGCGACGTTCTACACCGAGCTCGACGCGTTCGACGTCTACCCGGCGACGCGCGACCCGCGCCCGTCAGCCCCGCCCGTCATCCCGTCCGACGCGACGCGGTACGAGTTCGAGGACGGCGTCATCACGCGCGGTTCCGTCGGGAGCGCGTCGGGTGCTTCCGGCGGCCAGAAGGTCGGCGGGCTCGACTTCCTCGACAGCTCCGTCGCGCTCCAGGTCCACGCCGACGAGGCGGGCCCGTACACGCTCGGCGTGCGGTTCGCGAACGGCTCGGAGCGCGGTGGCTACACGCTCGCCTCGACCAGCACGGTCACGGTGAACGGCGCGGACGCCGGCGTCGTCACCTTCCCGCACACCACGTGGGGCAATTGGCAGTCCGTGACGCACGAGGTCGAGCTGCAGCAGGGCTGGAACACCGTCGCCCTGACGAAGCTCACCTGGTACACCGAGCTCGACGCGCTCGACGTCTTCCCGGCCGAGGCCCCGCCCGTCGACCCGCAGGTCACCGTCACCGCGCAGCCCCGCTGCCTCGCCGGGACCCCGTACCTCGCCGTCCGCGCGACCAACGACGGTGACGATACCGTCGCGATCGCCCTGCGGACGGACCACGGCGAGCGGTCCTTCGCCCAGGTCGACCCGGGCAAGAACGCCTACCAGTCGTTCAAGGCTCGCGGCGCGCTCGACGCGGGCGAGGCGCTCGTCGTCGTCACCGACGTCTCCGGCACGACGTCGGAGGTGACGGCCGGGTACGACGCGCTCACCTGCGCGTAGCGCACCCACCGCCACGCCCGCGGCGCCGCTCGGCCGATGAGCGGCGCCGCGGGCGTACTCGTGCGCCCGAGAGCGCCCCGGTTGCTCGCGAGATCGACCCGCACGTCGCGAAGTCGACCTCCCGAGGGTCGATCTCGAACGCTGGGGTCGATCTCGTGAAAGGTGTGCCGCGCTCGGGCAGACGACGTCCCGCGTCGGTGGGGTGATGGGCGCCGGCCTGGGAAGGCGGCCGCGTCAGTCGGGCAGGTTGTCGGTGACGAGGCGTGATCGGGCTTCGTAGACGCGTAGCGGGTCGGCGGTGCTGGTGGTGGTGGCGGTGCCGGTGACGTCGGTCCAGGTGGTGGTGCCGGTGATGCGGAACTGTCCGGACCAGGTCGTGGTGAGCGTGATCTGGACCTGCTCGGCGGGCTGGTCGTAGGTGTGCGCGACGGTGTGGTGCGGGTAGGCCGCACCGGGGTCGGTCGTGGAGACCGGGGTGGTGCCGTCGCCGTAGTCCCACGCGTACGTGCGTGGGGTGGCGCGGATCTGCACGGGGATGCCGAGCAGGGTCGTGTCCAGGACCTGCTCCCCGGGCTGGGTGTAGGTGATGGTGGGGACGTTGACCAGGGTCCACCCGTCCGGGGGCTGCACGATCACCGGGGACGGGGAGATTGTCAACGTCGCGAGCGCGCGGGCGGCCTCTGCGGCGAGGTCGGCGGGGGTGACGCACGACTGGTCAGCGATGGGGTCGCCCGCGGCGGACCACTCACCGGGTGTGCCGTCGGAGCCGATCTCGCGGGTCTGGCGGTAGAGCGCGCCGAGGTAGTGCGAACTCTCGTCGCACTCGAGGTTCTCGGCGATCAGCCGCTCCCACTCGGCACACCGGCCCGACAGGTCCGACGTGGGGTCGTCCAGGCCATCGAAGACCGCGCACGTGGTCTGCTCCGCACGGAAGTACCGCTCCGTCGCCGGGCCTCCGGCGCCGTCATCTGCCTCAACGATCCCTGTGATCGTTCCTTGCCAGATCTCAACGGTCACCTGCTGCCCCTCCGCATGGCTGTCTTGCCCGAATCCTGGCGGCCGGGCACCTGCCGCCGGTGCTTTCGGATCCTCGGTCGCTTCCGAAGCGAGCGGCGTGCCGGGTACAGCAACGAGTGTCAGAAGGAGCGCGGCGGCTGCGCCCGGGAAGTGCGATGCAGCTCGTCGAATCATGTCATTCCCCCGTCGAGGGAATCGGCGCGACCTCGACGATCACCCATGAAACGTCGTTCCGCCCGACCTCAACACGGAACTCCGAGTCGCTTCTCGGGACTTCGTCGACGACAGCCCCGTCCTGCCCGGTGACGACGATGGTGCCCTGCGTAGAACGGACGTCGAGGGGGTAGATGCCAGTCTCCGAGTCGCGACCGTACGTCTGGAGAACCTCGACTGCGGTCTCACCGCCGGAGAACGTCGCCGTGTTCTCGGACAGCCATGCCGCGCTCGCCAGCGCGTCAGCGCAGTATCCACATTCCGCATGTGACATCGCTTGCCACTCGGCCGTGTCGCCCGTCGCCATGACGTACGGGTAGAGCTCGAGGAAGTACTCCGCCGCCGCGGCGGCGCCCTCGGCGTCGTCGCGGTCCATCGCCGCGGGACGTTCCGGCTTCACCGGTCCGGTCTCGGTCGGCGACGGCACGGGCGACTCCGACTCCGACGGCGACGGCACGACCGGCTCGTCGACCGACGGCGAGGGACCGGGGCCGCCACCACCGGTGCACCCGGCGACCACGCACCCCACCGCGACGACGACACCCACGACGAGCGACCGCCGTCGGGCACGGGACAGCACACGAGAACGACGCACGAGACCCCCTGCAGATCGATGCGAACCACCCCGCACGCCACCTCGACGAGGCGTGCGGGCTGCCCAGCAACCTAGCGAAACCGCCCGGCCGACGGAACCGCACGTCCCGCCCTGTGGACGACGCGTCGCAGGTGTCCGCGACGTTGCGGTTCCACAGGTGCAGGTGGCACCCCGGGCACGAGGTGGTGAACGTTGTCCGAAGCCTCGTCCCGCACCTGGACATTTCAGGATTAAACCGGCGCGACGGCTTCCTATGCTCGCCGTGGCCGCCCACCCGCGGGACGGGTGCTGCGTCGGCCGCGACCACGTCCCTCGTCCGAGCGGATCCTTGCTGTGACCACCGTCCTCACCCCGGACTCCCCGGGTTCCTCCGGCACGCCCCGCGCCTCGTCGTCGGCCACGGCGTCCGGCGCCACCGGTTCCATCACGCCCGGTGCGCCCGCGCCCGGCGACCCCGCCGCCCCACCGACCAGCACCGACGCGCCCGTCGGTCGCCCGTCGTCCGACCCGGCCGGTCTCCCGCCGTCCGACCCTGCCGACCGCGAGGCCCAGGCGCTGCACCGCAGCCGCCTGGGCGCGCGCCGCCGTCGGCGGAACCTGCTGTGGGCGCTGCTGCTCGCGGGCCCGAACCTCGTGCTGCTGCTGGTGTTCGTCTACCGGCCGCTGCTGCAGAGCTTCTACCTCTCGACGCTCCAGTGGAACCTCGGGTCGCCGGTCGCGCGGCCGGTCGGGCTGGGCAACTACGTCGAGTGGTTCACCGCCCCGACGACGGGCCGCATCGTCACGACGACGTTCGTTTTCACGCTCGCCACGGTCGGCGGCGCGATGGTCCTCGGCCTGGGCCTGGCGCTGCTCCTCAACCGCCGCCTCAAGGGCCGCGGCGTCGCCCGGACCGTCGCGTTCGCGCCGTACGTGCTGTCGGGCTTCGCGGTCGGGATCCTGTGGTTGTTCATGTTCGACCCGCGCTACGGGCTGGTCCAGGAGCTGCTCGGGTGGGTCGGCGTCGCGTCGCCGCGGTGGTACACGCAGCGCCCGTGGCCGCTCGTGATGATCGTCGTCGTCTACCTGTGGAAGAACCTCGGGTACGTCGCCCTCATCTACCTGGCGGGACTCCAGTCGGTGCCGCAGGACCTCCGGGACGCGGCCGCGCTCGACGGCGCGTCGTCGGCGCGGACGCTGCGCTCGATCGTCCTGCCGCTGCTCACCCCGACGACGTTCTTCCTCGTCGTGACGATGCTCCTCGCGTCGCTCCAGTCCTTCGACATCATCAAGGCGATGACGCAGGGCGGCCCGCTCGGCTCGACGACGACGCTCATGTACTCGATCTACGAGGAGAGCTTCGTCAACGGCCGGGCCGGGTACGCGTCGGCGGTCGCCACGGTCCTCTTCCTCGTGCTGCTCGCGGTGACCGCGGTGCAGATGCGGTTCGTCCAGCGGAAGGTCCACTACGCATGAGCGCCGTCGCGCCCACTCGCCCCGAGACGGCGCCCACCACGCCGGCCGCGCTCGCGCCGCGCGCTCCCCGCACCCCGGGGGCCCGACGCCGCAGCCTCCAGCCGGGCGGCTACCTCGCCCTGGTCCTCGCGACCGTCGTGCTCGGCGCGCCGCTGGTGTGGATGGTGCTCGCGAGCATGAAGACGCCCGCCGAGCTGTACACCGTCCCGCTGCAGTGGCTCCCGGGCAGCGTGAACCTCGACAACTACGCGCAGGCGGCGGACTCGATCCCGCTCGGGCGGCTGCTCGCCAACAGCGTCGGGATCACGGTCGTGGGCGCGGGCCTCAAGGTCGCGCTGGGCCTCACGTGCGCGTACGCGCTGGTGTTCCTCGACTTCCCGTTCAAGAAGGTCGTGTTCGGGCTCGTCATCGCGACGCTCATGATCCCGCCGCAGATCACGATCATCCCCAACTACACGCTCGTCGCGAGCCTCGGGTGGCTCAACACCTACCAGGGCATCCTCGTGCCCGGCCTGGCGAGCGCGTTCGGGACGTTCCTGTTCCGGCAGCACTTCCTCACGCTGCCGCGCTCGATCCTCGAGGCGGCCGAGCTCGACGGCGCGGGGCACTGGCGCAAGCTCTGGCGGTTCGTCGTGCCGATGAGCACGCCGACGCTCGCGGCGGTCGCGCTCGTGTCCGTCGTGACGGAGTGGAACGACTACCTGTGGCCGTTCCTCGTCATCGACCGCCCGGACAAGATGACCCTCCCCGTGGGCCTCACGCTGCTGCAGAACACCGACGGCATGACGAACTGGGGCGTGCTGCTCGCCGCGACCGTGGTCGTGACGCTGCCGATCCTCGTCGTCTTCCTCGTCCTCCAGCGCCGCCTCGTCGCGGGCCTCACGGCGGGCGCGGTCACGGGCTGACCCACCCTGCGCCGTCGTGCCCGACGACGTCCCCACCCCGGGTGGGCCGCGCACCCTCGTGCCCGCCCACCACCACCGACTCCCCGGTCCGCCCGCAGCGGCCCGGGTTCCCCGAAGCGCACCGAGACCCGGTGCACGACCTGAAGGAGCACCTGTGTCCCACCGCACCGCACCCGTCGGCCGGCCCGCGCGCCGCCGTCGGGCCCGCACCGCAGCCACCGCCCTCACGGCGGTCACCGCTCTCGCGCTCACCGCGTGCGCCGGCCCGAGCGTGGCCGGGGCCGACGGCGCCGGCACCGCGGGCGACGACGCGACGGCCGAGGCCGTCGACTGGTCGGCCGTCGAGCCCGCGTCCGAGATCACCTGGTGGAGCAACCACCCCGGCACGTCGCAGGAGATCGAGCAGGAGCTCATCGACCGGTTCGAGGAGGAGTCCGGCATCACGGTCAACCTCGTCACGGCCGGCGCCAACTACGACGAGGTGGCCCAGCGTTTCCAGGCCGCGTCGCAGACCGACGAGCTCCCCGACCTCGTCATCGCGTCCGACGTGTGGTGGTTCCGCTACCACCTCAACGACCAGATCCTGCCGCTCGACGACGTGCTCGAGTTCGTCGAGGCCGACGCGGACGACTTCCAGCCCGCGCTCTACGCGGACTACGCGTACGACGACCAGCACTGGGCCGTCCCGTACGCGCGCTCGACGCCGCTCTTCTACTACAACAAGGACCTGTGGACGGCGGCCGGCCTGCCCGACCGCGGCCCCGAGACGTGGGCCGAGCTCGAGGAGTGGGACGCGTCGCTCAAGCCGCTCGTCCCGGCCGGCGGCTCGACGTTCGGCCTGTCCACCGGCCCGTCGTGGGGCGCGTGGTGGTTCGAGAACATGATCTGGGGCCAGGGCGGCGCGTACTCCGACGGGTTCGACCTCACGCTCGACTCGGAGGAGTCGGTCGCGGGCGGCCAGTTCCTGCATGAGCTGTTCCACGAGAAGGGCGTCGCGACGCTCTCGGCGGACGACGCGATGGTCGACTTCTCGTCGGGTCTCATCGCCTCGACCATCGGCTCGACGGGCTCGCTCAAGGGCGCGCTCGACGCGGCGTCGTTCGAGGTCGGCACGGCCTACCTGCCCGACGGCCCCGACGGCGGCGGCACCCCGACGGGCGGCACCGGCCTCGCGATCCCGTCGTCGAGGTCGCCCGAGCAGCAGCTCGCCGCGGCGATGTTCCTCGCGTTCCTCACGAACACCGAGAACACGGCGTACTTCTCGCAGAACACGGGGTACATGCCGGTGCGCACGTCGGCCGTCGAGTCCGACGCGATGAAGGCCGTCTACGAGGCGACGCCGCAGTTCCGCACCGCCGTCGACCAGCTCGCCGACAAGGCGCGCCCGCAGGACGACGCGCGCGTCTTCATCCCGGGCGCCGACGCGCTCCTCAACGAGGCGATCGAGCAGATCGTCATCGAGGGCGCCGACCCGGCGGCCGCGTTCGAGTCGGTCGCCCCGCGCATCAAGACGGCGTACACCGAGAACGTGGAGCCGTACCTGTGACGGCGACCGCGCTCGCGCCGACCGGCGCAGGGCCCGGGCGGGCCGCGCGCCCGCGCGTGATCGCGCACCGCGGCAACAGCTCGGTCGCGCCGCAGAACACGCTCGCCGCGTTCGAGGCGGCGTGGCGGGCCGGGGCGCACAGCATCGAGATCGACGTGCAGCTCACGGCCGACGGCGAGCCCGTCGTCATCCACGACGACACCGTGGACGCGACGACGTCGGGCAGCGGCACGGTGGCGCGGCTCGACCGCGCGGCGATCCGCGCGCTCGACGCCGGGTCGTGGTTCTCCCCGGCGTTCGGCGGCCAGCGCGTGCCGACGTTCGCCGAGGTCGTCGACCTCCTCGTGCGCCGGCCAGGCACCGACCTGCTCCTCGAGCTCAAGGGGTCGTGGACGCCGGAGCAGGTGCGGCGCGTCACCGGGCCGATCCGGTTCGCGGGCATAGCCGACCGGGTCGTCGCGCAGAGCTTCTGGCCCGAGACCGTCGCGGCGCTGCGCGAGGCGGACCCGAGCCTGCGCCGCGGGCTGCTCGTCGCGTCGATCGACGACGACGTGCTCGCGCGGTGCGCCGAGCTCGACGTCGTCACGTGCAACCCGATGGGCCTGCTCCTCCTCGAGGACCCGGGGCTCGTGGAGCGCCTGCACGACGCCGGCCTCGAGGTCGCGGTGTGGACGCTCAACGAGCCGGAGCACTGGGCGGCCGCGGTCCAGCTCGGCGTGGATGCGATCATCACCGACCGTCCCGACCGCCTCGCGGGCTGGCTCGCGGCCCGGGTCGTCTAGGACCCGGCAGGAGGGGGGTGGGGCGGAGCCGGACGGCCCCGCCTCACCGCCCCGGGGTCGTGGGCCGGTAGCGCATCGCGACGGCCCCCGAGCGGAACTCGCGGCGGTCCACGAGCTCGAGCTGGATCCGCTCACGGAGACCGGCGAGCAGCGTCGGCCCGTGCCCGGCGAGGACCGGCTGCACGACGAACTCGTACTCGTCGATCAGCCCCAGGTCGGCCAGCGCCAGGGGGAGCGTCACGCCCCCCACCCACAGGCCCTCGCCCGGCTCCTGCTTGAGCCGCTCGACCGCAGGCCCCAGGTCGCCCCGCACCAGCTCCGCGTTCCAGTCGACCCCGCTCAGCGTGCTCGACACGACGTGCTTGCGCGCCCCGTCGATGGCCTCGGCGAACGGGACCTCCCACTCGTCCATCCAGTCGGGCCACGTGCCGGTGGCCGGCCGCCGCCAGGCCGACTCCATCATCTGGTAGGTCACCCGGCCGAACAGGAGGGCGTCGGCGCGCTCCATCTCGGCGGTCCAGTGGCGCATCGACTCCTCGTCGGGCGGCAGTCCCGCCTCGTGGTGGCAGCAGCCGTCGAGCGTGACGTTGATCGAGTAGCGCAGCGGTCTCATCTCGGTCCTCTCCCGGGAGCGCACCGAGGCGCCCCGTGTTCACCCGTGGTTGGTGAGACGGCGGCCCGCACCGTTTCTCATCGGCGACCGCACCGGCGTCACCGACCGTCAGCCGGGTCGGCGGCGGTGGGGGACGCGCACGCGGTCGAGGTCCTGCGCGACCGTGAGCTCGCCGTCGAACACCTCGCGCGCCTCGCGCCAGAACTCCGTCGGGTCGGGGTAGCGCTGCGAGAAGTGCGTGAGCACGAGCGAGCGCACGCCCGCCTCGGCCGCGACGGTCGCCGCCTGCCGCGCGGTGAGGTGGCCCCAGCGTTCGGCCTGGTCGCGGTCGCGGTCCAGGAACGTCGACTCGATGACGAGCAGGTCGACGCCGTCCGCGAGCCGGTGCACCGCGTCGCACAGGCGCGTGTCCATGACGAACGCGAACGACTGCCCCGGCCGCGGGGCGCTCACCTCGTCGAGGGTGACGGTCCGGCCGTCGGGCGCGGTGACGACCCCGGTCCGTTGCAGCTCGCCGACCGCCGGGCCGGTCAGGTCGCGGTCCGCGAGCAGCGCGGGGTCGAGCGACCGGCCGTCTGGCTCGTCGAGCCGGTAGCCCATCGCCTCGAGCGTGTGGTCGAGGCGTTCGGCGCGCAGCGTGAACCCCGGCTCGGGCCGACCGGAGACCGGCGGGACGACGCCGTCCGTCGTGAGCGGCTGGAGCTCCAGGTGGCCGCGGCGGAAGTGGGCGCTCGCGTCGAGCAGGTGGTCCACCCACCGCTGGCCCGACGCCGGGTAGGTCACCCCGATCGTGTGCCGCACGCCGTCGCCGCTGATGCGCTGGGAGACGCCCGCGAGGCCGAGGCTGTGGTCGCCGTGCAGGTGCGTGATCGCGATGCGCGTGAGGTCGGTCGCGGACACGCCCGCGAACGACATCTGCCGCTGCGTGCCCTCGCCGGGGTCGAAGAGGATCGCCTCGTCGTCCCAGAACAGGACGTAGCCGTTGTGGTTGCGCGTGCGGGTCGGGACCATGCTGGCCGTCCCGAGGACGACGAGCTCGCGGCGGGACATGGCCCCAGCGTGCCACGGCGCCGCTCCTCGTAGGGTGGCAGGAGAACCCCCACCGAGAGCACGGAGAACCCGGAGAACCATGCGCCTGCTCCTCGTCCGTCACGGACAGACCCCGTCCAACGTCGCCGGCCTGCTCGACACCGCCCTTCCCGGCCCCGGCCTCACCGCCCTCGGCGCGCGCCAGGCGGCGGCGATCCCGGACGCGCTCGCGGACCGCGTCGTCGACGGCGTCGCGGTCTCGACGCTCGTCCGGACGCACCTCACCGCCGCGCCGCTGGCCGAGCGGAACCGGTACGACCTGCTCGAGCTCGACGGGTTCCGCGAGGTCGACGCGGGCGACCTGGAGATGTCGGCCGCGCACGACGACCACGCGACGTACCTCGAGACCGTGTTCGCCTGGGGCCGCGGCGAGCCCGGCCGGCGCATGCCCGGCGGCCCCGACGGCGCGGAGTTCCTCGGCCGCTACGACGACGCCGTCGCGAGCGTCGCGCGCACGGGGTGGCGCACCGCCGTCGTCGTGTCGCACGGGGCGGCGATCCGCGCCTGGGCGTGCGCGCGCGTGGACGGCGTCGACCTCGACCTGCTCGCCTGGACCCCGCTCGCGAACACCGGGCTCGTCGAGGTGGAGGGGGACCCGGCGTCGGGCTGGCGCCTCGTCGGGCTGAGCGACGGCCCGCTGGGCGGCGCCGCGCTGGCCGACCTCGCGGCCGAGGATCCGACGGGGGAGTCCGTCGTCGAGGAGGAGCGTCGCGCCGCGGCGGACGACTGACGGACTACCGCCCGGCCCGGGTGCGGAGCTCGGCAGGCATCCAGGGGTAGGGGTCGGCGAGTGTCTCGCGCCCAGCGCGCACGTCGTCCCGCAGCGCGCGGAGAACCCCGCTCGCGACGTAATAGCGTCCTCTCGTGTTGCCGACGGCATCGAGCAGCCCGGCCGCCACGAGGCGCCGGAGGTCGCGTGTGGCGGTCTGGTCCTCGATCGCCGCATGCTTGGCGTGCGACGGGCGGGTGACGCGGTAGCCGAGCGCAGCATCGAACAGCGCGTCAGCGCTTCGTTCGGGGAGACCGTGCTCGGCAAGGATCGCGTCGAGTGCACGCCACGTCGTCTCCGCCTCGAGGAAGCGGCGCCGGAGGGTCTGCGCCTGCATGTGGTGCGCCCGAAGGGTGAACTTGATCCAGAGGGTCGCGTCGTTCTGAGGCCTCCAGGCGCCCTCGCCCGTGACGGCCAGGACGCGGTAGTAGTCCTCCGTGTTGCTTCCCAACCACTCCTCGATACTCGAGAAGGTGGGCTCGAGCACGCGGTCCTGTCCCAGCACCATGGTCTGAAGTGCCCGCGCCATGCGGCCGTTGCCGTCCCGGAAGGGGTGGATCATCACGAGGTTGAGGTGCGCCATCGCCGCGTCCACCATCGCGTCGGCGCCGTCGTGCCGGATCGTCGCGACGAGGGACTCGACGAGCCCCGGGACCTCTTCCGCGGGCGGTCCCTCATAGACGGTCTGGTCCGCCGTCTCGTCCCGGACGTAGACGGCACCCGGTCGGAAGCGGCCCGGGTCTGCTCCGAGGTCGTGCTCTAGCAGCATGAAGTGCAGCGAGCGCAACGTCTGGGTCGTGAGCACGAACTCCGGGTCGGGAGTCATGCGCAGGATGTAGGTCATCATCCGGCGGTACCCCATGATCTCGGCCCAGGTCTGCTGGTCCGCCGTCAACGGGGGTTCGTCGTCGACAGCGGCGACGGCGTCCTGGTCCGACACGGTGTAGCCCTCGATCGTGTTCGAGCCCTGGATCGCTCGCGCCTGAGTGGTCCGGCGCATGCCGTTCGACCATCGGCGCGGGACACGCAGCACGTCCGCGAGAGACTCTCGCAGCGTGTGGACGTCATCGATCACGGCAAGGTCCTCGAGATCGGTGTCGGGGGTGCGGTAGATCGGCGGGAGCATCGGCTCGTCTCCTGTGTCGCAATGATCAAATCATTGCGACACATGCTAGCGTGGTGACGCAATGATTTGATCATTGCGTCATTCTGTCGTATCGCATGGATCTAGCGGTCGTCACGCTCGTGACATACGCTCGACGGATGGCCGACGCACCGCTGCCCGCGCCGAACGAGCGCGCGCTCGAGTCCGACATCGTCACGGACCTGCGCGAGCAGATGACGTACGGGTCGTACCTGCACCTCGACACGCTGCTCGCCGCGCAGGAGCCGGTCAGCGACCCTGAGCACCACGACGAGATGCTGTTCATCGTCCAGCACCAGACGACGGAGCTCTGGCTCAAGCTCGTGCTGCACGAGCTGCTCTCCGCGCGCGACCTCCTCGCCGCCGACGAGCTCGGCGCCGCGCTCAAGCGCATCGCGCGCGTCAAGCACGTGCAGCGCACGCTCACCGAGCAGTGGTCCGTGCTCGCGACGCTCACCCCCAGCGAGTACGCGCAGTTCCGCGGGTTCCTCGGCCACGCGTCGGGCTTCCAGTCCTGGCAGTACCGCGCGGTCGAGTTCCTGCTCGGCAACAAGAACGCGCGCATGCTCGCGGTGTTCGACGCCGAGCCCGACGCCCGGGCGGAGCTCGCGCGCCTGCTCGCCGAGCCGAGCGTCTACGACGAGTTCCTGCGCCACCTCGCGCGGCACGGCCACGACGTCCCGCCGCGCGTGCTCGACCGCGACGTCACCGTCGCGCACACGCTCGACGACGACCTCGTCGAGGTCTTCCGTCGCATCTACGACGACCCGGAGGCGCACTGGTCGGCGTACGAGACGTGCGAGGAGCTCGTCGACCTCGAGGACAACTTCCAGCTCTGGCGTTTCCGCCACATGAAGACGGTGCTGCGGATCATCGGCACCAAGCGCGGGACGGGCGGGTCGAGCGGCGTCGGGTTCCTGCAGAAGGCGCTCGACCTCACGTTCTTCCCCGAGCTGTTCGCCGTGCGCACGGAGATCGGGCGGGCGTGAGCGGCAGGTCCCTCGGTCGGCCCGGCGACGGCGGCACCTGGCTCCCGCCGCTCGTCGACGCGCACGTGCACCTCGGCCTCGTCGACCCCGTCGCCGTGCGGCGCGGCGGGATCGCCGTCGTGCACGACCTGGGGTGGGTGCCCGACGTCGCGCGCACCTGGCCCGGCACGCCCGGCTTCCCCGAGGTCGCGTACGCGGGCGCGTTCCTCACCGCGCCCGGCGGCTACCCGTCGGACCGGTCGTGGGCGCCGCGCGGTGCGGTCGAGGAGGTCGCGAGCCCCGACGAGGCCGTCGCCGCCGTCGACCGTCAGGCCGCCGCGGGCGCGTCGTCCGTCAAGGTCGCCCTGCACTCCGAGGCCGGCCCGGTGCCCGACGACGTCACGCTCGCCGCGCTCGTCGGCCACGCCCACGCGCGGGGCCGGGACGTCGTCGCGCACGTGGAGGGGCGGGGCATGGCAGCCCGCGCGTTCGAGGCGGGCGTGGACAGGCTCGCGCACGCCCCGTTCAGCGAGCGCCTGCCCGACGACCTCCTCGCTGCGATGGCCCACCCGCGAGCTCGCTCCCAGACGCCGTCTCGCTCACGCCCCGCCGCCGAGCACGACCCTGCCCGCGGTCGAACACGACCTGAAGGTCGGAATAACCCGGATAACGACCCTCATGTCGTGTTCGGCGGAGGTGTGGGGAGTCTTGTGAGCTGGGTGAGCACGCTCGACGTGCACGGGTGGGGGAGCCCGACGGCCGCGCAGGACGTCGCGATCGACAACGTGCGGCGCTTCGTCGCGCTCGGGGGGACGGTCGTCTACGGCACCGACCTGGGCAACGGGCCGCTGCCGACCGGCGTGAACGCGCGCGAGCTGCGGGCGCTCGCGGCGGCGGGCCTCGACGCGCACGCGCTGGTCGCCGCGCTCACGCACGACGCCCCGGCCGAGCGACGCGCTCCCGCTCGGGAGATGCACCCCGAGGTGCAGCGCCCGGGCACAGGTGCAGCGCTCGCCACGTGGGTCCCCGGCGACCCGCCCGAACCCGGTCACACCGACGACGTCGTCGCGTGGCTCGCGCGCGCCGTCGTCGTCGAGCGCGACCCGGGCATGGCCCCGAACCCGGCCCCGAACCCAGCCCGCGAGACCTCCCCACCGGAAGGACGACCATGACCGAGGACCACGCCGCGCGCTCCGCCGCGCTCGACGCCGCCGACCCGCTCGCGTCGTTCCGCGACGCGTTCGTCGACTCCGACGAGGTCACCGCCTACCTCGACGGGAACTCGCTCGGGCGGCCGACGCGCGCGTCCGCCGAGCGGCTGGCTCGTTTCGCGACCGAGCGCTGGGGCGCGCGGCTCATCCGCGGCTGGGACGAGGAGTGGTACGACCTGCCGCTCACGCTCGGCGACCGGATCGGCGCGGTCACGCTCGGCGCGGCGCCCGGGCAGACGTTCGTGGGCGACTCGACGACGGTCATCCTCTACAAGCTCGTCCGGGCCGCGCTCTCGGCACCGCACGTCGCGGGGCGCGACGAGATCGTGCTCGACGCCGGGAACTTCCCGACCGACCGCTACGTGCTGGAGGGCGTCGCGCGCGAGCACGGCGCGACGCTGCGGTGGATCACGCCCGAGCACGACGGCGGGGTGACCCCTGGGCAGGTCGCCGAGGTTCTCTCGGGCCGCACCGCGCTCGTGCTGCTGAGCCACGTCGCGTACCGCTCGGGGTACGTGAGCGACGCCGCCGCGATCACCACGCTCGCGCACGACGCCGGGGCGCTCGTCCTGTGGGACCTGTGCCACTCGGTCGGGGCGCTGCCGGTCGAGCTCGACGCGTGGGGTGTCGACCTCGCGGCGGGCTGCACGTACAAGTACCTGAACGGCGGCCCGGGCGCGCCCGCGTTCGGCTACGTCCGCGCCGACCTCCAGGGCGCCCTGACCCAGCCGATCCAGGGGTGGATGGGCAGCGCCGCGCCGTTCGAGATGGGCCCGGCGTACGCCCCGCACGACGGCGTCCGGCGCTTCCTCTCGGGGACGCCCGCGATCGTCGGGATGCTCGCGATGCAGGACATGCTCGACCTCCTGGACGCGGCGGGGATCGCGGCGGTGCGGGCGAAGTCGGTCGCGCTCACGGAGCACGCGACGGCACTCGTGGACGACCTGCTGCTCCCGCTCGGCGCACGCTACGCGTCGCCGCGCGACCCGGCCCGCCGCGGGAGCCACGTCACGGTCGACCACGACGCGTTCGAGGCGACGCTCCCACTGCTGTGGGAGCGTGGCGTGATCCCCGACTTCCGTCGTCCGGACGGCCTGCGCCTCGGCCTGTCGCCGCTCTCCACGAGCTTCGACGAGGTGCGCGTCGGCGTCGAGGCCGTGCGCGACGCGCTGCTGCAGGTCCTCGACGGACCTGTGGACGGGGCCGCGTGATCCTCGACGACCTCGACTCCCGCCCGGGGAGCGCGACGTCGCTCCTGCGCACCGTCGTCGGGCTGTACCTGCGGGACCTCGGCGGGGCGGTCGCCGTCGCCGACCTGGTCGAGCTGCTGGGGGCGCTCGACGTCCCGCCTGTCGGCGCACGCGGCGCGGTCTCGCGGGCGAAGGCGAAGGGGCTGCTCGTCCCGGAAGCCGTCGGTGGCCGGGCCGGCTACTCGCTCGCGCCCGACGCCGCGCGGATGCTGGAGCGGGGCGACCGGCGGATCTTCGCCTACCGGCAGCAGGGCGACGACGACCCGTGGTGCCTCGTGTCGTTCTCGCTGCCGGAGGAGCGGCGCGCCGTGCGCCACCAGCTCCGGCGGCACCTCGCATGGATCGGCGCCGGCACCGTCGCGGACGGCCTGTGGATCGCGCCGGGTCACCTCGCGGACGAGGTCGAGGAGATCCTCGTCGGGCTGGGCGTGCGCGAGGCCGCGACGGTCTTCGTGGCCGGACCGCCGCGCGTCGCTGGGTCGTTCGCCGACGCCGCCGCGCGGTGGTGGGACCTCGACCGGGTCGCCGCGCTGCACCGCGACTTCCTCACGCGGCACGGCGGCTCGCGGCCCGAGGTCGGCCGGGCCGAGGGCGCCCGGCCCGACGACGCCCGGCCGGATGGCGAGGCGGTCTCGCCCCGTGCCGCGTTCGCCCGGTGGGTGCGTGCGGTCGACGACTGGCGGCCCGTACCGTACGTCGACCCGGGCCTTCCGCTCTCGGCGCTGCCCGCGGGCTGGCCCGGCGCGGCGAGCGTCGCGCTGTTCGACGGCCTCCGCGCGGACCTCGCCGACGCGGCGGCGGACCACGTCCGGGCCGTCGTCGGGCGGTGACCGGGGCGCAGCGGGAGGCACACCCCCGATGCCCGACGTCCGGCGTCCCGTCGCGCCCTGGGCGACGGCCTGATCGCGCGCCTCGGCGTCTCCTGAGGCCGCCCGTCGGGACGACAGACCGGACATCCGGGATAGATGCGGAGGCAACGTCAGGGCGCCTCGGTGGGGTTGCTCACAGTGGTGCGACTTCACCCGGCCCACGCACCTGGACGCCCGTCCAGGTCTGTTTACGGTGGTCGGGACGGGTCGTCCGACCCCGTCGTCCGCGACACCGAGACCCAGGTAGTGATGACCCGCCCGACCTTGACACCTCAACAGCAGTCCCACGAGACCTCCCGCCGGCAACGTCGACGGCCGGCTGCCGCGCTGCTCGCCGTCGGCCTCCTCGCCGGCGCCGGGCTCGTCGTCCCCGCGACGAGCGCCGCCGCCGCCGACGCGGTCAACCCGTTCGACCTGGCCGGCGGGTTCAGCGTCTACGCCCGCGAGGACGCCCGCCTCGACAACCACGAGACCGAAGGGTCGATCGCCGTGGGCGGCGAGCTGACCGTCCGGGCCGACGGCGGTACGTACGCGATCGTCCACCAGGTGGCGGGGACCGCGGACTACACCATCCCGACCGTCGACGGTGACCCGACCCGTCTGCTCGTCGGCTCGTACGCTCCGTCCTCCGGGCTGGCGCAGATCACGAACGCGGGCGTGCCGCAGGGCAGCGGCGCCGAGCTCCAGGGCTACCTCAAGGTCGTGGGCGACGACCCGGCGTTCGACACCTATCAGCGGGGTGACTGGGTGCGGTACCGCACGACGGTCGACGACGCGCCGGCGATCGACGCGACCAACCAGAAGTGGCCCGCCGGTGCCGCGACCGTGGCGACCGAGCGCGACGCCGTCGCGGCGTACGTCGAGAGCGGAGCCACGGAGCCCGCCGACGTGCGCCAGTGCCTCGCGAACCTCGTGCCGAGCGGTGCGGCGCACGTGCTCACCGTCGCCGAGGACGTCGGCGACCGGGTCGTCCTCTCGGCGCTCGAGCCCGGACGCCCGAACGTCGTCGACTACGCCGCGATCGCGGACGCGTACACGGTGCAGTTCGCCGACGGGGTGCTCCCGTCCGCGGACGCCCCGTTGATCGTCTCCGTCCCCGCCGGGACGACCGAGCTCCGCGGCTCCGTGTTCGGCGGAGCCGGCGCGGCGGCCTCCTTCGTGATGTGGGACCTGTCGCAGCTCGACGGCGCGGTCACCCTCGGTGTTGGCGGGACACGCCTCGACGGCTCGGTCTACGCCCCGACGGCGGACCTCACGGTCGAGGCCGCCCCGCTCGACGGCCAGGTCGTCGCGCGGAACCTCACGCTGCTCGGCGGCGAGGCGCACGCGTACCTCTTCGCCGGCGCCGTCCCGTGCTCGACCGATCCGGTCGTGGAGACCGGCGGCCTGACGCTCACCAAGGAGGTCGTGGGTGCCGCGGCCTCGGCCGTGCCGGCGGGCACGACGTTCACCGTCGTGTACGACGCCGACGGGACGACGGGCGAGCTCACCGTGCCCGTCGGCGGCTCCGCGACCCTGGACGACCTTCCGCTGGGCACCGAGGTCGTGCTGTCGGAGCCCAGCTTCCCCGACGTGGACGCGGTCGTGTGGGGGGAGCCGGCGTGGCACGTGGACGGCGCAGCCGTCGTGCCGGGCGACGACGGGACCGTGCGCGTCGAGATCGGCGCGACGGCGGACGTCGCCGTCGTGCTCACCAACATGGCGGACGAGCCCGCACCGCCGACCCCGACGGATCCCACGACCCCGACGGAGCCCACGACGCCGACGACCCCGGTTGCGCCCACCACCCCGGCGCACCCGGCCGACGGCGGCTCCGACGGTCTGGCGACGACCGGTGCGCAGGCCGGGGGCGTCGCTCTCGCGGCGCTCGTGCTGGTCGCGCTGGGCACCACGGTCCTCGTCCTGCGGCGACGTCAGGGCGCCTGACCCGGCGTCCCGCCCGTCCGTCCCGACGCCGCGTCCCCCGATCCCGGGGGGCGCGGCGTCGCGCGTTCCGGGGCGCGTCCGCGACGGCCACCTGCCCGCCCACGGGAGTTCACCGGGACGACGGGTGCCCGCCACCCCGGCTCCGTACGGTGACAGCGCTTCCCACCACGGGTCCGGCGCCGCCACGGTGGTCCGACGGTCGTCGCCGCGCGGACCCCTGACCTGCGAAGGAACCCATGAACCCGCACGCCTCCCGGCTGCCCGGCGCGCTGACGCGCGCGGCGGCGTCGACGCTCGCCGTCTCCCTGGTGGGGACGGTGCTCGTCGCCGCGACCGCCACCTCGACGGCCGCCGCCGACGAGTCCCTGCTCTCGACGTCCGGCACGACCTGGCGCTACCTCGACGACAACACGAACCCGGCGGGGACCTCGACCAGCACCGCCGTGGACCAGCGCGTGTGGACGACGACCGCGTTCGACGACTCCGCGTGGAAGACCGCGACGGGCGCGTTCGGCGCCAAGCGCGGCGCCGCGACGGGCATCGGGGACGCGTTCCCGATCACGACCCTGCTCACGCAGTACATCCCCGGCACGACGACGGACGTCCCCACGTTCTTCTTCCGCACCGACGTGGAGCTCACTGCGGCGGACCTCGACGGCGTCCCGGCGTTCGAGGGCGAGATCGTCTACGACGACGCGGCGATCGTCTACGTGAACGGCGAGGAGGTCGTGCGCCTGGGAGACGACGGCCGCGAGATCACGGAGAACCTGCAGTACCACGGCAACGGGCGCACGGACCCGGTGACGGGCACGTTCGTCGTCCCGGCCGACGCGTTCGAGCCCGGCGAGAACACGATCTCCGTCGCGCTCTACCAGGACGCGCCGACGAGCTCGGACATCTACCTCGACGTCCGTTCGCTCGTCCCGACGCACGGCGAGGTGCGCGACGTCGCCCTCAACGTCGGCGCGGACGAGACGCAGGCGAACGTCGCCTGGTTCTCGACCCTGCCCGGCGCGGGCGAGGTGCAGTGGGTCCGCGTCGACGAGGCGGGCGGCGAGGTCGACTGGCAGGCCGCGGCGACGTCGTCGTCCCGGGACGGTGCGGCCGCGGACGGCTCGACCTACCACCACGCCACGATCACCGGCCTCGAGGAGGACTCGGCGTACGCGTACCGGGTGGGCAGCGCGGCCACCGGCTGGTCCGCGCCGACGACCTTCACCACGGGCACGTTCGGCGACGAGTTCAGCGCGCTGTTCGTCGGCGACGCGCAGATCGGCGCGAGCGGCGACGCCGCGAACGATGCAGCGCGCTGGGGCGAGAGCCTCGACGTCATGACCGCCCGGCACCCCGACACGGCGTTCCTCATCTCCGCGGGCGACCAGGTGAACAGCGCCGGCAGCGCCGCGCAGTACGCCGGGTTCCTGGCGCCGCGCCAGATGCGCGAGCTGCGCTTCGCCGTCCAGGACGGCAACCACGACACCGCGTCCGCGCTGTACGACCAGCACTACGTGATGCCGAACCTCTCGACCGAGCAGCGCCGCGACTACTGGTACTCCTACAACAACGTGCTCGTCGTCGCGATCGACTCGAACGACTCCGACCCGGCGGAGATCGCCGGGCACGAGGCCTTCCTGCGCGACGTGGTCGGGACGCACGGCGACGCGTACGACTGGGTCGTCGTGACGTTCCACCACTCGCTGTACAGCCAGGCGTTCCACTCGCGCGACACCGACGTGGTGCGCATGCGCGAGGCCCTGTCGCCCGTCTTCAGCGACCTCGGCGTCGACCTCGTCCTCGCGGGCCACGACCACATCTACACGCGCTCGTACCTCATGGAGGGTGCGACGCCGGTCGTCCCGGCGGAGGCGCCCGCCGAGGGCGACGTCCTGACCCCGGACGAGGACCAGGTCCTCTACCTCACGGGCAACTCGTCGTCGGGCTCCAAGTTCTACGACTTCGACGGCGCCAAGCCGTGGACGGCCCGCTGGGAGCAGTCCCGCGAGGCGAGCTACTCCGACCTCGACGTCACCCCGACGTCCCTCACGGTCACCACGTACACGACCGGGTCGCAGCGCGTCGTCGACCGGGTGACGCTGCAGCGCGAGGACGCGGCGGGCCCGGCGCTCGACGTCGAGACGAGCGCGCGCTGCCTCGCCGGCACGGCGTACGTCGCGGTCCGCGCGACGAACACCGAGGACGTTCCCGCCGACGTCACGCTCGCGACGCCCTACGGCACGCGGACGTTCGCGGCGGTCGCCCCGGGCAAGGCGGCGTACCAGTCGTTCTCGACGCGGTCCGTCGCGGCCGAGGCGGGCTCCGTCACGGTGACGGGCACCCGACCCGACGGCGGCGCCTCCTCGCAGGACGCCACCTACCCGGCGGTCACCTGCGGCTGAGCCCGCCGCCGAACCCGGGGTCGTTCCCCAGCGCACGCCCGCGCTGGGGAGCGACCCCGGGTTCGGCGTGTCAGGTCGACGGTCCGTCCAGGGGCTCGACGACGATGCCGCCGAAGCGGGCGTCGCGCGCTCGGTGCTCGACGCCGCCGATCCAGACGCGCCCGCTCCGCACCGCGTCGGACGCGGGGGAGCGGTCGAGGTAGTGCGCCTGGTAGCCGCCGCCGAGGTCCACGTTGGTCAGCGAGACCGCACGACCCGCCTCGTCGGTGACGTCGGCCTCGCACCACGCGCACACGTGCCGCGGGTAGCGGGGGTTCCAGCGGACGAGCGTCCCGCACAGCGGGCAGAACTGCGTACGGACCGGCTCGGCGTCGGCGGGCGCGAGCGCGCCCGCGCGGACGAGGCCGCCCTGCGCGGTGCGGCGGGCGAGCGCGGTGAGCTGGCGCCGCGCGATCCCGGGCCAGCCGTGGACGGCGGTCGCCCACTCGGACGGCACGGCGCGCGCGCCGTAGGCGGCGCCGAGCAGGGCGCCGGCGATGGCCGCGACCGTGTCGGTGTCGCCGCCGATCGACACGGCGGCCTGGAGCGCGGCCGCGAGGTGGTCGCGGTGGGCGAACGTCGAGCCCTGCGGCGCGGAGGTGGTCGCGATGGCGTGCCACGCCGCCTGGAGCGCGGTGACGGTGAAGCCGTTCTGCCGCAGGTCGCCCGTGGGCCGCGCGAGCTCGGCGTCGGCGATCCACCCGGACCAGCGCGCCGCCGCGTCCGGGTCGAGGAGGTCGAGGCCTGCGCGGACGTCGAGCCGCTGCTCGGTCACCGCGACGCGCACGGCCTCCGACCACAGCACGCACGACTCGGCGGCGAGCGGGTCGGTGTGCGTGATCTCCGCGACGGCGCGCGCCGCGCGGGCGGTCGCGTCCCGGTCGTCCAGGGCCACCAGCCCGACGACGCCCGTGCGCATGAGCGCGCCGTTCCCGGCCGTGCGCCCGGTCGCCGCGTGCAGCGCCGCGGACGCCTCGCGCAGGCGCGTCGCGGCGGGTCCGCGCCGGGCGGCGGCGTCGCGCAGCACGGCGGCGGTCTGCGTCCCGACGTCGGTCGCGCCCCCGGTGCGCCACGCCTCGAAGGCGGCGGCGACCTCGTCGAGCGGGGTCGCGCCGAACGCGTCCGGGACGGGGGAGAGCGCGTCGTGGGCGGCCGTGACCCGGGCGACGCACACCGACATCTGGGTGTCGTCGCTCCACTCACCGGGCGCGTACGGGCCGAGGCCACCGCCGCGCATGACCGCGACCGATTCCTGCCGCCCCGGGCCGGGCGGCTGCGCGAACTCGTACGGCACCCCGAGCGCGTCGCCCGCCGCCTGGGCGAGCAGCACGCCCGACGCACGGTCGAGGAGGGAGAAGCCGAGCACGTCGAGCGGTTCGCGGGCAGGCGGGGGCGGCGTCGTCGTCACGGCGTGATCGTGCCACGATGAACGCCATGACCACGACGCCCGACGACCTCGCCGCCCTGATCGCCTCCGTCGAGGCGGACGAGCGCGACCTCGTGCTCCGCACCTTCACGCACGACGACGCCTGGCGCCTCGGCTGCCTGCTGGTCGAGCTCGCGGACGAGCGCGACCTGCCGGTGACGATCGACGTCCGCAAGGGCCCCCAGCAGGTGTTCCACGCCGCGCGCGAGGGCACGACGCCGGACAACGACACCTGGGTCCAGCGCAAGGTGCGGGTGGTCGAGCGGTTCGGGGCGTCGTCGTACCTCGTGGGCCTGCGCGCCCGCGCGAAGGGGACGACGTTCACCGACCAGCACCAGCTCCCGCTGCAGGAGTTCGCCGCCCACGGCGGAGCGTTCCCGGTGCGCGTCGAGGGCGTCGGGATCGTCGGCGTCGTGACCGTGTCCGGGCTCGCCCAGGGCGACGACCACGCGCTGGTCACCGAGGCTCTGCGGTCCTTCCTGGGTCGGGGCGCGTAGCGGTCAGTCCCCGACGAGCGGGACGTCCTCGAACGTGGGCCACGTCGGCGTGACGTTCACGTAGAGCGACGTCAGCGAGTCGTCGAGCGGCCGCGGCAGGTACACCTCGTACCGCGCGGTCTGCCCGACCGCGGTCCGCACGAAGATCGGGTCGCTCTCCAGCTCGCGCGCGCCGCTGCCGCGCACGGGCTCGTAGGAGACGAGCGCGTACGGGTCGACGGCGGACGGGTGCAGCTCGCCCCGGCCCGTGAGGTCGTACACGGAGATCCGGTCCGTGGCACCGTCGACCGGGTCGAGCGGCGTGAGCTGGACGCGGAGCCGCATGACCGGGCCGCGCACGACGATCGGCTCGATCGCGACGCGCACGCGCTCCTCGCGGCCCTCGTCGTTCGGCACGACGACGGTCTTCTCCACGACCGCCTCGCCGTCCTCGACGAGGTCGATCCGGGGTGCGTCGGCGGGGACGTGGTCGGCGTCGACGGGCGCGAGCTCGTGCTCCTCGACCTCGATCCCGCCCTCGCCGGGCGTGGTGCCGGAGTAGCGCAGCTCGACCCGTCGGTTCTGGGCGCGGTCGTCGGCGACGTCGTCGCCGCTCTCGTCGACCTTGAGCTGCGACTCCCCGTGGCCCTGCGCGTCGAACGTGACGTCGGGGCGCACCGCCGCCGCCGCCGCGGCGACCGCCTGGGCGCGACGCTGGGAGAGGTCGAGGTTGTCGGCCTCCTCGCCGACCGAGTCGGTGTGGCCCGCGACGCTCGCGGTCACGCCGTCGGGCAGGTCCGCAGCGACCTCCTGGACGCGCTGCACCGCCGCGTCGGACAGCTCGGCCGAGCCGACGTCGAACAGCACGTCCGTCTCGAGCGTGACGACGACCTCGTCCTCCTCGACCTCGACGTACTCGAAGGACGTGACGGCCCCCTCGGTCTCGAAGGTCGTCGCGACGCCGGGGTCGAAGTGCCGGACGGCCTTGTCGAGCGACTCGCGGTTGGGGGGACCGCCGAGGTCGTCGAGGGTGAGCGCGTCGATGCCGGGGACGTCGGGCGTCGGGTCGGCGCCGGGGTCGTCCTCCGCGGTCGCGGGAGCCGCCGCGGCCGCGAGCAGCGTCGTCGTGACGACGACGGCGGTGAGCGACGTGACCGCGGTGCGGCGCGCGCGGCTCACTCCTCGACCTCGTAGGTCACCGGGACGTCCTCGAACGGGGGCCACGACTCGTGGAGTCGCACGTCGACGGCGACCGGGTCGCCCGCGGGGCGCGGGAACCAGGCCTGGTACAGGAGCGGGCGGCCGTTCACGGTCTTCGCCGCCACCACGTCGGTCGCGAGGTCGGTCCCGCCGGAGGAGATGAGGTCGTACTCGGTGAGCGCGTCCACGTCGACGATCGTCGGGTTGTGGTCGTGCCCGAGCATGTCGTACGCCGAGTGCGCCTCGGGCTTCTCCGCGTCCGCGTCGGCGAAGCGCGGCGTCATGAGCACGCGCAGCTCGACCGTCGAGCCCTCGGCGACGAGCGACACCAGCCCGAGCGAGACCTCGTCCTCGGCGGAGCCGGGGACGGGCAGCCGCGCCTCGAGGACCGGCTGGTACTCCTCCGCGCCGACGGCGACCGGCGTCGGCCCGTCCGCCGACGCGTCGCCGGAGCACGCGGCGAGGGTGAGCGCGAGGGCCACCGCGGTGGCGACGCCGGCCAGGAGCGCGCGGGGGCGTGGGAGGGGCGAGGGCACGGGCAGGCCCGGAGGCGTGGTGCTCGGCATGGCCGGAAGGCTAGCGGACCGGAACGTCCTCGGACCGGCCCGTTCGTGGGGAGAGGTCCCCATCGGGGCAGACGGGCGGGGCCGGTGCCGTCGGGCACCGGCCCCGCCCGCGGTCCGGCCGCGCAGGGGGGCGGGCGCGGCCGGGGTCAGGGCGCCGGCGCGACGTCGCACGTCACGCCGGCGGTGCGCCTCACGCCGCGCGCGTGACCTCGATGCGCTGCGGGGCGCGACCGGCGAACACGCCGGCGACGGTCACGGTGAGCACGCCCGCGTCGTAGGACGCGCGGACGGCGTCGGCGTCCGCCGACTTCGGCAGGGTGACGTTGCGGCGGAACTCGCCGAACCGCACCTCGCGGACGCGCCGCCCGGCCGGGGCGACCTCGGCCGCCTCGCCGGCGTCCACCGCGGGCTGCTCGCCCTCGGCGGCCTCGTCCGCCGTCTCGGCCGCGGGGGCGTCGACGACGCGCTGGTCGCGACGCTCGCCGCGGACGACGAGACGACGACCCTCGAGCTCGACGGTCACGTCGCGCTCCGGGTCGACGCCCGGCAGGTCGAAGCGGGCGACGAGGTCGTCGCCCTCGCGGTAGACGTCCGCGGCGGGCGCGTAGCCCGTCCGCGCGACGGGGGCACCCGCGGGCCGCGTCCAGAGCTGGCGCACGACGCGCTCGGTGGGCAGCGGGCGGAACGGTGCCACGGTGTAGGTGCTGATCATGGTGGTCCTCCAGGTCTTCGTGCCACGGTCGGCCCGTGGCGTCCTGACCTGTCCAACCTTGAGCGTGCCCGGCTCAGTCCCGCGTTCGCGGACGACGAACGGCGCGGTGCCCGACCCGCACCACCCGCTCCGCAGGCTCAGCCCGACCCGCGGTCGTCAGCAGAGCGCGACGTGCTGCCACGGCCCCCACGCGGCGGACGACGGCGCCTCGCTCCGCGTCCACCAGCGCGCCTCCCACAGGCTCCCGCCGTGCAGCACGCGGTCGCCGCCGACGTAGACCGTCGTCGCGGACCACGCGGCGAGCGCCGCGTCGTCGCACCCCGCGGGGTGCTCGGGCTCCGGCGTCGGGGTGTCGGTCGGGTCGGGGTCCGGCTCCGGCTCGGGGTCCGGGTCGGGCGTCGGGGTGCCGCCCGCGGTCACCACGGGGACGCCGGGGTTCACGAGCCCGTCGCCGCCGACGACCGTGTTGTCGTCCGTCACCGTGACCGGGCAGGCCACGGGGTCGTGCACCGTCACCTCGATCGCGTACCGGCGCTGCCCGTCGCGCCCGTGAGGTCGGCGTGGTTGCCGCGGAACACCGTGCCGCAGCCCCACCCCGGGGACTGCTGGTGCGTCTGGAAGCCGAACTTCGTCGTGGCCGTCCCGACGTTGTCCTCGACGACGTAGTCGTTCCCCTTCACGTCGACCCACGAGTCGTCGTAGTTCGCGCCCGTGAGCCCGTCGCCGACGAACATGTTGCGCGCGATCCGCCCGCCCGTCGTCCCCTCCTTGACGTCGACGTTCTCCCCGCGCACGAGCGGACCGATGGTGTTGTCGAGGATCTGCACGTGGTCCGACCGGTCGGAGTAGTCGTTCGCCGAGCCGACGTAGACCCCCTCGGCCCGCGGTGCAGCGAAGAGCGGGGCCAGGAGCGAGCGGTGCGCGGCGTCGTCGCCGCGTGCGGTGCGGGGCATGGGCCGACGGTCCCGCCGCGGCCCCGGGAGGTCAACGGGCGCCGTCGGATCGTGTGGTTCTCCCGCAGCGCCCTACGGGGAATCCCTCACCCGGGCGCGGTCGTGCGCGCGGCACGGCGCGCCTTGCGGGCGGCTGCGGCACGCTGCTCGGCGGTGTCGAGCCGCGCGTCGGCGCTCTCGAGCGCCTCGCGGGCGCTCGCCTCCGCCTCCCGGGTCTCGGACAGGCGCGCGCGCAGCTCCTCGCGCGCGTCGGCGAGCCGCGCCAGCTCGTCCTCGACGTGCCCCAGCTCTTCCTCCACCTGCCCGACGGCGTCGCTCGCCGCCCGCACGCGCGTCTCCGCCTCGTCGCGCTCGGCCTCCAGGCGGTCGACCTCGGCCGCGGACTCCTCGACCTCGCGCTCGGCCGCCGCGACGGCGTCCTCGGGCGGCTCTCCGCCGTCGGGGGAGGAGCCGGAGCGCGCGGTGCGAGCACGGCCGGTGCCGCTCCCGGCGCCCGCCCCGCCTGCCGCGGTCCGGGAGCCGCGCGCGCCGGCCGCACCGGTGCGCTCCCGCAGCTCGACGACGTCGGCGGGCTCGCCGCCCTCGTCGACGATCCCGAACCCGACGTGCTGCAGGGCCTGCGCGAGCCGCCCCGCACGGACGAGCGCGCCCGCGTCCGGGTCCATGACCGCGGCGGTGAGCGTCTCCGCGAGCCGGTCGAGCGCCGTCGCGGAGACCGCCCGGCCCGCGACCTCGCCCGCGTCGCGCAGCTCGCCCACGACGCGCTCCACGCGCTCGCGCCGCAGCCGGTCGAGCGTGCGGATGCGCGTACGGTCGCGGTCCGTCGTCGCGTCGCGGAGCTCGTCCCCGAGGCTGACGAGGGCGGCGACGTCGTCGGGACGCTCGCGCGCGACCTGGTTGACGACCCACGCCGCCACGGTCGGCTTCGCGAGCCGCGCCACGCGCTCCGCACCCACGGCGTCCCCCGACGCCTTGATCTCCTTCGCCGCCGCGGTGCGGGCGACGACGAACTGCTCGAGCGGCAGCGCGAAGAGCCCGTCGACGAGCGCGTCGGCGTCGGGTGCCGTGCCGAGCATGCCGCGCTTGCCCATGCTGCCCAGCGTCGCACCTGTGCACTGCTCGTGCTCGGTCTCCGTGTGCGAGCGTGCTCGACTTTCACCCTGCGTTCGCCGTGCTCCGCAGCGAGTTCCGGCCCAGAGTGGAGGACGAGTCGAAAGGGGCAGGTCGATGAGGAAGACGATCGTCGCGGTGGTGGGCCTGGTGTCGTTCGCTCTCGCCGGGTGCAGTGGCAGCCCCGCCGACCCGGTCACCGTGACCGTGACCGAGGAGGCTGAGCCGCAGGAGGACGCACCGGCGCCCGACGACACCGAGCCCGAGCAGTCCGGCGAGCCGGAGACGGCATCGAGCGCGGACCAGGAGGTCGAGCAGACCTTCGAGATGCCTTCTGTCGTCGGGCAGAACCTCCAGGACGCGCAGGACCTGCTCCAGACCCTTGACTCCTACGTCATGGACCAGGTCGACGCGACAGGGCTCGAACGCTTCGCGGTCAACGACTCCAACTGGACCGTCTGTGCGCAGGACCCGGCACCTGGAGCGGTCGTACCGATCTCCACCGTGGTCACACTCTCCGCAGTCAAGCTGGACGAGGCCTGTCCCTGAGCAGCCCTGCGCGCCCGTGAGCGGACATCACGCAGCCTGTGCGGAACGGGCGGCGAGCAGCGCCGCGAGGGCCGCCTCGGTGACGACGGGGATGCCGTACCGGCGGGCCGTGCGGGCCTTCGTCGAGAGCGAGTCCGGGTCGGCGGCGACGACGAGCCGGCTCCGGCGCGTCACGTAGGGCCAGGGAGAGAGGCCCGCGGCCCGCACGTCGCGCTCCCAGGCCTCGCGCGTACGCGACATCGACCCGGTGAGCACGACCTCGTCGCCGTCGGCCAGCACGAACGCCGGGCGCGGGGCGACGGCGAGCTCCGCGGCGAGCCGCGCCCCGAGCGCCGCCTCGACGGCTCCCGCGACGTCGTCCGCGTCGAGGCCGAGCTGGCCCGCGACCTCGTGCAGCGCGGGGTCGTCGCGGACGGAGCCGCCGTCGTCGCGGTCGCCCGCGGCGGTCGCGCCGTCGAGGGCGTCGAGCTCCGCCCGGGCGAGGGCGGTCAGGTAGTCGCGGTGCACGCCCTCGACCGCGGCCCGGTCCAGCCCGGCCCGCCGCGCCTCGGCGAGGAGCGCCGCACGCTCCGAGTGCGACACGTAGCGGTCGAGGAGCGCGGCGTCGAGCAGGCGCAGGTAGGTCTCGGTGTCGACGTCCGGGCGCTCGGCCCGGGGGTGCGCGTCGCCCGCGCGGGTGCCCGGCGCCTCGTCGAGCCCGGCGAGCCAGTGCCCGCGAGCGCGGCTCGCGCCGCGCAGGACCGGCTCCACGCCGGGGAGCGCGGCGGGCAGCGACCACCGCACCCCGTCGGCCGCGGCGCGGGCCACGTCCCAGCACTCGTCGTCGGCCGCGACGTCGAGGTAGTACCCGAGCAGCCCGGCGGTCGCGCGCGCGTCGCCGAGGGCGGAGTGGACGCCGTCGTGCACGACCCCCACCGCCGCGCAGCACGCGGCCAGTGCGCGCGAGCCCGTGAGGTACCGGCCCGCGAGCTGCTGGGTGCACAGGCACGCGACGGGGTCGATCGCGGCCGCGATGCCCGCGCGCCCGATCTCCGCGCGCAGGAACCGCGTGTCGAACGCCGCGTTGTGCGCCACGAGGACGCGGCCGGAGAGCAGGCGCAGGAGGGCGGGGGCCACGCGGTCGAACGTCGGGGCGAGCGCGACGTCTGCCGCCGCGATGCCGTGCACGTGCTGGGGCCCCAGGTCGCGCTCGGGGTTGACCAGCGTGGACCACTCGTCCTCGACCCGGCCCGCGGCGTCGACCAGCACCACCGCGACCTCGGCGACCCGGTCGCCGAGGCGAGGGGAGAACCCCGTGGTCTCGAGGTCGACGACGGCGAATCCGGGCACGGGCACAGTCTGCCCGACGCCGCCCACGCCTCGTCACCACCGTCGTCACCGTGTCTGCGGCCGCGACCACCCGCGGGCGCGCAGGGGTTTCGCGCCGGGCCCCGTGGGCCTACGCTCGCGAGCACACGAGCCTTCGCAGCGTCGCGCGTCTCGTGTGCGACTCGGCCGGACCCCGACACGACCGGGGTCGGCCGGCGGGGGCCACTGTCGAGGAGGATGCGTGAGACCACGAACGATCGTCCCGTCTGCCGCCGCCGCGAGCCTCGTGCTCGCGGCACTGACCGCAGCGCCCGTCGGCGCTGCCCCCGCAGGCGGACTGCGTGCCGCCGACGGACCGCCCCCGCTCGAGGACCTCGTCACCGGCGACGCGGTCATGCAGCGGCTCCAGGACTTCCAGGACATCGCGGACGCCAACGGCGGCAACCGCGCGATGGAGACGCCCGGCTACGAGGCGAGCGCCGTCTACGTCGAGGACGCCCTGCGGGCCGCGGGCTACGAGCCCGAGCGCCAGTACTTCACGTTCGAGGACCTGGTCACCGACGACCTGTCCCTCACCGCGGCCGGCGTCGAGGTGACGTCGGACGTGTACCCCGCCGAGTTCGCCCCCGACACCCCGGACGACGGCGTCACGGGCCCGATCGTCCAGCCCGCCGACGCGCTGGTCCAGGGCTGCACCGCCGACACCTGGGACGGGGTCGCGGTGGAGGGCGCCGTCGCGCTGGTCAGCCGCGGGTCGTGCCCGTTCGCGGACAAGGCGCGGTTCGCCGCGGAGGCCGGCGCCGCCGCCGTGATCCTCTACAACAACACCGACGGCGCGCTGAACCCGACCCTCGGCGAGGCGAGCGACGTCTGGGTCCCGACCGTGGGCATCACGCAGGCGGCCGGGCAGCAGATCCTCGCGGCGATCACGGGTGGCGCCGAAGCGGTCGCGACCTACGACCTGCAGACGCACGTCGAGGAGTTCGAGACGTTCAACGTGCTCGCCCAGACGCCGGGCGGTCGCGACCACAACGTCGTCATGGTGGGCGCGCACCTCGACGGCGTCGAGGACGGGCCGGGCATCAACGACAACGGGTCCGGGTCGGCCGCGATCCTCGAGGTCGCGGTCCAGCTCGCCGCCGCGACCGACGGCGGCCAGGACGTCGAGAACGCCGTGCGGTTCGCGTGGTGGGGCGCGGAGGAGGTCGGGCTGCGCGGCTCGACGCACTACGTGAGCGACCTCGTCGAGAACGACCCCGCGGCGCTCGACGACATCGCGACCTACCTCAACTTCGACATGGTCGGCTCGCCGAACTACATCATCGGCGTGTACGACGCGAACGAGTCGACGTACCCCGCGCCCGTCGAGGTGCCGCCGGGCTCGGCCGAGACCGAGGCGGTGTTCACCGACTACTTCGACGGCATCGACCAGGCGTGGGTCGACACCGAGTTCTCGGGCCGCTCCGACTACCAGGCGTTCATCGAGAACGGGATCCCGGCGTCGGGCCTGTTCACCGGCGCGGACGGCTCGAAGACGGCCGAGGAGGTCGCGATGTTCGGCGGCACCGAGGGCATCTTCTACGACCCGAACTACCACTCGCCGGCAGACACGATCGACAACGTCGACGCGACCGCGCTCGACATCATGTCGCGCGCGATCGGTCACGCCGTCGCGTCGCTGTCCGAGGACACGTTCGCGATCAACGGCGTGGGCAACCCCCGCGTCGACGCGATCGAGGCGGAGGCGCGGTGCCTGAACGGCACCGCGTACGTCGCCGTCCGCGCGACCAACGGCGAGGACCAGCCCGTGTCGCTGCGCCTCGTGACGCCGTTCGGGCAGCGGGCGTTCGGCCAGGTCGCCCCCGACGCGAACGCGTACCAGTCGTTCTCCACCCGCTCGGCGTCGGTCGAGGCCGGCACCGTGAGCGTCGTCGCGCGCCTCGCGGGCGGCGGGGAGAACCACTCGCAGACGTACGACGTCGCGTACGACGCGATCGCCTGCGGCTGACGCAGCGCGGGTCGTACGACGGGCGGGGCCGTCCTCCACGAGGAGGGCGGCCCCGTCCGGTCTACGCTGGCCCGCGGTGCGCCGTCGGGCGGCGCGACGGACAGGGGGGTCACGTGGCGAAGGAACCGTTCCTCACGACGACGGAGGACGTGCCGGGGGAGGGCCCCGACCTGCCCGGCACGACGTCGGGGGACGAGCGCAGCACCCTCGCGCGGCTGCTCGGTGAGAAGCGCCTCCTGCGCGTCCCGGCGGTGCCGCGCCCCACGCTCCCGCGGCCCTCGTTCTCGCTGCCCGGCCCGCTCGGCCGACGCGCGCGGGGCGGCGCCGGGCAGGCGACCGAGCAGCCCGGCCCACGGACCGACGAGCACCCGGTCGACCCACCCGAGGACCGCCCGGCGACCGCCGCGCCCGGCGCCGTCGACCCGGGAACCGGCTGTGGCCCCGGACCGGGCCTCGACGCCGCGCTGGAGGACGCGCTCGTCGAGGCGCTCGCGGACGACGGTGCGGAGACGGACGACGGAGAGGCCGGCGGAGAGGCCGGCGGCGGGGCGGCCGACGGCGCCGCGGCCGACGGCGCGTTCGACGAGGTCGTCGCGGAGTGGGTGCGGCGCGCGATCGCCGCCTACCCCCGGCCGTCGTACCCGCTCGAGCGGGAGTGGGACGTGTCGGTCCAGGGGGTGGTGCGGCTCGTCCCGTACGTGCCGCGGTTCGCGACGGCGCCGCTCGCGCTGCTCGACCGGTTCGGCGCCGTGACGATCGGTCCGGAGCGGGTGGGCCTCGACGGCAAGGACGTGGACTGGGAGCGCGTGGTCGAGATCCGCACGGCGCCCGCGTGGACGTGCCTGTCGGCCGAGGCGCTGGAGGTGAACCTCGCGCAGTACGTCGTGGCGCTGCCCCCGCTGCCCGGCCGGGCGTGGGTCCTGCGGAAGATCAGCGAGCTCCTGCTCTCGCTCTACCTCGCCGTGCTCCCGCCGGACGCGGACGGCGACGACGTCGTCGCCGACGCCCAGGCCCTCCTCGGGACGGCCGGCGCCGAGGGCAGCGTCCCGGACCTGCCTGGCGACGATGCGGACGCGGCGCGCGGGGACGTCGCCGGCACGGTCGCGGACGCGCCGTCGGACCCGATGTTCGACCGGGTGGTCACGCAGGTGGTCTACCGGCGGCGGTTCGGGACCGGCGAGGCGCAGTCGAGCACGACGGGCGTCCTGCTCCAGCTCGCGCTGCGCGGCGCGACGGACACGATCGTCCGCACGGCCGCGGAGCACGGCGTCGAGGTCGTGCACGTGCGTGCCGAGGACACGAGCGTCGGTGCGGTCGTGGCGCGCGCAGCGACGTGGCGCCGCACTGCGCTCGACCTGCGCGAGCGGGTGGACCGCCGCCTCGGGCGCTGAGGGCTACCGGTCGAGCGCCTCGAGGATCGGCGTGTCGCCCGCGGTGAACCGGACGAAGCGGCCGACCGTCGCCGGGGTGCGCACGGCCTGCGCGACGACCATCGCGACGTCCGCGCGCGAGACCTGCGAAGCAGCGCCGTCGGGGACGTCGTCGGCGCCGTCGAGCCCGTCGGGGCCGTCGCCGACGACGCGGATCGCGCCGGTCGGGCCGTCGTCGGTCAGCGTGCCGGGCCCGAGGATGGTCCAGTCGAGGTCCGTGCCGCGCAGATGGTCGTCGGCGGCGAGCTTGGCGTCCGCGTAGGCGAAGAAGCTCGAGTCGGGGTCGACGCCGTGGTCGGGCACGGAGCCGATCCACGACACCATCAGGTAGCGGCTCACGTCGGCGGCGGAGGCGGCGTCCATCGAGCGGCCCGCGGCGTCGCGGTCGACGGCGTAGGTGCGCTCCGGGTTCCCGCCGCCCGCCCCCGCCGACCACACGACGGCGTCGAACCCGCCGAGCGCCCTGGCGAGCTCGTCGACGGACGCGCTCTCGACGTCGAGCAGGAGCGGCTCGCCACCCAGGCGGCGGACGAGCGGGAGCTGCTCCTCGGCGCGCACGATCCCGGTCACCGCGGCGCCGTGGTCGACGAGGATGGGGACGAGCAGCCGGCCCACCTTGCCGTGGGCACCGACGAGGGCGATCTTCATGCGGCGGACTCCTGTCTGCTGGCGTCGAGATCGACCCGAGCGGTCGAGATCGACCCTCTGAGGGCCGATCTCGAGACGGTCAGGTCGATCTCGCGGTGTGGTTCCACGGTGCTCCCGCACCGGTTACGCCGCCACCCGAGGGACAGGTCAGGGGCACTGGCGAGCGTTCGGGGCCGCGCCCAGGACGACCGTCTCCGACGCCCGGACGAGGTCGCCGCCCGTCGGGTCCTGCTCGCAGACCGTCCAGCCGTTCGACGCGCCCGGCAGGGAGCCCGCGCGCGGGTCGCGTGCGTCGACGACCACCACCGTCGCCGCGCCGCGCTGCTCCAGGTCGGCGCGCGCCTGCTTGAGCCTCGTCTCCACGAGGTTCGGCATCGGGAACGCGGGCTCGATCTCGACCGAGAGCTCGACGCCGTCGGACCCGCCCGGCGGGACCGGGGTGCCCGGCCCGGTCGTCGGACCGTCTGTCGGGCCGTCGGTGGGGTCGTCGGTGGGGTCGGGCGTCGGGCCGTCGGTCGGCTCCTCGGTCGGCACCGTGGTCGGCTCTGCGGTGGGTGACGGCGTCGGGGCCCCGGGACCACCCGGCACGCCCTCGACGCGGCAGCCCGCCAGCGCCGCCACCGCCACGGCCGCGAGCACGACGACGCGCGTCCGCCGCGGTACCGCCGTCGTGCGCGCACGCCCGACGCGGTGCGCCCCGTGCTCCTGGGAGATGTCCTTCAGCCGGCCCGTCGTCGTCGACGGTGCCGTCGTTCGTCCTGCCACCACACGTGCCCCCGTTGCCCCTGCGAACTTCTCTGCGTCTTCGAGGGTACGTGACGGTCGCGGCCCGTGCGGCCGGGGGAGGTGCCGCGGGCGGGTGATCCTCGCGCGGTCAGCCGCGGCGCGGGCCCGTCCGCTTGGGCGGCCGGACGGTCGGGACGTCGCCGACGATGGGGATCGGGCGGCGGTGGAACGGGAACCCGTAGCGCGTGACCAGGCCGGCGAGCGTCGTCAGCCGGTTGCGCGGCCCGATGAGCCCCATGATGTGGACGAACAGCCAGGCGAGCCACGCGACGCCCCGCGTGAGCCGCAGCCGTCCGACGACCTCCGCGATCGCCGCGCGCCGGCCGATGACCGCCATGGTGCCCTTGTCGAAGTAGCGCAGGGACGTCGTCGGGCGGCCGGCGAGCAGCGCCTCGATGTTGCGCGCGACCTGCGCGCCCGACTGGATCGCGGGCTGCGCGAGCTGCGGCAGCCCCGCCGGGGAGACCGCGATGTCACCGGCCGCGAAGACCCCGGGCAGGCCCTCCACCTGCAGGTCGTCGCCGACGACGACGCGCCCGCCCTCGCCGCGCGGCAGCCCCCAGTCGTCGACCTCCTCGTGCGGGTGGACGCCCGCCGACCAGACCGTGAGGTCGGACCGGATGCGCGTGCCGTCCGTCAGCACGACGGCGTCCGGCAGCACCTCGGCGACCCCGGCCCCCAGGTGCAGGCCGACGCCGCGACGCCGCAGCTCCTCGGCCGCGTACCGGCGCAGCCTCGGGTGGAACGACTTGAGCACCTCGCCGCCGCGCTGGACGATCTTCACCTCGAACGCGTCGCCGTGGATCTCGGGGTACGCGGGGCGCAGCCCGGCGGTCCGCAGCTCGGCGAGCGCCCCCGCGACCTCGACGCCCGTCGCGCCGCCGCCCACGACCACGACACGCAGCCCGTCGTCCGTCGCCGGGCTCGCCGCGGCCTTCTCGAGCCGGATGAAGAGCGTGTCGCGGATCTTCATCGCCTGCGACCGCGAGTACATGGGGAACGAGTTCTCCTTGGCGCCCGGGGTGCCGAAGAAGTTCGCCGTGACACCGTTCGCGACGACGAGGTAGTCGTAGTCGACCCACTCGTCGTTGAGGAGCCGGATGCGGCGCGCCTCGTGGTCGATCCCGACGAGGTGCTCGTGCACGACCCGGACGTTCTTCTGCTTGAGCCGCAGCCCGCGCAGGAAGTACGTGACGTCGCCCGGGTTCAGGCCGCCCGTCGCGACCTGGTAGAGCAGCGGCTGGAACGTGTTGTAGACGCGGCGGTCCACGAGCGTCACGCGCACGGGCGCCTTCGCGAGCCCCTTGACGACGGCGAGGCCGGCGAACCCGGCGCCGACCACCACGACGTGCGGCAGGGGGTCGGGGGCTGCCGCACCAGGCGCAGCGGTGACGGGCTCGGGCACGGGGCCTCCTCGGGGCGACGGGGTGGGAGAGCGCCGGTGCCCGCCCGCCTGCGTCGCGGACGTCGCCGACGACGTCTGCCAGGTTACGGCGAACCCCGCCCTCGCGCCGAACAGGCGGCCACGACGCGCGCCGGGGCGAGGCGTGCGTCGTGGCCGCCTGCCCGGCGGCCCCCGTCCGGAGGAGGAGTGCTCAGTTCACGCCGGCCGGCAGCCAGGAGTCGGGGCCGAACACCTCGTAGTGGATCCGCTCCGCCGCGACGTCCCGCGCGACGAGCTCGTCGCGCACGGCCAGCATGAACGGCAGCGGTCCGCACAGGTACGCCTCGGTCGCGGGGTCGATGTCCAGCTCGGACAGGTCGACGCGGCCGGTGCGGACGTGCTCCGGCGTCGCGCCCGTGCCGGGCGTCTCGTACCAGGTGTGCAGGACGGCGTCCGGCAGGCTGCCCACGAGGGCGCCCAGCTCCGTGCGGTGCGCGTGGCGCGACGGCGAGCGGTCCGCGTGCACGACGGCGACGTGCCGCGGGGTCGCGTCGTCCGCCGTCGCGAGGTGGTCGAGCATCCCGAGCATCGGCGTGACGCCGATCCCTGCGCTCACGAGCAGCAGCGGGTGGTCGGCGTCCTCGAGCGCGAGGTCGCCGAACGGGAGCGAGACGCGCAGCGTGTCGCCCTCGAACACGTTCTCGTAGAGGTGGTTCGACACCTCGCCCGCCGGGTAACCGGGCTCGGCGGGGCTCTCGGCGATCCGACGCACGCCGACGCGCCACGTGCTGCGCCCCGGCCCCGAGGAGAGGCTGTACTGCCGGATCTGGTGCGCGCCGTCGGGCAGCGTGACCTGGACCGAGACGTACTGGCCCGGGGAGAACGCCGGCAGGGGAGCGCCGCTCGGGTCGGCAAGCACGAACGACACCGTGTCCGTGGCCTCCAGGCGGCGCTCGGCGACGACGAGGTCGCGCCACACGTCGCCGTCGTCGACGCCCGCACCGGTGTACAGGGCCTTCTCCGCCGTGACGAGCGTGTGCGCCATGTGCCAGTAGACCTCGTCCCACGCCGCCGCGACCTCGGGCGTCACGGCGTCGCCGAGCACCTCGACGATCGCCGCGAAGAGGTGCTCGTGGACGATCGGGTACTGCTCGGCGACGATCCCCAGCGACGCGTGCTTGTGCGCGATGCGCGCGACCAGCGCCGCGGGCGGCGGGCCGGCGGGGTCGACCAGCATCGTCGCGTACGCGGCGATCGCCCCCGCGAGCGCCTTCTGCTGCTCCCCCTGCGCCTGGTTTCCGCGGTTGAACAGGTCGCGCAGCAGCTCCGGCCGCGCGGCGAACATACGGCGGTAGAACACCGGGGTGATGTCGCCGATCGCGGCCCCGATGACGGGGAGGGTGGCACGGACGACCTCGGTGGACTTCTCGGACAGCATCGGCTGCTCCCATCCTGACGGTGATGGTGGGTGGTGCCCGGCCGTGCGGTCGGGCCGACGGGCGCCCGTGGTCACCGGGTGCCCAGCGCGAGGAGCACGGGGCCGGTCGGCGTCCGTGCCAGGTCCTCGACCGTGAAGCGGTCGAGGACGGTGAAGAACGCCTCCTGGGCCTCGCGCAGCGCGCCGCGGAGCCGGCAGGCCTGGCGCAGCGGGCACGGCGTCGGGCCCTCGCACTGCGCGACCTCGCCGGGTCCCTCGAGCTCGCGCGCGATCCAGCCGACCGACGCGGACCGTCCCGTGGCGCTCAGCCGGACCCCGCCTCCGCGACCCCGTCGCGCCGCGACGACCCCGAGCTCCGCGAGGCGCGTGACGACCTTCGTCGTGTGGTTGTACGACACGGCGAGCTGTGCGGAGACGTCCTGCGTGCTCATCGTCTCCTCGGCGTCGAGGACGGCGAGGCGCATGACGGTCCGCAGCCCGAGGTCCGTGAACTGGGTCAGCTGCACGCTTCGAACCTAGGCGAAGTCGCATCTGGCGCGCGACTTTATCTGACGTGACGTCGGTCATGCTCACCTGCGGAGAGAGACCCCGCTCTACCTCGCGCTACCAGGGGTCTACCCTCGGCCGACCGAGGGTCTACCTCGGGGGCTGGGTGGGGCCCTCCGACCGTGGGCCCGACCCTGCGGGTCCGAGGTCCGGGCGCGCCGCGGACCGGGCCGCGCGGTCAGGCGTGGTGGTGCTCGACGTCGTCGCGGTGCAGGAGGTCCTCGCGGACGACGCGGCGCAGGACCTTGCCGATCTGGGAGCGCGGGAGCTCCGGCACGACGGCGAGCGTGCGGGGCAGGGCGTAGCGGGCCAGGCGCCGCTCGCCCCACTCGCGCACGGCGGCGAGGTCGACGCGCGGGGGCGAGCCGGCGTCGTCCGCGTCGTCGAGGACGACGACGGCCGCGACGTGCTCGTCGGACCCGCTGCCGGGGACGCCCACGACGGCGACGTCCCGCACGCCGGGCATCCCGCGCAGGTGGTCCTCGACCTGGGAGGGGTACACCTTGAACCCGCCGGTGACGATCATCTCCTTGATGCGGTCGACGAGCGTGACGAGCCCGGCGTCGGGGCCGTCGAGCGCGACCCGGACGACGTCGCCGGTGCGCAGCCAGCCGCCGTCGAGGAGCTGGTGCGCGGTCTCCTCGGGGCGGTTCCAGTAGCCGCGGAACACCTGCGGGCCGCGCACGAGCAGCTCGCCGCGCACGGTGCGCGGCGCGGCCGGGTCGTCGGTGGGCTCGGGGTCGGCGTCGCGCAGGTTCCCGGCGTCGAGAGCGTCGGCGTCGACGACGCGGATCTCCGTGCTGGGGAAGGGCAGGCCGAGGGTCCCGGGCCGACGGTCGTCGGAGCAGGGGTTGCCGAGCGAGATCGGGGACGTCTCGGTCATGCCGTAGCCCTCGATGAGCAGACCGCCCGTTGCGTCCTCCCAGCGGCGTGCGGTCTCGGCGGTGATGGGCATCGCGCCCGCGAACGCGAGGCGGATCGAGGTGAGGTCGGAGCCCGGCCCGGGCGCGTCCGCGGCGGCGGTGACGATGCGGTCGAACATGGGCGCGACGCCGGGCAGGAACGTCGCGGGCCGCCGCGCCTGCGCGGCGACGAACGCCTGGGGGTCGAACTTGGGGAACGCGACGAGCGTCGCGCCGATGCGCGCGGGCAGGGTGAGGCAGAACGTCAGCCCGAACGCGTGGAAGAAGGGCAGCACGCCGTAGACGGTCTCGGCACCTTCCTCGAACGTGGCCCACGCCTGGCCCTGCACGACGTTCGCGACGAGGTTGCGGTGCGTGAGCACCGCGCCCTTGGGCGTGCCCGTGGTGCCGCCCGTGTACTGGAGGAGCGCGACGTCGTCGGCGCCCGGGTGGGGGAGCGACGGCGGGAGCGCCCGCGCGCGGCGGACGAGGTCGTGCCAGTCGGGGACGCCCGCGGGGACGGGGCCGCGCAGCGCGTCGCGCTGGGCGCGCGCCCGCGCGACGGGCAGGCGCAGCGCGAGGCGGCTGCCGCGCGGGAGGTCGCGCGCGATGTCGAGCCCGACGACGGTGCGCAGGCCGGGCGCGTGCGAGCGGGCCTCGAGCACGGCCGGGACGGTCTTGGTCCACACGACGGCGACGCTCGCCCCGGAGTCGGCGAGCTGGTGGGCGAGCTCGTCGGCGGTGTACGTGGGGTTGTGCTCGACGACGACGGCGCCGAGGCGCTGGACGGCGTAGAACGCGACGACGTGCGACGTGCCGTTGGGGAGCACGAGCGCGACGCGGTCGCCACGGCGCACGCCGAGGTCGTGCAGGGCGCTCGCGGCGCGCTCGACCTGCGCGACGAGCCGGGCGTACGTGGTGGTCGCGCCGAAGAAGTCGACCGCGACGCGGTCCGGCCAGCGCTCGGCCGCGCGGTAGAGGGCGGCCGTGACCGGCTCGTCGGGCACCGCGACGTCCGTCGGGACGCCGGGAGCGTAGCGGGCGGTCCACGGCCTCGTCGCCAGAGTGTTCACTACGCCACCGTAACCTACGGTTGCGTAGGTTGTGTGCGGCGTCGGTGTGGTCATCGGTCCTTTGCGTAGGCGAACAGGTCCTTCTCGCGCGTCGTGGCCAGGGCGACGGCGACGCCTGCCACGCCACCCGCCAGCACGGACAGGGCCACGCGCGCACCGAGGACCGCGCCGACCAGCAGGTCGCCGTCCCGGCCGAACCAGGCGAGGGAGAGCGCCATCCCGACCGCTACCGCCGGAGCGGTCCACAGGACCGCCTCGAGCGACACGATCGTCCACAGGTCACGCCGTCGCATCCCGTCGTGGAGGGCCGTGGCGAGCTCCACCCGGCGAGCCCGTACGGCGACGAAGGCCACGACGGCAGCGATCAGCCCGACGAGGAGCCCTCCGAACCGGGTGACGCGATCGTGGAACAGCCCCGCGCCGTCGAGCCCGGAACCCAGCGTGGAGTTGAGCTGCTGCACCTGGGGGACGTCGTCGGCGTCGCCGCCCGGCCGGAGCACGGTGAAGAGGAGGGGGTTCAGCTCCGTGGTCATCGGCCACGCCTCGACCCAGCACTCGTCGAAGGGTGCGCGGTACCCGGTGACGCTCACCGCGAGATAGCCGTACCCGTCCCTCCGGCCGTCGCGAGGGTAGGCGTAGGTGCCCGCGAGGCGAGTCGTCCCGGTCGTCGCGGAGAGTCGGTCGCCGAGCTCGAGGCCGAGCGTCGCGACGGCGTCGTCGGTCAGGATCAGGCCCGGCCCACCGTCGGTCGTGGCGCCGACGACGGCCGGGAACCCTGGACTCGCGTCCGCGGCGGGCATGGGGGCACCGGGAAGGGCGACGGCGGCGACGGACTCGTCCGGTCGGACGGTGAGCGCACCCGCGGTGTGTACCCCGGGCAGATCGCGCAACGACTCGCACCGCGCGCCGTCGACCCGGCCCGGTGCTGAGATCGTGAGGACCGACCCACCCGCCGCCCGGAAGTCCGCAGCCTGCTGTTCGAGCGTCGCTGCGGTCGAGATCTCGGCGACCGTCGCGGTCACCACCAGGCCGATCAGCACCAGCGCCAGCGTGACGCAGCGTGCGGTGCCTGTGGAAGCGTTGCGCCACGCCTCGCGCAGGATCGAGCGCAGCCTCATGCGGCGGGGTCCAGCGTCAGGTCGACGTGGTCCGAGCAGGAGTCGCGGGTCGCGGCGTCGTGGGTCGCGACGACGATGATCGTCGCGGGCGAGCGCAGCGCACCGAGGGACGCGTTGACGGTGCGGGCGGTCGGCAGGTCGAGCTGCGCGGTCGGCTCGTCCACGAGCAGGAGCCCCGGTTCGGACGCGATGGCCCGCGCCAGCATCAGGCGCTGCGCCTCCCCGCCCGAGAGGCGGCGGAACTGCTGCTGCGCGATGCCGTCGAGCCCGAACCTGCTCAGGAGGTCGGTGGCTCGTCGCTCCGCCTCCCGGGGGTGCAGCCCTCGGACGAGCAGCGGGAGCGCGACGTGGTCGAGCGCCGAGCGTCGCGGCGTCCCGTGCGGGTTCTGGAACACCCACCCGGTCCGCCCGATGCCGTCCCGCGCGACGGTGCCCTCGCGGGGCTCCTCCCACCCGGCGAGCAGGCCGAGCAGGGTGCTCTTGCCCGACCCCGACGGACCCGTGAGCGCGTAGGTGCGACCTGGCCGCAGATCGAGGTCGAGCCCGCGGAAGAGCCAGGGGCGCCCGGGGAAGTGGTGCCCGAGGCCGCTCGCCGTCACGCGCACGCGGAGTCCGGTCGGGGCGACGTGTCGACGGCGGTCGGCGGGGTGCCGTCGAACAGGACGAACGTCTGCCCGAGCTCGGACCCGACGACCCGCAGCCTGTGGGGCACGGCGTCCGTGGTCACGCAGGTCGTCCCGTCAGGTGCCGTGATCACGGCGGACGGTGGGACGACCGACACGTCGACCGGTTCTGCCAACCGCAGCTGACCGACCGGCGCCTCGTCGCCTGTGCCTGCCTGCTGGAGCGAGGGCGCAGCGTCGAGCTGTGCGAGCAGTGCTGGGTCGGTGATCGGGTTCTGCGGCTCGACCGCGACGTCGATCCCGTCCACCCGGAGCGTGCGCGCCCCGGCGACGAGGTCGGACGGCGCGCCGTCGCGCAGCGCGACGCCTGCCAGCGTGCCGGGCGTCACGACGAGCTCCGCTCCGGCCTCGAGCTGGCTCCCTGTCGTGACCGAGCACTCCGCGACGGTGACCGAAGGTCCGGGGATCCAGAGGAGACGAGATCGCGGGACGGAGGTGAGGGCCGAGGGGTCGCCGAGGTCGTCGAAGAGTGCGTTGACTGCCCGCAGGGTCTTCGTGCCGAGCGTTCCAGTGGCCTCGACCGGGTGCCCCAGACGCGTCAGCTCCTCCTGCAGCGCCCGCACGTCGTTGCCCTCGGTGCCGACCGGAAGGTCCCGCCACAGCGGGAGCGTCGTCGCGAGCGCGACGACCGGTGCGTCGTCGAGCCAGAGCGGCGCGGTCCCGGACTCGATGGTCGAGCCGGGACGGCAGTCGAAGCGTGTGACCAGACCGCTACCGGGTGATGCCAGCCCCGACTCCTCGCCACGGGCGACGGCGAGCCGGACGGAGCGGACGTCGTCGAACGTCGCGGACCGGACCTCGAAGGTGGTGATGGGAGCGGGCGGTCGAAGGGCTGCGGGAACGGCCGGGGACGTCCACGCGGCACCGAGGACGACCCCCACGGCGACGAGCGTCAGTGCGCCGATCACCCACAGGCCCACCGTGGCCGGGCTGCGACCCTCACTCACCGGCCAGGCCGAGCGGGTCGCTCGAGCACGACGTCAGCGCCTCGCGGAGCTCGGTCGACAGGGCGGCGAGGTCGGAGAACCGCCCCTCCATGTCGGTGAGGTAGTCGTCTGCCGCGTAGCCCGCCGGTACGACCTCGCGACGGACCAGGCACTCCGCCATGATCGTCGGGACGTCGAGGTTGTCCGGGTTGGACGCCATGATGTCGTGCAGCGCCCCGACCGTGTCGGCGCCCGACTCACGCTCGCAGGTCTTCACGACCTCGTACGGGTCGCTCCCGTCCGGCAGGGGCGAGGCCTCGTACGACCCGTCGGGCTCGAAGCCGGAGAACGTCACGCCCTCCGCCTCGAGGCACGTGCGGAACTTCTCTTCCATCTCCGCGTACTCCGCGTCCGTGATCTCCTCGTCGGCGAGCGCCTGACGAGCGAAGTCGGACCCGGCGTCGGAGTAGAAGGCCGTGAACTCGGCGGCGTAGGGGCCGTCGAACGCGGGAACGTCGACGGCCGTCCCGTCGTCGACGCTCGACCCGACGGAACCCGGGGTGCCGCACGCGGCAAGGAGCGGGACGAGGGCGGCGAGAGCCGCCGCGGCGACGCGTCGCCGCGTCGACCTGCGAAGAGACATGATGCTCCGATCACTGCGGTCGTCGGGACGGGCGGGCCCGCGTGCTGCCGAGCGACGGCGTCCGGACGCTCGGCAGCACGTGAGTCGGACTACTTGACGTCGTAGTACGCCGCGACACCAGCGACGAGCGTGGCAGTGATGACCGCCTTCATGACCTTTCTCATCACATCCCCCAAGGTGCTGATCGGTCGAGGGAAGTCTCGCCTCAAATGTCGGGAGTATCACGTGTGTCCACTATTCAAGACGCGGAAGCGCCGAGCGAGTACTCCTCGCCGGGGAGCCGGACGGTCACGACGAGGCCGCCCTCGGGTCGCGCGGCGAGCGCGACGGAGCCGCCGTGGGCGTCCACCACGGCGCGGACGATCGACAGCCCGAGCCCGCTCCCGGCGCCGTCGCCGGTGCGCTCGCCGCCCAGCCGCCGGAAGGGCTCGAACAGGCCCGGGAGGTCGTCGGGCGCGACGGGCGGACCGGGGTTGGCGACCTCGAGCACGGCGTCGCCCGCGGCGTCCGACCGCGTGGTGACCCGCACCCAGCCGTCGTGGCGGAGGTTGTAGCGCTCGGCGTTCTCGACGAGGTTGCGCACGAGCTGCTCGAGGAGCAGCGGGTCGCCGGACGTCGGTGCCTCGTCGCACGACGCCTCGATCCGGACGCGGGGGTCCGGGGCCGGTGCGCCGGGCGGCGGGTCCAGCACGTGCTCGACGACGTCCGCGAGGTCGACGAACCGGCGGTCGGCGAGCCCGCGCTCGGACCGGGCGAGGAGCAGCAGTCCGTCCAGGAGCCGCTCCTGCCGCGCGGTGACCTCCAGCAGCGCCTGCCCGAGGCGGCGCAGGTCGTCCGACGCCCCGGGCCGCTCGGTCGCGACCTCGACGAGCGCGCGGTGCAGCGTGATCGGCGTGCGCAGCTCGTGGGAGGCGTTCGCGACGAAGCGCCGCTGGGCGTCGAACGCGTGGTCGAGCCGGGCGAGCATGCCGTCGAACGTGTCGGCGAGCTCGGTGACCTCGTCGCGCGGGCCGGCCAGACCGATGCGCTCGTGCATGCGGCGCGCCGCGTCGGGCGACTCGGCGATGCGGTGCGCCGTCGCGGTGATCGTCGACAGCGGACGCAGCATGCGACCGGCGAGCAGCCACGCCGCCCAGGCGGCGAGCGCGCCCACGGCGACGAGCGCGATCGCGCCCTGGGTCAGCACGGCGGCGAGCGCCTCGCCGCGTGCGGCACCGACGAGGCCCACGAGGACGTCGTACGTGATCTCCTGCCCCGGGGCGGTGGCGGACTGGCCGGGGGACGTGCAGCAGAACGACGCGCTGACGAGCGACGCCTCGCCGACGAGCCGCTGCCGCACGAGCGCCCAGGTGACCGCGAGCACGACCGCGCCCGCGACGACGAAGAGCGCGGCGTGGACGACGGTGAGCCGGGCGCGCAGCGTCAGGCGCGGACCTCTCGACCGGGGCGGCCTCACCGGATCCGGTACCCCACGCCGGCACCGGTCTCGATGATGCCGGGCTCGCCGAGCTTGCGGCGCAGCTTGAGGATCGTCACCCGCACGACGCCGGTGAGGGGGTCGATGTTCTCGTCCCATGCCTTCTCCAGCAGCCGTTCCGCCGAGACGAACGCGCCCTCCGCGAGCAGCAGCTCGACGAGGACGGCGAACTCCTTGCGCGACAGCGGCACGTAGCGGCCGTCGCGCACGACCTGGCGGTGGTGCAGGTCGACCCGGACGCCCGCGCGCGCGAGCACCGGGGGCGCGGCCGGCCGCGACCGGCGCCCGAGGGCCTGCACCCGCGCGCCGAGCTCGGCGAACGCGAACGGCTTGGCGAGGTAGTCGTCGGCACCCATCGCGAGGCCCGCGACCCGGTCGTCCACGCTCCCGGCCGCGGTGAGCATGAGGACCCGCGTCGTCATCGCCGACGTCGCGATGTGGCGGCACACGTCGTCGCCATGCACGACGGGCAGGTCGCGGTCGAGGACGACGAGGTCGTAGTCGTTGACGTCGACGTGCTCGAGCGCGCTCCCGCCGTCGCCCACGACGTCGACGGCGTGCGCCGCACCGCGGAGCCACTCCGCGACGGCGTCCGCGAGCAGGGGCTCGTCCTCGGCGACCAGGATGCGCATCCGCCCAGTGTGGCCCGTCGCGGGTTATCCCCGCGTTACCGGGGCCGGTCACGCCCGGGAAACGTGCCGTCGGGTGAGGTGGTGACCAGGAGGGCACGCCCGTCCTCCGACCCATCGCCGGAGGAGACCTTCATGACCAGGTCGAGGACGACCGCACGGACGACCACGCGGAGGACCGCACCGGTGCGCCGGGGGCGCGCGCCGGTCGTGCTGCTCCTCGCGCTGGCGCCGGCGCTGCTGGCCGGGGGCTGCGCGACGGGCACGTCGGGCGACGCGCCGTCCGTCGCGTCCCTCGATGACGGTGCGACCGGGACGCCGACGAGCACGCCCTCCGGGCCGCTGTTCGAGGGCGACCCGGCGGGCCTCAGCACGTGCATGGAGGAGCAGGGCGCGCCGATCCCGCCGCCCACGAGCTCGGCCGGCGAGTTCACGTACACCTACCCCGAGGGCGTCTCGACGGCGGAGGCCGACGCCGCGTTCGCGGCGTGCGCGCAGTTCCTCCCGGGCGGCGGCGCCCCGCCGGACGCGGACCCGGAGCACCTCGCCCGCCTGCGCGAGCTCGCGGCCTGCATGCGCGACCACGGCGTCGACGACTACCCCGACCCGAACCCGGAGGGCGTCATCGACATGCCGCCCGGGAGCAGCATCGACCCGTCGTCGCCCGAGTACACGGCCGCGTTCGAGGCGTGCGTGGAGGGCGCCGGGACGCCCGGGGAGGGCGAGGGATGAGCCGACGGCCGGATGGTCGCGCGAGCGCGTCGCGCCGCGCGGGGTGGGTGGTCCTCGGCGTCCTGACCGCGGCGGGCGTGGGGTTCGCGGCCGCGGCGGCGAACGGGTTCGGGTTCGAGCCGTCCGACGCGCCGTCGGTCGCGCCCGTGCCCGCGACGGCGGAGGTCGTGCGCCAGGACCTCGTGGCGACGACCGAGGAGCCGGGGGAGGTGGGCCTGGTCGGGCCCCGGACGCTCCGCGGCGACGGTGGCGTGGTCACGTGGCTCCCGGACGTGGGCGCGGTCGTCGAGCGCGGGCAGCAGCTCTACCGGGTCGACGAGGTGCCGACGGTCCTGCTGTACGGGGACCTGCCCGCGTACCGGACCCTCCAGGCGGGCGCGTCGGGTCCCGACGTGCGCCAGCTCGAGGAGAACCTCGCGGCCCTGGGCCGGACGGGGTTCGACGTCGACGACCGGTTCACGTCCGCGACGGCCGCGGCCGTGCGGGCGTGGCAGGCAGACCTGGGCGTGGCGCGGACGGGCGTCGTCGAACCGGGCGCCGTGCACTACGCGCCCCGCGCCGTGCAGGTCGCGGACCTGCTCGTGGAGGTCGGGGACGACGCTGCGGCGGACCTGGTCGTCGTCGCGGGACAGGACCGCGTGGTCACGGTCGACCTCGACCCGCGCGACGCCCGGTTCGCCGTCGCCGGCGCGGCGGTCACGGTGACGCTGCCCGACGGCGTGACGTTCCCCGCGACCGTCGAGGGCGTCGAGCCGGTCGTCGTCCCCGGGCCGCCGGGACCCGACGGCGCGGAGGGCACCTCCGTGCTGCGCGTCACGGTGACGCCCGACGACCCGGCGGTGCTCGCGGGGGACGCCGCCGCGCCCGTCGCGTCGACCGCGCGCGTCGCGTTCGCGGCGGACCGGCGCGACGACGTGCTCACGGTGCCGGTCGCCGCGCTCCTCGCGCTCGCCGAGGGCGGGTACGCGGTCGAGCGCGTCGACGACGGCGGGTCGTCGCTCGTCGCCGTCGAGACCGGGCTGTTCTCGGACGGCCGCGTCGAGGTGGCCGGGACCGGGCTCGCCGCGGGCGACCGGGTGGTGGTCCCGGGATGAGCGCCGTCGTCGAGCTCGATGCCGTGACCAAGGAGTACGACGGCGTCGTGGCGCTCCGGGAGGCGACCCTCGCCGTCGAGGAGGGTGACTTCGTCGCCGTCGTGGGCCCGTCGGGATCCGGCAAGTCGACCCTGCTGCAGATCGTCGGGACCCTCGACCGCCCGAGCGCGGGCACGGTCCGCGTCGACGGCCACGACGTCGCGCGGCTCTCCGACCGCGGGCTGTCCGCGCTGCGCGCGCGCCGCATCGGGTTCGTGTTCCAGCAGTTCCACCTCGCCGCCGGGGTGAGCGCGGTCGAGAACGTCGCCGACGGGATGCTCTACCAGGGCGTCGCCCCGGCGCGGCGGCGGCGCCTCGCCGTCGAGGCGCTGGAGCGGGTCGGGCTCGGCCACCGGCTCGCGCACCGGCCGCACGAGCTGTCGGGCGGCGAGCGCCAGCGCGTCGCGGTCGCGCGCGCCGTCGCGGGGTCGCCCGCGCTGCTGCTCGCCGACGAGCCCACCGGGAACCTCGACTCCGCGTCGGGCGGCGAGGTCATGTCCCTGCTCGCCGGGCTGCACCGCGACGGGACGACGGTCGTCGTCATCACGCACGACGCCGAGGTCGCGACGAGCGCGCGGCGGCGCGTCGCCCTGCGCGACGGGCAGGTGCACGCGTGAGCGGGCTCGCGCCGGCGCGGCTGCGCGCCGGCGACCTCCTGCGCGTGGGCGGGGCCGGGCTGCGGGCGCGGCCCGCGCGGGTCGTCCTCTCCGCGCTCGGCATCGCGATCGGGATCGCGGCGATGGTCGCGGTCGTGGGCATCTCCAGCTCGGGTCGGGCCGAGCTCGACCGGCAGCTCGACCGGCTCGGCACCGACCTGCTGCGCGTCGCGCCCGGCACCGACCTCTTCGGCGGCACCGCCGCCCTGCCCGACGAGGCCCCGGCCATGATCGCCCGCATCGGGCCGGTGACGGACGTGTCGTCCGTGGGCGCGGTCGACGCGGCGGTGTACCGCAGCGACCTCGTGCCCGAGGTCGAGACCGGCGGCATCGCGACCTACGCCGCGGACCTCGACCTGCCGCCCGCGCTCGGCGCGACGGTCGCGTCGGGGACCTGGCTGAACGCCGCGACCGCCCGGTACCCGGCGGTCGTCCTCGGCGCGACCACGGCCCGGCTCCTCGGGATCGGTCACGCCGACCCGGACGTGCAGGTGCTCGTCGGGGGTGAGCCGTTCACGGTCGTCGGGGTGCTCGACCCGGTGGTGCTCGCCCCGGAGATCGACTCGGCGGCGCTCGTGGGACGCCCCGTCGCGGCCGAGGTCCTCGGGTTCGACGGGCACCCGACCACCGTCTACACCCGCTCCGACGAGGCGTCGGTCGCGGACGTGCGCGCCGTGCTCGCGGCGACCGCGAACCCGGCGGCGCCGCACGAGGTCCGGGTGTCACGGCCGTCGGACGCGCTCGCCGCGCGGGCCGCCGCGGACGCGGCGTTCACCGGGCTCCTGCTGGGTCTCGGCGCCGTCGCGCTGCTCGTCGGCGGCGTCGGGGTCGCGAACACGATGGTGATCTCGGTCCTGGAGCGCCGCGGGGAGATCGGTCTGCGGCGGTCGCTCGGCGCGACGCGCGGGCACGTCCGCGCCCAGTTCCTCGCGGAGTCGCTGCTGCTCGCGCTCCTGGGCGGGACGGCGGGAGTCGTGCTGGGCGTCGTCGCGACCACCGCGTACGCGGCGCTGCGCGCGTGGCCGACCCACGTCCCGGCCTGGGCGTCGCTCGGCGGCCTCGCGGCGACCGTCGTCGTCGGCGTGGTCGCGGGCCTCTACCCGGCCGAGCGCGCGGCGCGGCTCTCGCCGACGGAGGCCCTGGCCGCCCGGTGAGCGTCAGCCGGCCAGGACGCGGTCGAGCGCCGCGCGGCCCGCGGGCCCCCAGTGGGGCTTGCCGCCGGGCAGGCCCTCGTCCCCGTTCTGCCCCATGAGCAGGAGGAAGAGGGCCTTGAGCGCCGCCAGCCCGCGGGCGCGCCGCGCGGTCGCGTCGTCGGCGCGCCCGTAGGCGTCGAAGAAGCGCGCGGCGGTGCCCGCGGGCAGCAGCACCCAGGCGGCGGCGAGGTCCCACGCGGGGTCGCCCGCGAACAGGTCGCCGAAGTCGACGACGCCCGCGAGCGTCCCGTCCGCGACGACGACGTTCGCGGGGTGCAGGTCCCCGTGCACCCACACGGGCGCTCCCTCCCACGCGGGGGCCGCGACGGCGTCGTCCCAGACGGACCGGACGGCGGCGGCGTCGTCGGGGGCGACGGCGCGCAGGAACCCCTCGAAGCCGTCCGTGGCGTCGCGGGGGTGGGCGCCCCGGTCCGTGGACGTCGGCGCGTCGGCGGGCGCCGCGACGTGCAGCGCGCGGAGGAACCCCGCCAGCGCGTCGGCGGCGTCCGCGCCCCGGGTGATCGTGCCGTAGTCCAGCGGCTCGCCGGGGACCCACGTCATCACGGTCCAGTGCCGGGGGAGACGCTCGGACGGCTCGCCGTGCCGCACCGGGGCGGGGACGGGGAGCGGGAGGCGCGGGGCGAGGACGGGCAGCCACCGCCGCTCCTTGAGCTGGGGCTCCGGCGTCGGGTCCATGCGCTGCACCCGGACGGCCAGGTCGTCGCCGAGCCGCCACATCTGGTTTCCCCACCCGCCCGCGACCTCGTGGAGCGGCAGCCCGGCGAGGTCGGGGTGCTGCTCCTCCAGTGCCGCGCGGACGAGGTCGGCGGTGATCGCGGTGTCTGAGGCGCTCATGCGCGCCCACGGTACCTCTGGGCGACACCGGTGCGATGGCACCTACGCGGTGACGTCGCCCTTCAGGGAGTCGCGGCCCGCGACGGAGTGCCGGTAGCCGTAGAAGGCGTAGATCACCAGGCCCACGACGACCCAGCCGAGGAAGCGGAGCCACGTGAGGGTCGTGAGGTTGGCCATGAGCCACAGGCACGCGACGCCGGACACGATCGGCAGCACGGGCGACCACGGCACCTTGAACGAGCGCTGCAGGTCGGGGCGCGAGCGGCGCAGGATCGGGATGCCGAAGCTCACGAGGACGAACGCCGAGAGCGTCCCGATGTTGATCATCTCCTCGAGCAGCTCCACCTGGGACAGCCCGGCGATGAGCGCGACGACGATCCCCACCCCCACCTGGAGGCGGATCGGCGTGTGGTACCGGTGCGAGGTCCGGGAGATGCCGCGGGGGAGCAGGCCGTCGCGGCTCATCGCGAAGACGACGCGCGTGAGCCCGAGGAGCAGCACCATGATCACCGTCGTCAGCCCGACGAGGATGCCCACGGAGATGACCCGCCCAGCCCAGTCGGCTCCCACGAGGATGAACGCCGTCGTCAGGGACGGCGCGTCGGACTCCGCGAGCTCGGTGTACGACACCATGCCGGTCACGACGAGCGTCACGAGGATGTACAGGACCGTGACGATCGCGAGGCCGCCGAGGATGCCGCGCGGGAGCGTGCGCTGCGGGTCCTTGGCCTCCTCGGCCGTGGTCGCGACGACGTCGAACCCGATGAACGCGAAGAACACGAGCGCCGCGCCCGCGAGCAGGCCCATGACGCCGTACGTGGTGGGCTCGAGCCCCGTGAGGAAGCCGACCAGCGGCTGCGCGAGCGCCGACTGCTCCGGCGCCGGCTGGGCGGGCGGCACGAACGGCGAGTAGTTCGACGCGTCGACGAAGAAGAACCCGACGACGATGACGAACAGCGTGATGCCCACCTTGATGACGGTGAACACGCTGTTGACGCGCGTGCTGAGCTTGGTGCCGATCGCGAGCAGCGTGGTGAACACGGCGACGATGAAGACCGGCCCCCACTCGAGGTCGACGGGACCGATCGGGATCGTCAGCGGCAGGTCGATGCCGAACAGCCCGAACGCGTCCCCCAGGTACACGCCCCAGAACTTCGCGATCACCGCCGACGCGAGCAGCATCTCGAGGATGAGGTCCCACCCGATGATCCACGCGACGAGCTCGCCCATGGTCGCGTAGGAGAACGTGTACGCCGACCCGGCGACGGGGATCGCGGACGCGAACTCGGCGTAGCACATGACGGCCAGGGCGCACACGATCGACGCGATGACGAACGAGACGATGACGCTGGGTCCCGCGTAGTTCGCGGCAGCCGTCGCGCCGACGGAGAAGATGCCCGCGCCGACCGCGACGGCGACCCCCAGGACCGCGAGGTCCCAGGACGTCAGGCTGCGCTTGAGCGAGCGTTCCGGGTCGTCGATCGCCGCGAGCGAGTCCTCGACGGACTTGCGACGGAACAGGCCGGTCCTCGTGGCCACGGGTGCGCCTCCCCGGCGTCGGTGACAGGTCCGTCCATTGAACCGGTCCCGCGCCCACGTCGCGCGGCGGGCGGTCCGGCGCCCTGTCCCGCGCCGACGGCGGTCAGGCCGGGTGCCAGCGTGCTCCCCAGCGCCGGGTCAGGCGGCCGCCCGACGTCGCGGCGTGGGCGCCCACACCGACCTCCACCGCGTCGGCGACCGTGTGCGCGGCGGCGTCCGTGTCCGCGAGGAAGCGGACGGTGACGCGGGCCTCGCCGCGCACGACGCCGACGTCGTACGCCTCGACCGTGGTCAGGTCGCGTGCCGCGGCCGCGGCGGCGGGCAGCACGGCCTCGGGGTCGGCGCCCGGGCGCAGCAGGCCCACGGCGAGGGTCACGCGGTACGACGGCACGGCTCAGCCGAGCTCCGGCAGCCCGGCCTCGTCGCACGGGTCGAGGTCGACCGGGCCGGACACGTCGAGTCGGACCACGTCGCCGTCGGCGGTGACGCGCACCGACCACCCCGCCGGGTCCGCGGCCTCGACGGAGGCGGACCCGCCGTGCTCCGCCTCGACGACGTCGGACGGCGCGCCGAAGCCGTGCGCGTCGAGCACCGGGGCGAGCGCGGCGGGGACGTCGGCGAGCAGGTCGTAGGCCTCGGCGTCCGCGCGCGTGGCGCTCGCGTCCGGGAGGAAGACGACGCAGCGGCCGTCGTCCTGCGCCGTCGCCGAGGCGCTGCCGTCGTCGGCCCAGCCGTCTGCGCCGTAGACGTCCTGGACGGCGGCGAGGACGTCCTGCCGGGTCTCCTCGTACCCCGTGACGGCGTCCGGCGCGGGCGGCGGCTCCGTCGGCTCGGCGTCGCCGCCGCACGCCGCGAGCGTGGCGAGGGCGCCCAGCGCGAGCACCGCCCCCACGGCCCGCGTCGTCGTGCCCCGGCGCCGTGTCCTGGCCTGCTCCGTCATGGTCCCCCTCGGTCGTCGCGTGCGTCGTCCGCGGGGGACGCTACCAGCGCGGACCGGCCCGAGGTCAGAAGTGCGGCCTGCGCGGGGATGGGGAGCGCGCCCCATGGACCGGCGTGGGCGGACGGCGGTACCGTCTCGGCGACCTGCGGGCGAGGGGGAGACATGAGCGGGATGTACGGGGCGGACGTCGCACAGCTGCGACAGCTCGGACAGCGGTTGTCCGAGGCCGCCGAGAGGTTGACGTCGCTGCGCGGCGAGCTCGACGCGCTGGTCACGTCCAGCCCCTGGGAGGGGCCGGACGGCGACGCGCTGCGCGGCGAGTGGTCCACGTCGCACGCACCGGCGGTCGCCGCGGTCGGTGCGGTCCTCGGCGAGGCGGCGACCGCCGTCGTGCGCCAGGCGGACCAGCAGGAGAGCGCGAGCACCGACGGCGCCGGCGGATCCGGTGGCGGTGGGTCCGGCGGGGGCGGCGGCGACCGCAGCACACCGGGCGAGGACGGCGACCGGCCGGGGGACCCGGGCCTCACCGACGCCCTCGGCGACTACGAGGACGTCCCGCCGATCGACCTCGACAACGAGGACTTCTCGCTCGACGACATCAACCAGGGCCAGGTCGGGGACTGCTGGTTCCTCGCCGGCCTGGGCGCCGTCGCGACGACGGACCCGGAGTTCCTGCGCGAGCACATCCGGCTCAACGACGACGGCACGTACACCGTGACGATGTACAAGGACGGCGAGCCGGTCGAGATCGTCGTGGAGGCGACCGTCCCGGAGAACGGCGTCGGCGGTCAGAACGGCGAGCCGAACTGGGTGTCGATCTACGAGAAGGCGGCGGCCGAGTACTTCGGCGGCGACTACCAGGACATCGACGGCGGGCACTCCGACGACGCGTTCGAGGCCATCACGGGCCGTCCGGCCGAGCGGTCGGGGGAGCTCAGCCTGTCCGACATCCAGGACCGGCTGAAGGACGGGCCCGTCGCGGTGGGCACCGAGGACGACGACGCGTTCTGGTGGTGGGAGGACGAGGTCGACGACAGCCGCATCGTGCCCAACCACGCGTACGTCGTCACCGAGGTCAAGGAGGTCGACGGCGAGATGAAGATCCACGTCGTCAACCCGTGGGGACCCGGCGGCGGCATGCTGGACGGCGAGCAGAAGGTCGGCGACCTCTGGCTCACCGAGCAGGAGTACAAGGAGAACTTCGACTCCGTCTACTCGGGAGGCTGACGCATGGCAGGCAACGACGAGGTGCGCCGGGCGCGCGTGCCCCAGGGAGCGCAGGCGGAGTTCGCCGACGTGCGGGTGGGCGTGATGCGCGTCGGCGTCGGCGCGGGACGCGCGCTCGCGCAGCTCGCGGTCCGCTCGCCGCGCGGCGAGGACGTCCTGCGGGCGGACCTCGGGGACACGATCGACCTGCACGGCGCGGGCATGCTCCACGTCGACGACGTGGAGGGCGAGCCGGGCAGCTCGGGCGGGGCCGTGACGTTCACGTTCACGCCCGCCTGAGCCGTGCCGTCGGCCCGGGCGCGTCGGCCCGGGCTCTCAGCCCGCGGCGTCGACGGCGAGCACGGCGACGAGGAAGTCGGCCTCCGGGGTCCACGGGCGCAGGTCCCACGTCGCGAGGGCGACGTCGAGGCGCAGCCCCGCCTCCGCGGCGTCGGCCAGGAAGCGCTCGGGCGGGTAGCCGCGCCCGGTGCCGAAGCCGACGACGGCGCGACCGTCCGGGGCGAGGTGCGCCCGGAAGCGGCGCAGGACCTCGACCTCGGTGCCCGGCGCGAGGAACGTCACCACGTTGCCCGCGCACACGATCGCGTCGAACGGCTCGGTGACGCCCTCGGCGGGCAGGTCGAGCTCGGCGAGGTCGCCCACGCGCCAGTCGGGCCCCGGGTGGTCGGCGCGCGCGGCCTCGACCAGCACCGGGTCGACGTCGACCCCGACGACCGTGTGGCCGCGCGCGAACAGCTCTGCGCCCACGCGCCCCGGCCCGCACCCGGCGTCGAGCACCCGCGAGCCGCGCGGCAGCATGGCGTCGACCAGCCGTGCCTCGCCCGCGAGGTCGGCACCGCGCGCCGCCATCGCCCGGAAGCGTTCGACGTACCAGGTGGAGTGCGACGGGTCGGCAGCGGTCTTCTGCTCCCAGCGCGAGGGACGGGTGGCGCTCATGGCGCCGACGCTACCCGTGCGGGGTGAGAACGGTCCCGTGACCTTGGTCCCCGGTGTCCTGCGCCACCACGCGCTGAGAGAATCGAGGGATGTCTCCCGCTGCACCCGCCTCGCCGACCGACCTCCCCACGTCTCCTGGTGCGGCGCCCGTGACCGCCCTCGCTTCCAGCGCGCCGACGGGCGAGGTCCTCGCCGTGTGCCGCGTGCACGCGCTCCTGCCCGACGCCGGACCCGTCGGCGTCACGGCGATCGACAAGCGGCCCGTCGCCGGGCCGGTGAAGGTCCGACGCCTCGGCCTCTACGCCGACCTCCAGGCCGACCGTGCGAACCACGGGGGCGAGGAGCAGGCCGTGTACGCGTACGGGCAGGACGACACCGACTGGTGGGTCGGGCAGCTCCGGCGCGAGATCCCGCCGGGCCTGTTCGGCGAGAACCTCCGGGTGCGGGGCATCCCCGTGAGCGCGGCGGTCGTGGGGGAGCGCTGGTCCGTGGGCACCGCGCTGCTCGAGGTCACCCAGCCCCGCACGCCGTGCTCCACGTTCGCGCGGCGGCTCGGCGAGGACAGGTGGGTCAAGCGGTTCACCGCCGCGAACCGGACCGGCGCGTACCTGCGGGTCGTGCGGAACGGCGAGCTGCAGGCGGGGGACGCCGTGACGGTCTGCTACCGGCCCGAGCACGGCGTGACCCTCGCCGACTGGTTCGGGGCGTGGAACGCGCGCGGCGCGGACCCGGAGCGTGCGGCCGGCGTCGCGCGCCGGCTGCTCGTGGCGCACCTCGAGGGTGACGTGGTGCTGACCGACGAGATGCTGGCCCGCGCCGAGATCGCGGCCGGGCGGCGCATCGAGGACTGATCGAGGACGGGGGCGTCAGCGCTCCGCGCGCGGGATACGGGGCGCGCGCGGGCCGCGCGGCGGCTCGTTCGGCGGCCACTCGCCGTCGTCGGAGCCGTCGTCGGCGGTGAAGAGCAGGTCGTGCAGGCGGACCTGCACGTTCTCGACGTCGGGCACGTCGTGCAGGTTCAGGCCCGGCTTGTCGGTCGCGTCGGAGATGACGAGCGTCCCGCAGCCGAAGATCCGGTCGATCGGGCCCTTCTCGTAGTTCACGTCGTTGATCCGGTACAGCGGGATGTCCCGCCCGGTGCGCGTGATGATGCCCGAGCGCATCGCGATGCGCTTGTTCGTCACCGTGTACTCCGTGGTCCGCCAGCGCAGCCACGGCACGAACACCCAGACGACCGCCGCGACGAGGGCGAGGCCCGCGACGACCCAGCGGACGACGTCGTTCGGGACGAGCACGACCGTCACGACGACCGCCGCAGCGAGGACGACCAGCAGCACGAACGGCCAGAACAGCGCCTTCGCGTGCTCCTTGAGCTCCATGACGACGTGCTCGCCCTCGGTGAGGTGCTTCTCGCTCAGACCCATGGGCAGCATCGTGCCACCTCGCGGTGCGCAGGGGGAGGGCCGTCCCGCCGGTCGGCCGGCCGGCCGGGTTCAGCCCTGTGCCGAGAGGTTCCAGCCCTCGACCGTGCGCAGCCCGTGCCCGTAGCCCAGCAGGCAGATCGCGGCCGTGCCGAGCTCGAACCGCGCGCCCAGCCCGGGGTCGATCCCGAGCCACACGGTCGCGAGGACGCGCAGCAGGTGCCCGTGGGCGAACAGGACGACGTCGTCGCCGCCCTGCAGCGTCGGCTCGACGCGCCCGAGCACGCGCCCGGCCCGGTCCGCCACCGCGGAGAGCTCCTCGCCACGGTGGCCGTTCGCGGCGGCGAGCACGTTCACGCCGTCGCGGAAGATCAGCCACTCGTGGCCGAGCTGTTCGCCGACGTCGACGGCGGTCCGGCCCTCGACGGGGCCGTAGTCCCACTCGGCGAGGTCGTCGTCGGTCTCCGCGTCGGGGAACCCGGCGAGGTCCGCGGTGCGTCGGGCGCGCTGCCGCGGGCTCGTGCGCACGACGGCGGGGCGTCGCCCGCGGCGGTCCGCCCACCCCTGCAGCCACACGCCCGCCGCGACGGCCTGCTGCTCGCCGGCGACCGTGAGCGGGATGTCGGACCGGCCGGTGTGGCGGCCGCTCGCGCTCCACTCCGTCTCGCCGTGGCGCACGAGGACGAGCTGCGGATCGGGGGTGGTGTCGGTCGCGGTCACGGGTCGGCCTTCCTGCTGGGGTCCTCCAGCAGGATCACCCGGGGACGCCCGGAGCGCGCGTCGGCCGGGTCAGCCGGGGACGCCGTCGACCCCGTTGATCGCGAGGAACACGACGAGGGCGCCGAGCAGGACGACGGCGATCCCGGTGGCGACGAGCAGGACGGTACGGGGGCGGACGCGCACGAGGACTCCGGGGGACGGGGACGGGCCGACCCCATTCTCGCGCGCAGGCGTCGGTGGGTCCGGCTAGCGTCGAGCGCACACCGACGGACGGGCGGCGACGGGGCCGCGGGGAGGGGAGCGAGATGGTGCACGAGACGTCGGACGGGGAGATCGCGTACGGGAGCCCCGAGTTCGACTGGACGATCCTCACGGTCCCGACGACGCTCGCGGTCGTGCGCGGCCAGCTCGGGTTCTCGTGGCTCGAGGTCTCGGAACGGCTCGCGACGCTGACCCAGGCGGAGCTCGAGTGGGAGCCGGGGCCGGACGCGCTGCGCGTCGTGCGTCGTGGCACCGAGCGTACGTCGCGCACGCTCGGGGTCGGCGACTGGGTGATGGAGTGGCCCGACGGGCCGGACTCGCCGCAGCCGCGGACGATCGCGTGGCTCGTCGCGCACCTCACCGAGGCGTTCTTCGAGCGGTGGGAGTGGACGTTCGGGCCGCACGAGCGCCGCCGCGACGCGGTGACGTTCTCGGGCGAGGTGGGACCGGCGGTCGCGGGCCTGCGGCACGAGGTGGACCGGTGGCGGGCCGGGGTCGACGCCCTGCCGGACGAGGGGGCGTTCACGGTCGGGCTCAGCCAGGCGACAGAGATCGACGCGCAGGCGCCGTTCGTCCACCTCGTCGCGCACATGAACCGCGAGCTGATCCACCATGGCGCGGAGATCATGGTGCTGCAGGACCTCTACCGTGCGGCGAACGTCACGCCGTGAGGTCGGCCGGGAGGGAATCGTGCGGTCCTCCAGATGGTTGAACGGTCACATGACGACGAACAGCCCCGCCGCGCCGGACGCGTCGGCCCCCACGGTGAAGATCGACATCTGGTCCGACGTCGCGTGCCCCTGGTGCTACGTCGGCAAGCGGCGCCTCGAGACGGCGCTCGGTCGGCTCGCCGAGGCCGGCGACGGCCCGCAGGTCGACATCGAGTACCACTCGTTCGAGCTGGCGCCGGACACGCCCGTCGACTTCGACGGCACCGAGGTGGACTTCCTCGCCGGGCACAAGGGCATGCCGCGCGCGCAGGTCGAGCAGATGCTCGGGCAGATGACCCAGCTCGCCGCCGCCGAGGGCCTGGCCTACGACTTCGACGCGCTCCAGCACACCAAGACGCTCACCGCCCACGAGCTGCTGCACCACGCGAAGGCGCACGGCAAGCAGGTCGAGATGAAGGAGCGCCTCCTCAAGGCGTACTTCGAGGAGGGCCGCCACGTGGGTCGCGTCCAGGAGCTCGCGGACCTCGCGGCGGAGGTCGGTCTCGACCGCGCCGAGGTCGTCGCGGCTCTGGAGGACGGCCGCTACGCCGACGACGTGCAGGCGGACATCGAGCAGGCGCGCGCCTACGGGATCAACGGGGTGCCGTTCTTCGTCGTCGACGGCCGGTACGGCGTCTCGGGTGCCCAGGACCCGGCGGTCTTCGTCCAGGTGCTGCAGCAGGCCGTCGCGGAGCGCGACGCCGCCTGAGTTATCCGCTCTGCGAGATCAGGTACGGAGAGCGACGTATCTCACACCCCAGTGCGGTGGACCTGCGACTCGGTATCACCGAGACTGGGACGCAGCCCGCACCGACGCCGGCTCCACACGTGCACCGGCGCCCGTGATCCCACGAGGAGGCCTCAGATGACCGACACCACGACGAACCTCTACCACTCCATCGCGAACCCGCGCCGCACCACGCTCATGAGCGTGAGCGCCGCGGACGCGGCCGCACCGCACCGCGAGACCGCACCCACGCTCACGCTCGTGGGTGCGGACGACGCCGCGGTCTGCGTCGACGGGGTGTGCGCGCTCCCCGAGTAACCCGTGAGGGCAGGAGAGAGTCGCCGGAACGCCACGTTCCGGCGACTCTTTCCTGTCTCAGGGAGGCCCGTGGCCGTCAGTTCGGGCGGTGGTCCTGGATCGAGAGACGCGGGCCGCGCCGCGGGGCCTGCGCCCTCCCGGAGAGCTCCAGGAGCCGGACGACGCGGTAGCGGTGCGGGGAGTACGGCGCGAGGAGCTCGAGCATGCGCTCGTCGTCGACGCGCTCGCCGACGAGGGCCCAGCCGACCGCCTTGGCGAGGTGGTAGTCGCCCACGGACACGGCGTCGGCGTCGCCGAGCGCGCGCTGCGCCACCTCGGCGGCGGTCCACACGCCCACGCCCGGGACGGCCTGGAGCCGGGCGTGCGCGGCGGCGGCGCCCTGCGCGTCGAGCAGCGCGCCGCACTCCTCGAGACGGCGGGCGACGCGCGCGGCCGCGACGACGGTCCGTGCGCGGCCCGGGTCGACGTTCGCCCGGTGCCAGTCCCACGACGGGACGCGAGCCCACGTGGCGGCGTCGGGCACGACGAGCATCCCGGCGTCACCCGCGGGACCGGGTGCGCGCTCGCCGTACCGGCGCAGGAGCCAGCCCCACGACCGCCACGCGGCGACCGTCTGGACGCGCTGCTCGAGGATCGCGGGGACGAGCGCCTCCAGCACGCGACCGGTGCGGGGGATGCGCAGCCCGGTGGCGCGGCGGTGCGCGTCGCGCAGGGGCGCGGGCGGGACGAAGCCGGTGTCGTCGTCGTGCTCGCCCAGCAGGTGGGGGAGGGCGTCGAGCGCCTCCTGGGCGCCCGGTCCCCAGGCGTGCCCGACGACGTCGCGCGGCCCGGTCTGGGCGAGGCGGCAGGTCGCAGGACCGCCGGGCATCCGGGTCGTGCGCCAGACGTCGCCGGCCGGCGTGCGGCGGAACGTCGGGTCGTACGGCCCCCGGGAGAGCCGGGCGAGCGTGAGGTGCAGGTCGAGGGGACGCTCCGACCGGAGGCGCCGGACGAGCAGCTCACCGTCCACGTGGTGCGCGACCGCGCCCGGAGGGTCGCCGACCGCGTGCTCGGCGGGCCCGGGGCCCGTGCGCGGCAGGACGGTCACCGGACCATCGTCGCACCCGCCGCCGACGGCCGAGCTCGACGTTGCGCGGCGTCGAGCACGACGTTGATGGCGTTATCCGCTCGATAACGACACCAAGGTCGTGTTCGGCGGGTGGGGGCGTCAGTCGAACAGGGTGTCCATGTCCCACGCAGGCTCCGAGGTCGGCTGTCTCGGTGCCGGGGCGTGCGAGGCGGCGGTCGGGACGGGCGCGGTGGCCGGCGCACGGCCGACCGGTCGCGTGGGGTCGCCGAGCTCGGGCACGAGCGTGCCGTCGAGATCACCCCGGCCGGCGGCCCAGTCCTGGGCGGCGAGGCCCGCGAGCTGGTCGGCGCGCTCGTTGAACGGGTCGCCGACGTGGCCGCGCACCCAGCGGAACCGGACCGGCCCCGCGCGCTCGGTGATGACCCGGTCGATCGCCTGGACGAGCTCGAGGTTCTTCACCGGCTGCCCGCCCGCGGTGCGCCACCCCTTGCGTTTCCAGGCGACGACCCACTCGGACGCGCACTTGATGGCGTACTGCGAGTCGGACTCGATGAGCAGCGGCTCCGCCCCGGGGTGCGCACGGACCGCCTGGAGCAGCGCGGTCAGCTCGGCGACCTGGTTGGTCCCGCTCACGGCGCCGCCGGAGTCGAACGTGCCGTCGTGGTTGATCCACGCCCACCCGATGGCGCCGCCCGGGTTGCTCAGGCACGAGCCGTCGGTGCTGACAGTGATCACAGCGCTCCTCGATCACGGACGTCCCCGCCCGCCGGCTGCGGCGCGGGGAGGCGAATGCGTCGAGCCACATTGTCCCCCGGACCGGAGGGTCGCCGGACCACGTGTCCGCGGTCTGCCCGGTCGGGGTCGCCTCAGGGGAGAACCGGGGGGATACCCCATGGTGCCGGACGGCCGCGCGGTCGAGGCTGGGACGCATGGTCGCGTGGGTCGTGGAGCTGTGGGGACAGGTCGAGGCGTGGCTGCTCGCGCTCGTCGACTCGGTGTGGGCGCTGCCGACGCTGTTCGCGACGACCGCGGGGGACGGGTTCTTCCCGCCGATCCCCGGCGAGACCGTGATCGTCATGCTCGCCGTCGGAGCGCAGTCCGGCGGTGGCGTCGCCTGGGGGCTCGTCCTGCTCGTCGCGGCGCTCGGCGCCTGGTGCGGCGACCAGCTCGCCTACGCGCTCGGCCGGGCGGTCGGCACGCGCGCGCTGCCGGTGCTGCGCGGCCCGCGCGGTCAGCGCGCCGTCGCGTGGGCGACCCGCTCCCTCGACCGGCGCGGCGCGTCCGTCGTCCTGGGCGCGCGGTTCGTCCCCGTCGGGCGGACGGCGGTCAACGTGACCGCGGGGGCCGTGGGCTTCTCGCGCCGCCGCTTCATGGCGCTCTCCGCCGTCGCGTCGGTCGTGTGGGCCACCTACTCGGTCCTCATCGGCACGCTCGCCGCCGCCTGGGTCGGCGACAGCCCGCTCCTCGCCGTCGTGGTGGGCGTCGTCGGCGGGATCCTCCTCGGTGTCCTCGTCGACACCGTGGTCCGCCTGCGGACGGCTCGCCGGGAGCGGGACACCGCTCCGGTGCCGGGACCCGTCGCGAGCACGGCGTCCGGCGCGCTCGCCCCGGAGACGGACGCGGCGCTGGTCACGTGCCCCGGCTCCGCGCGGTAGGACCTGGTCGCACGACGGCGACGCCCGGGAGGGCAGACAGCGAGAGGGCCCCGGTCGACGACCGGGGCCCTCTCGCGCGTCAGTGGTCGGTCAGGACACGCCGAGCAGGTCGATGACGAAGATCAGCGTCTTGCCGGACAGGCGGTGGCCGCCGCCCGCGGGGCCGTAGGCGAGCTCCGGCGGCACGACGAGCTTGCGCCGCCCGCCGACCTTCATCCCGGGGATGCCCTGCTGCCAGCCGGCGATGAGGCTGCGCAGCGGGAAGTTGATCGACTGCCCGCGGTTCCACGAGGCGTCGAACTCCTCGCCCGTCTCGTACTCGACGCCGAGGTAGTGCACGTTCACGGTCGCACCCGGCGTCGCCTCGGGGCCGTCACCGACGGTGATGTCCTCGACGACGAGCTCCGTCGGGGCGGGGCCCTCCGGCGCGTCGACCTCGGGGCGGGACAGCTCGTTCTCTCCAGTGGTCATGGCTCGATCCAACCACGACGACGGACGACGGGCGGGCCTGAGGTTGGGGACGCCCGGAACACCGGTCGGGGGGACCCCCGGCCCCGCGTTCGGCCGCGCGCAACACGGCGCGGCCGAAGATCGCCATCATGGAGGGCATGTCCTCTACGCCTGAGCCGCACACCGGACTGCCCGCCGACACCCCGCGCGGGGTGACGCCGGGCGGGGACCAGGCGGCCGTCGTCGGGCACCGACCGACGCCGCAGGAGGTCCGGCGGTGGCGCCGGTTCCTCGCCGACGAGCGCGCGGAGGCCGCGGTCTACCGGGACCTCGCGAGCCGTCGCAGCGGGGAGGAGCGCGACATCCTGCTGGCGCTCGCGGACGCGGAGGGGCGGCACGAGCAGCACTGGCTCGACCTGCTCGGCGACGACGTCGGCAAGCCCCTGCGCGGCGACTGGCGCACCCGGACGCTCGGCTGGCTCGCGCGCCGCTTCGGCGGCGTGTTCGTGCTCGCGCTCGCCCAGCGCGCCGAGGCGCGCTCGACGTACGAGACCGACGCCGACGCCACGCCGAGGATGGCCGCCGACGAGCGGATCCACGAGGAGGTCGTGCGCGGGCTCGCGACGCGCGGGCGCAACCGCATGTCGGGCACCTTCCGGGCTGCGGTGTTCGGCGCGAACGACGGGCTCGTCTCCAACCTCGCGCTGATCCTCGGCATCGGGGCGTCCGGGGCGTCGAACAGCACCGTCCTCCTCTCGGGGCTCGCGGGCCTGCTCGCGGGCGCGCTGTCGATGGGTGCGGGGGAGTACGTGTCGGTGCGGTCGCAGCGCGAGCTGCTCGACGCCTCGACGCCCAGCCCGCAGGCGTCCGCGGCGCTGCCCGACCTCGACGTCGACGCGAACGAGCTCGCGCTGGTCTACCGCGCGCGCGGCATGGCGCCGGTCGAGGCCGAGGCGCACGCCGCCGACGTCCTCGCGACGTACACGCAGCAGACCGTGATCGCCCCACCGCCCAGCGCGGACGAGCACGAGACGCACGGCACGGCCATGGGGGCGGCGGTGTCGTCGTTCCTGTTCTTCGCGTCCGGCGCGCTCATCCCGGTGCTGCCCTACCTCTTCGGTCTCACGGGGTTCGTCGCCGTGGGTGTCGCGGCGCTCCTCGTGGGGATCGCGCTCCTGGCGACCGGTGCGACGGTCGGCCTGCTCTCGGGGACCTCGCCGCTCACGCGGGCGCTGCGGCAGATCGGCATCGGCTTCGGGGCCGCGGCGGCGACCTACCTGCTCGGCCTGGTGTTCGGGGCGACCGTCGGGTGAAATCGGACGCTCCGGTGGTGAGCGTCACCGGCGCATGCCTACCGTGACCCCGGACGGGCCTGCCGGCCCGCCTCTTCGCCGCACCGACGACCTACGGGGCGCACGATGGACGCGACGCACGACGCGCAGGGCAGGCGCGCACCAGCCGCCCGCCGCTGGCTCGTGCGCGCGCTCGTGGCCGGCGGCAGTCTCGGTGCGGGCCTCGCGTTCGCCGTCGTGACCGCGGGCGGCGCGTCCGCCGCGGACGACCCGCTCGGCCTCGGCAAGGTCCTGTCGCCCGTGACCTCGACGGTCCAGAGCGTCGTCGACCCGGTCGTGCAGGACGTCGTCCAGCCCGTCGTGCGCGACGTCGTCGCCCCCGTCGTCCAGCCGGTCGCCCCGGTCGTCGAGAAGGTCGTGACCCCGGCGGCACCCGTGGTCGAGGAGGTCGTGCGACCCGTCGCCCCGGTGGTCGAGCAGGTCGTCGAGCCGGTCGCTCCCGTGGTCGAGCAGGTCGTCGCGCCCGTGGCGCCCGTCGTGCAGCCCGTGACCGACGTCGTCGCCCCGGTGACCACGCCGGCCCTCGACGCGGTCGTGCCGGCCGCGACGCCCGTCGTCGAGGCGGTCGCCCCCGTGGTGAACCCCGTCCTCGGGGCGGTGTCGCCCGCGCTCGACCCGGTGACGCCCGTCCTGGACGCGCTCACCCCGGTGCTCGACGTCCTGGCGCCGGTCACCGACCCGGTCCTCGGCCCGGTGAGCGGGCCGCTCACCCCGCTCGACCCGCTCGCGCCCGTGCTCCCCGAGGCACCTGCCCCCGGTCCGGAGGCTCCGGGCCCGGCCGGCCCGTCGATGCCCGGCACCGGCACGACCGCGGCCGAGCCCGCCGTACCGGGGGTGCCGCTGCCGGCGGGCGGCGAGCTGCCGCCCGTGCCCCCTCCTGGTGCGGATCGTGCGGGCCCGACGGCGCCCGATGCCCCGCCCCCGGGCGCGCGCGGCGGGGTTCCCCTCGCCCCGCTCGACGCTCCGCCCGGCACCGCCGTGCCCGCAGGCGGCGCGACACCCTTCGGTGGCACGCCGTCGGACGGCGGGCTCGGCACCGCGCCCGCGCCCTCCGGCAGCGCCCAGCGCGCCGGGTCCGGCGGCGACCTCGCCGCCCTCGACCACGGTGCCGCCGCCCCCGCGCTCTCGTCCTGGACCGCCGTCGTCGACGACGCGCGGTCGAAGCACCCCTCGACGTTCTTCGAGGTCCCCGTCTCTCCTGCCTGACGTGGCTCGCGTCGCGCCCCGAGCGCGGCAGACGCGACCCGGCGCCGTCGTGCGCCAGCCACTTCTGAGCAGGAGAGAGAACGATCATGCACACCTTCGTTCGGCGCGCGCTGCGCACAGCGCTCGTCACAGGCGGCCTCGTGGTCGTCGGGGCCGGAGCGGCCCACGCAGCCGAGGGCGACCTCCTCGGCGACCTCGGGCTGGACGTCTCGGTCGAGGCTCCGCTGAGCCAGGTGACCGAGGCCCTTCCCGACGTGTCGGTGGACGTGCCCGTGAACGTCCCCGTCACGGTGACCGGCGTCGCGGTGGGTGCCCTCGGGGACGCCACGGCATCCTCGGCGCCCGCACCGGCTCCCGCCCCGGTCCCCGATCCCGAGCCCGCCCCGGCCGGCCCGGCGGACGTCGAGCTCGACGTGCCCGTCACGATCCCGGTGGACGTCTCGGGCGTCGCCGTCGGCGTCCTCGGCGACGCCGCGGTGGCTCCGGCTCCGGCTCCGGAGGCCGCGCCCGCCCCGGCACCTGCCCCCGAGCCCGCTCCGGCGGACCCGGCGGACGTGGCCGTCGACGTGCCGGTGACGGTCCCCGTGGACGTGTCCGGCGTCGCGGTGGGCGTCCTGGGTGACGCGACCGTCACGCCGGCTCCGGCGGCTCCGGCTGACGGCACGGACGACGGCGCGGCCGGCTCCGGCTCCGGCGTCGACGTCGACGTGCCCGTGACCGTGCCGGTGGACGTGTCCGGTGTCGCGGTCGGCGTCGGCGGCGACGCGACGGTCGGCGGTGCCACTGCCGGGGAGGGCCCCGGTGACGGGACCGGTTCTGGCGACGCCGACGGCACGGGTCTCCTGGACGGGGTGCTGGGCGACGGCGGTCTGGTGGACGACCTGCTCGGCGACGGCCTCCTGGGCGGCGACGTGCTCGGCGGGGACGACGGGCTCCTCGACGAGGTGCTGGGTGAGGACGGCCTGGTGGACGACCTGCTCGGCGGTGCGTCGGGCGACGGGCTGCTGGACGGCGTGCTCGGGGACGACGGTCTGCTGGGCGACGGGCTCCTCGACGGCGGCCTGCTCGGGGAGGACGGCGTCCTCGGGGCGCTGCCCGACCTCGACGTCGGCCTGCCGGTGACGGTCCCCGTGACCGTCTGCGGCGTGGGCGTCGGCCTGCTGGGTGACGCCTCCGCCGCGTGCCCGACGGCCGCCGTCGTGCCGACGGACCCGACGGACCCGACGGACCCGACGGACCCGACGGACCCGACCGACCCGACGGACCCGACCGACCCGACGAACCCCGCTGACCCGGGATCGACGGACGGCACGGACGGCACGGTGGTCCGTGTGCTCCACCCGATCGGCACCGGTGCGGGCGCCGTGGCCGTGACGGCCACCGGGACGACCGTCGCGGCGTCGGGTCCGACGGCCCTGGCCACGACCGGTGCGGGTGGCGACCTCGGCCTGCTCGTGATGGCGGGGCTGCTCACGCTCCTCGGTCTGACGCTCCAGCGCTTCCGCCGGAAGTCCTGGCTCGCGGACCGCGACGCCTACACCCCGGTCTTCACCGACCGGAGCTGACGTCCACGACGTCGAGGACCGCCCGGGCGCCGTGCCCGGGCGGTCCTCGCGGTGCTCGCCGCGCGCTACGCGACGGCGAAGACGAGCGCCGCGATGGCGAAGCCCATGACACCGATGGCGGTCTCCATGACCGTCCAGGTGCGGAGCGTCGTCTTGACGTCCATGTCGAAGAACCGGCCGACCAGCCAGAACCCGGAGTCGTTCACATGACTGAGCACCACGGAGCCCGCCGCCACGGACACGACGACCGCGGCGAGCTCGACCGCGTTGAAGCCGCCCGCCTCCACGGCGGGGGCGATGAGCCCGGCGGCGGTCGTCAGCGCGACGGTCGCGGACCCCTGCGCGACGCGCAGGATCGCCGCGATGAGGAACCCGGCCACGATCACGGGCAGCCCCAGGTCGCCGAGCACGTCGGCGAGCGCGTCGCCGATGCCGGTCGCGCGCAGCACGCCCCCGAACATGCCGCCCGCCCCGGTGATGAGGATGACCGAGCAGACCGGGCCGAGCGCGGAGTCGAGGGTCTTCTCCAGCGCCGTCCCGGAAACGCCCCGTCGACGACCGAGCACCCAGGCCGCGACGAGCACCGTGATGAGCAGCGCGACCGGCGTCGCGCCGATGGCGCGCAGGGTCTGCACGGCCGGGTTCTCGGCGTCGACGGTCCCGGCGGCGCGCAGCGCGTCGAGCCCGGTGTTGGCGAAGATCAGCACGAGCGGGAGCAGGAGGATCGCGACGACGGTGCCGAACTTCGGCGGGTTCTCGAGCTGGTCCTCGTCGGCCTCGCCGAGGATCGCGGGGATGGGTAGCTCGACGCGACGCCCGACGTAGCGCCCGAACAGGTAGCTCGTGACGTACCAGGTGGGGATCGCGACGACGAGCCCGAGGAGGATGACGATGCCGACGTTCGCGCCGAGGAACTCGGTCGCGGCGACCGGGCCGGGGTGCGGCGGCACGTAGATGTGCATGACGGAGAAGGCGCCCGCCACGGGCAGCCCGTAGAGCAGGAGGGACCCGCCCAGCCGGCGGCCCACGGAGAACACGATGGGCAGCATGACGACGAGGCCGGCGTCGAAGAAGATCGGGAAGCCGAAGATGAGCGACGCGAGGCCGAGGGCGAACGGCGCGCGCTTCTCGCCGAACTTCCCGATGAGGAAGTCGGCCATGACCTTCGCGCCGCCGCTCGTCTCGACGAGCCTGCCCAGCATCGCGCCGAGCCCGACGAGCAGGGCGACGGTCGCGAGCGTCGTGCCGAAGCCCGCGGTGAGCACCTCGACGACCGAGCCCGTCGGGATGCCCGCCACGACGGCGGTGAGCAGGCTGACGAGGATGAGCGCCACGAAGGCGTGCAGCTTGAGCTTGATGATGAGGAACAGCAGGAGCGCGATCGCGCCCGCGGCGATCGCGAGCAGCGGTCCGGCGGTCAGGGTCTGTGTCCAGTCCTCAGGGGGCATGGGTGTGTCTCCGTCGACGGTCGTGGTCGGTGGGTCGGGTCGGGCGCGCGCTCAGCGGGCGCCGGGCGCGCTGCTCAGCCGCGTGCGCGCGAGAATCTCGTCCACGATCTGCTCGGGCGTGGAGGCGACGTCGAGCGTGAAGCCGGGCTCGTCGTCGTCCAGGGGCTCGAGCGTGGCGAGCTGGGAGGGCAGGAGCGACGTGGGCATGAAGTGGCCGCTGCGGTGCGCCATGCGCTCCGCGAGGAGCTCGGGGCTGCCGTCGAGGTGGACGAAGCAGACGCGGCCGCGCGCGGTGCGCAGCAGGTCGCGGTAGGAGCGCCTGAGCGCGGAGCAGGTCACGACGCCGGAGCGACCGGCGTCCGCCTCGGCGCTCAGCCAGTCACGGATCGCCTCGAGCCACGGCCACCGGTCCTCGTCGGTGAGCGGCGTCCCGGCGCTCATCTTCGCGATGTTGGCCTCGGGGTGGAACTGGTCGGCCTCGGCGTACTCGGTGCCGAGGTGGCGGGCGAGCAGCGTCGCGACGGTGGTCTTGCCCGAGCCGGCGACGCCCATCACGACGAGGTGCTGAGGCTGGGAGGTGCTCCCGGCGTCGTCGGGCCGGTCGGTGGTGCTGACGTCCGTGTCCATGTGTCGACTTCCGTGTCGGGCGGGGCGTCCGGGCGGGTCGGCGCCGTGCCGGCCGCTCCCGGGCGACGACCGTCGTGGTCGTCGCTGGCGTCCACTGTGGGCTATTGGTAGCACCTTTGGCAAGTGATTGATAGCACCATTCGGCGCCACTAGGCTGCGAGCATGGCGACGACGGTCCTGCACACCACCGTGCTCGACTCCCTGGGTCGTCGCATCACCAGCGGCGACGTCCCGGCAGGCACGCCGCTCACGCTCGAGTCGATCGGGTCGGAGTTCGGCGTCTCGCGCACCGTCGCGCGCGAGGTCATGCGGCTCCTCGAAGGACTCGGCCTCGTGCGGTCCAGGCGACGTGTCGGGCTCGTCGTCCTCGGCATCGACGAGTGGAACGTGCTCGACCCGCGCGTCATCCGCTGGCGCCTCGAGGGCCCGGGCCGCGACCCCCAGCTCCGCACGCTCACCGAGCTGCGCCACGCCGTCGAGCCGCTCGCGGCCGCGGGGGCGGCGGTCCACGCGACCGACGACGAGCGCGCCGAGCTCGTCGCGGCCGCCACACGCATGCGGATGCTCGGCGAGGCGGGCGACCTCGAGGAGTTCCTCGCGCTCGACGTGCGCTTCCACGAGCTCCTGCTGCGCGCGAGCGGCAACGAGATGTTCGGCGCGCTCGCGGGGGTCGTCGCCGCGGTGCTCAGCGGACGGACGCACCTGGGGCTCATGCCCGCGTCCCCTGTGCCCGAGGCGCTGGACCAGCACGAGGCCGTCGCGCGCGCCGTCGCGGACGGCGACCCGCGCGCCGCCGAGGCGGCGATGGCGGCGATCGTCGGCGAGGTCCGCGCCGCGCTCGGCGGGGTCGACCGGCAGGCCTGACCCGGCGCGCGCCCCTGCCACGCGTTCAACGTCGGCAACGCGCTCGGCGCCTGGATCGGCGGTCTGACCATCGCCGCCGGGCTCGGCTTCACGTCGCCCCTGTGGGCGGGCGCCGCGATGACGGCCGTCGGGCTCGTCGTCCTGCTCGTCGCGGTCCGTGCTCGCGGCGGCGAGTGGTCGCGAGCCGTGCGGCCCGCCCCGCACGACACGGCGCCCGCCCCCGCGCCGGAGGCACCAGCCGCCGTCTGACACCCGCGGCGCCGAACCCGGGGTCCTCCCTCACGACCGGCGCGTCGTGGGGAACGACCCCGGGTTCGGCGTGTCAGTGGGGGTGGATTCGCACCTCGGCCGCCTTGACCACGAACCAGACGCGCTCGCCCGGGGTCAGGCGCAGCTCGGCGACGGCGCGCGGCGTGAGGTCCGCGGCGAGGTGCGGGGCGTCGTGCCCGACGGCGGTCGTCGTCACCGCGGCCTGGTCGCCCCGGTCCTCGCCCGCCACGCGACCCCACACGCGCAGCAGCGGCCCGTGCGGCTCCACGCTCGTCACGACGACCCGGTACGCGTTGCGGGGACTGCCCTCGGGCGTCGCCCGGTGGACGGCGACCGTGCGCGGCTCGAACACCGCGACGGCCCCGGTCCCGACCGCGAGCGGTTCGTCCGCCGTCCCGCGCACGCGGACCTCCGCTCCGTCGACGGCGACCGTCACCTCGCGTGCTGCGGCCGGCCCTGCCTCGGCCGGGACCAGAGCTGCGTCCGTCCCGCCGGCGCCCGTCCCGCCGGTCTCCGTCCCGCCGGTGTCCGGCCCGCCCTGCTCCGTCCCGAGGCTCCCCACCGTGACGGGCTCCGGCACGGCGACGTGGACGACGCTCCCTGCGAGGAGGTTCACGCCCGCGAGGCGGGCCGCGAACCGGGACCGTGGCCGCGTGAGGACCTGGTCCACCGGCCCGTCCTCGACGACGCGGCCGTCCGCCAGCACGACGACGCGGTCGGCCAGCAGCAGCACGTCGAGCAGGTCGTGGGTCACGAGGAGCGTCGTGCGGGGCCGCTCCCGCTGCGCGTGGTGCAGCACCGACCGCACGTGCTGCGCGACGCCGACGTCGAGCGAGGCGAGCGGTTCGTCGAGCAGCAGCACGCGCGGGTCGGTGACGAGCGCCCGGGCGATGGCGACGCGCTGCGCCTGCCCGCCCGAGAGGTCGGTCGCGCGCCGGGGCGCGAGGTCGGCGGCGCCGACGCGCCCGAGCGCGGCCCGGGCCTCGCGCCGGGCGCGGGTGCGCGGCACGCCTCGCGCCCGGAGGCCGAACGCGACGTTGTCCTCGACCGACAGGTTCTCGAACAGCAGCGGTCGCTGGCTCAGCCACGCGAGCCGCCGACGGCGCGGCGCGGCGCGCGTGACGTCGTCGTCCCCGACGGCGACCCGGGCGCCGGGCGCCTCCCCGGGCGGGAGGAGCCCTGCCACGACCTGCACGAGCGTCGACTTGCCCGCCCCGTTCGCGCCGAGCACCGCGACGACCTCGCCCGGCGCGAGCGCGAGGTCCACGTCGAGCCCGCGGTCGGGGACGACGGCGCGCACGGCGAGCGCGGCGGCCGCCACGTGGGGGCGTGGGGTCGGGTCCGCGGCGGGCGCCGACGCCGGGTCGGTGCCGCTCCGGGGCGAGACGTCCTCCCGGACGACCCGGTCGCCGTCGGGCAGGGCGCCCGACCCGCGGGCCGCCCGGCCGTCGCGCCGCGGGCGGGCCGTCCGGGTGTCCGGGCCGCCGAGCACGCGCGGACCGTGGACGGCGGCCGTGATGAGCACCGCGACCACCACGAGCACGAACGACAGCGCGACGGCGGCGTCCGGGTCGGCGCTGCGCTGGAGGTAGATCTCCAGCGGCAGGGTCTGCGTGACGCCCTGGAGCGCGCCCGCGAACGTGATGGTCGCGCCGAACTCGCCGAGCGCCCGCGCGAACGCGAGCACCGCGCCCGACAGCAGCCCCGGCAGGACGCGGGGGAGGGTCACGCGGCGCAGCACCGTCGTGGGGCCGGCGCCGAGCGTCGCGGCGACGTCCTCGAGGCGCGTGTCCTGCGTGCGCAGCGCGCCCTCGAGGCTCAGGACGAGGAACGGGAGGGCGACGAACGTCTGCGCGATGACGACGGCCGTCGTGGTGAACGCGATCTCGATCCCCAGCACCTCGAGGTGCTGGCCGATCAGCCCGCGGCGACCGAACGTGTGGAGCAGCGCGATGCCGCCGACCACGGGCGGCAGGACGAGCGGGAGCAGCACGAGGGCGCGCGCGACGCGCTGCCCGGGGAACGTCGTGCGCGCGAGGACGAGCGCCATGGGCGTGCCGAGCAGCACGCAGCACAGCGTCGCGACGAGCGCGGTGCGCAGGGACAGCCCGAGCGCGTCGACCGCGGCCGGGGATGTGACGAGGGCCCAGAGGCCGCCGGTCCCGTCCGCCGCCGGCGTCAGCTCGACGCGCGCGACCATCGCCACCACGGGGACGACGACGAACAGCGCGCCGAGCAGCGCCGGGGCGAGGACCCAGCGGGGGAGCCCGCGCATCAGGGCCTGCGGGACGGTGCGGTCGTCACGGCGCCGCCGCGTCCGGGGCGCCGAAGCCCGCCGCGGCGAGCGCGGCCTGCCCGGCGTCGCCGGTCACCAGGTCGATCCAGGCGTGCGCGAGCGCGACCTGCTCGGGGCCGGCCCCCTCGGCCGCCGCGACGAGCGCGATCGGGTAGACGTTGAGCGCGGCGTCGGTCTCGGGCACGTCGACCACGTCGACGTCGTCGCCCGCGAGGGTCGCGTCCGTGACGTACACGAGCCCGGCGTCGGCCTCGCCCGACGTCACCTTGGCGAGGACGTCCGTGACGCTGGCCTCCTCGCTCACGCGGTGGATGGTGACGCCCGCGGCCTCGGCGACCGTGTCGGTCGCGCCGCCGCACGGGACCTCCGGCGCGCAGACGACGACCTTGACGTCCTCGCGCGCGAGGTCGGCGAACGTCTCGACGCCGGCGGGGCTCCCGGGCGGGGTGACGATCGTCAGCGTGTTCGTCGCGAACGCGACCGGGTCGGACGCGTCGCCCGCGTCGACGACCCGGGTCATGGTGCGCTCGTCCGCGGAGGCGAAGACGTCGGCCGGCGCCCCGGCGAGGATCTGGTCGCCCAGGTCGGACGACCCGGCGAACGACAGCGCCACGGTGACGCCCTCGTGCTTGGCCTCGAAGCCGTCGGCGAGGTCGGTGAACACGTCGCGCAGCGACGCCGCGGCGAGGACCGTGAGCGTGCGCTCCTCGGCCGGCGTGCTCGCGGCGTCCGTGGCGCCGCCCGACGGCGAGGCGTCGTCCCCGGCGTCCGCGCCGGTGCCGCACGCGGCGAGCGCGGCGACGAGGGCCGCCGTCCCGAGCGCGGCGAGGGCTCCTCGGGCGCGGCGGCGCGAGGTTGTCGTGCGGGTGGTCGTGCGGGGGCGTGCGGACGTGCTCACGCGGTTCCTCCAGGGGTCTCGACGATGACGGTCGTCGCCTTGACGACCGCGACGGCCAGGCTTCCGGGCTCGAGGCGCAGCTCGCGCACGGCCTCGGTGCTCATGAGCGAGACCACGCGCTGGCCCCCGCAGAGCATCTCGACCTGGGACATCACGGTGTCGCTCACGACGTCCGTCACGATCCCGACGAACCGGTTGCGCGCCGAGCGCGCGACGCCGGACGGGTCGGGCGTCGGGTGCGACTGCGCGACGGCGAAGCGCGCGAGCTCCGCGCCCTCGACGACCTTGCGCCCGGCGTCGTCGACGCTCGCGGCGAGGTCGCCGGCGTCGACCCAGCGGCGGACGGTGTCGTCGCTGACCCCGAGCAGGCTTGCGGCCTCGCGGATCCGAAAATGCGGCATGATGGCGACGATAGACCCGTACCTGCGGAGTGTCACGCCGCGGGACCGTGGGAAACCCCGCGCGACGACGTCACGCGCCGGAGTACGCGCCGACTGGTGCACGTGCGCTCGAAGGACGCACCTGGACGTGCGCCGCTCGTACGCCCGTGCATCGCTCGACCGGTGGTGTGGCAGGCTCGGCGGGTGAACGAGACGACGACCCGGGCGGACGTGCGCGTCGCCGTCGAGGGTCCGACGGCCGAGGACGTGCTGGCGCTGCTGCAGGAGCACCTGGACGAGATGCACGCGACGTCGCCGCCGGAGAGCGTGCACGCGCTGGACGTGGAGCGGCTGCGCGCGTCGGACATCACGTTCGTCACCGCGCGATCCGCGGACGGCGGCCTCCTCGGGTGCGGCGCGCTCAAGCAGCACGACGCGACGCTGGGCGAGCTCAAGTCCATGCGCACGACGGCGGCCGCGCGGGGTCGGGGCGTCGCGGCCACGGTCCTCGCGCACCTGCTCGACGTCGCGCGCGACCGTGGCCTCGACCGCGTGAGCCTGGAGACGGGTACGGAGGACTACTTTGCCCCTGCGCGTCGCCTCTACGCGCGCCACGGGTTCGTGCCGTGCGCGCCGTTCGCCGACTACACGGACGACCCGAACAGCGTGTACCTGACGCTCGCGCTCGCCTGACGGAGCCGCGACCGCCTTCCGCCGAGGTAGAACCTCCGGGCGTGAGATAGAGCTCGCCGCGTTCTACGTCGCGGCCGGAGGCTCTACCTCACGACGGCGTGGTCGGTGCCCCGACAGACAGGACCCCGTGACCGGTGCCGGTCACGGGGTCCTGTGCGTCGGGTCGGGGAAGGCGTGGGAGCGCCTGGGTGTCATGCGTCGAGCTTCAGCCGGGCACCGAGGGCGACGGCCGCCACGACGGCAGCGCCGGCGACCAGCACGAGGTCCTTGAGCACGTACTGGCCCAGGAGGGTCATGCCGTGGCCGAACAGCTCGCCGGCGAAGAGCACGATCGGCGACAGGATGCCGGCCATCGCGACGGCGAGGGCGACCAGCCCGGCCCGCAGGAGGCGGCCCGTGAGGAGGGTCAGGCCGATGAACGTCTCGAGGACCGCGGTGAAGAGCACCGCCGCGGTCCCGCCGACGAGGCCGAACGTGAGCGTCTCGACGGTCCGCGCCGCGATCGACTCCGCCGGGCTCGCGCCGGGGAAGAACTTCAGGACGCCGAACCCGAGGAACACGAGGCCGAGGGCGACGCGCAGCGCGGGGACGGACCAGCGCGTGAGGAAGCGCGCGGTGGCGGCGACGGCGGCGTCGACGCGGCCGGCCAGCCGCGCGGGCAGGACGGCGACGCGGCGACGGGCGACGGGCGTGGTCGAGGACGCTGACGGGCGGACGACGCGGGGACGACCGGCGGTCGTCGGGGCGGTGGTGGACATGCTCGAACCTCTTCCGGGTGACGGTCACGGTCGGGGTGACCGCCCCTGGAAGGAGGGCGTGCCGGCGCGTCCCGTGGTCACCGTCGTCGCGTTTTCACCCGGTGGCGCTCGGCGGGTCCTGCACGCGACGAGGTGGTTTCTCGCCGCTGACCTGGCGCTTCCTGGTCCGGCGACGGCGCCGGGGTTCACCGCCCGCGCGGGCGCTCCGAGGGGTCCCAGCCCGGCCGCGGGGCGCGCGCGGCGACCGACGCGTCGCGCGACCGGTACACGACGTACGGGCGGAACAGGTAGGGCGCGGGCGCGGAGAACGCGTGCACGAGCCGCGTGAACGGCCACAGGATGAAGAGCAGGTTGGCGGCGACGATGTGGAGCTGGAAGGCCGCGGGCACGCCTTCCATGAGCGCGGGCTGCGGCTGCAGGTACCAGAGCGACCGGAACCAGGGGGAGATCGTCTCCCGGTAGTCGTACCCGTGGCCGCCGGCGAGGAGCTGCGTCTGCACGGTCGCCCACGACCCGAGCAGGATCGACGCCGCGAGGAACACGTACATGGTCTTGTCCATGCGCGTCGTCGCGCGGAAGACGGGACCGGTGGTGCGGCGCCGGTAGATGAGGATGAGCAGCCCGGCGACGAGCGCGACGGCCGCGATCGACCCCATGTACGTGGCGACGAAGTGGTAGGCGACCTCCTTGATGCCCACCGCCTCCGTCCACGACTTGGGGATGACGAGGCCCATGAGGTGCCCGAGGATCACGAACAGCAGCCCGAAGTGGAAGAGCGGGGAGCCGAGCCGCAGGAGCCGCTTCTCGTAGAGCTCGCTGGACCGCGTGGTCCAGCCGAACTTGTCGTACCGGTACCGCCAGACCGACCCCACGACGAACACCGCGAACGTCACGTACGGGAAGACGACCCACAGCAGGATCTCGCCCGTGCTCACCCCGCTCATCGCACCGCACCTCCGGTCCGGCCGGCCCCGGCGCCGTACGGCTCCAGCGCGAACGGCTCCATCCCCACGAGCTCGGCGGGCGGTCCCGCCGTCACGAGCTCGACGTACCGCTGCTGCGTGCGCTCGTCGAGCGGCGGGAGCGTGAGGCACACCGCCTCGACCAGCCCGGTCCACGGGCTCGCCATGCTCTCGAGCGCGGTGCGCAGCACCTCGATCCCGTCGCGGTGCGAGGCGAGCAGCCCCGCCGCGATCGTCGCGTCGTCGCCCTCGGTGCGGGCGGAGAACTCGAGCACGGTCGGCAGGTAGTCGGGCAGCTCCGAGCCCGTGACCTCCCAGCCCGCGGCCCGGTACGCCTCGACGAACGCGACGAGCGCCGTCCCGCGCCGCCGGGTGTCGCCCGCGGCGTAGTACGACAGGTACATCGAGCACTTGCGCTTGAGGTCGAACGTCGCGACGTAGCGGGCCTGGAGCTCGCGCAGGCCCTGCGCGTCCGCGGACGCCGGCAGCACGTCGCAGAACGCGTCGAGGCGCTCGCGGACCGGTGCGGGCAGCCCGGGCGTCGACGCCCGGACGGCCACGGCCGCGTCGAGCACGTCCGCGTCGGGGTAGGCGAGCAGCACGGACGCGGCCATGTGGGCCGTGCGGCGCTGGGTGCCCGACGCCGAGACGGGGGCCAGGTGGTCGGGCTGCGGCCCGCGAGGTCGCGCCCCGGGGCGCAGCGCCGGGGTCGGGAGCAGGGAGCGCGTCCTCATCGGGTGCCTCCGTCGGGCCCGACGCCGGGCCCGTCCTCCTGTGCCGGGTTGCCCGCCGGTCCGCCGACCGGCCCACCGGGCGCCGACGGGCCGGGGATCGTGTCGTGCCGCGCGTCCTGCCGACCCCCGGGCAGCGAGCCGGGCCCCCCGGGGACGACGCCGCCGGTCCCCGTGCCCGCGCCGGTCCCGCCGGTCGTCGCGTCCTCGCCCGGCGGGAAGAGCCCGGGCGGGCGGCCGTTGCCGTCCCAGTTGAGGAGGTTCACACGGCCGGGCGTCGAGGGCCCGTACGGGGAGTCCGCCGTCTGGCGCGACTGGAGGACGTGGAAGTTCTCGACCGCGACGGGCACCGGGCTCCCGGACGTCTCGCCGAACGGCCCGCCGCCGGTCAGGCCCATGCCGCCCATCCCCGGGCCGCCGTCGTAGTCGAGGGAACATGACAGCTCGTCGAGCTCGCGGGCGATCTCGGTGTGGGCGGTGGGGATGACGTAGCGGTCTTCGTACTTCGCGATCGCGAGGAGGCGGTACATGTCCTGGACCTGTTGCCCGGTCATGCCGACGGCGGCCGCGGTCTCTTCGTTGGCGTCGTGGCCGAGGTTGATGTCGCGCATGTAGGAGCGCATGGCGGCCAGGCGGCGCAGGACCTTCTCGACGGGGGCGGTGTCGCCCGCGGTGAAGAGGCCGGCGAGGTATTCCAGGGGGATGCGTAGCTTCGAGATGGCGGCGAACAGGGTGCGTCCGTCCTCGCCGTCGTTGCCGGAGGCGGTCACGACGTCGACGACGGGGGACAGGGGTGGGATGTACCAGACCATGGGCAGGGTGCGGTACTCCGGGTGCAGGGGCAGGGCGACCTCGTACCGGGTGATGAGGTCCCAGATGGGCGAACGCTGGGCGGCGGTGATCCAGTCCTCGGGGATCCCCTCGGCGCGCGCGGCGGCGATGACGTCGGGGTCGTTCGGGTCGAGGAAGACGGCGCGCTGGGAGGCCAGGAGCTCGTGCTCGTCCTCCACCGACGCGGCCTGGGTGACCTTGTCGGCGTCGTACAGGACGAGGCCGAGGTAGCGCAGGCGTCCCACGCACGTCTCGGAGCACACGGTGGGCAGGCCGACCTCGATGCGGGGGTAGCACAGGGTGCATTTCTCGGCCTTGCCGGTCTTGTGGTTGAAGTAGACCTTCTTGTAGGGGCAGCCGGTGACGCACATGCGCCAACCCCGGCACTGGTCCTGGTCCACGAGCACGATGCCGTCCTCGGCGCGCTTGTACATGGCGCCCGACGGGCAGGACGCGACGCAGGCGGGGTTGAGGCAGTGCTCGCAGATGCGGGGCAGGTAGAACATGAACGTCTTGTCGAGCTCGGTCGCGACGTGCTCGGACATGTGCTGCAGGACCGGGTCGTCGGCCATGGTGGTGGTGGACCCGGCGAGGTCGTCGTCCCAGTTCGCCGACCAGGAGATGTTCATGTCCTTGCCCGTGAGCAGCGACTTCGGCCTGGCGACGGGGGTGTGGGCGCCCTGGGGGGCCGAGAGCAGCATGTCGTACTCATACGTCCACGGTTCGTAGTAGTCGTGGATCGAGGGCAGGACGGGGTTGGAGAAGATCGTGGCGAGCTTCTTCAACCGGCCCCCGGCGCGCAGCTTGAGCTTGCCCTTCTTGGTCCGCACCCACCCGCCCTGCCAGCGGTCCTGGTCCTGGTAGGTGCGGGGGTAGCCCAGGCCGGGGCGGGTCTCGACGTTGTTGAACCACACGTACTCGACCCCGGTGCGGTTGGTCCAGGCCTGCTTGCACGTGACCGAGCACGTGTGACACCCGATGCACTTGTCCAGGTTCATCACCATCGACATCTGCGCCATCACCCGCACGACGCCACCCCCTCCCACGCCGACGACTGCCTGCCCGCCGCCGGGCCCCGCGCTGTTCCGGTCCGGGTCACGAGTGTCACGAGCGTCACGAGTACCGCACCTCCTGGCTGCGTCGGCGGATGACGGTCATCTCGTCGCGCTGGTTCCCCGTGGGTCCCAGGTAGTTGAACGCGTAGGAGAGCTGGGCGTAGCCGCCCGCGAGGTGCGTCGGCTTGAGCAGGATGCGCGTGAGCGAGTTGTGGATGCCGCCACGGAGCCCGGACGTCTCCGCGAGCGGGACGTCGATCGTGCGGTCCGTCGCGTGGTGCATGTACACGGTGCCCTCGGGCATCCGGTGGCTGACCACCGCCCTCGCCACGACCACGCCGTTGCGGTTGTACGCCTCGATCCACTCGTTGTCCGCGACCCCGATCTTGGCGGCGTCGGCGGGCGACATCCAGACGTTCGGGCCGCCCCGGGACAGGGACAGCATGAAGAGGTTGTCCTGGTACTCCGAGTGGATCGACCACTTGTTGTGCGGCGTGAGGTACCGCACCGCGACCTCGGCATGACCGCCGGAGGCGGGGTAGCCCGACGGCGACGTGTCGCCCACGACCGGCGAGTCGCCGAACAGGCGGTGCATGTCGAGCGGCGGCCGGAAGATCGGCATGTGCTCGCCGAGCTCGATCATCCAGTCGTGGTCGAGGTAGAGGTGCTGGCGCCCCGTGAGCGTGTGCCACGGCTTGAGCCGCTCCACGTTGACGACGAACGCCGAGTACCGGCGGCCCCCGTGCTCGGACCCGGACCACTCGGGAGAGGTGATGACCGGCGTCGGGCGCGACTGCACGTCCGGGAACGTCACGCGCTTGCCCTGCTCGTCGAGCGCGAGGTCCGCGAGCCGGGTGCCCGTGCGCTGCTCGACGTGCTCGAACCCCTGCACCGCGAGCCGGCCGTTCGTCGTGCCCGACAGCGCGAGGATCATCTCGCACGCGTGCGTGTCCCGGTCCAGGCGCGGGCGCCCGGCCGTCGGTCCGTCCTGGACGAGACCGTTGCGGCGGCCGAGGTCGGCGACCTCGGGCGCGGGCGAGAAGTGCACGCCCTTGGTGACCATGCCCGCCTTCTCCGTGAGCGGACCGAGCGACGCCATCCGGGCCGCGAACGCCGGGTAGTCCCGCTCGACCACCACGAGCTTCGGCATCGTCACGCCCGGCACGAGCTCGCGCTCCGTCACGGGCAGGCCCGAGTCGGTGAGCGCGCCGTGCGGGACCGCCATCTCGTCCGGGGTGTCGTGCGCGAGCGGCGCGGCGACGAGGTCCTCCCGGACCCCGAGGTGCGTCACCGCGAGCTCGGACACCTTCCCCGCCAGCGCGTGGAAGATGTCGAAGTCGGTGCGCGTCTGCCACGGCGGGCTGATCGCCGGGTTGAACGAGTGCACGAACGGGTGCATGTCCGTGGAGGACAGGTCGTGCTTCTCGTACCACGTGGCCGCCGGCAGCACGACGTCCGAGAACAGCGTCGTCGACGTCATGCGGAAGTCGAGCGTGACGAGCAGGTCGAGCTTCCCCTGTGGCGCCTCGTCCCGCCAGGTCATCGACCGCGGGCGGCGCTCCGGGCTCGACTCCGCCGCGTTGACCGCGGCGTCGGTCCCGAGCAGGTGCTTGAGGAAGTACTCGTTGCCCTTGCCCGACGACCCGAGGATGTTCGCGCGCCACACCGTCACGACACGCGGGAAGTTCGCCGGGTCGTCCGGGTCCTCGCACGCGAACCGGAGCGTCCCGGCCTTGAGCTCGTCGACCACGTGCTGCGCGGGCTCCTTGCCCGCCGCGCGCGCCTCGTCCACGAGGTCGAGGGGGTTGCGGTCGAACGTCGGGAAGCTCGGCATCCAGCCGCGCTGCGCCGACTCGACGAGCGTGTCCGCCGTGGTGCGACCCGAGAACTGACCCTGCGCGAGCGGCGACGCCAGCGCGTCCGCGGGCAGGCCGTCGTACCGCCACTGGTCCGTCGCGAGGTACCAGAACGCCGTGCCGATCATCTGGCGCGGCGGGCGCGACCAGTCGAGGCCGCCCGCGTACTGCGCCCACCCGGTCACCGGGCGGCACTTCTCCTGCCCCACGTAGTGCGCCCACCCGCCGCCGTTCACGCCCTGGCAGCCGGTGAGCGTCGTCAGCGCGAGCATCGCGCGGTAGATCGTGTCGGAGTGGAACCAGTGGTTGGTGCCCGCACCCATGATGATCATCGAGCGACCGCCCGAGTCCAGCGCGTTCTGCGCGAACTCGCGCCCGATGCGCTCGGCCGCCGCCGCGGGCACCCCCGTGAACCGCTCCTGCCACGCGGGCGTCGCGGGCGACGCGTCGTCGTCGTAGCCCGCGGGCCACTCGCCCGGCAGGCCGAGCTCCGGGCGGTCCACGCCGTACTGCGCGAGCAGCAGGTCCAGCACCGTCGTGACGAGCCGCCCACCGACCCGGCGGGCCGGGACCCCGCGCACGACGACGCCCGCGCCGCCCAGGTGCGCGGCGGCCTCGTCGCCGGGCGCCGGGTCGAGGTCGAACCGCGGCAGCGCGACGGCGACCGTCTCGTACGTGAGATCTGCCGAGGGAGAGCCCTGGTTCCGCGAGGGAGAGCCCTGGTCCGCCGAGGGAGAGCCCTGGTCGGCCGACGGCGGGCGCTCGGCGACGGAGTCGCGGGTCGGGGCCGCCTGGGGCGCGCCCCAGAAGACGCCGTGCGGGTCGGCGACCGAGAGCAGCGGGTCGATGTCGCCGAGGTCGAGGTTCCAGCGACCCGCGTCGGCCTCGCCGTAGCGGTGGCCGAGGCTGCCGTTCGGGACGCGCGGAGTGCCGTCGGCGTCGAGCACGACGGTCTTGAAGCGGGCGTTCGAGGAGGCGGCGTCGTCGTCGCCCGGGCGCCCGACGCCGTCGGGCAGGTCCGCCGCGGTGAGGAACTTCCCCGGGACGTACGTGGCGACCGGCCGGTCGTCGGGGTTCCCGTACCCGTCGCCGTGCTCGTCGAGGACGACGAGGTTCGGGAGGTCGGTGAAGCGCGCCGCGTACTCGGCGAACTGCGGGGTGCGGCGCTGCGCGTAGTGCTCGGTGAGGATGACGTGGCCCATCGCCTGGGCGAGGGCGCCGTCCGTCCCCGGGTGCGGCGCGAGCCACTCGTCGGCGAACTTGGTGTTGTCGGCGTAGTCGGGGGAGACGACGACGACCTTCTGGCCGCGGTAGCGGGCCTCGGTCATGAAGTGGGCGTCCGGCGTGCGGGTGACCGGGACGTTGGAGCCCCACATGATGCAGTAGGTGGAGTTCCACCAGTCGGCGGACTCGGGGACGTCGGTCTGGTCGCCGAACACCTGCGGGGACGCGACCGGGAGGTCGGCGTACCAGTCGTAGAACGAGAGCATCGTGCCGCCGAGCATCTGCACGAACCGGGCCCCGACGCCGTGGGACACCATGGACATCGCGGGGATGGGGGAGAACCCGGCGACGCGGTCGGGTCCGTAGGCCTTGATGGTGTGGACGTGGGCGGCGGCGACGATCTCGGCGGCCTCGTCCCACGACGCGCGCACGAGCCCGCCCTTGCCGCGCGCGGACTTGTAGCGCCGCGCGGTCTCGGGGTCGGTGGTGAGGCGCTCCCAGGCCAGGACGGGGTCGCCGGTGGCGGCGCGGGCGGCGCGGTAGGCGTCCAGGAGGGTGCCGCGGACGTAGGGGTAGCGCACGCGGGTGGGGGAGTAGGTGTACCAGGAGAACGCGGCGCCGCGGGGGCAGCCGCGGGGTTCGTACTCGGGGGAGTCGGGGCCGACGGAGGGGTAGTCGGTCTGCTGGGTCTCCCAGGTGATGATGCCGTCCTTGACGTAGACCTTCCAGGAGCAGGACCCGGTGCAGTTCACGCCGTGGGTGGAGCGCACGACCTTGTCGTGGGACCAGCGGTCGCGGTAGAACACGTCGCCCTGGCGCCCGCCGGTCAGGAACACCTGCCGCAGGTCGTCCGACACCTTCCCGCGCCGCAGGTGCTTGCCGAGCCGCAGCAGCGCGTCCTCGACCGGGCCGTCCGCCGTCGTCGTCATGCCGCGCTCCCGCCGCCGACCGTCGCGGAGGGCCGGGAACTCAGCGGCCGCGAGGGTCCGCGCACCGGCGACGCTGACGGCACGAACACGTACGACATGCGGGCCTCCTGGGGCGAGCAGGGACGGCGGGGGTCGGTCCACAGCCACTATGCCCAGAACGGGCGGATCGCGCGCGCCGAGCGCGCCCCCGTCCGACGCGCCGTCCGACATCCCGCCCGACGCCGCGCCCGGTCCGGCCACGCGGGTCGCTACCGTGGCGCCATGAGCGCACCCACCGGACCGGCCGCGGACGCGACCGTCGTCGTCGTCACCGTGTCCGACCGCTGCTCGCGCGGCGAGGCGGAGGACCGCTCGGGCCCGCTCCTGGCGGGGCTCCTCGGGTCGGCGGGCTGGGCGGTCGTCACGGACCTCGTGCCCGACGGCGTCGCCTCCGTGCGCGACGCCGTCGCCCGGGCCGTGGCCGGGGGAGCGCGCGTCGTGCTCACGACCGGCGGGACCGGCGTCGGGCCGCGCGACCTCACGCCCGAGGGGACGCGCGAGGCCCTGGCGCAGGAGGTCCCCGGCATCGCGGAGGAGCTGCGCCGGCGGGGAGCGGCGCACGTGCCCGCGGCCGTGCTGTCGCGGGGTCTCGCGGGGATCGCGTCAGGACCGCAGGGCCGGGCGCTCGTCGTGAACCTGCCCGGCTCGACGGGCGGCGTGCGCGACGGCTGGGCCGTCCTCGAGCCGCTCCTGCCGCACGTGCTCGCGCAGCTCGACGGCGCCGACCACTGACGACCCGGCGATCCTCCCGGCCGAGCAGGTGGTCCTGGCGGGTCCGGGGAGCGTGACGGACCCCGATCGCCTGCTCGGCACGGGCCGGGTCAGCCGCCCGCGAAGGGTGGGAGCACGTCGACCGGCTGGTCCGGGACGAGCGGGGTGTCGTCGCTCGACGCGCGCACGCCGCCGACGAGGAGCGAGCAGCGGGGCAGCACGTCCGCGAGGGCGGCGTGCCGGGCGACGAGCGCGGCCTGCAGCTCGCCGACCGTCGTCGCGTCGACGCTCTCCGTCTCCGTGCCGGCGGCCTCGCGCGCCCCGGCGAAGTAGCGGACGGTCACCATCTCTCAGTCCTGCGTCTCGGCCGGCGCCGCGGTGCCGGGCAGCTCGGGCTCCGGCGTCCACGCGAGCGCGAGCGCGGCGGCGCGGTCGAGGACGTCCTGCACGCTGCGGCCCGACCCGTCGTGCGCGGCGAGGCCGGCGACGTAGCCCGCGACGAACGTCGTGAGGGGCGCGGCGGGACGCTCGATGCCGTGCGCGGCGTCGCGTGCGAGGTCGAGGATCGCGCCGATGTCCACCACCTGAGGGTCGAGGTCGAGGTCGCTCGCCAGCGCGTCGACCCAGCGCTCGAGGTTCGTCATCGTGGCCTCCTGCTGTCGTCCGGGGTGTCGTCGGGCTCCGGTACCGCACCCGCGCCCAGGCGGCGGTCCTGCTCGCGGGCATCCTCCCACGTGTCGACGTCGTCGGTGGCGCCGTCCTCGTCGGGGACGGCGAGCGCGGGCAGCCCGGCGAGCAGGCGGCGCACCGACGCACCGTGCACCGCGGGCAGGGCGGCGAGCGCGCCCTGGAGCGCCGCGCGCTCGTAGAGCCCCACGAGCCACTGGTCGCGCCCGCCGCGCACCGCGTGCACGGCCACCTCGTCCGCCCGGCGGCGCGCCGCAGCGAGCAGCGCGGGCACCGCCTCCGCGGCCCGGGGGACGTCGCACGCGAGGACGAGCACCCAGGGCGCGCCGCCGTCGTCGGGTCCGGGCAGGGCGCCCAGCCCGGCCGCGATGCCGGCGACGGGTCCTCCGAAGGGCGGGTCCTCGCGCGTCAGCGCGTAGCGGGCGGGGTCGGCGAGCTCGTCCGGCCCGACGACGACGGTCCGCGCCGCGCCGGCCGTCGCCGCGAGCGCGTGCTCCAGCAGCGGACGGCCCCCGACGACGACGCCCGGCTTGGGCGTCCCCAGCCGCTCGGCACGACCCCCGGCCAGCACGACGGCGTCGAAGACGAACGCCGGGCGGGGCCCGGTCACGGCTCGCGGTGCCAGTCGCCGGACTTGCCCCCGGTCTTGGCGACGAGGCGCACGTCCGTGAGCTCGACGGACTTGTCGAGCCCCTTGACCATGTCGACGACCGCGAGCCCCGCGACCGCCACGGCGGTGAGCGCCTCCATCTCGACGCCCGTGCGGTCGGCGGTGCGCACGGTCGCGGTGACGTCGACGCCGTGGTCGCCCACGACGAGGTCGACGACCGCGCCGTGCACCCCGATGACGTGCGCGAGCGGCAGCAGCTCGGCCGTGCGCTTGGCGCCCGCGATGCCCGCGATGCGCGCGACGGCGAGCACGTCGCCCTTGGGGACGGTGCCGTCGCGCAGCGCCGCGACGATCTGCGGCGAGCACCGCACGACGCCGGTCGCCGTCGCGGAGCGGACGGTGGGCTGCTTGGCGGTGACGTCGACCATGCGGGCGTGGCCGCGCTCGTCGAGGTGCGTGAAGTCGTGCGTGGGGCTCATGGCGCCACTCTCGCACGCGCGCCCCGGCGCGCGGACGGGTCGGAGGACCCTCGTGCGTCCCGGCAGGCCGGCGCGTGCGGATCGAGGCCACCGCCGTGCATGCGGAGGGGCCCGGCGGTCAGTCCAGGAGCAGGACCCGGACGGCGTCGCCGGGCTCGACCGACGTGACGTCCGCGCCGACCACGGCGAGCGCGTCGGCGTGCGCGAGCGCGCTCACGCGGTGCGAGCCGGAACCTCGCGCCTCCGCGGGGTCCGCCCCGCGGTCGCGGTGCCGGCCCGCGGGGACGACGCGGGCGCCGTCGGGCGAGGTGTGCCGCACGAGCACGAGCTGCTCGCGCCCGGACGGCGACGACCAGCCCTCCGCGGCGACGCGCTCCACGAGCGCGCGGCCCGTGCCGGGGACGCCCCGGAGGCGGTCGAGGACCGGCCGGGCGAACAGCTCGAACGACACGAACGCGCTCACCGGGTTGCCGGGCAGCGCGAGCCACGGGACGCCGCGCCACCGCGCGAGGCCCTGCGGCTTGCCGGGCTGCATCCCGACGGCGACGAGCCGTGCGTCGTCGACCGCGCCCTCCCACGCCGTCCCGGCGCGCGTCGCGGGGTCCAGGACCTCGCGCACGACGTCGAACGCGCCCGCGCTCACCCCGCCCGTGCTGACGAGGAGGTCGGGCGGGGCGCCGTCGAACGCACCCAGCAGGTCGTCGAGTGCCGCGACGAGCGCGGCGGCCGTGTCGCCGACCGCGCCCCGCCGCACGACGCGCGCCCCGGCCGTGCGCGCCGATGCGGCGAGCAGGACCGAGTTGGAGTCAGGGATCCGGCCCGGACCCGGCGCCGTCCCCGGCGCGACGAGCTCGCTGCCCGTGGACAGCACCGCGACGCGCGGCGCGCGGTGCACGCGCACGGTCGCGTGCCCCGCGGACGCCGCGACCGAGACGTGCCGCGCCGTCAGCACGGCCCCCGCCTCGAGGACCACGTCCCCGCGGCGCACGTCCTCGCCCTGCGCCCGCACGTTGCTGCGCGACGCGTCATGGACCTCGACCGTCACCGGGCCGCTTCCCGGCGCCCCCGGCGTGAACCGCCCGGTCGACGTGCGCTCGACCGGGACCACGAGGTCGGCGCCGCGCGGCACCGGCGCCCCGGTCATGATCCGGACCGCCTCGCCGGCCCCGAGGAGGGCGTCGAGCCCCGGTGCTCCCGCCGCGACGTCGCCGACCACGCGCAGCGCGACGGGCGAGCCGGTCGCGGCCCCGGCCACGTCGGCCGACCGCACCGCGTACCCGTCCATCGCGGACGCGTCGAACGCGGGCGCGTCCAGCGTCGAGACGACGTCGGCCGCGAGGACCGCCCCGACCGCGCCCTCGAGCGGGACGTCCGTCGACGGCGTCGGGCGGACGAGCGCGAGCGCGTCGTCGGCGTGCTGGGCGATCGTCCGGCGCGGCTCGCGGGTCATGCCCGCACCGTAGCGGAGCCCGGGTGCCGACTCCGGACGAGTGGGCTAGGTTGGAGGCGGAGTCATGAAGCGGCCCGCAGCCCCCCGAACCTTGGGAGGACACCATGGCCTCGATCTCCGCGACCACCATCCCCAGCCCCGAGCAGACCGCTCCCGTGCGCCCCGCAGCCCTCGCCGAGGTGCTCGCCGTGGGCACGCACCTGCTCGTGGGGCAGTACCGCGTCGAGCTCGGCACCGGGACCTGGTGGTGGTCGGACGAGGTGTACACGATGCACGGCTGGACGCCAGGGGACGTCGAGCCGAGCCTGGACGCGCTGCGCTCGCGCAAGCACCCCGACGACCGGGCCCGCGTCGTCCGCGCCGCGACGGACGCGATCCGCTCCGGCCGCCCCTTCTCGTGCGCGCACCGCATCGTCGACGGGCACGGCAAGGCCCGCTCGGTCGTCGTGACGGGCCAGGGCCGCCGGGACGCCCGCGGTCGCGTCGTCGAGATCGCGGGCTACGTCGTGGACGTCAGCCCGACCCACAAGGAGGCGCTGGAGCGCGAGTCGCAGCGCGCCGTGACGCGCGCGTTCGTCAGCCAGGCCGCCGTCGAGCAGGTCAAGGGCGTGCTCATGGCCGTGCACGGCGTCGACGACGTCGCGGCCGGCCAGCTCCTCGCCGAGGCCGCGGGCGAGGCCGGAGTCCCGGTCCAGGAGACGGCGGCGCAGGTCATGCGCGCGCTGAGCAAGGCCGGCGGGGTGGGCCCGACGGCCGAGGCGACGGTCGCGGGGGCGCTCGCCGCCGTGCGCCCGGTCGCCCGGCCCCGCGCGCACGACGCCCAGCTCGCCCGCCGCCGCGAGCCCGCGCGCTCGTGAGCCGGAGCAGAGGACCCCGACGGAACGGAGGGACGACATGACGGACGAGACCGCCTTCCCGGCCCAGCAGCAGGAGCCGCCCGGCCTCACGAGGCCCATGGACCCGGTGCCCGACCACGGCGAGGAGTCGTACCGGGGGAGCGGGCGGCTCGAGGGCCTGCGCGCGCTCGTGACGGGCGGCGACTCGGGCATCGGCCGCGCCGTCGCGATCGCCTACGCGCGCGAGGGTGCGGACGTCGCGATCGGCTACCTGCCCGAGGAGCAGGAGGACGCCGAGGAGACCGCGCGCTGGGTCCGTGAGGCGGGCCGCACGTGCGCGCTCCTGCCCGGCGACCTGACCGACGAGGCGACCGCCCGCGGCCTGCCCGGGCGCGCCGTCGAGGAGCTCGGCGGGCTCGACGTCCTCGTCAACAACGCCGGGTTCCAGATGGCGCGGCGCGAGTCGATCGAGGACGTCACGACCGAGGAGATCGACCGCGTCCTCAAGACGAACCTCTACGCGCTGCTCTGGATCACCCAGTCGGCGCTCGAGCACCTGGGGGAGGGGGCGGCGATCGTCAACAACTCGTCCATCCAGGCCTACCAGCCCTCGACGTCGCTGCTCGACTACGCGTCGACCAAGGCCGCGATCAACAACCTCACGGTCAACCTCGCCGCCGAGCTCGGGCCACGGGGCGTCCGGGTCAACGCGGTCGCTCCCGGACCCATCTGGACCCCGCTCCAACCGGCCACCCAGCCGGAGGAGAAGATCGAGAAGTTCGGTCAGGACACGCCGCTCGGGCGGGCCGGGCAGCCCGCCGAGGTCGCGCCGGCCTTCGTCTTCCTCGCCTCCCCGACGGACGCGAGCTACGTCTCCGGCACCGTCCTCGGGGTGACGGGAGGCAAGCCCGTGTTCTAGGGCGCCGAAGAGACCTCCCCGTGCGGGCCACGGACGGATCGGCCGAGGGCCGCGACCCGCCCGGGAGGGTCGGAGGGCGGGCGTCCGCGCCTGCCCGGGGGCGGGTCCGCCGCGAGAGCGACGGTGCCCCAGGGACACCAGCCGCCACGCCCTGTGCGGGCGAGACGGCCACCGCCCCCGACCCGTCCGGGCGCGCTGCCTGGGCGGGGCCTCCGGCACGTCCGGTGGGCGGGCCGCGCACGACGTCGCGGCCCACCTCCCCGGGTACCGGTCGCCGGGAGCGCGGCCTACGCTGGGGCCGGGGAACCCGTGAGGAGGCCGAGATGACGAGCATCGAGCAGAGCGTCCAGCAGGGCACGGTCGGGATGCCGGCGGGTCCGGCAGCCACCGTCCCCGCACCGCAGGCGGAGGCCGTGGCCGGGGCGCCGGAGATCGTGGGCGGCGTCGAGGAGCAGAGCGTCGCCGGGCTCGTCGCGGACGCCGCGCGGGCGCTGGCCGACGAGCCGACCCTCCAGCAGACGCTCGACCGCGTCGTCGAGCTCGCCGTCTCGATGGTGGACGGGTGCGAGTCCGCGGGCATCTCGCTCGTCACACGGGGACGCATCGAGAGCCCCGCCGTGTCCGACCCCCTCGTCGCGCGCGGCGACGCGCTCCAGTACGAGCTCCGGGAAGGGCCCTGCCTCGACGCGGTGCACGACCACGCGCTCGTCGAGTCCGGCGACATCGGGTCCGACGCGCGCTGGCCCCTGTGGGCGCCCACGGTCGTGCGCGAGCTCGGCGTCCGGTCGATGCTGTGCGTGCAGCTCTACACGTCGGAGAACGCGCACGGCGCGCTCAACATGTACTCGACGTCGCCCGACGCGTTCTCGGTCGACGACCACCACCTCGCGTCGACGTTCGCCGCCGTCGCGGCGGCCGCGATCTCGGCCGCACGGACCGAGGAGCAGCTCCAGTCCGCCGTCCAGACGCGCACCCTCATCGGGCAGGCGCAGGGCATCATCATGGAGCGCTACTCGCTCACGGCAGGGCGCGCGTTCGCGGTGATGAGCCGCGTCTCCCAGGACGCGAACATCAAGCTCGTCGACATCGCGCGCCAGGTCGTGGAGACGCGGCGCATCCCGGGGGTCGGGACCGACTGAGCCGTGGCCGCCCCCGGCGCACCTCGTGCCGCGGGGCGGGCCTGGACGCTCACGACGGGGCCTAGACGCTCACGACGGGCCGGACGGCCGGTGGAGCGCGTCGTCGTCCGCATCCTCGAGAAGCAGGTCGATGCGACGCCGGGCGGTCTCGTGGAGCGCACCCGCGCCCGCGACGGTCCCGTCGACGACGCCCGCGACCAGCCGGCGCGCGAGCTCGCGCACGGGCACGTTCGCGTCGTTCGAGCGACGTCGCAGCAGCTCGAACGCGTCGTCCGGTCCGATCGCGAACGCCGTCATGAGGACGCCCTTCGCCTGCTCGATCACCGAGCGCGACGCGTCCGCCGCGCGGATCGACGCCGTCGCCTCGCGCCGTGCCGCCTCCTCGTGCGCGGTCGTCAGGTCGACGAAGTACCCCACGACGGCCGCCCACGGGGCCCTGCCGTCGAGGCGGCGGCCCTGCGCCGCCACGGCGAGCGTGCGAGTCCGGCCCGTCGCGTCCACGATGCGGTGCATGGACCCGAACGGCTCGCCGGTGCGCGCCGCGTGCGCGAGCTCGCTCGCGACGCGCTCGCGGTCCTCGGGGTGCTTGTGGGACAGGACGAGCGCCGTCGTCGGGACGACCTCGCCCGGCGCGAAGCCGTGCATCTCGTACACCTCGTCCGACCACCACCACGTGTCCGTGGCGACGTCGACGCGGAAGCGTCCGACCGGCTGGGGGTCACCCGGGCCGAGGGCGGCGAGGAGGTCGGCGAGAGCCGGAGGGACGACGTCGTCGGGTTCCGCGACGTCGGAGGGCAGGGCAGCGTCCATCGATGGGGGTCCCCGGAGATCGAGCAGGACGGAGCCGATTCCTGACCCCAGCAGAAGGAAGATTATCCCAGGGGCGGCGAGAGGGAGGACTCATGACCACGCAGGTCAGCGACGGACGTGACGAGTCGGCCGACGAGCGCTCGGACCGCAACTGGGCGGAGCTGCTCCAGGAGCTGCGCGTCATGCAGATGGGCGTGCAGATCCTCACGGGCTTCCTGCTCACGCTGCCGTTCCAGCAGCGCTTCGGCGACCTCGACACGTTCCAGACCGGCGTCTACCTCACCCTCGTGGCGCTCGCCGTGCTGTCCACCGGCCTGTTCGTCACGCCCGTGAGCCTGCACCGCGCGCTGTTCCGCAAGCACCGCAAGACGGCGCTCGTCACCCTGAGCGACCGCATCGCCCGGGTCGGGGTGCTCGTCCTCGCGTTCGTCGTCACCGGGACGGTCCTGCTCGTGGTCGACGTCGTCGTGAACCGCACCGCGGCGCTGTGGTCGAGCGGCTGTGCGCTCGTCCTGCTCGTCGGTCTCTGGTTCGTCCTCCCGCGCCTCGTCGCCCGCGACGCCACGACCGCCCCCTGAGGCGCCGCGGGCACGAGCCGAGGACGCGCGTGGCCACGGGCCCTGCGCGGAGGAGGGCGGGCGTTCCGAGACGGAGCGAGCCCGATGGGTCCGTTTTGTGAGACGTCCGGGCGGTCTGCCAGGATGTGCCGCGTCCGCCCTCAGGAAGGGGGCGAGGGCAGGGGGGCGCGATGAGGCGAACGATCAGGGGCCCGGTCACCGCGGGTCTGCTGGCGCACTGCGGCACCAGGGGCCTGGCGGCTCAGCGACGGTGGCGACGTCCGACTGCCCGGCCGAACCGAGGAGTTGAGCGTCGGATGGTACGTCGAGAGTGGTCAGGACTCGTCGGTGGGGCGGTCGTCTGCCTGATCGTCGCGGGGTGTGCCCCGAGCGCACCGCAAGGGTCCGTGGAGCCTCAGGGAACGACTGCAGGGCAGGTCGAGGCGACCGGGCCGGTCGAGGGTGAGAAGAACCGGATGCGGTGGGCGTTGCCCCTGGACGTGTACTGGGTCGACGACACCCTCGGCAGCGCGGCCGAGAATGTGCTGGCCGAGGCGTGCATGCGGGACAACGGGTACGACTACCGCCGTCCGCAGGTCGACGTCTCGGTGCGTTCCGAGACCGAGCAGCCCTTCGGGCGGCACCTGTTCAACGTCGAGACGGCCGCGCGGTGGGGGTACGGCGGGGCTCCTGACCCGAACGCCGCCGTCCTCAGGGCCGCGAGCGAGGAGGCGATGTCCTGGCCCGCGGAGCAGGGCGAGCAGTTCTTCGCGTGCCTCGACGAGGCGCGGAAGGAGCTGCCGCCGGAGGCCATGCGGATCGACAACACCCTGAGCGGTATGGGGATCACGTCCGGGTTCGATGCCGTGCGCGACCCCGCGGTCGTGGCGGCGGCCGAGCAGTGGGTGACGTGCATGCAGCCGCTCGGTTTCACCGACCTCCCGTCGAGCCCGCACGGCGAGGACGGGGGGATGCCGACCATGTCGATGGCCGCGTCGTTCGGTGAGATCTACGACGGCAAGACGAACGAGCAGACCCCGGAGCAGGAGGCGGAGGAGATCCGGCTCGCGACGTTCGACGCCGAGTGCCGGGAGAGTTCTGGGTACGCACAGGCCCTGTACGACGCGGAGTGGGAGCGTCAGCTGACGGTCGTGGCGGAGAACGAGGACGCGCTGGCCACGCTGCTCGAGGACAAGACCGCCTTCGAGGAGCAGGCCCGGGAGATCCTGGACGGGGCGGGGGTCGGGTGAGCCCTCGCCGCCACGTCGTCGTCGGGGCGGTCGTGACCGTCCTCCTCGTCGGGGGGCTCGTGGGCGGGTGGTTCGCGGCGGCGAGCTTCCAGTCCCCGGCGCAGGTCGCCGCGAACGCGGCACCTCCGCCGCCCGGTGACATCGTGGCGGAGGTGACCTTCGGCGCGTTGTCCGAGCAGATCACGGCGCGGTCGGACGTCGTGCGCGAGTCGGCGGCGAGCGTCCAGGTCGCCGCCGGGAGCGGCGACCAGTCCGTGGTGACCGCCGTCGGAGTCCCGGCGGGTTCCGAGCTCCGCGCGGGTGCTGTCGTGCTGGAGGTCAGCGGCCGTCCCGTCATCGCCACCACCGGGGCGTTCCCGTACTACCGCGACCTGGTCGAGGGAGCGACGGGCCCGGACGTCGAGCAGCTCCAGCGCTTCCTCCGGGACCTCGGCTACCGCGTGGGCGGCCTGGGCGAGTTCGGTCCGCAGACCGCGCAAGCAGTACGTCGCCTGTACCGGGACATCGGGTACGAACCGATGACCCGTGAGGGGCCCGCCGAGGAGTCGCAGACGTCCGGTCAGAACGTGCCGCCGTCGCCCACCGACCCTGTACCGTCCAGTGGCTCACCGTCGGGGAGCGATGGCACGGCGGAGGGCGTCGCCGACGGCGCTGGTACGGACCCGGTCCCGCCGGCTGGCGAAACGACCGACGTCGCTGTGCCAGCTCCCGTCGAGCTCGTCGTCGTGCCGCGCGGCGAGCTCGTCGTCACGGGCTCGCTGCCCGCCGTCGTCGGCGCGACGCCGAACGTGGGGGACGTGCTCACGGCCGAGAACGCGACGATCACCCTGGGGCAGGGTGCCGTCGTCGCGCAGGCGAAGGTGGCGGTCTCGGTCCTTCCCGTCCTCGGCGAGGGGATGACGGCTACGCTCACCGGCCCCGACGGCACGGTGCTCGAGGCGACGCTCGGCGCGATCCCCGCTCCGCCGGCGGCCACGGGGGACGAGGCGGCCCCGGTCGAGCTCGGGGTGCCGTTGGTGACGGCGCAGCCGATCGACAGCACGTGGCTGGGGGCGAACGTGCTCACGACGATCACGGTGTCCGCGGTGGCCGACGAGGCCCTGCGAGTCCCGGCCCGTGCCGTCGCCGTGCACTCCGACGGCACCGCCGTCGTCCAGCGGCGGGAGTCCGACGGCTCGTTCCGCGAGGTCGAGGTCCGCGAGCTCGGGCGCCTCGGCGGGACCAGCGCCGTCGAACCCGTCGTCGCCGACGCCCTGTCGGCGGGCGACGAGGTGAAGGTCGAGTGACGACGTTCGACCTCGCGGGGGTCACCAAGACGTACCCAGGGGCGCAGCCGGTCGAGGCGCTGCGCGGGGTCGACCTGTGGATCGGACCGGGGGAGTTCCTCGCCGTCGAGGGCCCGTCCGGCAGCGGCAAGTCGACGCTCCTCAACATCCTCGCCCTCCTGGACGCACCGACCTCGGGCACGTACCGGCTCGACGGCCGGGACGTCGCGTCCCTGGGGGAGGGCGAGCGGGCGCGCCTGCGCGGGGAGACGTTCGGCTTCGTGTTCCAGGGGTTCCACCTCATGGACCATCGGACGGTCGTGGACAACGTCGAGCTCGGCATGCTCTACGCCGGTGTGCCCGCGGACGAGCGTCGCCTCAGGGCGCTGGAGGCGCTCGACCGCGTCGGGCTCTCGGAGACCGCGCACCGCCGCGCCAGCGACCTGTCGGGCGGGCAGCGGCAGCGCGTCGCGATCGCGCGTGCGCTCTCGGTCGGTTCCGGGACGATCGTGGCTGACGAGCCGACCGGCAACCTCGACACCGCGACGTCGGAGTCCGTGCTGGAGCTCCTCACCGACCTGCACCGCACCGGCACGACGGTCGTGCTCGTCACCCACTCGCCGGAGATCGCGGCTCGCGCGCAGCGGCGCCTCGTCGTGCGCGACGGCCTCATCGTCACGGACACGGGCGGCACCGGCGCCCTCGAACCCGGCAGCGTCGTCACGGGCGGCGTCGTCACCGGCAGCGGCGCGGGCGCGGGCGCGAGTACCGCCCCCGCGAGCACGTCCGCCGCGAGCATCGACCTCCCGCTCACCGGCCCGCCGCCGGAGGTCACGGGATCGGGCGATGGTGAGGGCCGACGTCGGGCACGACCCCGGGTCGGGTTCCGCACGGTGGTGCGTGACGCGGCGGCGTCCGTCGCCTCCCGACGCGGGCGCACCGCCACGCTCGCGGCCTCCGTCGCGGTCGGGGTGGCCCTGGCCCTGACGACGGTCGGGCTCTCGGCGTCGGCGCAGGCCCAGGTCTCCGAGCGGTTCGACGCACGGCTCAACCGGGCCGTGACCCTGACGATGCCCTTCACCGCTGCCGAGGCAGGGCAGCCCGTCGTCGTCGACGGGACCGAGCCGGGCGTGCCCGAGGAGGCCGTCGCCCGGCTCGCGGACCTGCCCGGTGTGGACGCCGCGGCGCTCGTGTCCCGGAACGGGATGATGACGGTCGCCCTGCCGGGCGAGGCCGCCAGCGTGCCGGACGCCTTCCTGCTCGGCGTCGGCGACGGCATCGACCAGGCCGCGGAGCTCGGCGTCGACTGGTCGGGCGGGACGGCGGGCCCGCTCGGAGACGGCGAGGCGCTGCTCGGGCGGGCGATCGCCGACCGGCTCGGTCTCGGGCCGCTCAGCGCCCGACCGCAGGTCGTGCTCGACGGGCGGTCGTTCGTGGTGCGCGGCATCGTCGACGAGGGCTATCGCGTCACGAACGTCATCCAGGCGGTCCTCGTGCCCGTCGACGTCGCGGCCGCGCTGCGACCCGCCGCGGAGCACGAGGTCTACGTCTTCACCGCGACCGGCGCCGCCCAGCAGGTCGCGGCGCAGGCCCCGCTCGTGCTGCGGCCCAGCACGCCCGAGGCGTTCGAGGTCGTCGCACCGCCCGACCCTCGCGGCCTGCGCGGCGAGATCGAGAACGACGTCCGCACGATCCTCCTCGTTCTGACGGGGGTCGCGATCCTCGCCTCGGTCGTCTCGCTGACGAGCGCGATGACGATGTCCGTGCTCGAACGCTCCCGGGAGATCGGGATGCGGCGCGCGATCGGCGCCCAGGCGCGCCACGTGAGCCGCCTCGTCATGACGGAGGCCGCGCTCGTCGGCGTCGTCGGTGGCGTCGCGGGCGCGGCCACCGGGGTCGCTGCCCTGCTGGCGATCACCATCGCCCGACGCTGGACACCTGTCCTCGACCTGGGACACGTCCCGGTCGCGGTCGCGGGTGGCGTCGTCGTGGGGGTGCTCGGCGGGGTAGCGGCCTCCCTGCGCGCGCGCCGCATCCAGCCGAGCGAGGCGCTCCGGGTGTGACCCCGTCGCCGAGATAGCGACCCCCGACCGAGATAGCGACCGCCGATCGCTATCTCGACCCGGGGGTCGCTACCTCGCGGCGGCGCGGGCCTGGACGCCGCGGCGGACGGGGCCGAGCGTGAACAGCAGGGTCAGGAGGGCGGTGAGGGCGAGGAGGGCGAAGCCGAGGCCGTAGGTGCCCTCGAGCTGGTAGACCGCGCCCATGAGCAGCGGCGGGATGAACCCGCCCAGGCCGCCCGCAGCACCCACGAGGCCGGTCACGGCCCCGACCTTCTCGACCGGCGCGACCTTCGAGACGAGCGCGAACGTCGCGCCCGACGACGCACCGAGCGCGGCGGCGAGGCCGAGGAAGGCGATCGTCCCGACCGGCACGAGCGACGGCTGGAACGCGACGACCGCCGCGAGCGCCGTGACGACGGCGAAGCACCCGACGGAGACGGGCACGCCGCCGAACCGGTCGGACAGCGCGCCCCCGACGGGCCGCATGAGGACGGCGAGCACGACGAACCCCGCGGTGCGGGCGGCGGCGTCGGAGGCGGTGAGGTCGTAGGCGTTGACGAGGAACGTGGGCAGGTAGACGGAGAACGCGACGAACCCGCCGAACCCGACGGCGTACAGCCAGGAGAGCTGGAGGGTGGCGGGCAGGCGGAACGTCGCCCAGGTGCGGGCCCAGAACCCGCCGGCGGGGGCCGCCGCGCGGCCGGGCGGGACGCGCAGCAGGAGCCACGACACGACGGCGAACACCGCGAGGACGGCGGCGACGAGGAGGAACGGCGCGGCGTCGCCCCACGCGTCGCGGATGCGCACGGTGGTGAAGGCGGAGATCGCGGTGCCGCCCATGCCCATGCCGAAGATCCCGACGGCGGTGCCGCGGCGCGCGGGCGGGTACCAGGCGTTGACGAACGGGACGCCGACGGCGAAGGCCGTCCCGCCGAGGCCGAGGAAGAACCCGCCGACCAGCAGCGCGACGAAGCTGTCCGCGACGAGCCCGACGAACAGGACGGGCAGGATCGTCAAGGCGCTGACCAGGGGGAACATGATGCGCGCGCCGTAGCGGTCGGTGAGCGCCCCCACGGGGATGCGCCCGAGCGAGCCGACGACGACCGGCACGGCGACGAGGACGGACACCTGGACGTCGGTGAGGTCGTAGAGCTGCCCGTACGCCGCGCCCAGCGGGCTGATGAGCGCCCACGCCCAGAAGTTCACGGCGAACCCGATCGTCGCCAGGACGAGCATGAGGGTCGGGGAGGTGGACGGGGACGTCGTCGTCGGGGCGGGGCCGGTGGCCCCGCTCGCGTCCTGCTGCGCCATGGCGACTCCTGGTGGGAGGTGCCCGCCGGCGGGCACGGGGAGGTCGTTGCGTCGAGCGACTCCACGCTAACGACGCTCGTCGCGCCCCGCGCGGCGAACGACCCGTACCGTGGGGGCGTGCTCGACTGGCTCTTCGGGGGCGTGGCCCTGCTCAACGTGTACGCGCTCGCCCTCGTGGTGCTGCGCGCCCCGCTCTACCGCACGCGCCTGTACCGGCCGATGCTGCTCAACATCGGGCTGTCGATCGCGCCCGTCATCGTCCTCGGGTTCGTCGTGGTCCTCGACGCCGTGCTCATCGCGGGCGGCGCCCCGCCCTGGGTGGTCCTCACGGTCGCGGCGGCCGGGTTCCTCGTCTGGCTGCTGTTCCTGCCCAACGCCGGGTACCTCGTCACGGAGCTCAACTACAGCCACCGGCAGGAGGGCGAGGACGTCCCGCTCTGGTACGACATCGTCGCCGTGCTCACGCTCGCGATGTCGGGCGTCATGAACACGGTCGTCAACGTCTTCCTCGCGCAGGCGCTGCTCGCCCTCGTGCTGTACCCGAACGACGACGACCCGTTCCGCCACCCGTCCTCGTGGATCGCGGTGCTCGTGGTGCTCGCGCTCGTGTCCGTGGGCATCTACCTGGGCCGGTACGTGCGCTTCAACAGCTGGGACCTGGCCCACCCGGTCGAGTTCGTGCGCAAGCTCGGCACGCACTTCCGGGCGCGGGGGGCCGTGCGCGACGCCCTCCTGTTCGTGCTGCTGCACACGCTGTTCTTCGCGTTCATGTACGCGATCGTCATGGGCCCCGTCACGACGCTCCTCGTCCGCGGGGCCTGACGGGGACGCCGCCCGCCCCGTAGGATGCGCGCCGTGACGTCGACCGCGCCGAGGGCCGCCCGCAGCATCCCGCTGCTCCGCGCGGTCGTCGGGACGTGGCCGCGCCGCATCGCCCTGGCGGTCGTGCTCGGGCTCGTGGCCGGGACGGCGGCGGCCGGCGGGTTCGCGCAGCACGTCGCCGCCGAGGCAGGCCCGGCCCACGCCGCCGCGGGCGAGCCGGTCCCGACGGGACCGTTCGACCTGACGGTGCGGTCGTGGTCCGTGACGGACACCGTGCAGGTCTCCGCGCTCGAGGACTCCGGCGCCGACGCCTGGCTGGTCGTGGTCGTGGGCGCGCTCGACACGGACCGCGAGCCCCGCCGTCTGGACCGCACCGCAGTGACGCTCCCGGACGCGCTGCCCGGTGGCCTGGCGCTCGCGGGCGACGCGGAGCCGGACCGCCCGGACCCGACGCTGCTCGTGCGCGACGCCTCGGTCTACCCCGCGCTGCAGCCCGGCCTGGCCGAGGACGTCGCCCTGCTGTGGCCCGTGACGGTCCCCGACGGCGGCGCGACGTCCGCCGCCCCCGACGAGCCGCTCACCGTCACCGTCCCGACGTTCCGCTACCGCGACATGACGGTCGGCGGCGGGCGCCGGTGGGCCGAGACGGGCACCGTGGTGCTCGTGGACGTCCCGCCCGGCGACGTCCCGCCGGAGATCGTGGACCCGCCCGAGGACGAGGGGGCGTGGTGACCGAGCCGACCGGGGGGACGACGTCCGAGGCGCCCGCCACGGCGTCCGCCGGCGGTCCCGCGACCGCCGGTGACCCCGCCGCGACCGCGCGCCCGCGGCGTGCGGACGTCGTCGTGACCGTCGTCCTGCTCCTCCTCGCCGTGGGCGTCGGGGCTGCCGTGGCACGCGTCGACACGTGGTGGCCCACGCTCACGGCGACGACGACGCGGGGCGACGTCGGTGAGGTCGTCACCGCCGGCCCGCTGCGCGTACGCGTCGACGACGTGCGCACGGGCACGGTGCTCGAGGACGGGTTGGACACCCTGACGACCGACGGCGTCTGGGTCGCCCTCGACCTCGCGGTGTCCGGCACGACGGCGGAGGCCGGCATCGAGGCGCTCGAGCTGCGCGACGCCGAGGGGCGCGACCACGAGGCGTCGCACCGCGCGAGCAACACGATGATGAGCACGTTCGTGGACCCGGACGTCCCCGAGGCCGGGACCGTGGTCGTCGAGGTGCCGGCGCGAGCGCTCGACGGGGACGTCGTGCTGCGGGTCCTGACCGAGCACGACGACGCGGACATCGACCGCCCGCAGGCGGTGGCCGAGGTCGACCTCGGTCGCCTGGAGCCGCCCGCGGCCGACGTCGTCGTCGACGTGGTGCGGCCCGCGCTCCTCCCCGGGGGGTGGGACGGGTGAGCGGGAGCGCGGGATGGTGGCGCGCGAACCGGTGGTGGCTGGTCGTGCTGGCGGGGGCGCTCGCGGCGCTCGGCACGCTCACCTGGCGCTCCGACGCGGTGCAGGGGTGGTGGGCGTCGGCGCCGCACCGTGCCCACACGGCCGACGCCGAGGGCTGGGCGCAGGTCGGCGACGTCCGGGCGCGCCTCGCCGGGCTCGAGGAGGTCGACTGGCTCGACGACGGGTACGGGGACCGCATCGAGGCCCCGGAGGGCCACACGCTCTGGGCCGCGGACGTGTCGCTGCGTTCGGACGCGCCCGACGCCCCGGCGAGCGAGGAGGAGACGTACTCGTCGTGCGAGGTCGTGCTGCTCGACGCCGCCGGGCGCGAGTTCACGGCCGGGGCGTCGGCGCTCCCGGGCATGCCGTTCCCCGAGGCCCCGGTCTGCACGGGCGCCGTCTCGAGCCGCAGCACGCAGTACTTCCTCACGCCCGACGACGCCCGGCCGGCCGAGGTGCGCCTGGTCGAGCCGGAGCTGCTCCCCGCCTACTGGTCGCTGCCCGCGTCGTGATCGGACGCCCGGCCCTGCCGGGCCCGCTGACCTCGCAGGACCTTGCAGGAACGGGCGATCGGGTCGAGCATCCGAGCCCGTAGCTCGCCGACCTCGGGCTCGCCACGCTCGGCCTCGGCGACGAACGCGTCTGTCATCGCGTCGGGGAGCCGGAGCGCGAACGGGTTGCGGGCAGACACGTCGAACTCGCGCGACATGGCCTCTCGGGCGGCCTGGCGCTCCGGCAGCAGCCCGTCGAGGAACGGCTCGACGACCCGCTGGGCGAACGGCCCGCCTGCGAGCGGCATCGTCAGGGAGATCGGCGTCGCCCCCGGGTCCGAGCGGTAGTCCAGCAGGTGTTGTCCGCCCCGGGTCTGCTCCAGGTCGGCGACGTGCCGCCCGTAGAGCAGCACTGCCAGGTGTCGGCTGCTCACAGGCCCTCCAGGAGGTCCGCGAGACGGCTCGTCGCGCGTGGCGTCGTGGTCACGGTGAGGTCGAGCCCGAGCGTGTCGAGCGTGTCGAGGACCTTCCCGAGCTCGGCCCGCTCCGCGTGACCGCTCTCGAGTGCGATCAGCCATCGGCGGCTGACTCCGGCGCGCTCGGCCAGCTGTTGCTGGGTCAGGCCGGCGCGCCTCCGGGCGCTGCGGATCGCTGCGCCGATCTGGGCGGGTGTGGTGAGCGCGATACCAGCCATCGTGTGACGGCACGTGCACATTGGGCTCAAAGTGCAAGAACGGTGACACCGCTCAGATGTGCACGATCAATGACATGACGCGCGCGGCGGGGGGTCGGGGGTCGAACATCCGCCGCTTGACGGCGTGGGGGATTTTGATCATAGTTCATGATCAATACTCTCTGACGGAGGTGGACATGAGCTGGGTGTCGTGGATGCTGGGGAACCCGTTGCCGTTCCCGGTCGCCCTCGCTGTCGACGTCGCGCTGCTCGCCGCGGCCGTCGTCGCTGCGCTCCTGTGGTGGGACGGTCGACGTGCCGTCGTCCCGAGCTCGGCGGGGCGGCGCGCGGTGCGGCACTCCGCGGTGACGAGCGCCGGCTCGGGTCTGCTCGTCACCGCGGGGATCCTGCTGCCGCCCCTGTACCTCTACCTCGGGCTCGTCCCGCTCGGCGCGCGGACGACGGCGGTGCTGCCGCTCGTCGCGCTCGTCGGCGCCCTCGCCGTCCACGCGGTGGGAGAGCTCACGTGGCCGCGCCCGACTCACCGCCAGCGCGAGGCGCGGCTCGTCGCGCGCTCGACGGCCGACGTCGTCCCGACGCTCACCCGTCGCCTCGCGTGGGCCTGGGCCGGGGGCGTCGTCGCCGCGAGCGTGGCGTTCGGCCTCCTGTCCGACGGCCCGCGCTCGATCTCCCGCCTCGTCGGCCGGTACGAGGCGTACACCGCCGCACCGTTCCCCGGGTGGCTGTGGACGGTGCCGCTCCTGGTCGGGACGGTCGTCGCCGTCGTGGCCTCGGAGGTGGTGCTGCGCCTCGTCGCGTCGCGACCGGCGGTCGAGGACGTGGACGAGCGGTGGGACATGTGGCTGCGCCGCCGGGTCGCCCGCCGCGTCGAGCGTGCGACCCAGCTCGTCGTGGGCCTGACGCTCGGCGGCCTGGTCGCGCTGGGCGGGCTCTCGCTGCGCTGGCTGGGGCTGGGGAACGGCGACGGGTTCCGGACGGGCCCCGGGCTCAGCCCGGGCCACGTCCAGGCCGGGAACGCCCTGCTGCTCCTGGCGCTGGCCGTCGTGGTCGTGGCGCTCGTGGTCCTGGTCTGGCCGGTGCGCGACCCGGCGCCGACGGCAGCGCCGGTGCGCGAGCCGGAGGGGGCGGTCGCGTGAGCCTCGCCGTCCGCATCGACCTGGACTCCCCGACGCCGCACTACGAGCAGCTCCGTGCCCAGCTCGCGGCCCTCGTCACGGCGGGCGACCTCGCCGACGGGCAGCGCCTGCCCACGGTGCGGGCTCTCGCGAACGACCTGGGCATCGCGCCGGGCACGGTCGCGCGGACGTATCGCGACCTGGAGGCTGCGGGGCTCGTCACGACGCGGCGACGTGTCGGGACCCTCGTGACGGCACCGGCCGCGACGTTGTCCCGCGCGGCGGTGACGGACGCGGCGGCGCGCTTCGTCCGCCTGGCCCGCGACCACGCGCTGACGGACACCGAGATCCGTGACGTCGTCGCGGCGGCCCTGCTCGTCGGGGGACGGCCGGACGACGAACGGTCCGGCGACGACCGGTCCGCGACGGTCTCAGCCGGCTGACGCGCCGTCCGCCGTCGCGCCGGCCCCGGTGCTGACCTCCGCGCCGGACTCGGCCCCGACCTCTGTGCCCGTCTCTGTGCCGACCGCTGAGCCGACCGCCGTCCGCGACCGGGCCACGCGCCGCGTGCGCAGCGCCGACGGCAGGCCGAGGCTCGCGAGCAGCGCGTCCGCGGCGGCCGCGAGCAGCACGGTGGTGAGCACCTGCACGACGACGGTCGCGACGATCTCGAGCGGGCCGACGAGCGCGCGCCAGGCGACGATCCCGGGCTGGCCGACGACGGCCTGGGCCGCCGTGTAGACGACCTGCTCGCCGAGCGTCAGGAGGGCGAACGCGACGCAGAAGAGCAGCACGGCGCTCCACCGGCTGCGCCACAGCATCCCGAGGGCGCCCACGAGGCCGCCGAACCGTCGGCCGGGGTCGAGCATGAGCTCCCACGCCCTGCGCGCGCCGCTCTCGCCGAGCGTCCGGTTGAACCGGTCGACGACGCGCGTCGCACGACCCGTCGGCTCGTCGTCGCCCTGCGTCGCGTGCGCCGGGTCGACGACGTCGATCGCCTCGACGCCGTAGACGATCGTGCCGAGGGTGAGCCAGGCGAGCGGCACCACGAGGCCGGTGACGACGCCCGCGAGGAGGAGGGACGTCGTCGGGCCCAGGGCGTCGACGAGCGGCTTGAGCACGTCGACGCGCGCGACGACGCCGTCCCACCACGTCGTCGTCTCGACGACGACCACGCGCGACGTCCACCACTCGCGCACGCGGCCGACGACGGCGGTGACGGTGAACGCGCCGACGACGATCCACACGACCTCGCAGTAGCCCGCAGCGATGCGCACCGCGGCGGAGCGCGCGCTGCGCTGCGTGTCGCCGCCCGCCGCGGAGATGCCGCGGTCGACGCGCCTGGCGAGGCGCTCGAGCAGCGTGCGGGCGAGCAGCGCGCCCGCGACGACGAGCACGACGGTGAGCCCGAACCCCTCGGGGATCGGGCTCGCCGTCTGGATGCCTGACCCGGCCGCGAACGCGTGGTCGAGCGCCGCGGAGTCGATGTACGACTGCCAGTCGGACGACAGGCCGCCGTAGAACTCGTAGATGACGAGGTACGGGACCAGGACCGACGCGATCGAGCCGAGGAGCGCCCGGACCTCGAGGCGGTCGCGCGCGGTCCGCGGCTCGCGGCGCAGGACGTGCAGCATGACGACGATCCCGACGACCGTCGCGAGCGGCGAGAAGCACAGCACGAGCAGGCCGAGCACGCCCGACGACGGCGCGACGGCGAGCGCGGCGCGCAGCGCGAGCTCGTGGACGACCTCGGCGAGGAGCGCGACCGCGACGAGCGCGGGCCAGTGCCGGGACAGCAGGCGGCCGGCGTCGGCGAGGACGCGCGCGCCGGACCGCAGGACCGGGTCCGGGGGGACCGTCGTCGTGCTCGCGGGGGTCGCCGGTGGGGCCGTCACGCGCGCCAGGGTACCGGGGCGGGCGGGCCGGGCGCCGCCGGTCCTCGAGCGCCGCGCCCTTGGGCGGCGGCGCTCACGGGGGCGGGGCGCAGGGGCGCGCTCCCAGGGCTCCCTGCACGATCGCGCGGGCGAGGCGGCGGGCCGTCTCCCGGTCGACGTCGCCCGGGGAGCTGACCAGGGAGAACAGCGCGCCCCCGTAGAGGGTGACGAGCGTGGGGACCGCGTCGGGCGGGACGTCGAGCCCGAGCTCGGCGTGCTCGTCGGCGGTGAACGCGGTCGCGACCGAGCCGAGCCGCGCCAGCGCGGCGCCGAGCGCCGGGCGGCGGCGCGCCTCGAGCTGGAGCTCGAAGATTGCGAGGTACCGCTCGCGCGACGTCGTGACGGCGTCCTCGAGGGACGCGGCGAGGAGCTCGGTCAGCGGCTCCGGGGACGCGGAGACGTCGAGCGTCCGGTCGATCTGCCGCATGGCCGCGAGGTGCAGCTCGACGACGCGCTCGGCCGCGGCGACGAGCAGCTCTTCCCGGGTACGGACGTAGTTGGCCGCGGTGCCCGTCGGGAGCCCCGCGGCGCGCTCGACCGTGCGGTGGGTGACGCCGTGCACGCCGTCCGTGGCGAGGAGGGCGACGGCGGCGTCCGCGAGCGCGGTCCGCCGCTCGGGGTTGGTCCGCGGCATGGCTGCCAGTATGGCAACATCGGTACTACAACGACCGTAGTGGTATGCCCGGACGGGCGGACCATCCTCTCGACCCTGGGAGCATCACCATGACCCGTGCCGCTATCGTCGTCGGGGCCGGGATCGCGGGCCTGGCGTCCGCGATCTCGCTCGCCCGGACCGGCTGGGGCGTCACCGTCGTCGAGCGCTCGCCCGCGCTCGGCGAGGTCGGTGCGGGCTTCGCCATGTCCCGCAACGCGGTCGCGGCGTTCCGCGGCCTCGGGTTCGACGACGACGCCGTCGCCCGGCTCGGGTACGCGACGTGGGCGGGCGGGACGTGGGACCTCCACGGCGACCCGATCCTCACGCTGCCGGGCACCCCCGAGGTGCGCGCGTCCGTGGGGCTGATCGGCGTCCACCGGCGCCGGCTCCACGAGGCGCTGCGCCGCCGGGCGGTCGACCTGGGCGTCGAGGTCGTCACGGGGACGCCGGTCACCACCCTGGATCCCGGGGACCCGGACGGGGCGCCCGCCGTCGTCGCGGGCCGCGAGGCGGACCTCGTCGTCGGCGCGGACGGGATGCGCAGCGCCGTCCGCGCGGCCCTGTTCCCGGCGAGCGTGCCGGTGTACAGCGGCTACTCGAGCTGGCGCGCGATCACGCCCGGCGCCTGGGGCGCGGAGGCCCTCACGCAGTACTGGGGGGCGCACGCGGAGTTCGGCCTGCTGCGCACGACTGCCGACGAGACCGCCGACGAGACCTACTGGTACGGGTACGTCGCGATGCCCGAGCGGACGCGGCTCGACGACGAGCTGGGCGCGGCTCGCGAGCGGTTCGCCGGGTGGGCGCCGCCGGTGCAGGAGGTCCTCGCCGCGACGGCGCCGGACGCCGTCCTGCGCCACGACGTGCACCACCTGCCCGGCGGCCTCCCGCGCTACGCGGCGGGCCGCGTCGTCATGGTCGGCGACGCCGCGCACGGCACGCTCCCGACGATGGGGCAGGGTGCGGCGACGGCGCTGGAGGACGGGCTGTGCGTCGGCCTCCTGGTCGGAGCGCCCGTCGCGGCGGGAGGTCGGCTCGTCCCGGCGCTCGCGGGGTACGACGCCGCGCGTCGGCCCCGGTGCCGGGCGCTCGCCCGGGCGTCGGTCGCGTCGGGGCGGTTCGGCTCGCACCTGGGCGGCGGCTGGCGGCAGACGGTCCGGAACAGGATCATGCGCCTGACCCCGGCCTCCGCGATCGCGCGCGGCTCGCAGGCCGCGATGGGCTGGACCCCGCCCGAGCCCGCACCCCCGGTGCGCTGACGCCGGTGCCGGCGCCCGCCGTCGGATACGCCGACCCCGGGGTCCCTCCCCACGTCGTGACGATCGTGAGGAACGACCCCGGGCTCGAGCGGTGGCTACGACGCGCGCGACGCGAGGCGGGCGACGACGCGCTTGGCCTCCTTGCCGGCGAACCGGCGCGCGAGGACGCCGACGCCGGCGGCGACGGCCGCGAAGGTGACGGCGGAGACGATGCCGACCTCCTCGTCGTCGAGGTCCTTCGGGGCGTCGTGACCGGTGACCTTGGCCCAGATGAACGTGACCAGCTTCTGCGCGGCCCAGCCCGCGGCGAAGGTGAGGGCGACGGTCCCGACCTTCACGGCCAGGGTCTGCTCGGTCTCGTTCGTGTCGGCCACGAGGGTCCTCCGTGAGTCGGGGCGCCGGTCGGCGCGGGCGTGCTCCCACCGTAGTGCGAACCGTCGGTCCCCGCGTCGCCCGGCGCGCGCACGCGACCCACGGCCCGACGTCGCGAGACGCGAGAAGTGGCCCCCCGGACGCCACCTGGCTGGGCCACTTCTCGCTTCTCGTCACCGCCCTCGCGTCACTCCTGGCTCACCGCGTCGAGCACGGGCAGCCGGGCCGCGCGGGTCGCGGGCCAGACCGCCGCGACGACCCCGACGACGGCGGCGAGCGCGAGCATCGCGCCGAGCTGCGCCCACGGCACGGCGAGGGTCGTGAAGCCCTCGTCCGCGAGCACCGAGGGCAGCGCGGCGGCGAGGCCCGTCCCCACGACCAGCCCGACGGCCGTCCCGAAGACCGCGACCAGCACGGACTCGACGACGATCGTCGTGGCGAGCTGGGCGCGCCCCAGCCCGACGGCGCGCAGGAGCCCGATCTCGCGCGTCCGCTCGACGACGGACAGGGCGAGCGTGTTGACGATCCCGAGCACCGCGACGAGCACGGACAGCCCGAGCAGGGCGTAGACGATCGCGAGGATCGACTCGACCTGGGACGCGACCTCCCCGGCGAACTCGTCGGCGTCGAGCACGCTCGCGACGACGTACGGCGCGACGGCGTCGGTCACTGCGCCCCGCACGGCCGCGGGGTCGGCGCCCGGCTCGACGTCGAGGAACAGCATCTCGGGGGTCGTCGCGCCTACCGCGGACGCGACGTCCGGCGGCAACAGCATGTCGACGGAGAACGCGTGGGAGTCGATCACGGCGCCGATGCGGACGTCGTGCGCCGGGAGGTCGGGCCGGGTGGGGTCGGCGATCGTCACGACGTCGCCGAGCGCCCAGCCGTGCTCGTCGAGCGCGTCCTCCATGACGGCGGCCTCCCCGCGCGCGTACGCGCCGAGGTCGCCCTCGACCGCCGTCGTGCGGACCGAGCGGCCGAAGCCCTCGGCGGGGAAGCCGACGACGACCTGCGGCTCGTCGTCGACGACGACCTGCCCGTACGTCGTGAGGTCGACGGACGCGACGCCGGGCACCGCGCGGACGTCGGCCGCGACGCCCTCGGGCAGGTACGGGGTCGCGGACCGGACGACGAGGTCGGCGGCCGTCTCCTCGTCGACGATGCCGGTCACGGACTCGCGTGCCGAGAGCGCCAGGACGGACGTCGTCGACACGAGCGCCATCCCCACGACGAGCGCCCCCGCGGTGGCGGCCGTGCGGCGCGGCTGGCGCGTCACGTTGCCGCGCGCGAGCCCGCCGAGCGGCCGGACGAGCGCGACGAACGGCGCGGCGAGGACCCCGAGCACGGGACCGACCGCGAGCGGGGAGAGCAGCAGCACGCCCGCGATCACCCCGACCGCGCCGAGCCCGAGGAGCGGCGCCCCGCCGCTCCCCACCGCCGCGGCACCCACCACGAGCCCGGTGCCGGCGAGCAGGGCCAGCGCCCCCGCGACCACCCGGGCGACGCCCGGGCCGGCGGGACGCACGACGTCGGCCCGCATCGCCTCCACGGGCCGGACGAGCGCCGCGTGCCGCGCGGGCAGGGCCGCTGCGACGACGGACACCACGACCCCGACGACGAGCGGGACCACGATCCCGGCGGTCGTCACGGGCAGCGACCCGGCCAGCTCCATGCCCACCGCGCCGAGCCCGCTCCGCGCGAGCTCGGCGAGCCCGAACCCGGCCGCGACGCCCAGCACCGCGCCGACGACCCCGACGACGGCGGCCTGTCCCAGCACCGAGGCGAACACCTGCGCGGGCGACACCCCGACGGCGCGCAGGAGCGCGAGCTCCCGCGTGCGGCGGCGCACGTGCATCGCGAACGTGTTGGTGATGATGAACGTACCGACGAACAGCGCGAGCCCGGCGAACACGAGCAGGAACGTCGAGACGAAGCCGAGCTGGTCGGCGATGGCGCTGCTCGTCTCGTCGCGCAGCTCCGCGCCCGTCACGGCCTCGGCGTCGCCGGGGAGCGCCGCCGCGACGGCGTCGCGCAGCGTCTCGGGCGAGACGCCGTCGGCGGCGTACAGGGCGATCGACGGCACCATGCCGTCCGGCGCGTACGTCATCGCGGCGGTCGTCGTGTCGAGCAGGACGATCGTCGCACCCGCCATGGGCGCGGACAGCGAGAGCTCGCCGACCACGCGCACGGGCCGCACCGCGTCGCCGAGCACGACGTCGGTCGTGTCGCCCACGGCGAGCCCCGACGCCTCGAGCGTCGCGGACTCGAGCGCGACCTCGGCGCCGTCCTCCGGCGCGCGGCCGTCGACCACGCGCGGCCCGGGGTCGCGCGGGTCGTACCCGATCGCCATGCTCGGCGCCTGGGTGCTCAGCACCGCGGTGCCGTCGGCGCCCACCAGGACGGCGGGGCCGCTCACCTCCGCGAGCGCGAGGTCGACGTCGTCCCGCGCGTCGAGCGTGCCGGCCAGGTCCGCCGGGACGAGGCTCCGTGCGCCGCCGAGCTGCGCGGACGACGACTCGAGCGCGGACCCGGCGGTGGTGGCGCCGCGCACGTACGCGTCCGCCTGGATCGACGACGCGACGATGCCGTCGAACGTCGAGGCGAGCATCGCACGGAGCGCGAACGTGCCGGTGACGAACGCGACGCCGATCGTCACCGCGAGCACGGACAGCACGAGCTGTGCGCCGTGCGCGCGCACGCCGCGCAGCGCGATCCGGCCCATCATCGGACGGCCGCCGGTTCGTGGGTGACCGGTGCGGCGTGCGCGCCCGCCGACGCCGCCGGCGTGAGGGCGCCGAGCGTGTCGAGGACGGCCTGCGGCGTCGGGTCGCGCAGCTCGGTCACGAGGCGCCCGTCCGCGAGGAACAGCACGCGGTGCGCGTACGACGCCGCCGTCGGGTCGTGCGTGACCATGGCGACGGACTGGCCGAGGTCGTCCACCGAGGCGCGCAGGAAGCCGAGCACCTCCGCGGCGGCGCGCGAGTCGAGGTTGCCGGTCGGCTCGTCCGCGAACACGACCGCCGGCCGGGACACGAGCGCCCGCGCGCACGCGACGCGCTGCTGCTGCCCGCCCGAGAGCTCCGCCGGGCGGTGCCCGAGCCGCGGGCGCAGGCCGACGGCGTCGACGACGCGGTCGAACCACGCCCGGTCCACGGGCCGGCGCGCGACGGCGAGCGGGAGCACGATGTTCTCCTCCGCCGTGAGCGTCGGCACGAGGTTGAACGACTGGAAGACGAACCCGATGCGCGTGCGTCGCAGCCGCGTCAGCCGTCGCTCGCTCATCGCCGAGACCGTCTCGCCGTCCACGACGACGGTCCCCGCCGTGGGGGAGTCCAGCCCGGCGAGGCAGTGCATGAGGGTCGACTTGCCCGACCCGGACGGGCCCATGATCGCCGTGAGGCGTCCGCGTTCGAGGTCGACGTCGACGCCGTCCAGGGCGCGGACCGCGGCCTCGCCGCGCCCGTAGGTCTTCACGAGCCCCCGTGCGGTGGCGATCACGGGCCGCTCCGGCGTGGTCCCGGCGGCTCCCGCGGCGTTCTCGGCGTTCTCGGCGTTCTCGGTGGACGTCGCGACGGTCGTCGTCGCACCCGTCATCCCAGGTCTGCTGCTCATCGGTCCTTCCCCTCCTGCGTCGTCGGCCGGGGGCCCCGGTCCGGTCGTCTCGACCCTCCCGCGGGGGTGCGCCCCCGGGCATCGGGGACCGGCCCGGACCCCTCCCTGGTCGGTGCGGCGCCGCTCTCAGGGTTCTCTCAGGGGGATTCCCCAGGGGCGGCCCGGTGTAGGCTCGACGTGAACGACAGGGGAGCTCCTGGAGGAGCTGAGAGTGCGGACCACCGCAGACCCTCGAACCTGATCCGGTTAGCACCGGTGGAGGAAGTCGGGAATCTCGATCACCTGCTCGTGCGGTCTCCCGCGCTCGCCGGAGCACGGGTCGCACGGGTCGGTGGACCCCTCCTGAACGTCCTGGGAGGACACATGCAGCGCACGACCGCCCGCACCCGCCGGAGCACCCTCGTCACGGGCGCGGGCACGACCCTCGCCCTCCTCGCGCTCGCCGCGTGCGGCAGCGGCGACGACGCGACGTCAGGCTCGGGAGGCGACGACGCGTCGTCGGGCGCCGGGGGCACGGTCACCCTGGTCACCCACGACTCCTTCGCCGTGAGCGACGAGGTGCTCGCCGCGTTCGAGGAGGAGAGCGGGCTCACCGTGGAGCAGGTCGCGCCGGGCGACGGCGGCGCGCTCGTCAACCAGCTGATCCTCACCAAGGACTCGCCGCTGGGCGACGTCGTGTTCGGGATCGACAACACGTTCGCCTCGCGCGCGATCGACGAGGGCGTGCTCGCGCCCTACACGCCGGACGGACTGTCCGACTCCGCGGCGCAGTACGCGGTGGGGGACGGGGGAGAGCTGACGCCCGTCGACCTCGGCGACGTCTGCGTCAACGTCGACCACACCTGGTTCGCCGACGCGGGCATCCCCGAGCCGGTGTCGCTCGAGGACCTCGCGAAGCCGGAGTACGAGGACCTCCTCGTCGTGACCAACCCGGCGACGTCGTCGCCCGGCCTCGCGTTCCTCCTCGCGACCGTCGGCGCGTTCGGCGAGGACGGCTGGGAGGACTACTGGGCCGACCTGCGCGCCAACGGCGTGAAGGTCGTCGACGGCTGGTCCGACGCGTACTACGTCGACTTCTCCGGCTCCGAGGGCGCCGGGCCGCGCCCGCTCGTGCTGTCGTACTCGACGTCGCCCGCGTTCACGCTCACCGAGGACGGCTCCGAGTCGACCACGGGTGCGCTGCTCGACACGTGCTTCCGCCAGGTCGAGTACGCGGGCGTGCTCGCGAACGCGAAGAACCCCGAGGGCGCGCAGCAGCTCGTGGACTTCCTCGTGAGCGAGGCGTTCCAGGCCGACGTGCCCGGCCAGATGTACATGTACCCCGCCGACGACTCCGTCGCGCTCCCCGACGGCTGGGCCGAGTTCGCCCCGCTCGCCGACGAGCCCTTCGAGGTCGCGCCCGCCGACATCTCGGCGCACCGTGACGAGTGGATCAAGGCATGGACGGCCACGGTCGTCGACTGACCCGCGTCTCCGGTCCGCCGGCGGGCATGACCAGGGCTTTACCTCGCGAGGTAGAGCCCTGGTCCGCCGAGGTAGAGCCGTGGTGAGGGGCCGCGCGGTCCGGCGGGGCAGCGTCGGGCGCGGGGTGCTGTGGGGGATCGCGGCGGCGGTGCCGCTGCTGTTCCTCGGGGTGTTCTTCGCGTGGCCGGTCGTCACGCTCGTGGCGCGCGGGTTCGTCGGGGACGACGGCGGGCTCGACCTGTCGGGGTTCGCGGAGGTCTTCTCCCAGCCGCGGACGTGGCGGATCCTCGGGCTGACGCTGTGGCAGGCCGTGCTCGGCACGGCGTTCTCCGTGCTGCTCGGCGTGCCCGGGGCGTACGTGCTGTACCGGTGCCGGTTCCCCGGGCGACGGGTCGTGCGCGCGCTCGTCACGGTGCCGTTCGTGCTGCCGACCGTCGTCGTGGGCGTCGCGTTCCGGTCGCTGCTCGTGCAGGGCGGCCCGCTCGGGTTCCTGCGGCTCGACGAGACGTTCGCGGCGATCGTCGTCGCGCTCGTGTTCTTCAACTACTCGGTCGTCGTGCGCACGGTCGGCGGGCTGTGGGAGCACCTCGACCCGCGCGCCGAGCAGGCCGCCCGGGCGCTCGGCGCGACGCCGTGGCGCGCGTTCCGCACCGTGACCCTCCCGGCGTTGACTCCCGCGATCGCGAGCGCCGCGTCGATCGTGTTCCTCTTCTGCGCGACGGCGTTCGGCGTCGTGCTCGTGCTCGGCGGCATCCGCTACGGGACCATCGAGACGGAGATCTGGATCCAGACCACCCAGTTCCTCGACCTGCGCACCGCGGCGGTGCTGTCCGTCGTGCAGCTCGTCGTCGTCGCGGCGGCGCTCACCGTCGCGAACCGCACGCGGGCGCGGCGCGAGCGAGCCCTGAACCTCTCGTCCTCCACGTCGTCCGCGCACCCGCTGCGGCTGTGGCGCGACGGCCGCCCGACGGGCGACCTCGCCCCGGCGGCGCTCACGGCGGCCGTGGTCGTCGTGCTCGTCGGCCTGCCGCTCGGCACGCTCGTCGTGCGCTCGTTCCGCGTCCCGGGCGGCGGCTGGGGCCTCGACAACTACGCGAACCTCGGCACGACGGGCGGGCGCAACGCGCTGTCCGTCACCGTGTGGGAGGCGGCCGGGAACTCGCTGCGCACCGCCGCGCTCGCGACCCTGCTCGCCGTCGTGATCGGCGGCCTCGTGGCGCTCGTCGTGTCCCGGCGCCCGCGCTCGCGCGGCGGTCGGCGCGCGATCTCGGTGCTCGACTCGGTGTTCATGCTCCCGCTCGGGGTCTCCGCGGTGACCGTCGGCTTCGGCTTCCTCCTCACGCTCGACCGGCCGCTCGGCCTCGACGTCGACCTGCGCACGTCGGGACTCCTCGTGCCGATCGCGCAGGCGGTCGTCGCGATCCCGCTCGTCGTGCGCACGGTCCTGCCGACGCTGCGCGCGATCGACCCGCGCCTGCGCGAGGCCGCCGCGACGCTCGGCGCCGCCCCCGGGCGCGTGTTCCGCACGGTCGACGGGCCGATCGCCGCCCGCTCGCTCGGCCTCGCCGTCGGGTTCGCGTTCGCGGTCTCGCTCGGGGAGTTCGGCGCGACGTCGTTCCTCGCCCGCCCCGACAGCGCCACCCTGCCGGTCGTGATCTTCCGGCTCATCGGGCGTCCGGGCGCCGAGAACTACGGCATGGCGCTCGCGGCGAGCGTCGTGCTCGCGCTGCTCACCGCGACCGTGATGCTGCTCGCCGAGCGGTTGCGCGGCGACCGACCCGGAGGAGAGTTCTGATGGTGCAGACCGACCCCGCCCCCGCGCGCGCGGGCACGCCGGAGCCGTCGCGCCCCGACGCCGTGCCCGATCCCGCGCCCGGGGAGGGCGCCGGGCTCGCGGTGCGCGACGTCGTCGTGCGCTACGGCGCGCGCGGCACCGGGGGAGCGCGCACGGACCCCGGCACGACGGCGGTCGCAGGCGTCACGCTCGACGTCGCGCCCGGCGAGGTGCTCGCCCTGCTCGGGCCGAGCGGGTGCGGCAAGTCGAGCCTGCTGCGCGCGGTCGCGGGGCTCGAGCCGGTCGCGTCGGGGTCCGTGGCGTGGGACGGCCGCGACCTCACGGGCGTCCCCGTGCACCGGCGCGGGTTCGGGCTCATGTTCCAGGAGGGCCAGCTCTTCCCGCACCGCGACGTCGCGGGCAACGTCGCCTACGGGATCGCGGGGCTGCCCCGCGCCGCGCGCGACGCGCGCGTGACCGACCTGCTCGACGTCGTCGGGCTGGCCGGGTACGGGCGGCGCGCGGTCGCGACCCTCAGCGGGGGAGAGCGCCAGCGCGTCGCGCTCGCGCGGTCGCTCGCGCCGCGACCACGACTGCTCCTGCTCGACGAGCCGCTGTCCGCGCTCGACCGGGGGCTGCGCGAGCGCCTCGCGCTCGACCTGCGCGAGGCGCTGCGCGCCACCGGCACGACCGCGGTCTTCGTCACCCACGACCACGACGAGGCGTTCACCGTCGCCGACCGCGTCGCCGTCATGGACGCCGGCAAGCTCCTCCAGGTCGCGCCGCCCGAGGACCTGTGGCGCGCCCCCGCCTCGCGCCGCGTCGCGGAGTTCCTCGGCTACCAGGCGTTCGTCCCCACCGAGCTGTCAGCAGCAGGCCGCTCCCTGGACCGACGAGGCGCTGACGACCCTGCGTACGACGGCTCGGGCGAGCTGCTCGCGATCGGGCCGCGCGGGCTGCGCGTGGTCGGTACGTCCGGTGCGTCCGACGCCCAGGGCGGCTCGGCGACGTCAGGCCCCGGCACCTGGGTCGCGACGGTCGTGGGCAGCGTGTTCCGGCGGGGCGCGGTGGAGATCACGGTCGACGTCGACCTGCCCGGGACCGACGGCGGCGCCCCGGCCCGGCTCGTGGCGCTCGCGGCCGGTCCGGCCGACGACGCGGGCCCGGGGCCGGGCGACCACGTGCGGGTCGTGGTCGACCCGACGGGCTGCGCCGTCGTCCCGGGCTGACGCCCGCACGGACGGCGCTCGCTGTCGTGCGACGGGCGAGAGAGCCGCAGCCGACCTAGCGTCGAAGCATGAGCGACGACGTGACGGCGGGGACGCATCCCCCGGAGAAGACCGGCGGCAAGGCCGCGAAGATCCTCTACCGCCCCGTGGGGCTCGCCAGCTCGATCGTGGGCGGGCTCGTCGCGGGGCAGGTGTTCAAGCAGGTCTACAAGCGCGTCACCCCGGGCCACCGGACCGACGCGCCCAAGCCGCTCGAGTCCGAGTACCGGCTCCGCGAGATCCTCGTCGCGGCGCTGATCCAGGGCGCGATCTTCGCGGCGGTGAAGGCGCTCATCGACCGCGGCGGCGCCCGGGCGTTCGAGCGCTGGACGGGGGAGTGGCCCGGCGACTGACCTCACCCCTCTGGCCGAACACGACATGAGGGTCGTTGTCGGAGCCAGAACGACCTCCATGTCGTGCTCGACGGCGGGCAAGGACGTGGTCGGCCACGGAGCGGCGAGGTCTGCCGTCAGGTCAGGTCGGCGGCGTGGACGAGGAGCGCGACCTGCGTCCGGTTCTCCAGGCCGAGCTTGAGCAGCACGTTCGACACGTGCGCCTTCACCGTCGGGACGCTGAGGAACAGGGTCGCCGCGATCTCGGCGTTCGCCGCGCCGCGGCCCAGCTCGACGGCGACGTCCCGCTCCCGGCCGGTGAGGGCGTCGAGCGCCGCCCGGGCGCGGTCGCGCTCGCCGCCCGCGTCCGCGACCGACGTCATGAGCCGCCGCGCGATCTCCGGTGACAGCACCGGCTCGCCCGCGGCCGCCGCGCGGACCGCCGCCACGATCCGCTCGGGCGGCATGTCCTTGAGCAGGTAGCCCGACGCCCCGGCGTGCAGGGCCCCGACGACCTCCTCGTCGCTGTCGAACGTCGTGAGCACGACGACGGCGGGTGCGCCCGCCCGCGCCCGCACCCGCCGCGTCGCCTCGATCCCGTCGACCCGGGGCATCCGCAGGTCCATGAGCACGACGTCGGTCGGGTGGGCGTCGAGCACCGCCGTGACGTCAGCCCCGTCCGCGGCCTCGCCGACGACCTCGATCCCGTGCGCGCCGTCGAGCATGAGACGCAGCCCGGCACGGACGAGCGCGTCGTCGTCGACGATCACGAGCCGGGTCCGTGCCGCGCCCCCCGGGCCGCTCCCGCCGTCGTGCCCGCGATCCGGCCCGTCGCCCCGGGGCTCGCCCGCGCGGGCGTCGGACCCGTGCCCACCCTGCTCGTTCACGCGTCCCACGGTAGCCGGACGTCGAGGACGAACCCGTCGTCCCGCGCCCCGGCGTCGAGGGTCCCGCCGAGCAGGTCCACGCGCTCGCGCAGCCCGACGAGCCCGGTGCCGGTCCCGTCGCCGGACGTACCGGCGGCCCCGCCCGCGGCGCCCTCGACGGGACCTCCGACCGCGACGAGGCGCGGGCCGCCGTCGGACACCGTCACGCGCACCTCGCCCGCCCGGGCCGCGACCCGCAGGGCGACGGGGCTGCCCGGCGCGTGCCGGCGGGCGTTCGTCAGCCCCTCCTGCGCGACGCGGTAGGCCGCGACCTCGACGGCCCGCGGCACGTCCGCCGACCCCGACCGCTCGTGCGTGACGTCGCCGCCCGCCTCGCGCGCCTCGGCGACGAGGCGGTCGACGTCGTCGAGCGTGGGCTGGGGTGCGGGGGCGCCCCCGTCGACGTCGTCGGGGTCGGCGCGCAGCACCCGCACGACGTCGCGCAGGTCGCCGAGCGCGGAGCTCACCCCGGCCCGGACGAGGCCCGCGGCGCGGGCGAGCTGCGCCGGGTCGGCGTCGGGGCGGTACTCGAGCGCCCCCGCGGTCGCGGCGAGGAGCGAGAGCCGGTGGGCGAGGGTGTCGTGCATCTCGCGGGCGATCCGCGTGCGCTCCATGACCCGGGCCTCGGCGACGCGGCGCTCCTGCTCGCGCTCGGCGCGCCGGGCGCGGTCGCGCAGCGACCACATGAGCTGGGCCCGCGCCTGCCAGTACATGCCCCAGCCGAGCAGGGCGGCGTGCACGGCGAGGTCGCACAGGAGCCACCAGCCGAGCGGCAGGGCCTGCGGCCGCCACAGCGCCTGCACGGCGTGGCCCAGGAACCCGGCGACGGCGACCGGGACCGCTGTGCGCGCCGGGTACCAGCGCGCGACCTGCAGGGTCGCGACCGTCGAGGCGGGGGTCGCCGCACCCGAGTACGCGGCGAGCGACGCGAGGATCAGGGCGCCGAGCACGGGGGCGTTGCGCGGAGCCCGCGACCACAGGAGCGGCAGCGCCGCGAGGGCGAGTACCGCGACGAGGACGTCGAGCCAGGTGCCCGCGCCGGGCGCGTCCTGACCGACGATCCCGGCGGTCGCGAGCACGGTGAGCGCGGCGACGGCGAGCCACGCGACGGCGAACGTCCACCAGGGGACGAGCGGGCGGTTCCCGTCGCGGCGGGCGGCGGCCGTCGCGAGGACGGGGCGTCGGGCGAGCGGGGGGCAGTCGGTCGGTGTGGTCATGCTCCGGACGCTAGGGGGCGGCGTCGCGGGCGACCACCGACCAAGGTCGGGGGTGGAGGTCCGGCGGGAGGGTCGGGACCCGTCGGGGGTCGGGGCGGTCGCCTCCGTCCGGCCGGTGCGGTGGGTGCCGCGCCCCCGCGAGGGTGGACGACGTCGGCATCCCGCCGGCCGCGGCCCAGGCCGCGTCAGCCCGTGGCACCTCGCCACGTGACGAAGGAGGTACGTCATGACCAGCACGCCGAGGACGCCGAACGGCCCGCGCCCCGCGACCACGGCGACGCGCGGCGCCGGTCCCGCCCCGACGAGCGACCCGCTGCCCGCGGCCGGGACGCGCGTGCCCGGTCGGGTCGGTGCCGGACGTCGTCTCCCGCGCTGGTCCGTCCCGCTCGTCGCCGCGGTCGTCGCCGCGGCGGTGCTGCTCGTCGGGACGGCGCTCGGCGTCGACCCGGAGGTGCGCACCGCGACGGGCACCCAGACCGTCGGCGTGGTGGCGGCGGCCGTCACGGCGCTCGTCGTCGGGTACGCCGCGTGGGGCGCGCGCGCCCTGCTCGGCAGGTTGTCCGCCCGTCGGCCCCGCCGGGGCGAGCTCGCCTGGCTCGTGACGTGCGCCGTCGTGCTGCTCGTGTCGCTCCTGGGCCCTCTCGGAGCGGTGACGCCTGATGCGACGGCGCTCCTCGCCGTCGAGCACCTGGCGGTCGGCCTGACGCTGGCGCTGGCCCTGCGCCGCTGACCCCACCCCCCGGCCCCCGGCGCCCGGGATCAGCCGAGCACGACGTTGCTGTCGTCATCCGCCGGATAACGCCAGCAACGTCGTGCTCGACCGCGCGCGAGGTCGTGCTCGGCGGGACGATGAGTTCGTGCGGGTGCCCCGGTCTGCCCCGTCGTCTCGTCCTCGACCGGAAGGCCACCCATGACCGCGACGCTCGTGTCCACGCTGTTCCTCTCGCTCGACGGCGTCGCCGAGATCGACCCGGCGTGGCACTTCCCGTACTTCGACGACAACATGGCGGCCGCCGTCGACGAGGACTACCAGGACGTCGACGCGCTGCTCCTCGGGCGGGTCACCTACGACAGCTTCGCGGGCGCGTGGCCCGAGCGGGAGACCGCCGGGGGCGAGGACGCGTCGTTCGCGGCGCGGCTCGGCGACATGCGCAAGGTCGTCGCGACGCGCGGGGACCAGGACCTCGGGTGGCGGCACGTCGAGCGGCTCGACGGCGACCTCGTCGAGGCCGTGCGCGCGCTCAAGGAGGAGCCGGGCCTGGGCAAGGTGCTCGTCGCCGGGTCGATCTCGGTGGTGCGCCAGCTCCTTGCCGCCGGTCTGCTCGACGAGCTGCGGCTCCTCGTCCATCCCGTCGCGGCCCGCACGGGCGAGCGGCTCTTCGACGAGGGCGAGCCGTACTACCCGCTCACGCTCCTGCGGTCCGAGACGTTCCCGACGGGCGTCGTGCGCCTGGTCTACGCGCCCGCCGAGCCCCCGGCGGAGGTCACCTACGACGACGTCGCGGACAAGGTGCCGTCCGGCGACGCCTGACGCGCGACCGCCACCACGGCGACGTCGTCCTCGCGGCCGGGGTCGTCGAACGCGGCGACGAGGCGGTCGCACAGGACGGCGGGGCCGACGCCCGCGTTCTCGGAGGCGACCCGCGCCAACCGGTCGAGGGCGTCGACGAGCGACCCGCCGCGCCGCTCGACGAGCCCGTCGGTCACGAGCACCAGGAGGTCGCCCGGCCGCAGGACGTCGTGGTGGGCCGGGCGGTCGTCCGGGCTGGCCACTCCCAGGAGCCGCGAGCCGGACTTCGCCCGGTCGACGGTGCCGTCGGCCCGGACGAAGAACGCGGGCAGATGCCCGGCGTCGGTGAGCTCCAGCGCACCGGAGGCCGGGTCGAGCACGCACACGCACACCGTGGCGAACTCGGGGTGGTCGTCGCGCAGCGCCGCGTTGAGCAGGTCGAGCGCCGTGGCGGCCTCGTGCCCCTCGCGCAGGTACGCGCGGAGCGTCATGCGCACCTCCGCCATCACGGTCGCGGCCCGCAGGGAGTGGCCCTGCACGTCGCCGATGACGACGGTGACGCGCCCGTCCGGGAGGTCGAACGCGTCGTAGAAGTCGCCGCCGACGTCGAGGCGCGCGTCCGACGCCTCGTACCGTGCCGCCACCTCCACCCCGCCCCGCACGCGGAGGCTCGCCGGCAGGAACGCGCTCTGGAGCGCGAGGGCGATGCGGTGCTCCTCGGTGAACGTCCGCAGGTTCGCGAGCGCGACCGTCGCCGCCTCGGCGAAGCGACCGGCGGCCTCGCGCTCCTCGTCGGACAGAGGCTCGTCGCCGACCTCGATGCCGAGCCCGCCGACGAGCGCGCCCGCGGCGTCGACGAGCCAGAAGGTGAACCACGCCGACGGGCCGACCCCGGCCTCGGCGAGGAGCGGGCGCCACGGCGCGGGCACGTCGTCGGGGCCGAACACCGCGGACGTCGCGCCCGTCGGCGGCAGGACCGCCGTCGGGCCGCGGCCGCGCACGAGCGCGGCATCCTCCGCGGAGCACACCGAGCGCAGCACCACGCCGGCCTCGGCGACGACCATCGAGACGACCGCACGGCCGAGGACGGTGCACGCACCGCGTGCCGCGTGGTCGGCGACGGCCTCCGGCGACCGGGCCTCGTGGAGCGGGACGAGCGCGTCCGTGAGGGCCTCGAGCCGCCGGGCCGTCCGGCCAGCGCCCCGCTGGGCGTCGACGCGCCGGCACAGGGCGCTGATGGTCGCCAGGAACTCGTCGCGGTCGAGCGGCTCCGGCAGGTAGGCGTCCGCCCCGCCCTCGAGACCGGCGGTGCGCGCCGCGGCGTCGACGTCGGTCGCGGACACGTGCAGGACGGGCACGTGGGCCGTCGCCGGGTCGGCCTTGAGCCGGCTGCACACCTCCCGGCCCGGGATGTCCGGGAGGTTGACGTCGAGGACGACCGCGTCGACGTGCGCCGACGCCCGGGCCAGCGCCTCGCCCCCGGTCCCGGCCTCGACGACGTCGAACCCGGCGCGGCGGAGCCAGCTCGTCATGACGTAGCGGTGCGCGGGCGTGTCGTCGACCACGAGCACGGTGCGTTCGGCGCTCATCGGGCGCTCACCTCCCGGCGCAGGGTCGTGACGAGGCGGTCGCGGTCGATGCCCGACTTCGCGAGGAACGGTGCGTCGCCGATCCCCGCGGGGGCGGGCGCGCTCGACATGAGCACCGTCGCCGTCGCGGGGTAGAGGCTCTGGATCGTCGACCGGAGTGTCACCCCGTCCGTCCCCGGGAGGCACACGTCGAGGAGCGCGACGTCGGCCGCGCCGTCGTGCAGGAGGGCCAGAGCGTGGGACGCGTCGTGCGCGACGCTGACCCGCGCCGCGTCGTCGCGGAGCATCGAGGAGACGACCGAGGCGTAGGCCCGGTCGTCGTCGACGACGAGCACGTGCCCGAGGTCGTGGTCCGCCTCGGCGGCCTCGGGTCGCGGGTCCGGCGCGACCGCCTCGTCGACGGACAGCGACGGGAGCCGCAGCGTGAACACGCTCCCCTCCCCGGGGCGCGACGTCGCCACGAGCGTCCCCCCGAGGGCCTCGGAGGTCCGGCGCGCGTAGGGCAGCCCGAGGCCCGTGCCCCGCACGGTCGGCTGGAGGCGGTTGGGGACCTGGACGAACTCCTCGAACACGGCGTCGAGCTGGTCCGCCGGGATGCCGAGGCCGGTGTCGTGGACGTCGAACCGCACGACCTCCCCGTCGGCCTCCGCACGGAGCACGACCTCGCCGTGGTCCGTGAACTTCACCGCGTTCGTGAGCAGGTTGCGCAGCACGCGGGACAGGAGCCGGCGGTCGGTGACGAGCGCGAGCCCGGGTTCCACGACCGTCCGCAGCGCGACGCCGGGGCGCACCACGGGGAGGGTCGTCCCGCGCAGATCGTCGAGCAGCTCCGCCACGTCCACCGCCCCGGGCGCGACGTCCTCGTGCCCGGCCTCGGCGCGCGCGAGGTCGAGCAGCTCGTCGACGAGGGTGAGGAGCGTCGCGGCGCTCTCCCGGAGGAACCCCACCTGCTGGGTCTGCTCGCCGTCGAGGTGGGAGTCGACGAGCAGCGAGGTCAGCCCGAGGATCGAGTTCACGGGCGAGCGGAGCTCGTGGCTCACGTTGCGCAGGAAGCGCGTCTTCGCCTCGTTCGCGGCGGCGAGCTCGCGACCGCGCTCGTCGAGCTCGGCGTAGAGCGCGACGACGCCGGTGTTCGTCTCCTCGAGCTCCGAGGAGAGCTGGTCGTACATCGCGAGGACGCCCCGGTTCGTCTCCTCCAGCTCCACGTTGAGGCGCCGCTGCTCCTCCTGCTGGCGGGTGAGCTCGTCGAGGGTGCGGACCAGCTCCGCATTCTGGACACGCAGCTCGTCGACCGCGTCGGCCACGTGCGCGGCCGCGGTGGACCGCCGCACGGCCGCGAGCGTCGCCTCGTCGGTCCGCGCGGTCGCGGGGAGCGACTTGGTGAGCAGGACGCGCGTCCCGGTCGGGTCGACCTCGAGGCCACGGACGAGCCGGCGCGCCGCGGGGATGCCGCCGTCGCTCGAGTCGCCCTCGACGAGGAACGGCGTGCCGGCCACGATCTCGGCGCGCAGCGTCGCCTGGGGAAGACCAGGCAGGACCCCGACGACCACGTCCGCGGTGCCGGAGGCGACGGCGGACCGGCCGATCTCCGACAGCGCGGTCGCGACGCGCACCTGGTCCTGGGTGTCCAGGCCGAGCTGCCGGCAGATCTCCCGACCCGCCCGGCGCAGCGCGATGACGTCGGAGTCGGAGCGGAGCTGGGTGACGAGCAGCGTCGTGCTCATGCCGCCTCCCGGCCGATCGGGAGCACCGCCACGCACGAGTCGTCCCGGCGCACCGCGTGGTCGCGCAGGACGACGCCCGCGACGACGAGCGGCGAGCGGGTCGCGAGCCCCGGGTAGTCGGCGAGCGACCACCGGGCGGTCAGCCCGTCGCTGTGCAGCACGACGACGTCCCCGGCCTCGACCGGGTAGGTGGTCTCGCGCAGCGGGCGTCCTCGGGTGCCGGCGATGCCGGGATAGCTCACGAGCCCGCGCGCCCGGTCGCCGTGGACGGCCCCGACGATGTTGCCCAGGCCCGCGTACCGCAGCACACCGCCCCCGGCTGCCTGGGCGACGGCGACGGCGGCGCCGCGCGTGCCGCCGAGCGCCGCGTGCACGCGCTCGAGGAGGGCGACGGCCGACCCGGCCGGCGCGTCGAGGAACGCCCGCACGGCGGCGCCCGACGCCGCGGCGGCGAGCGGGCCGTGCCCCAGGCCGTCGGCGACGAGGAGGCTGGGGACGCCGTCGTCGTGGCGCACCGCGAGCGCGTCCCCGCACACCGACTGGCCCGTCATCGGCCGCGTGACGCCCGTGGGCTCGGCGAGCCCCACCACCGCCCCGTGCGCGGCGAACGTCGCCGCGATGACCGTCCCGCGGCCCGGTGACGTCCACGCGTCCCACGACGACGCGAGCCGCGGCAGCGTGCCCAGGCCGATGCCGAGCGTGCCGCGGCTCGAGACGCCGTCGCGCATGGCGGCGCCGATGTCCCGCATGCCCGGGCCGGAGTCGACCGCGAGCACCTCGAGCGCGGTGTCGTCGCCGGTGCGTCGCACGCGGACCAGCATCGAGCCGGACCCGGCGTGGCGGCACTGGTTGGTCGCGAGCTCCGAGACCACGAGCCCGATCTCGGCCGCGCGGTCGTCGTCGAGGCCGAGGCTCCGGGCCACGGTGCTCGCGCCGCGGCGCACGCTCCCGACCGCCGACGGGTGGTCGACGGTGTACCAGGTGCCGTCCTCGACGACGCTGCGGCGCTCGTCGGGACGGTCGGGGGCCGGGATCATCGGGACCAGGTGGCGATCTCGACGCGGGTGCCCGCGCCCGGTGCCGTGTCGATCGCGAAGTGCTGGACGAGCCGGCGCGAGCCCGACAGACCCAGGCCGAGCCCGCTCCCGCTGGTCCAGCCGTCCGTGAGCGCGAGGTCGAGGTCCGGGATGCCCGGGCCTTCGTCCGAGAAGACGGCGCGCACGCCGGTCCGCGCACCCTCGGTGACGAGCTGGACCTCGGCCTCGCCGCCCCCGCCGTAGACGAGCGTGTTGCGCGCGAGCTCGCTGGCCGCGGTGACGAGCTTGGTCTGGTCGACGAGCGACAGGCGCGCCTGCTGCGCGAGCGTGCGGACGAGCTGGCGGACCCGGACGACGTCGGAGTCGGTGCGCACGGGCACGCGCTCGGCCGTCGCGGCCGGCGGGGTCGTCGTCGTCATCTCTCCTCGCGCTCGGCGGCGGCGAGGAGCACGTCCTCGGCGGACCGCTCCTCGGGCGCGAGGAGCGCGAGGCCGCGCTCGACGTCGAGAGCCGTGCGGACGTCGCCGAGCGACAGCCCGAGCTCGACCATGGTGATCGCGACGGCGGGGCGCATCCCGACGACGACGGTCGTCGCGTCGAGCACGTGGGAGATGCCCGCGACGGACGCGAGCATGCGCCCGATGAAGGAGTCGACGATCTCCAGCCCGGAGATGTCGATGATCACGCCCCGCGCTCCGGTGTCCGTGATCCGCTGGGCGAGGTCCTCCTGGAGTCGCAGGGCGGTGTCGTCCTGGAGATCGACCTGGATCGAGACGAGGAGCGTGGAGCCGATCTTGAGGATGGGGACGGCGTCGGTCATGCCGGGAGCCCGGTCCGCCGGGTGTCGCGGCCCGCGCGCAGCGCGTCCACGAGCGCGTCCGCGAGGCTCGCGCGCGTGCGGATGTCGCCGAACTCGATGCCGAGCGCGACGATCGTCTGAGCGATCTGCGGGCGGATGCCGCTGATCGTGCACTCGGCGCCCATGAGGCGCGCCGCGACCACCGTCTTGAGCAGGTGCTGCGCGACCTGGGTGTCGACCGCGGGGACACCGGTGATGTCGATGATCGCGTGCTCGCTGCCCGTGTCGACGAGCGTGTTGAGCAGCTTCTCCATGACGACCTGGGTGCGCGCCGAGTCGAGCGTGCCGACCAGCGGCACCGCGACGATGCCCTCCCAGAGCTTCACCACAGGGGTGGAGAGCTCGAGGAGCTGCTCGGCCTGCTCGGCGATGATCGCCTCGCGCGCCGCGGCGAACGTCTCGAACGTGAAGAGACCGAGCTGGTCGACCAGGCGCAGGAGCGGGGTGACGTCGGTGTCGGCGTCCGTCGCCGCGGCGAGCCGGTACAGGCCCTCCTTGAGGGCGAACACGCCGATCGCCGTCTCGCGCGGGGTGAACCCGAGGCGGGCGCGCGCGGAGGAGACGTCGGCGAGGATGCCGCGGAGCTGGTCGAACGCGGCGTCGGACAGGCCGAAGCCGCCCGAGCGCAGCCCGTCGAGGAGCGCGTCGAGGATCTCGCCCTGCTCCCGCTCGAGCTCGCCGCGCGACGTGCGGCCGTGCAGCTCGTGCGCGGCGGCCTCGAGCCAGGCGCTGCGCACGTCGTCGGCGTGCTCCGTCAGGAGGTGGGCAAGGGTCTCGGGTGTGGCGGCGTCGGCCATCGGTGTCCTTCCGGGGTTGAACGACGCCGAACGGGCTCGCGGCTGTCGCGCCGCAAGTGTACGTGCGGCTCGTGCGCACGCAGCCCGGCACCGGGGAAGGAGAACGAGGGCCGAGGTGCAAGGTGCCGAGAGGTCGCGACACGACCAGGGCATGAGGTGGAGGGCGCGACCTACGCCCGAGAACGACCCTGCGCGCCCGCGAGAACGACCTTGGTGTCGTTATCCGACGGATAACGACACCAAGGTCGTTCTCGGCGCGGAAGGGTGGGTCAGTTGCGCAGGTCGAGGTAGCGGTCGATGAGGGCCGCCGTCGACGGGTCCTGGGCGGCGAGGGCGTCCTCGTCGCCCGCGACGGCCGGCGCGATCTCGAGCGCGAGCTTCTTGCCGAGCTCGACGCCCCACTGGTCGAAGCTGTCGATGCCCCACACGACGCCCTGCACGAACGTGATGTGCTCGTAGAGCGCGATGAGCTGGCCGAGGACCGACGGCGTGAGGGCGGGCGCGAGGATCGACGTCGTCGGGCGGTTGCCCGGGAACGTCCGCGCGGACACGAGCGCCTCGGCCGTCCCCTCGGCACGGACCTCGTCGGCGGTCTTGCCGAACGCGAGCGCCTTGGTCTGGGCGAAGAAGTTCGCGAGGAACAGCCCGTGCACGTCGGCGCCGGGCTGGACGGCGCCGCCGTCGCCGACGTCGTCCGTCAGCGGGTGCGCCGGGTTCGCGACGGCGATGAAGTCCGCCGGGATGAGGCGCGTGCCCTGGTGGATGAGCTGGTAGAACGCGTGCTGGCCGTTGGTGCCGGGCTCGCCCCAGAAGATCTCGCCGGTCTCCGTCGTCACGGGGGAGCCGTCCCAGCGCACGCGCTTGCCGTTGGACTCCATCGTGAGCTGCTGGAGGTAGGCCGGGAAGCGGTGCAGGTACTGCGCGTACGGGAGCACGGCGTGCGTGTGCGCGTCGAGGAAGTTCACGTACCAGACGTTGAGCAGGCCCATGAGGACCGGCACGTTGCGCTCGAACGGTGTGCGGCGCACGTGCTCGTCGATCGCGTGGAAGCCCGCGAGCAGCTCGGCGAACCGGTCCGGCCCGATCGCGATCGCGAGCGACGTGCCGATCGCCGAGTCCACGGAGTAGCGCCCGCCGACCCAGTCCCAGAACCCGAACGCGTTCGCGGGGTCGATGCCGAACGCCGCGACCTTGTCGAGCGCGGTCGAGACCGCCACGAAGTGCTGCGCGACGGCGGCCTGCCGGGACTCGTCCGTGTCCTCGATCGCCCCCACCGCCGCGAGCTCCGTCCACAGCCAGTCGCGCGCGAGGCGCGCGTTCGTCAGCGTCTCGAGCGTGCCGAACGTCTTGGACGCGACGATGAACAGCGTCGTGCGCGGGTCGAGACCTGCCGTCTTCTCGGCGACGTCCGTCGGGTCGATGTTCGAGACGAACCGGACCTCGATGTCCTGGTGCTTGTACGGCAGCAGCGCCTCGTACGCCATGACCGGCCCGAGGTCGGAGCCGCCGATGCCGATGTTGACGACCGTGCGCACGCGCTCGCCCGTGACGCCCGTCCACTCGCCCGAGCGGACCTTGTCCGCGAACGCGTAGACCTTGGCGAGCTCGCCGTGCACGTCCGCGTCGACGTCCTGCCCGTCGACCACGAGGTGCTCGTCGTCGCCCAGCGGGGTCGGGCGGCGCAGGGCCGTGTGCAGCACGGCACGGTCCTCCGTGACGTTGATGTGCTCGCCCGTGAACATCGCCTCGAGGCGGTCGTCGAGGCGGACCTCCTCGGCGAGGCGCACCAGCAGCTCGAGCGTCTCGTCGGTGACGAGGTTCTTCGACAGGTCGACCGTGAGGTCGGCCGCCTGGTGCGTGAGGCGGCGGGCGCGGTCCGGGTCGGCCGCGAACCAGGTGCGCAGGTCCGGCTCCACGGTGTCGCGGTGCACGGTGAGCGCGGTCCAGGACGGCGTGGTGGTGGGGTCGATCGGCGGCGGCACGGGCTGCGAGGTCATGACCACCAAACTACTGACCGACGTCGGCCCTCGCCCACCCCGACCGTCCCGCGGTCCATGGTCCGGTGGCCTCACGAACGGCCGCCGTCGGTCCCTGGACGCTCACGCGAGACGCTTCTGCCAGACCGCCGCGACGCCGTCCGCGACGAAGCCGAGGGCGACGTTGATCGCGAGCATGTGGGCGTTCTCCTGCGCGTTCCACGTGTGGATCCGCTCCACGCCCGGCCGCCACGCGGCGAGCGCGTGGAGGTTCGCGACCTTGACGAGCGTGCCGAGGCGGTGCCCGCGGTGCTCGCGCAGCACGAGCGTGTCCTCCTGGAACCCGAACGGGACCTCGGGGAAGGGGACCTGGAGCACCGTGAACGCGACGAGCTCGCCCGACGCGACGTGCTCGGCCACCGTGAGCAGCACGTGCTGCTGTCGGCCCGCGAGGTCCGCGAGGTGGCTGCGCACGCGATCGGCGTCCCACGTCTCCTCGTCGTAGTCGAGCTCGCCGAGCGGCGTGTCCGTGCTCATCCGGGTCCACAGCCGCGCGAGGTCGTCGAGACGGTCCTCCGGGATCTCGTCGCGCCACGTGAGGGTCCGGTAGGCGTCGCCGGCCACGGCGGTGGCGTCGTCGCCGAGCCGGTCGAGCACCGCCGACGGGACCGGCAGGTGCAGCGTGGAGTGGCGCGAGACCTGCTCGAGCGCGTAGCCGCGCTCGCGCGAGACGACCGCCTCGGGCGAGTCGACGGGCACGCGGCCCTCGCCGGTGCGGGGCTCGAGCGCCGCAGGCCCCGCGGGCGGCTCCGGGGCGTGCGGCGCCGTGTAGACGACGGTCGTGCACCCGAGCGCCGCAGCCTCCTCCTCGACCGCCGTGAGCAGCACGTCGTGGACGCCGTCGTGCGCGTGCGCGGGGCGTACCGCCAGCGGCCCGGCCCACAGCAGGTGCGTGTTGGCCTCGCGGCCGACGACGACGAGCGCGACCCCGACGACGTCCGCGGGCTCCGGCGCGACGTCCTCGGGGTGCGAGGCGGGGACCACGAGGAGCATCTGCTTGCGGTCGTACTCCTGGTGTCGCACGACGCCGTGCCAGACCCACGGCGGCGCCCACTGGTCGGTCCAGCCCCACACGGCGGCCTCGCGCTCGCGCTCGACGTCGCTGAAGGCGTGCAGCGCCCATGCGTCGGGGCTGTCGAGGTCGGCGGGCGGCCCGGGGGCGCGGACGACGCGCCAGCTCTCGGTGTTCACGGGGGGAGTCTCTCGGCGCGCCCCGGTCCTGACCAGCACTTTTCCGTCGCGCGCGGCGAGCGTGGGTGGCGGGCGCCACGATGGGTGCGTGCGCCGCGGTGCGCACCGGACGGCGACGACGCCGCCGGGCAACGACGACGACCGGAGGAGGGGACCATGGCCGAGGTCGTGCTGTTCCACCACGTGCAGGGGCTGACCGAGGGCGTACGGACGATCGCCGAGACGCTGCGCGGGGCGGGGAACGTCGTGCACACGCCCGACCTGTTCGAGGGGCGCACGTACGCGACCCTCGACGAGGGCATGGCGCACGTGCAGGAGCTCGGGTTCGGCACGGTCCTGGAGCGCGGGCGGGCGGTGGCGGACGGGTACGACCCCGCGGTCGTGTACGCCGGGATCTCGCTCGGCGTGCTGCCCGCGCAGATGCTCGCGCAGACGCGCGCGGGCGCGAAGGGCGCGCTGCTGCTGGAGGCGTGCGTACCGGTGTCGGAGTTCGGCGAGGCGTGGCCCGACGCCGTGCCCGTGCAGGTGCACGGCATGGACGGCGACCCGTCGTTCGCGGGCGAGGGCGACATCGACGCCGCGCGCGAGCTCGTGGGCTCCACGCCCGACGCCGAGCTGTTCGTCTATCCCGGCGACCGGCACCTGTTCACCGACCCGAGCCTGCCCTCGTACGAGCCGGAGGCCGCCGCGCTCGTCACCGAGCGGATGATCCGCTTCCTCGACGGCATCCGCTGACCGGCCGACGGCGCGGCAGCCTCCGGGGTCAGGGGGGCGCACCCGTCCTTCCCGGGGCACGATCAGTTGCCGTCCTCCGACGTCGTCCTGCGCTGCCACGCGGCCCACACCCCCGCCGGTCGGAACCCGAGGGCGACGTTGATCGCGAGCATGTGGTCGTTCTCCTGCGCGTTCCACGTGTGGACGCGTCGGGTCGCGGGGCGCTCGCGCGCGAGCGCGTCGAGGTTGGCCACCTTGACGAGCATCCCGAGCCGGCGCCCGCGGTGCTCCCGGAGCACGAGGGTGTCCTCCTGGAATGCGAAGTCGTCCCGGTCGTGCGGGTAGAGGAAGACGGTGAACGCGGCGAGCGTGCCGGTCGGGACGTGCTCCGCGGCGCTCACGAGGAAGCCGTTCCGCTTCTCGGCCTGCTCGCCGACCCACGTGCGCACGCGCCGCGCGTCCCACGGGTCCTCGCCGTACTCGACGCCGCCCGTCGGTGGGTCGGTGCTCATGCGCGTGAACAGCACGGCCACCTGGTCGAGCCACGCGTCGGGGACCGCGTCCGTCCAGGTGTGCACCCGGTAGTCCGGACCGGCGTGCTCCCGTGCGGCGGCGCGGTGCGCGTCGAGGTCCGCCGAGGGCACCGGGAGGTCGAGCACCGAGTGGCGTTCGACCTGCTCCAGGACGTACCCGTGGGCGCGCAGGAAGCGCGGACCGGGAGCGTCGGCGGGGACGCGGCCGGCGCCGGTGGTGGCGGCCAGCGCGCCCGGGCCGGGCGGCGGCTCCTCGCCGTGCGAGGTGTTCGAGAGGAGCACGGTGCGCCCGGCGTCCGCGCCGAGGCGCTCGGCGAGCGCGAGCAGCGCCGTCCCGATGCCGCGCCCCCGCTCGGCCGGACGGACGGCGACGAAGGCCTCGCTCAGGTGCTCGTTGCTCGTGGTGGGACGAAGGACGAACAGGTACGCCACGACGTCGGGCACCGCGGGCGGGACGCCGTCGGCGATCAGGGCGCTCGCGGCCGCGGAGCGCACCACCACGACGCGGCGCTTGGCCGCGTACTCCTGGTGGTCCATCCCGGAGAGCACGTCGCGCGGCCGCAGCGCGAGGTCGTCGTAGCCGTGGACCTCCAGCTCGAGCTCGCGCCCGATGTCCGCCACGGCGTGGTAGGCCCACGCGTCGGCGTCGTCGAGCGAGGCGGGGTGCGGGGCCTCGACGAGCGCGTACCCCGGCGGGAGGGGCACCGTGAGGGCGGTGCGGGCGGCGCTGCTCATGCCGTCCAGCGTGTCCCGCGCCGACGGACGGTGTCCACGCCTTTTGGCGGCACCCGGGCGCGGCGTGTCCCGCAGCGGCCGTCCCGGGCGGCGGGTCGAGAGGTGTCTCGGGTGACGACGGCCGGCACGACGACGGCCCGGGCTCCCGCAGGAGCCCGGGCCGGGTGCGCCGCCGCTCGCGGCGGTCGTCGGACGTCGTCGCGCGGTCTACTTGCGCGCCGAGCGGCCCGCGATCGCGCCCCAGATGAGCAGCACGAGCAGCGACCCGACGAAGGCCCAGAACCACGTGGTGAGCGAGAAGAACTCGTCGTTCGCGTCCGCGCCGAACAGCGCGCCGCCGATCCACCCGCCGAGGAGGGCTCCCAGCACCCCGACGATCAGCGTGACGATCCAGCCCCCTGCTGCCTTGCCCGGCAGGACGGCACGTGCGATCGCGCCCATGATGAGGCCGATGAGGATCCACCCGATGAAGCTCATCCCTGTCTCCGTTCTCTGGGGGACGAAACAGCCATACGGCGTAACTGCCCCGTATGCCTGACTTCACGGTGGCACGGTGTGAGGCGGTTCGCACGCCGGGCGCCGTCGGCGCGGTCGTTAGGCTCGGGGGATGGCGACGACCGAGGCGACGAGCGCGCGCGTCGACAGCTGGCTCTGGGCCGTGCGGGTGTTCAAGAGCCGCTCGCAGGCGACCGCGGCGGTCAAGGCCGGCCACGTGCGGGTCAACGGCGAGCGCGCGAAGCCGGCGACGAGCGTCAAGGTCGGCGACCGGGTCGTCGTCCGCGGCGGCCCGGCCGAGCGGATCCTCGTCGTGGAGAAGGTGCTGGTCAAGCGCGTCTCCGCGCCCCTGGCCGCACAGGCCGTGATCGACCAGAGCCCGCCCCCGCCGCCCAAGGAGCTCACCGTCCGCGTCGCCGTCCGCGAGCGCGGCGCCGGCCGCCCCACGAAGCGCGAGCGCCGCGACCTCGACCGCCTCCGCGGGCGGGGCTGACGCAGGCGCACCGAGCGCTGCACCAGAGCGCGAGCGAGGCACTCCCGGGTGCATCGCTCGCGTGGACGTGCAGCGTTCGGCTGCTAGCCCGTGTCGGCCAGGATCGAGGCGACTGACGCACGAGCGGCCGGGAGATGCACGCGGAGGTGCGTCTCCCGGCCGCGGGTGCAGCGCTCGGTGAGGGGTGTCAGGTCAGCAGGCGCCGAGGTCCTTCCAGACGCCCCACTGGCCGCTCTGGGCGGGGTTCTCGCCCGTCGTCCACCACTTCGCCTGGTAGTTGCGGCCCTCGTGCGAGACGTTCGCACCGCCGACGTAGACCGACCCGGCGGCCCACGCCGGTGCGGTGCACTCGCCGGGCTCGGGGTCCGTGGGCTCGGGGTCCGGGTCGCCCGGGTCCGTGCCGCCGGCGCCGATCTTGAGGTCGACGCAGTTGTAGAACGCGTTCACCGTGTTCGACACGTTCCAGCGCGCGAGGATCGTGTGGTTGCCCTCGGGCAGGCCGGTCAGCGTGTGGGAGATGTTGCTCGGGGGCTGTGCGCCGCCCTGGTTGAACGTCTTGAAGAGCACGCCGTCGACGAAGTACTCCCACGTGCTCGTGTTGTGCGCCGCGGTGAGCTTCCACTGGAACGTCACCGACGTGCCGGTCTGCGTGCGCGGCCACGGCTTGCTCGCGTCGTCGAGGATGCTGAACCCGCTGCCGCCGGAACACTGCATCGAGCCCTTGGGCGCCTCGACGGACTGCGGCTCGTACTTGATGCCGCCGCAGTCGAAGGACGTCGTGCCCGTCGCGCAGTGGTCCTGCCGGCTCGGCGGGGACGTGATCCAGCCGTGCGCGCTCGCGCTGGGTGCGACGGCCACGGGGGCGATGATCGCGACCGCGCCGACGACGGCTGCCAGGAGTACCGCTCTCAGTCTTCGCATGAGTTGTCTCGCTCTCCATCCGGTGGTGCATGGGTCCTGCGGCGCGCTTCGTCGCGGGCCGCTCTCGGATCGGGCACTCTCGACGCTACGAAATGTGCGGAGTGCGGACAATTGGGCAAAGCTCGTACGTGCTTCCGCGTACCCGGGGCGTCGTCCATGCCGGGCACGCACGACGGCGGGTGCCCTCGCCCGCAGGGACGAGGACACCCGCCGTCGCGGGGTTCAGCGGGTCAGCAGGCGCCGATCAGCTTCCACGGGCCCCACTGCTCGGCGCCCGGGACGTTGTTCTGCGTCCACCACTTCGCCTCGAAGATGTTGCCGTTGTGCGAGACCTTCGCCCCGCCGACGTAGGTCGCGGTCGAGGACCACGCGGCGTCGGTGCAGGTGCCCGGCTCGCCGCCGCCCGGGTTCTCACCCTCGCCGCCGCCGGGGTTCTCGCCGCCCGGGTTCTCGCCACCGGGGTTGGTGCCGTCCGCCGTGACCGTGAGGTCGACGCAGTTGTAGAACGCGTTCACCGTGTCGGCGACGCTCCAGCGCGCGAGGATCGTGTGGTTGCCCAGGGGCAGACCCTTCAGGGTGTGCGAGATGTCCTTGGGGGGCTGCACGCCGCCGCCGTCGAACGACGCGAAGAGCTGGCCGTCGACGAAGTACTCCCACACGCTCGTGGCGTGGTTCGCGGTGAGCTTCCACTGGAAGGTCACGTCGGAGCCGGTGGTCGTGCGGGGCCAGGGCTTCGACTCGTCGTCGAGGATCGTGTAGCCGCTGCCGCCGGAGCACTTCATCGAGCCCTTGACGGCCTCGACGGACTGCGGCTCGTACTTGAGCCCGCCGCAGTCGAAGGACGTGGCGCCGGTGGCGCACTGGTCCTGCCGGCTCGGGGGGGACGTGATCCAGCCGTGCGCCGAGGCGCTGGGGGCGATCGCGATCGGGGCGATGATCGCGGTCGCGCCCACGACGGCGGCGAGGAGCGCCGCGCGAAGTCGCTTCATGGGGGACTCGCTTCCTGTGTCGGGGAGGGCCGACACCGTGCGGAGCCCGCACCGTCGGCCGTGACGGGGTGGACCGTAGGCAGCCCGGAGGCGTCCGCTCAAACGACTACGCACGGCCGGCGGCGGGTACGGGAAGTCCCTTACCAGGCGGTCCGGTTCGCCGGGATCGTGCGCCTGCGCGGCCGTGCGCGCGCGGCCGTCGAGCCCGTGCCGGGCCCCTCCGCGGGTGAAAAACATGTGGGGACCACGTAGCCCGGCCGTCTCGACGAGGGTCGGTCCGCGCGTCCCAGGTCGTGGGAGTTGGTGCGTCCTCCGCTCGGAGACGCACGTGCGGCCGGGAGAGGCACGCGGAGGTGCGTCTCCCGGCCGCGGATGCAGCGCTCGGTGAGGGGTGTCAGGTCAGCAGGCGCCGAGGTCCTTCCAGACGCCCTACTGGCCGCTCTGGGCGGGGTTCTCGCCCGTCGTCCACCACTTGGCCTGGTAGGTGCGGCCCTCGTGCGAGACGTTCGCGCCACCGAGGTACACCGACCCGGCCGCCCACGCCGGTGCGGTGCACTCGCCGGTCCCGTGCGCCGAGGCGCTCGGGGCGACCACGATCGGCGCGACGATCGCGGCCGCGCCCACGACGGCGGCGACGAGGGTCGCGCGGAGTCGTCTCCTGAGGGTCTCGCTTCCTTGGTCGGGATGCCGACGACGGCGCGAAGCCCGGTTCGTCGGCCTTGACCCGACGGACGCTAGGCACGCCCGCTTCCCCGGGCAACGGTTCCGCGGAGGATTACGGGGGTAGGGGTTCGCCCGTCAGCACACCGCCGGGTTCCGCGATGGCGCAGGTCAGGACGCGCCTGGTGGGTCGAGGAGAGCACGCGGGAGAGGGGCGGCGGGGGCCGAGGTGTGCGGGGACCCCGTACCGGGACCGGCCCGGTCCGGGGTCACCGGGAAGAGCTCAGGAAGCTTCCGGCGAGCGCTCGGCCTCAGGCGGCCACGTCCTCCTCGCGCAGGCGCGGCTCGGTGCGCAGCGCCGGGCGGAGGCCGGACTTGTCGGCGTAGAAGGCGCGCACGACGTCCATGTCGGCGCGCACGTCGCCCGTGAGCTCGATGGTCGGGCCGAGGCCGGTCGTCATGGTGGTGCGGTCGACGTACCCGAGGGTCACCGGCAGGTGCGCCTCGCGTGCGATCCGGTAGAAGCCCGACTTCCAGTACGACCCCGCCCCGCGCGTGCCCTCGGGCGTCACGACGAGCGAGAACACCTCGCCGGCCCGGAGGCGCGCGACGACGTCGACCACGACCCGGCTCGGGTCGCGCCGGTCGACGGGGATGCCGCCGAGCGCGCGCATGAGCGGGCCCGCCGGGCCGGCGAACAGCGTGTGCTTGCCGAGCCAGCGCACGTGGATGCCCGTGCTCCAGGCGATGGCGAGCATGAGGACGAAGTCCCAGTTCGACGTGTGCGGGGCGCCGACGAGGAGCGTCGGGCGGCGGGTGTCGTACGGCTCGGAGCGCAGCGACCACCGGCTGGTCGCCCAGTAGGCGCGGGCGAGGGCTCGGCGGATCACCACGCCACGGTACAGGCCGTCCACAGGGGGACCGGTTGCCGTCGACAACCTCCGGGACCTTGGTTAGTCTCCGGGCGGGTAGGGAACTTCCCGCTCTACCCGCACGGCCCGGACATGTCTGATCGACCCACCCACTGCTCGACGGAGACCAGATGGACACCACTCCCGCCGGTACACCCGCCCTCCTGCGCACCCTCAACGCGCGCGCCGTGCTCGACGTGCTCGGCACGGGCGCGCGGGTCGCGCGGCCCGACGTCGTCTCGGCGACCGGGCTGTCCAAGACGACCGTGGCGCAGACCCTCCGGGCGCTCGAGGCGACGGGCGTCGTCACGGAGGCCGGGCTCGACCGGGACCGGCGGGGGCCCGCCGCGACGCTGTACCGCGTCGACCCGGACTACGCGTTCGGGCTGGGCATCGACGTCGCACGCGACCGGGTGCGGGTCGCGCTCGTCGACGTCACGGGCGTGATCCGGGCCCGCGCGGAGCGCCGGGACGTCAAGCCGACGACGACGGCGCGCGCACGGGCGGCCGCGGAGCTCGCCCGCGCGTGCGTGAGCGACGCCCAGGCGCGGCTCGCGGAGGGGACGACGATCGAGGTGACGCGCGCGGTCGCGGCCGTCCCGCTCATCGTCGGGTCGGACCTGCGGACGATCCGGCGTGTCCCCGGCTACGAGAAGGGCGGGACCGAGCTCGTCGACGCGCTCGAGGACGCCCTCGGGTGCCCGGTGACGCTCGAGAACGACCTCAACCTCGCGGCCCTCGCCGAGCAGCGCGACGGCGCCGCGGCCGGGGCGCGCTCGTTCGTCGTGCTGGGCCTCGGCGACGGCTTCGGTGCCGGGCTCGTGCTCGACGGCCGCCTGCACCGCGGGGTCGCCGGCGGCGCCGGCGAGGTCTCGTTCCTGCCGCACCCCGCCCGGGCGCTGGGTTCCGAGGCGCTGGGGGCGTCGTCGCTCGCCGTGCTCGCGAAGGAGCACGGCCTGCCCGACGACGTGACGGTCAAGCAGCTCGTGGACCGCGCCGAGCACGGCGACGGCGCCTCGAACGATGCGCTCGACGAGGTCGCCGAGCGCATCGGGGTCGTCGCGGCGTCGGTCGCGCTCGTCGTCGAGCCGGAGCTGTTCGTCCTCACGAACCAGGCGGCGCGCGCGCCGATCGCGGACCGGGTGAAGCGCTTCCTGGCGGAGAAGATCGCCGTGCTCCCCATCCGGGTCGTCTCGTCGGACCTCACGTGCGACGCCGTCGTGGTGGGCGCCGCGCGCTCGGCCAGCGACGCGCTGCGCGACGAGGTGTTCCGCTCCGCCGCCGCCCACCCCGCGCCGGGCGAGGACGACCCCGCCGACGAGCGCGAGGAGGCGGCGTCGTGACCGCGGCAGCGCCGGGCGGCGGGGCGCCGCCGTCGGACCTGGTCTCCCGGCTGGGCCTCCCCGCCGACGCGCGCGCGATCATCCTCAACGCCGACGACTACGGCATGTGCCGCGCCGCCAACCGCGCGGTCTCCGAGCTCCTCCTCGCGGGGCACGTCGACTCCGCGACGGTCATGGTCCCGTGCGGGTGGGCGCCGGACGCGCTCGCCTTCGCGGCCGCGCACCCCGTCGACGTGGGCGTGCACCTCGTGCTGACCAGCGAGTGGACGCGGTACCGGTGGCGCCCGCTCACCGGCACGGGCACCTCCCTGGTCGACGACGCGGGGTACTTCCCGCGCGACGTCCTCACCGTCGAGCGGCAGGCGCGCGTCGAGGACGTCGTCGCGGAGCTCGCGGCCCAGCTCGACACGGCGCTCGCGGCCGGGGTCGACGTCTCGCACCTCGACAACCACATGGGCTCCGTCTACGGGCTCGAGACGGGGCGCTCGTTCCTCCCGCAGGTCTTCGAGCTCGCCGCCCGGCACCGCCTGCCGTTCCGCCTGCCCCGCACGACCGAGGGGATGGTGCTGCCCCCGGGCGACTTCCAGCCCCTGCTCGACGAGGCGACGGCCGCGGCGGACGCGCTCGGCGTCGTGCTGGTCGACCGGCTGTGGACCCACCCGTTCGAGCTCGACGGCGCCGGGACGGTCGAGGAGGAGGACTACGAGGACGTCCGGGCCGACTTCCTCGCGCTGCTGCGCCGCGTCCCGTCCGGCGTGACGGAGATCTTCCTCCACCCCATGCTCGACGACGACGAGCTCGGCGACGTCGCCGACTACGGCGTCGCGAAGCGCGGCTTCGAGCGCCGCCTGCTCGCCGATCCGGCCGTGGCGGCCGTCATCGCCGAGGAGGGGATCGTCCGCGTCGGCTGGCGGGACCTGCGCGCGGTGCAGCGGGGCGAGCGGTGAGCGCCCCGCACCCGGCGCCGTCGGGCGGCGAGCCGACGGCGGGCGGCGGGCTGCTCGCACGCGTCCGGGACCGCCGGCTCGTCGGCACGCCCTCGCGCGCGCAGACGGTCGCCTACGGTGCGTCCGCGTTCCCGTCGAACCTGCTCATGCAGACGTTCTCCGCGTTCGTGGTCTACTTCTACGTCGACCACCTCGGCGTGCGTGCTGGCTGGGTAGCGGGCGCGATGGTCGCGCACGGCGTCCTCAACGCCCTGCTCAACCCGCTCGTCGGCGCGGTCTCCGACCGTCGCCGCACGCGCTGGGGCCGGCGCGTCCCGTGGATCGTGCTGGGGATCGTCCCGCTCGTCGTCGCGTTCGCGCTCGTGTGGATGCCGCCCGCCCTCGGTCCGACCGGCCTGGTCGTGTGGTTCCTCCTCGTCGTCGCGCTGTTCGACGTCGCGTACGTCGTCGTCGCGCTCAACGTCTCGGCGCTCTTCCCCGAGATCTTCCGCACGACGGCGGAGCGCGCCCGCGGCAACACCCCGCGCCAGATCTTCGGCCTCGTCGGGATGATCCTGGGCACCGCCGGCGCGCCCCTGCTGTACGGCACGCTCGGGTGGACGTGGATGGCGCTGCTGCTCGCGGTCGTGAGCCTCGCGTTCTTCGTGTGGTCCCTCGGCGGGATGGTCGAGCGCCCCGTCGACGTCGCGACGGTGCGCGAGCGCGAGGCCGCCGTCGGGCTGGGGGACCAGCTCCGGTACACGTTCGCCAACCGGGCGTTCGTCACCTACGTGCTCGGGTCGCTCCTGCTCCAGAGCACGACCGCGATCGTGCTCGCCGCGATCCCGTTCTACGTGCGCTACACGCTGGGCGGCGCCGAGGCCGACGCGACGCTGCTGCTCGCCCCGATCTTCGTCGCCGCGATCCCGTCGATCGTCGGGTGGTCGTGGGTCGTGCGGCGCATCGGTCCGCGCTCGGCCATGCTGTGGGTCGTCGGGGTGTACGGCCTCGCGACCTGCCTCTACCTGATCCCGTCCACCGTCCTCGGCGCCGCGCTCGCGGGGCTCGCCGTGGGCGTCGGCGTCGCGGGGCTCATGCAGGTGCTCGAGGTCGCGCTCGCGCAGGTCATCGACGACGACGAGCGCCGCACCGGCCTGCGCCGCGAGGGCATGTACTTCGGCGCCAACGGGTTCGTCGTGCGCGGGTCCGTCATCGTCCAGGCCGTGCTCGTCGCGGGCGTGCTGTCGGCGAGCGGGTACGTCGAGGGTGCGGGTGACGTCGTGCAGCCGGACAGCGTCGCGACGGGCGTCCGCCTCCTCCTCGGCGGCGTGCCCGTGGTCCTCGCCGCGCTCGCCTTCGTGTGCTTCTGGTTCTACCCCCTCCGCGGTCGCGACCCCGAGGACACCGACGCCGCCCTCACCGAGGCCGACGCCTCCCCGACGGCGGCCGACCCCCTCCCGAGGTAGCCCGCGCGAGGCAGACCTACGGCCGCGCGAGGTAAAGGCCGGCCCGCCGAGGTAGAGGCCCGGTCTGCCGAGGTAGAGGTGTGGTTCGTCCAGGTAGAGGTGTGGTCGGCTTGTCCGACGGCGGTCTGGTCACCTGGGGTGGCGGGGTGGGTGGTGGTGCCGCGTCTACCATCCGCCGCTCGTTCCTCGCGGCTCCCGCGTTCTCGGTCGGGATCGTCCTGCGTTCGCAAGCTCACTCCGGACGATCCCTCGTCCAGGCCCGACCACGACGCGGCACCACCACCCACCCCGCCCTACGTCGTCTCACCCTGGTCGGTCCTCACCACGGGCGACCGCCCGCGGTGTCGGTTCAGCCAGGAGTAGCCGATCGGCGTCTCCTGGGCGACCGGACCGCCGTCCGTCGGAGACGATGCGGCGCAGGGCGAGCGGACGTCGTAGAGCCAGGCCTCTACCTGGACGGATCGGGCCTCTACCTGGGCGGGCCGGGGCTCTACCTGGACGGACCGGGGCTCTACCTCGGCGGGGTGGTGGCTCCGAGGGCGTGCTCGGCGACGGTGCAGGGGTCGGTTCCCGCGTCGACGTCGCGGAGGTCGCACGCGACGCGGCGCATGAGCGTGCGGAAGGCGCTGCGCTCGTCGGGCGAGAGCATGCCGAGGAGCTGCTCCTCGGCGTCGTGCACGGCGGTGGCCCACCCGGCGAGCCGACGGCGGCCCTCGGGCGTCGCGACGACGCGGCGCGCGCGGCGGTCGGCGGGGTTCTGCTGCCGCTCGACGAGGCCGGCGGCGACGAGGTCGTCGACGAGGTACGTCATGACGGTCCGGTCGATGCCGTGGTGCTCGGCGAGGGCGAGCTGGGTGGGGTGGTCGCCCTGGGCGACGGTGACGAGGACCTGGTAGCCGCGCGTGCCGTGCGGGACGTCGTCGAGCGCCTGCTCGACCGTCGCGCGGTAGGCGCGCAGCAGCACGCCGAGGTGCCAGCCGAGGTCCTCGAGGCGGCCGGGGAGCTCGGCCGGGCCCGTCGCGGCAGCGGTCGTCGTGGTGGTGCTCATCCGCCCACCCTACCGCCGGGAATGTGGTTGCACCACCTATCTGTTACAGATATGTTCTGTACAGCAACGTATCTTGGAGATCGCGAGGAGCCATGCCCGACTACGGCCACGACCTGCGCTTCGGGTCCTTCATCACGCCCGCCGCCGCGGCGCCGCACCAGGCGGTCGCGCTGGCGCAGCTCTCGGAGGAGGTGGGCCTCGACCTCGTGACGTTCCAGGACCACCCGTACCAGGCGGCGTTCCTCGACACGTGGACGCTGTTGTCCTGGGTCGCGGCGCGCACCGAGCGGGTCCGCCTCGCGGGCAACGTGCTCAACCTGCCGCTCCGCCCGCCGGCCGTGCTCGCGCGGGCCGTCGCGAGCCTCGACCGGCTCTCGGGCGGGCGCGTCGAGCTCGGGCTCGGCGCGGGCGGGTTCTGGGACCCGATCGTCGCGATGGGCGGCGAGCGCCTGACGCCGGGGGAGTCGGTCGACGCCCTCTCCGAGGGCATCGACGTCATCCGCGGGCTGTGGGACACGTCCACGCGCGACCGCCTCGTCGCGGGCGGTGCGCACCACCGCGTCGACGGCCCCAAGCGCGGGCCGGCGCCCGCGCACGACGTCGAGATCTGGGTCGGCGCGCTCAAGCCCCGCATGCTGCGCCTCGTCGGCGCGCAGGCCGACGGCTGGCTGCCGTCGCTCGCGTACCTGCAGAGCTTCGAGGCGTTGGCGAAGGGCAACGCCACGATCGACGCCGCCGCCGAGGACGCGGGTCGCGACCCGCGGGCAGTGCGTCGCCTGCTCAACGTCGGCGGCCGGTTCAGCGCCGACGGCGGCGCGGGGTTCCTCCAGGGCTCGCCGCGCCAGTGGGCCGAGCAGGTCGCCGAGGTGACGCTGGAGCACGGGGTGTCCACGTGGATCGTCGCGGGCGACGACCCGACGACGCTCGCCGTCGTCGGCCAGGAGGTCGCCCCCGCGGCGCGCGAGCACGTCGCGGCCGCACGCGCCACCGCGCCGGGCGCGACGACCGGCGGCGAGGCCCGCGCATGACCGACTACGGCCACCCGCTCCGGTTGGGCACGTTCGTCACGCCGTCGGCGCAGGATCCGGAGGCGACGGTCGGGCTCGCCCGCCTCGCCGAGGACCTCGGCTACGACCTCGTGACGTTCCAGGACCACCCGTACCAGCCGCGCTTCCTCGACACGTGGACGCTGCTGTCGTACGTCGCGTCCGCGACGGAGCGCATCCACGTCGCGCCCGACGTCGTCAATGTCCCGATGCGCCAGCCCGCCGTGCTCGCGCGCGCGGCGGCGAGCCTCGACCTGCTGTCCGACGGGCGCGTCGACCTCGCGCTGGGCGCGGGCGCCTTCTGGGACGCCATGGTCTCGATGGGCGTCGACCGTCTGACGCCGGGCGAGTCCGTCGACGCGCTCGCCGAGGCGATCGACGTGGTCCGGGCGATCTGGGGCGAGGACGGGGACGGCGAGCTGTTCGCCCCCGGGCGCCACCACCGGCTCGACGGCGCGACCGCCGGACCAGGGACCACGCGGCGCATCCCGCTGTGGCTGGGCGCGCTCGGCCCGCGCATGCTGCGCCTCGTCGGCGCGAAGGCCGACGGCTGGCTCCCGTCCCTGGGCCGCGTCGGCGTGGACGGGCTGCGCGCGGGCAACGCGCGCATCGACGAGGTGGCGACCGCCGTCGGGCGCGACCCGCGCGAGGTCACGCGCCTGCTCAACGTGTCGGGCACCTTCGAGGGCGCCGACGGCTCGGGCGGCCTGGGCGGCGCGCCCGACCTCGCCGGCCCGCCCGAGGCCTGGGTCGAGCGGCTGCTGCCGCTCGTCCTGGAGGACGGCGTCTCGACGCTGATCCTCGCGACCGACGACGAGCGCACGACCCGCCGGTTCGCCGAGGAGGTCGCGCCCGCGCTGCGGGACGCCGTCGCCGCGGGACGCGCAGAGACCGGGACGGACACGTCCCGCGTCGTGCCGCTCGCGGTCCGCGCCGCGCGCCGCGACGGCATCGCGTACGACGACGTGCCCGCCTCGCTCGCGGAGCGTGCGGTCGAGCCCGGCGACGCCGCGTTCGCGGGCGTGCGCTCCAACTACCTGCGCGGCGGGTCGCCAGGGCTCGTGCTGCGGCCCCGCGACACCGCGGAGGTGGTCGAGGCGCTCGCCTTCGCGCGCGCCCAGCCGGTGACGCGCGACGTGCCGCTGTCCGTCCGCTCGGGCGGCCACGGCATCAGCGGGCGCTCGACGAACGACGGCGGGATCGTCCTCGACCTCGGTGCGCTCGACCAGGTCGAGGTGCTCGACGACGCGGCCCGCCTCGTGCGCGTCGGTCCCGGCGCGCGCTGGGGCGAGGTCGCGGCCGCGCTCGCGCCGCGCGGGTGGGCGATCACGTCGGGCGACTACGGCGGCGTCGGCGTGGGCGGGCTCGCGACCGCGGGCGGCATCGGCTTCCTCGGTCGCGCTCACGGTCTGACGATCGACCATGTGCGCGCCGTCGAGGTGGTCCTCGCCGACGGGTCGGTGGTGCGGGCGAGCGCGGACGAGAACCCGGACCTGTTCTGGGCCGTCCGCGGCGCGGGGTCGCAGGTCGGGATCGTCACGTCGTTCGAGCTCGTCGCGGACGAGGTGTCCGCGGTGGGGTTCGCGCAGATGGTGCACGACGCCTCCGACCTCGCCGGGTTCCTCGAACGCTGGGGTGCGACGGTCGAGACGTCACCTCGCGACACGACGAGCTTCCTGATCGTCGGGCGCCCTCGACCGGGTCAGCCGGTCGTCGCGCAGTCCATGACCATGGTCGACTCCGACGACCCGGACACCGTCGTCGCCCGGCTGCAGCCGTTCGCCGCGATCTCCCCGCTGCTCGCCCAGGCGACGGCGCAGATCGTGCCGTACGACGCCGTCGTCTCCGCACCCGCGCCCGGCCCGCACGGCGGCCAGGGCGAGCCGGTGTCGCGGTCCGGCCTGCTGGAGCACCTGACGCCCGCGGCGTCCGCCCGGCTCGCGGGGCTCGTCGCGAGCGGCGACACGTACTTCTTCCAGATCCGCTCGACGGGCGGCGCGGCGTCCGACGTCCCGGCGGACGCGACGGCGTACGCGCACCGTTCGGCCAACTTCTCGGTGGTCGCGATGGGGGCGAGCCGGTCGCGGCTCGACGCGCGCTGGGACGCGCTGGCCGACGTGTTCGAGGGCATGTACCTGAGCTTCGACACCGACCGCCGCCGCGACAGCCACCCCGCACGCCTCGCCGACGCGTTCCCGCCCGCGACCCTGGAGCGGCTGCGGGAGGTCAAGCGTCGCGTCGACCCGACGAACGTCTTCCGCGACAACCTCCCGGTCCTCGGGCCGGACCCGCTCGAGCCGGCAACGGCCCCCGCGAGGTAGAGCGTCCCGCCGCGAGGTAGAAGACGAGGGGCTCTACTTCGCGACCGGTCGTTCTACCTCGCGCGGGCCGCGCACGGTGAGGACCGCGTGGACGGCCAGCCCCGCGAGGATCGCCCAGAACGCGGCGGCGATGCCGGCGACGACGACGCCGCTCGCCGCGACGAGGAACGTCACGACGGCCGCCTCGCGCCCGCGCGGTTCGGCGACCGTACCCGCGACGGCCGCGCCGAGCGTCCCGACGAGCGCGAGCCCGGCCGCCGCCTCGACGAGCCCCGCGGGCGCCGCGGCGACGAGCGCGGCGAGGCCCGCCGACCCGACGGCGAGCGCGAGGTACGCCCAGCCGGCGGTGTGGGCGGCGACCCAGCGTCGGCGGGCGTCGGGGTGGGCCTCGGGGCCGGCGGCGAGCGCGGCGGAGATCGCGGCGAGGTTGATCGCGTGGCCGCCTGCGGTCGCTCCGGCGAGGGTCGCGATCCCGGTGACGGTCATGGTCTCGCGCCACGGCACGCGGTAGCCGAACGACGCCATGACGGCGACGCCGGGCACGTTCTGCGAGGCCATCGTCACGACGTAGAGCGGGACGGCGAGCCCGACGACGGCCTGCCACGAGAGCGTGGGCGCCGTGAGGTCGAGGCGCGGGACGGCGTCGGACCACGCGAGCGTGCCGCCGTGCACGGCCTCGTACCCGACGATCGCGAGCGTCACCGCGAGCGCGGCGGGTGCCGCCCAGCGCGGCGAGACCCGCAGCAGGACGAGCCACGTGACGATCACCGGCGCGACGAGCAGCGGCGTCGCGACGACCGCCCGCACGGGGGCGAGGCACAGCGTGAGGAGCACGCCGGCGAGCATCGCCTGGGCGATCGGCGTGGGGATGGCGGCGACGAGGTCGCCGAGGCGCGGCCAGAGGGCGGTGAGCAGGACGAGCCCGCCGACGACGCAGAACGCCCCCACCGCGGCGGGCCACCCGCCCGCGACGGCGCCCGTGCTCACGAGCAGCGCGGCGCCGGGCGTGGACCACGCGAGCGTGAGCGGGGTGCGGTGCCGGGTGGTCAGCCAGAGGATGCCGACGGCCTGCGTGACGCACAGGGCGAGGAGCCCGGAGGCCGCCTGGTCGGGGGTCGCACCGACGGCGCGCAGCCCGGCGAGCACGACGGCGAAGGAGCTGGTGAAGCCGACGAGGGCGGTCACGAGCCCGGCGAGGACGGGGCGCAGGCGGTCCGAGGCGGGGTCCATGCTGCTCCTGGCAGGCGGCGGAGGGAATCGTTCTGTTCGTGGAACGCTAGCAGGGGCTGCGCGACACGCGCACCGGTAGGCTGCCGCCCGTGAGCGACGGGGCGGGCGCGAGACCTCAGACCGACGGCGAGCCCGGGGGAGCGCCCGGACGCTCGTCGGAACGAGCCGGGGACGGCACGCTCGCGGCAGTCGCCGCACAGCTCCGTGCGCTGCGTGCCGAGCGCGGGCTCTCGCTGTCGGCGCTCGCCGCCGCGGCGGGCATCGGCAAGGGCTCGCTCTCGGAGATCGAGCACGGCGCGCGCAACCCGACGCTCGCGACCCTCTACGCGCTGGCCGGGGCGCTCGGCGTCCCCCTCGCGACGCTGCTCGCCGAGCGGGCGGGCACCGAGGTGTCGTCCGAGGGCGTCACCGCACGCCTGCTCGACGCGCACCACCTGCCCGGCGGCATCGCCGTCGAGGTCTACCACCTGCACCTGGAACCCCACGCGGACCGGACCTCACCGCCCCACGGGCCGGGCGTCGTCGAGCACCTGCTCATCACGCGCGGCCGCCTGCGGGCCGGGCGTCACGGGGCGGAGGCCGTGGTCGAGGAGGGCGACGAGCTGCGCTGGGTCTCCGACGCCGACCACTCCTACCGGGCGCTCGACGGCGCCGCGGTCGACGCGGTGCTCGTCATCCGGACACCGCCGCGGGGCGGCGCCGGGTAGGCGTCGGCGGAGGCTGCCGGCTCAGTACGCGCCCTGGCCGGGAACCCACGCGTCGGAGGTGAAGCCGGACGGCGTTCCCGGCGACCACGGCGCGGGCGGCGGCTGCGGCGTCCGGACGAGGAACGCCTGACGCGCCGTGAGCATGAGCTGCAGCAGCGCCCGGCGCTGCCCCTCGACGCGCCACGCCTCGACCGCGCCGCGCGCGACGCGGTCGTGGAGCAGGGCGAGCTCCGTCGCCGCCTGCTGGTAGTCGCGCATCGCGTGCGCCGCTCCGGCGCCGCCCGTGCGGCGGGCCCAGTCGCGCGCCTGACGGCGTGCGGCGAGCGTGGAGAGCATCGTGAGGTCCGCGGGCGTGACGAGGCCCGTCGGGACGTACGGCACGAGCTGCCGCTGGATCGTCGCGACCGTGCGACGGCGGTCGCGCACGAGCAGGACGATCAGCGTGACCAGCACCCCGAGCCCCGCGAGGTACGCGACCCCGAGCGCGAGCGTGCCGAACCCGGTCGAGGCGTTCCACAGCATGTGGAGCGCGATCGCCGCCGCGAGGCCGCCGATCGGCGCGAGGACCCGGCGCGGCCCGGGCGGGCTCGTGGCCGCGCTCGCGACGCCGAGGCCCGTGAGCGCGGTGCACAGCGGGTGCAGCAGGGGGGTGACGAGCGCGCGGAGCACGAACGTCGGGCCGAGCGTCCCGTCCTGCGCCGCCATGATGAAGTAGGTGACGTTCTCGACCGCCGCGAACCCGAGCGCGACCATCGCCGCGTAGATGACGCCGTCGGTCCAGCCGTCGATCTCGTGCCGACGGAACCACAGCATCCCGAACAGCACCGCGCCCTTGAGGATCTCCTCGACGAACGGGGCCCCGAACGACGCGACGACGTACCAGCCGACCTCCTCGCCGAACAGCGGCGCGGTGAGCAGCTCGAGCCCGAGCGTGTTGAGGATCCCCGCCACGAGGGTCGCGATGCCCGCGCCCCACAGGAACGCCAGGACGAGCGCGCTCGGCGGCTCCGGCTCGAGGCGGTCGAGCGCGAGCACGACCGGCACCCAGATGCCGAGCGGCACGAGCGCCAGCAGCAGGCCGACGGTGAACGTCCCGACCCCGGACAGCGCCGCGAGCACCAGGCCGACCAGCAGGCACAGGCTCGCGACCGCGATCGTCACGATGACACCCACGCGCGCCCGGCCCGGCGGCCGGCCCTCCAGCACCGCGCGCGGGTCGAGCGGCACCGCGGTGCCCGCCGGACCCTGCGGGCGCGGGTGCACGGGCGTCGGCTGCGGGTGCGGCGGGGGGACGGCGGGGCCGTGCGGCGGGTAGGTCACGGGCGGTAAGGCTACGCACCCGGGTGCCGCGGGGGAAAGGTGTCCACGCGTCGCGGCGTCGAGCCGACACCGTGGTGCGCCCGTCGGTCGCCGAACCCGGGGATGCTGCCGGGTTCGGCGCCGGAAGCGCCGAGAACCCCGGGTTCGAGGGGTGGTGGCGTGGCGCTACGCGGCGACGTCGTATCCCGACCGGACGCCGCCCCGGCGGCGCACGGTGGCGTCGTCGGGCACGATCTCGTCCGGCGGGACGACGGCGCCCGGCTCCACGAGCACGCGGCGCCCGACGCGCGCGCCGCTGCCCACCCGGGCGCGGTCGCCGACGCGGGTCTCGGGGGAGAGGCGCACGTTGTCGCCGACGCGGACGTCCCGGCCGAGGGTGACGTCGCGGTCGATCCAGCTTCCCTCGCCGAGCTGCGAGCCGTACCCGACGACGGCCCCCTTCTCGACGTACGTGCCCGACCCGACCGGGACGGACTCGGGGACGCGTGCGTGCGGCGACACGAGGCCGCCGCCGGTGTGGCGCTCGTAGTGCATGATCTCGCCGTAGTCGTTCTCGACCTGGACACGGCGTGCGAGGCGGGCCATGTGACCTCCTCAGGGTCTGTCGGCGGTGTTCTGCTGACATAACGTCGGAGCGGTGCCCAGGATTCCAGCCCCCTCGCGCCGAGGCGGAGCCCTGGTCGCGCACCAGGTCTCTACCTCGGCTCTACCTCGCCGGACCCGGGTCCTCCCTCGGTGGGTGGAGGGTCAGAGGGGGCGGGTGGAGCCGCGGACGACGAGGGTCGTGGGGAGGCGGACGTGAGGCTCGCGGGGGTTGCCCTCGACGAGGTCGACGATGAGGCGCAGGGCCTCGGCGCCCATGCGGTGGATCGGCTGGTCGACGGTCGTCAGCGGCGGGGTGGTGAGCGCGGACTCGGGGACGTTGTCGAACCCGACGACGGAGACGTCGTCGGGCACGCGCAGGCCGAGCTCGGCGGCGACCTCCATGGTGCGGATGGCGGAGAGGTCGTTCGCGGCGAAGATCGCGGTGGGTCGCTCGGGGAGCGAGAGGAGCTCGTGCGCGGGGGAGTCGGCGAGGTCGGGCCGGTAGCCGCCGACGCGGACGAGGTCGGGGTCGAACGCGACGCCGGCCTCGGCGAGGGCCTCGCGGTACCCCTGCTCGCGCAGGCGCGCGGACTCGAGGTCGGGGCGGCCGGCGAGGAAGCCGATGCGGCGGTGTCCGAGGGAGAGCAGGTGGTCGGTCGCGGCGCGCGCGCCGGCGAGGTTGTCGGAGTCGACGGTGGGCGGGCCGGAGGGGCCGCGGTGCGGGTCGACGGCGACGACGGGGATGGAGTTGCCCGGCGCGACGACGGTCGGGGTGACGAGGATGGCGCCGTCGATCAGGGTGCCGCCGAGGCGCGAGAGGTAGCGCTGCTCCCAGCCGACGCGGTCGTCGCGGCGCAGCCCGCCGGAGTAGGCGAGCAGCTCGTAGCCGGTACCGTCGACGGCCTCGGAGATGCCCTTGAGGAGCTCGGTCGAGAACGGCTCGAACTCGGCGACGAGGATGCCGATGACGTTGGTGCGGCGGCTACGCAGGCTGCGCGCGACGATCGACGACTCGTACCCGAGCTGGTCGATGATCTCCTGGACGTGCCGGGAGGTCTCCAGGGCGACGCCGTAGCGGCCGTTGATGACCTTGGACACCGTCGCGACGGAGACGCCGGCGGTGCGCGCGACATCGCCGATCGTGACTCTTCCCGTGGAGCGCATGGGGAGACAGTAGCCCGTGGCGCGGCGCGTCGGCGGCACGAGCCGCGCGCTGCGGCGTCGTTTGTAAAACGTTATCGATAACGATTGACACGAGAGCCTCCGGCCTGCGAGAGTCGCCGTGGCGGCCCCGACGCGGGGGCGGCCCGGCGCGCTCGACGGAGCGCGCGCCCGTGCGGCTCGACGAAGAGGACGAATCATGAGGTCTCGGAAGTTCCTGGCGGCATCGGCCGCGCTGGTGGCGAGTGCGATGGCGCTCTCGGCCTGTGGCGGCGGAGGCGGGTCCGGTACGGAGGATGGCGACGTCACCCTGACGTTCTGGCACAACTCCACGACCGGCCCCGGCATGGAGTACTGGAAGACCACGGCCGCGGCGTTCGAGGACGAGAACCCCGGCGTGACGATCAGGATCCAGGCCATCCAGAACGAGGACATGGACGGCAAGCTCCAGACCGCCCTGAACTCGGGCGACGCACCCGACATCTTCATGGCGCGCGGCGGCGGCAAGCTCGCGGACGTCGTCGAGGCGGGCCAGGTCAAGGACCTGACCGACCTCATCGACCCGGCGGTCAAGGAGGCCGTCGGCGGGTCGCTGAGCGCGCTCTCGGTCGACGGCAAGGTCTACGGCATGCCGGTGTCGATCCTCCCCGGCGGCATGTTCTACAGCACCGAGCTCTTCGAGCAGGCCGGCATCACCGAGACCCCCGGGACGATCACCGACCTCGAGGCGGCGACCGAGCAGCTCAAGGCCGCGGGCATCGCGCCCATCGCGCTCGGTGCCAAGGACGCATGGCCGGCCGCGCACTGGTACTACTTCTTCGCGCTCCGCTTCTGCTCCCAGGACGCGATGAACGAGGCCGCCCAGACGCGGACCTTCGACGACCCGTGCTGGCTCGACGCCGGCAACGCGCTCGAGGAGTTCGCGGCGACGGAGCCGTTCAACGAGGGCTTCCTCACCACGTCCGCGCAGCAGGGCGCCGGCTCGTCGGCCGGCCTGCTGGCCAACCACCAGGCGTCGATGGAGCTCATGGGCGCCTGGGACCCGGGCGTCATCGCGTCCCTCACGCCGAACGAGCAGCCCCTGCCCGACCTCCAGTGGTTCCCGTTCCCCGAGGTCGAGGGCGGTGACGGCGAGCCCGGCGCGATGATGGGCGGCGTCGACGGCTACTCGTGCTACGTCGACGCCCCGGACGCGTGCGCGGACTTCCTCAACTACGCCATGTCGAAGGAGTCGCAGGAGGCCTACGCCACCGCGTTCCAGACGCTGCCCGCGAGCAAGGAGGCGCAGGGGGCGGTCGTCGACCCGGCCCTCGTCTCGATCCTGGAGGCGTACAACGAGGCGCCGTACGTCTCCGTCTGGCTCGACACGCTCTACGGCCAGAACATCGGCAACGCGCTCAACACGGCCGTCGTCAACCTGCTCGCCGGCCAGGGCACGCCCGAGGACATCGTCAGCGCCGTCAACGACGCGGCCGCCAAGGAGTAGCCCCTTCCATGAACGTGTCCCAGGGCGAGATCTCGCCGAGCACGACGACGCCCGAGGACCGGGCCGGGGGCGGCGTCACGCCGCCCCCGGCCGCCCCGGCCGCCGCGCGGCGCCCCCCGCGCGGCGGCCGTTGGGCCCAGCGAGCCGAGATCGCGGTGCTCGCCGGGCCCGCGCTCGTCGTCTTCCTGACCTTCGTCATCGTCCCCGTGGTGATGGCGGCGTACTACGGGTTCTTCAAGTGGAAGGGCTTCGGCCCGCCGACGGAGTTCGTCGGGTTCGACAACTACCTCATCATCTTCCGCGACCCCGAGTTCCTCGCGGCGCTGGGGCACAACGCGTTCATCGTCATCATGTCGCTCGTGCTCCAGGGCCCGGTCGCCGTGGTCGTGGCGCTCATGCTCAACCGGCGCATCCGCGGCCGCTCGGTGATCCGCGTTCTCGTGTTCGTGCCGTACGTGGTGTCCGAGGTGATCGTCGGGACGGGCTTCAGCCTCATGCTCGCGACCACGGGCGCCGTGAACGACCTGCTCGACAAGATCGGTCTCGGGTTCCTCTCGGTCGACTGGCTCGCCGACCCCGACGTCGCGATCTGGACCCTGCTGCTCATCATCACGTGGAAGTACATCGGCTTCGCCGTGATCCTCTTCCTCGCGGGCCTGCAGGGCATCCCCGACGAGCTGGGGGAGGCCGCGGCGATCGACGGCGCGTCGTACTGGACGACGCAGCGCTACGTCACGCTCCCGCTGCTCGGCCCGACCGTCCGCATCTGGGCGTTCCTGTCGATCATCGGCTCGCTCCAGCTCTTCGACCTCGTCTACATCATCTGGGGCCAGTACGTGGCCTCGACGGCGGGGACGTCGACCATGGCGACCTACATGGTGGCGAACGGCCGCAACGCGGGGAACTACGGGTTCGGCAGCGCCGTCGCCGTGGTGCTGTTCCTCATCTCGCTCGCGGTGGCCCTCGTCTACCAGCGGTACGTCCTGCGCCGTGACACCGAGGGCGCGATCACGGAAGGGAAGAAGTGATGGCCACCGTCACCGCGGCGCCCGCGCCCGAGCGCGCCCCCGGCGCCAAGACCCCGAGGGAGCCGCGCGGCTCCGGCATCGGGCGGGGCGGGCCGCTGACCTACGTGGTCGCGTGGCTCCTCGTGGGCGTGTGCCTGGCCCCGATCGCGTACATCGTGGTCGGCGGGTTCCGCACGAACGCGCAGATCACGGCGAACCCGTCGGGCCTGCCCGACCCGTGGCAGATCGAGAACTACGTCGAGGTCCTGACGAGCTCGCTGTTCTGGCAGCAGCTCGGGAACTCGCTCGTGGCCGGTCTCCTCACGACCCTCGGCGTCGTCGTCCTCGGCCTCATGGCGAGCTACGTCATCGCGCGCTACTCGTTCGTGGGCCGCGGGGCGCTGTACGCGCTGTTCGCGGCGGGCCTCATGTTCCCCATGACCGTCGCGATCACCCCGCTGTACATCATGATCCGCTCGCTGGGGCTCATGAACTCGGTGGGCGGGCTCGTGCTGCCGCAGATCGCGTTCGCCCTCCCCACGACCGTCATCATCCTCGTGCCGTTCCTGCGCGCGATCCCGCGCGAGATCGAGGAGGCGGCGTCGATCGACGGCGCGAGCCGGCTCGGCTTCTTCTTCCGCATGGTCGTGCCGCTGTCCCTGCCGGGCGTCATCACCGTGGGGATCCTCGCGTTCGTCGCGAGCTGGAACAGCTACATGCTCCCGCTCTTCATCCTCAACGACGAGACGTCGTACACGCTCCCGCTGGGCGTGCAGGCGTTCGCGTCGCAGTACTCCGTGGACACCGCCCGCGTGCTGGCCTTCACGTCCCTGTCGATGATCCCCGCGCTCGTCTTCTTCTCGCTGTTCGAGCGGCGCATCGTCGGCGGGCTCTCCGGAGCCGTGAAGGGCTGACCAGCCGCTCGTCCGCACCCCGTCCCTGCCCCGCGCCGCGCGCGGGGCAGGGCCACCATCGAAGGAGAACGGTCCCGTGACCGACGTCGTCCCTGCCGTCCCGACGGCCCCCACCGGCTCCCCGGAGCCGGTCACCTCGGAGCCCGCGGCCCCGGCGCCGCGCAGCCCGCGCCCGGCGCCGCCGCAGCCGCCCACGGTCTCCGAGCGCGTGCGTGCGCTCCACGCCCGCATGACCCTCGACGAGAAGCTCGCCCAGCTCGTCGGCTACTGGCTCGACCAGAACGGCACCGTCGCCCCGATGCAGTCGGAGATGACGGCGGGTCAGCAGGACGGCGGCCGGCTCGCCGAGATCACGCGGCACGGCATGGGGCACTACACGCGGGTCTACGGCACGCGGCCCGTCGAGCCCGCGGAGCGCGCGGCGTGGCTGTGGGCGGAGCAGCGTCGCCTGAAGTCGGAGACCCGCCTGGGCATCCCCGCGATCGTGCACGAGGAGTGCCTCACGGGTCTGGCCGCGTGGCAGGCCGCGACGTACCCGACGCCGCTCGCGTGGGGCGCGTCGTTCGACCCGGCGCTGGTCGAGGAGATGGCGCGCGAGGTCGGGGAGTCGATGCGCGCGATCGGGGTGCACCAGGGCCTCGCGCCCGTGCTCGACGTCGTGCGCGACCCGCGCTGGGGCCGTGTCGACGAGTGCGTGGGCGAGGACCCGTACCTCGTCGGCACGGTCGGTACGGCGTACGTGCGCGGCCTGCAGGACGCGGGCGTGCACGCGACCCTCAAGCACTTCGTCGGGTACTCGGGCTCGCGGGCCGGTCGCAACCACGCCCCGGTGAGCGCCGGCCCGCGCGAGCTCGCCGACGTCTACCTCCCGCCGTTCGAGATGGCGGTGCGCGACGGTGGCGCCCGCTCGGTCATGGCGTCCTACGTCGACGTCGACGGCGTCCCGCTGCACGGCAGCTCGGAGCACCTCACCGAGATCCTGCGCGAGCGGTGGGGGTTCGACGGCGTCGTCGTCGCCGACTACTTCGGCGTCGCGTTCCTCGAGGTCATGCACCGCGTCGCGGCCGACCGCGGGGAGGCCGCCGCGCAGGCGCTCCAGGCGGGCCTCGACGTCGAGCTCCCGTCGGGCGACGCCTACCTCGCGCCGCTCGCCGAGCGCGTGCGGTCCGGCGCGCTCGACGAGGCGTGGGTCGACCGCGCCGTCCTGCGCCTGCTCAACCAGAAGGAGGAGCTGGGCCTGCTCGACCCGGGCGCGTACGCCGACGAGCCGCCGACGACGGTCGACCTCGACACCCCGCAGCAGCGCGCGACCGCGCGCCGCCTCGCGCAGGAGTCGCTCGTGCTGCTCGCGAACGACGGCGTGCTGCCGCTCGTCCGCGGCCGTCGCGACAGCGCTGACGACGCACCGTCCGCTCCGCGCCGCGTCGCCGTGGTCGGGCCCAACGCGGACTCGTCCGAGGCGCTCATGGGCTGCTACTCGTTCGTCAACCACGTGCTCGCGCACCACCCCGGCACGCCGGCCGGCATCGCGCTGCCCACGGTCCTCGAGTCGCTGCGCGACGCGCTCGCGGGCACCGACGTGACGCACGCCGTCGGCTGCGCGGTCGACGGCCGCGACGCCTCGGGGATCCCCGAGGCGGTCGCCGTCGCGCGGGACGCGGACGTCGCGGTCGTCGTCGTGGGCGACGAGGCCGGGCTCTTCGGGCGCGGCACGGTCGGCGAGGGCAACGACGTCGAGTCGCTCGAGCTCCCGGGCGTGCAGCGACGGCTCGTCGAGGAGGTCGTCGCGACGGGCACGCCCGTCGTGCTCGTGCTGCTCACGGGCCGCCCGTACGCGATCGGCTGGGCGTTCGAGGAGCGCGCGGAGACCGACGGTGCCGCGCCCGGTCGCCCGGCCGCCGTCGTGCAGGGCTTCTTCCCGGGCGAGGAGGGCGGGCGCGCGGTGGCCGACGTGCTCGTGGGCGCCGTGAACCCCTCGGGCCGGCTGCCCGTGTCGCTGCCGCGCGCGGGCGGCGCGGAGCCGTTCACCTACCTGCACCCGGTGCTCGGCGGGCCGTCGGACGTGACGTCCGCCGACCCGACGCCCGTGCGGCCGTTCGGGTTCGGGCTGTCGTACACGCAGTTCGCGTACGCGGACCTGGCGGTCGACACGAGCGTCGCCGCGGGCGGGACGTTCGCGGCCTCCGTGACCGTGACGAACACGGGCGAGGTCGCGGGGACGGACGTCGTGCAGCTCTACGCCCGCGACGTCGTCGGGTCGGTGCCGCGCCCCGTCGCCCAGCTCCTCGGGTACGCGCGCGTCGACCTCGCCGCGGGCGAGTCCCGGCGCGTGGCCTTCCGCGTCCCGACGACGCGCCTCGCGTTCTCCGACCGTCGCCACGTGCGCGTGGTCGAGCCGGGCGACGTCGAGGTGTGGGTCGGCGCGCACGCCGGCGCGGTCGACGCCGCCCCCGGGACCGACGACCTCGGGTCGACGACCGGCGGTGCGATCGTCAACGAGTCCGCCCCGGCCGAGCGCCGGGTCGTGCCCGGCGCGGCGACCGCGCGCGCGACGCTCGTCGTCACGGGCCCGGTGCACGAGGTGACGGCCGCGGACGAGCGGCTCGTCGCCGTCGAGGTCTCCTGGCGCGTCGAGGCGGGGGAGCGCGCATGACGCTCGTCCCGAACCCGGTCCTGCCCGGCTGCTTCCCCGACCCCTCGGTGTGCCGCGTCGGCGACGACTTCTACCTCGTCACCTCGACGTTCGAGTACCTGCCCGGCCTGCCCGTGCTGCGCAGCCGCGACCTCGCGACGTGGGAGCACGTCGGGGACGTCGTCGACCGGTCGGGTCAGCTCGACTACGACGGCGTCCGCTCGTCGGGCGGCCTGTACGCGCCGACGCTGCGCCACCACGACGGCACGTTTTGGCTCGTGTGCACGCTCGTGGACCCGGAGGACGACTCCCGCGGCGGCAACTTCGTCATGACGGCGACCGACCCGGCCGGCCCCTGGTCCGACCCGGTGTGGCTGCGCGACGAGGACGGCGAGCGGGTCGCCGGGATCGACCCGTCGATCTTCTTCGACGACGACGGTCGCGCGTGGCTGCACGGGACCCGGCTCGCGGCCGACCCGGAGTGGTTCCACCAGACCGAGGTGTGGGTGCGCGAGCTGGACCTCGCGACCCGCACGCTCGTGGGCCCCGAGCACGTCGTGTGGACGGGGGCCGTGCGGGGCGCGGTGTGGGCCGAGGGCCCGCACCTGTACAAGGTCGACGGCACGTACTACCTGCTCGCGGCCGAGGGCGGCACGGACTTCCACCACGCGGTGTCGGTCGCGCGCGCGTCGTCCGTGACGGGCCCGTACGAGGGGAACAAGGCGAACCCGGTGCTCACGCACCGGCACCTCGGGCGCGGCGTGGACGTCGTCGGCGTGGGGCACGCCGACCTCGTCGAGGCGCCCGACGGGTCGTGGTGGGCCGTGCTGCTCGCGATGCGCGTCTACGGCGGCTACCACTACCCGCTCGGCCGCGAGACGTTCCTCGTCCCCGTCGTGTGGGAGGACGGCTGGCCCGTCCTCGCGCCCGGCGCGGGGCGCGTGCCCGACGCCGTGGAGGTCCCGTTCGCGACCGCAGCGCCGCGCCCGGCGATCCAGGGCGGGGCGAGTGGCGTCGTCGGCCCGGAGGACCCGCGGTGGACGGCGGTGCGGGCGGTGCCGCGCGACGTCGCGACGCCCGCGGGCGAGGGTTGGGACCTGCCCGTGCGGCCGGCGACGCTGGCCGAGCGGGGCGTGCCCGCGTTCCTCGGGCTGCGCCAGCAGCACCGCGACGTCGACGTCACCGTCACGCTCCGCGTACCGGAGGTCGCGGGGGAGCGGGCGGGCGTCGTGGTGCGGCAGTCCGAGGACGACCACGTGCGGCTCCTGGTCGACGGCGGGCCCGGGGACGTGCGCCGCGTCGTCGCCGTGCACCGCCGTGGCGGGACGGACGAGGTGGTCGGGGAGACGACGGTGGGCTCCGCGCCCGGCGAGCCGGTCGTCGTCGGGCTGCGCGTGCGCGGGCAGGACTACGGGCTCGTCGTCGGCCCGGCGGGCGCGCCCGAGCCGCTCGCGACCGTGGACGGCCGCACCCTCGACAGCGCCGCGACCGGAGGGTTCCTCGGGCTGTGGCTGGGCGTGCACGCGACGAGCGAGGGACGGCCCTCGACGTCCGTCGTGCGGGTCGAGCGGTTCGTCTACGCACCGGTCGGCTGACGGGTCCGCTCCGCGCGCAGCGCCACGGCGGGCGATACCGTCGGGGCATGTCGAGCGCACGGACACGGGTCGAGGAAGACCTGCTGGGACCCCTCGAGGTCCCGGCGGACGCGTACTACGGGGTCCACACCGTCCGGGCCGTGGAGAACTTCCGCATCTCGGGGACGACGGTCAGCGACGTCCCCGAGATGGTCCGCGGCATGGTGATGGTCAAGAAGGCGTCGGCGCTCGCGAACCGCGAGCTGCGCACCATCCAGCGCGACGTCGCGGACGCGATCGTCGCCGCGTGCGACGCGATCCTCGACGACGGCCGGTGCCTCGACCAGTTCCCGGTGGACGTGTTCCAGGGTGGCGCGGGCACGAGCGTCAACATGAACACCAACGAGGTCGTGGCCAACCTCGCGCTCGAGCTCTCCGGGTTCGAGAAGGGGCGCTACGACGTCATCAATCCGAACGACCACGTCAACCGCTCGCAGTCGACCAACGACGCCTACCCCACGGGGTTCCGCCTCGCGGTGCACCAGCTCGTCCAGGGGCTGCAGGAGGAGGTGCTGCGGCTCGAGCGCACGTTCGACGAGAAGGCGTCCGAGTTCGCCGACGTCCTCAAGATGGGTCGCACGCAGCTCCAGGACGCCGTGCCCATGAGCCTCGGCCAGGAGTTCGCCGGGTTCGCCGTGAACGTCGGCGAGGAGGTCCGGCGCCTCGAGGTCGCCGGCGAGCTGCTGCTCGAGGTCAACCTCGGCGCGACCGCGATCGGCACCGGGCTCAACACGCCGCCCGGGTACCCCAAGGTCGCGACGCGGTGGCTCGGCGAGGTGAGCGGGCTGCCCGCGGTCCCGGCCGCGAACCTCGTCGAGGCGACGTACGACAACGGCGCCTACCTCGCCGTCCACTCCGCGCTGAAGCGCCTCGCGGCCAAGCTGTCGAAGATCTGCAACGACCTGCGGCTGCTGTCGTCCGGGCCGCGCGCCGGGCTCGGGGAGATCAACCTGCCGGAGCTCCAGGCCGGGTCGTCGATCATGCCCGCCAAGGTGAACCCGGTGATCCCGGAGGTCGTCAACCAGGTCTGCTTCAAGGTCATGGGCAACGACGTGACGATCACGCACGCCGCCGAGGCGGGCCAGCTCCAGCTCAACGTCATGGAGCCGGTGCTCGCGCAGGCGATGTTCGAGTCGCTGCGCCTGCTCGGCAACGCGTGCGTCGCACTGCGCACCAAGTGCGTCGCGGGCATCACCGCGAACGTCGAGGTGTGCCGCCGCCACGTGCTGGACTCGATCGGGATCGTCACGTACCTCAACGAGATCATCGGGCACCGCAACGGCGACCTCGTGGGCGCCGAGGCGGCGCGGACCGGGGCGTCGGTGCGCGACGTCGTCGTGGCGCGCGGCTTGCTCACGCCCGAGGAGGTGGACGCGGTGCTGACGACCGAGAACTTCCTCCGCCCGCGCTACACCGGCCGCTACTACGCCCCCGACGAGCGCGGCCTGCCGGCCGTGGGCGAGGAGGGCGAGTCGTCGCGCGTCGTGGAATCGGACGACGCACTGGGCGCCCCGTCGGACCCGGAACCCGAGACCTGACGTCGAGATCGACCTGCCGGTCGCCAGATCGACCTTCTGAGGGTCGATCTCGGACGCTCGGGTCGATCTCGCGGTGGGCCCGTCTCATCCTCGGACGAGGCGGACGATCTCCGTGCCGTCGGCGCCCAGGAGCACGAGCCGGCCCCGGTCCAGCGCGACGCGGGCCGCACCGCTGACGGCACCGGGCACCCCCGCCCCGTCGCACGCGATCAGCGTCTGCAGACCGGCCGTGGCGAGCAGCCGACCGCCGTCGTCCAGGGCCCACGCGCCCCCGCCGCCGTTGCACCCGTCGGAGCCGGACCACGTCCCGTCCCCGTGGAAGACGACGTGGGGATCGCCGGCGAAGAACCCCGACGGCTCCCAGCGTCCGACGACGTCGCGCACGGCCGCGGGCTCGAGGCCGTCCGGCAGCGGTGCGGGCGGTTCGAACGCCGCGCGCACGTCGTCCGTCACCTCCGGCGCCTGCGCCAGGTGCTCCGCCGCGTCGGGGATCGGCGCCGGGGCGCCGTCGACCCGCAGACCGGCGACGACGTCGCCGTCCGCGTCGAGGAGCCGCCAGCCCTCGCCGTCGGGCTCGTACGCGACCACGGTGCGGAGCCACAGCACCTCGGGGATCCCGCCCGCGCCGCACGCCGCGGCGGCGGCGTACGGTTCCGAGGCGACGAAGGCCCGGCCGGCCGCGTCCCAGCCGCCCTCCACGTACGCACCGCAGTCGCCCCACAGCATGTACTGCCCAGCGCCGAGCCGCAGCCACGTGTCCGGGCCCTCACCCTCCGCGCCCGCGACCCGCCACATCCCGACGAGCCCGACCGGGTCCGACCCGACCTCGCCGTCACCCGGGCCGCCGACGTTCCCGACGTCGGGGGTGGTGCAGGCCGCGGCGAGGACGGACACCAGGAAGGTCACGGCGACGGCGCGCGGCACCCGCGGGCGCCCGGACTCGTGTCCGTCCATGCCCCGATCCTGTCTCCGGCGCCGGGTTTCTTGCAGCCGGTGCGGCATCCCCCGGGGCCGGCGCCGTCACGACGTCGCGAGCGCGCGCACCGTGCGCTCGATCGCGGGGCGCAGGTCGAGGCCGGGGTCGACGGTGAGGCGGTGCAGGAGCAGCCCGTCGCCGAGGGCCATGAGCGCGCGGGTCGCCGGGACGGGGTCGGCGATGCCGACGGCTGCCACGATCCGCTCGGTCCACCGCTCGAACGTGCGGCGCTGGCGACGGAGGGGCTCACCGAGCTCGGGGTCGTCGGCGAGCTCGAGGAAGAGGGCGTAGCGCGCCCGGGTGCGCGACGCGAACGGACCGGACTGTGCCTCGGTCATGGCGCAGAGACCGTCGACCAGGTCGTCGACGCTCGTGATCTGCGGCATCGCGGTCACGTCGAGGTCGGCGCGCTCCTGCTCGGCGATCCGGTCGACCACGCCGGCGAGGAGCGCGCGCCGGGTGCGGAACCAGTTCGACGTCGACCCGGTCGGGAGACCGGCGCGCTGGTCGACCCGCGCGTGGCTCAGCGCGCGCACGCCGTCCGCACCGAGCACCTCCACGGCCGCGTCGAGCGCTCGTTCCCGGGTGGCTGCGGCCATGGACTCCCTCTCTCGACCGATCTACTATGAACATAGTAGTCGCTCGCCCGAAGGAGCTCGCCATGACTACGCCTCAGCCCCGCACCACCCGCCCCACCGACGCCCGGGCATGGTCCCCGCCGCTCCCGGAGGCGCCGGGCTTCGACCACCTCGTCGTGGAGACGCCCGGCCTGCGCACCCACGTCGCGACCGTCGGCACCGGCGACCCGGTCGTGCTGCTGCACGGCTTCCCCGAGCACTGGTGGCAGTGGCGCGACGTCGCGCCCGTCCTCGCCGCCGCGGGCTACCGCGTCCTGTGTCCCGACCTGCGCGGCGCGGGCTGGACCACGGCCGACGACGCGCACGTCGAGCGCGAGACCCGGCTCCGCGACCTGCTCGCCCTCCTCGACGCGCTCGACGTCGAGCGAGCCCACCTCGTCTCGCACGACATGGGCGCGATCACCGCGATGCAGCTCTGCTACGAGCACCCCGACCGGGTCCGCGCGGCCGTCGAGCTCTCGGTGCCACCGGGCTTCATGCGTCCCAGCCCTCGACTGCTCCCCGGGTTCCGGCACCTGCCCGCCCTGGTCTGGCACCGTCGGGGCGCGTCGCTGCGGGGGATCTTCTCCAGCGCGTACGTCGCCCACCCGCTGTCGGAGGACGACGTCGACGCCCACCTCGCCCCGATGGGTCGGACGGAGGTCGACGCCGCCGTGCGTCCGCTCGTGCGGCACATGGTGCTGCCGGAGGCCACGCGCATGATGCGGGGCGTCTACCGTCGCCGTCGGCTCACGGTGCCGACCCTCTTCGTCTTCGGACGCCGAGACCGGCCGTGGACCGAGGAGCTCGTGGGACAGGTCTGCCGGGCGCCGGAGCGGCACGCGGACCGGGCCGAGCTCGCCTACGTCGACGACGCCGCGCACTTCATCACCGACGACGCGCCGGCCGCGGTCGCCGCCCTCTCGCGCGACTGGTTCGACCGCGCCGCGTGACGCCCTGTGCCCGTCGACGCGAGATCGACCCGTGCGTCCGAGATCGACCCTCGGGAGGTCGATCTCGCGACGGGCGGGTCGATCTCGCGGTCATGAGCGGACGCGTACCGCGCGGAGGGCGACGCCTACCGCCAGCACCAGCGCTCCCGCGGCGACGCTCGGGAGCGGGAGCGTGGCGACCAGCGCGACGCAGCCGAGCGCGCCGAGCACCTGGAGCGCGCGCGGGTACAGCCGGTGCGGGGTGCTCTGACGCAGCGCCGAGAGGTTCGCCACGAGGTAGTAGACGAGCACCCCGAACGACGAGAACCCGATCGCGCCCCGCAGGTCCGTCGTGAGCACGAGCACCACGACGACCGCACCCACGGCGAGCTCGGCCCGGTGCGGCACCCGGTGCACGGGGTGCACGGCCGCGAACCACCCGGGCAGGTCGCCCGTGCGCGCCATCGCGAGGCCCGTCCGGCTCACGCCCGCGAGCAGGGCGAGCAGGGCGCCGGCGCTCGCGGCGACGGCGCCGACGCTCACGACCGGGCCCGCCCACGTCCACGACCCGGCGGCGACCGCGTCGGCGAGCGGAGCCGCGGACGCCGCGAGCGCCTCCGGCCCGAGCACCGCGAGCAGGACCACCGCGACGACCGCGTAGAGCACGACGACGGCCCCGAGCGACACGAGGACCGCGCGCGGGATCGTGCGCCGCGGGTCGCGCATCTCCTCGCCCAGCGTCGCGACCCGCGCGTACCCCGCGAACGCGAAGAACAGCAGGCCCGCGGACTGGAGGACGCCGTACCAGCCGCCGTGCGCGCCGTCGGGGTCGAGCACGGCCGACCAGCGCGGCGCGGAGCCCGCGAGGCTCGCGACGACGGCCGTCGCGATCGCGAGGAGCGCCACCGCGACGATCGCCCGGGCGAGGCGCGCCGTCCGCGTCACACCCCGGTAGCCCACGGCCGTGAGCAGCACGACGGCCGCGGCGGCGACGGGGCGCTCCCACCCGGGCGGGGCCGCGTAGGCGGCGAGCACGAGCGCCATGGCCGCGCAGCTCGCCGTCTTGCCGACGACGAACCCCCACCCGGCGAGGTAGCCCCACCACGGACCGAGGTGCTCGCGCCCGTACACGTACGTGCCGCCCGAGGTGGGGTGCTGCGCCGCGAGCTGGGCGGACGACGTGGCGTTCGCGTACGCGACGACCGCCGCCAGCGCCAGCCCGACGAGCAGCCCCGTCCCTGCCGCGGCGGCCGCGGGGGCGAACGCGGAGAACACGCCCGCGCCGACCATGGACGCGAGCCCGACGACGACGGCGTCCGTCGTGCCGAGGCGGCGCGCGAGCGAGGGCTGGCCCGGTGCGGTGGTCACCCGGCCAGCGTGCCAGGGCAAGGTGTCCGGCAGGTGTCGGGGCCGGCCCCGGGGAGTGGTCGGGGCGGCGTCCGCGAGCGGGTACAGTTCCCGCCGGTGTCCCGTTCCCGGTCGTCGTCGACCGGCCCCGTCGCACGGGGTGACGGGCTGTCCGCTACGGCGAGGACGGCGGTGCAGGGGTGGTCGCAGGACAGGTGCGTCGCGCGCGGTGGACGGTGCGCGCGGGGTCGGGGGTCGCGCTCGCGTGCGCGGTCCTCCTCGGCGTCCCGACGGCCGCGACCGCGGACACGGACGACGGGCTCTCGGAGACCTCGCGCACGCGGTACGAGGTCGACGGGTCGGGGCCCGTCCGCGTGACCGTCACGACGACGATCCGCAACGAGCAGCCCGCCAGCGGGATGTACGTCTACTACTGGGACGCGTACGGGATCCCCGTGCCGGCGGGCGCGACCGACGTCACCGCCACGAGCGGCGGGGCCGCGCTCCCGGTCACCCTCGAGCCCACCGAGGACCCGTCGACCCGCATCGCCGGGGTGTCGTTCTCCCCGCTGAACAACGGGCGCGAGCGGACCGTCGAGTGGGCCTACACGATCCCGGGCGAGCCGATCCGCTCGGAGGGGTACACGCGCGTCGGGCCCGGCTACGCGACGTTCGCCGTGAACGCGGCCGGCGACCCGGGGCAGGTCACCGTCGAGATCGCCACGCCCACGTCGATGGACTTCGACAGCACGTGGGACGGGTTCACGCCGATCCTCGACGGGGAGACCCGCACCCACCGCGCGACCGAGAGCACGGACGACTACGGCACCTGGGCCTTCGTCTCGCTGCGCGACCCCGAGCAGGCCGACGAGACGAGCGTCGACGTCGGCGGGAACGAGCTCGTGCTGGAGAGCTTCCCGGGCGACACCGAGTGGAGCGGCTTCGTCGAGGAGCAGGTGGTGGCCGGCATGCCCGTGCTGGAGCGTGCGGTGGGCATGCCGTGGCCGGGCAGCCTGGAGCGCATCCGCGAGGACGTGTCGCCCGGGGTGCTCGGGTACGCGTGGTTCGACTCGGCCTCCTGGGAGATCGTCATCCCCGAGGACCTGGACGCCGGGCTCCTGTTCCACGAGCTCTCGCACGCGTGGCTCGCGGGCGACCGGTTCGCGGACCGGTGGGTGTACGAGGGCCTGGCCGAGGTCGTCGGGCAGCGCGTGGCGGCCGAGACCGGCGGCCCGGCGGAGCCGCGGCCCGCGCCCGCGCGCGACGCGGCGGACGCCCTGCCGCTCGCCGCCTGGGGAGAGGTCGACCTCGACGACGGCGGCGGCGCCGCCGAGGAGTACGCCTACGCCGCGGCGTGGACCGCCATGTCGGAGCTCGTCGGCGGCCTGGACGCGGACGCCCTCGGCGCGCTCGTCGCGGCGGCGTACGCAGGCGAGAGCGCCTACGACGAGCCCGGCGCCCTCGACCACCCGGGCGTGACCGACGGCCGTCGTCTCCTCGACCTCGTCGAGGTGCGCGGCGGCGTCGCGGGGGCCGAGGCGACGTACCGGACGTGGGTCGCCGACGACGCCGAGGCCGCCCTGCTCGACGCGCGTACCCCGGCCCGCGAGGCGTACGCCGTCCTCGACGAGGCGGACGGCGCGTGGTCGCCGCCCGCCGGCCTGTGCGCCGCGATGACGGACTGGGCCTTCGACGAGGCCGAGTCGGCCCGTGCGGCGATCGGTGCCGACGCGGCGGCGGCCGCCGGCCAGGTGCAGCAGGCCGCCCGCGCCGCGGGCCTGCCCGACCCGGCCGCCGTGCGCGCGCAGTACGAGGACGCCGGGTCCGCCGAGGAGTACGCGGCGCTCGCGACCGCGCTGCCGCGCGCGGTCGAGGTCGTGGGGTCCGTCGGCGACGCGGTCGCCGCCGCCTCGGGCGGTGGCCCGCTCGCGGACCTCGGGCGGCTGCTCCTGGACGTCGACGGTTCCGTTGCGGACGCCCGCGCCGCCCTCGACGACGGGAGGCTGGACGACGCCGCGACCGCGGCCGACGACGCGTCGTCCCGCGCGGCCGCCGCGCCCTGGCTCGGGACCGGCAGCGTGCTCCTCGTCGTCGTGGCGCTCGCCGGGGTGGTGCTGCTGCTCGTCCGCCGGCGCGCGCGACGTCGTGCGCAGCCCGACGGCGCGCCCGCCGGCGACGTCGACCGCCCCGACGACGCGACGCCCGGCGGCGACGACGTGCCAGCCGCCGACGAGGCGTCCGCCGACGGCGAGCCGACGCCGGACGACGAGCCGGCCGCGGAGGACGAGCCGACGCCGGGGGAGGCACCGTCCGTCGGCGAGGAACCGGAGCCGGTGAAGGCGTAAGGCGCGTCAGAGAGCGACGGGCCGGCGAGCTCCGCGTGCGGCGAGACGTGAGAAGTGGCCCCCCGGGACACGCTCCGAGGGGCCACGTCTCACGTCTCGTCCGAGGATGGTGCGGCTAGGGCATGCTCGCCAGGTGGGCGTCCACCGAGCGCGCGAACGCGTACCCGTTGCTCGCGTCCCAGTTGATCGACCAGGTCATCGCCCCGCGGATGTCGGGCCAGCGTGCGGGTGGTACGAAGCTGCCGCAGCGGGTGCCCGCGGCGAGGCAGCTCAGCGCGTCGTTCACGACCGACGGGTTCACGTACCCGCCGCCCGCCGCCTGGGTGGTCGCAGGCAGGCCGAGCGCGACCTGGTCCGGCCGCAGCGCGCTCTGGAGCTGGATGCACGACAGCGCGGTGAGGAAGTTCACCGTGCCCTGCCCGTACGCCTGCATCTGGTCGCAGCCGAGCATGGTGCCCGAGTTGTAGTACTGCGTGTGGACGATCGTGAGGATGTCCTTGATGTCGAGCGCGAGCCGGAAGTAGGAACTGCCCGTCGACTGCATGTCGATGGTCTGCGGCGCCATCGTGATGATGAGGTCCGGGCCGACCGCCGCCCGGACCTGGCGCAGCGCCTGTGCCATGTACGTCGGGTTGACCCCGTTCTCGAGGTCGATGTCGACGCCGTCGAACCCGTAGGTGTCGATGAGCCCGATCACGCTGGTCGCGAAGGCCGACGCCGCGGCGGAGCTGCCGACCGACACCGTGCCCTTCTCGCCGCCCACGGACAGGACCACGTGCTGGCCGCGCGCGTGCAGCGTCGCGACGTCCGCCTTGAGCTGGTCGTTCGTGTAGCCGCCCAGCGCGGCGGACAGGCCGGGGTCGACGCCGAACGTGACGGCGCCGGGCGTGCTCGGGACGGCGTCCGCGAACGCGACCGCGACGAGGTCGTAGGACGTCGGGACGTCCGACAGCCGCAGCGGCGTGGCCCCGTTGACGAAGTTCTGCCAGTACCCCGTGAGCAGGTGCTTCGGCAGCGCGCCGGTCTGGCAGCCGCTCGTCGAGCCCGTCACGGTGGCGGCCGGGGACTCGCCCGTCGCGTTGTAGGCACGCACCGTGTACGTGTGGCTCGAGCAGGCCGCGAGCCCGCTCAGCGTCGCGCTCGTCCCGGTGACGGTCGCTCGCAGGGCGGTCCCCTCGTAGACGCGGTATCCCGTGACGGTCCCGGTCGAGGCCGTCCAGGCGAGGCCGAGCGAGGTGTCGGCGGTCGTCGCGACGCGCAGCCCGGTCGGCGCGCCGGGGACGCCGGTCCCGCACCCGGCCGTCGTGACGGTGACGCCCCCGGAGCGGGGCGACTCGCCCGCCGTGTTGAAGGCCGCGACCGTGTACGTGTGCGGGGTGCACGCGGCGAGCCCGGAGACGGTGGCCGAGGTGCCCGTGGCCGTCGCGACGACCGTGCTGCCCTCGTAGACGCGGTAGCCCGTCACGGTGCCCGAGGACGCGCCCCACGAGAGGGCGGCCGACGTCGAGGTGACCGTCCCGGCGACGGGCGTGCCCGGCGTGCCCGGGACGACGGGCGGCGGGCCGCCCGCGCCCTGGAGCGAGACGTCGTCGACCTGGTAGGCGCCGGTGCCGTACCAGCCGTGCAGGTAGACCTGCGTCGTGCTGCTCGCGGCGGTGAACGTGACCGTGAGGCGGGTCCAGTCGGTCGCGCTCGGGGTCCAGGTCGAGGTGCCGCCGTCGACCCCCAGGTAGACGTAGCTGCCGCGCACCCAGGCGGAGAGGGTGTACTGGGTGCCGGCGACGGTCGGGACGGACTGCGAGCAGCGCGCGTTGTCGAGGCCCGCGGGGGTCGCCTGCAGCGCCTGGGTCCCCGTGCGCACGGGGGTGGAGACGACCGCTCCGGACGATCCCGAGCAGGTCCAGGGGCTGAGCGTGCCCGACTCGAAGCCCCCGTTGACCAGCACCTCCTCGGCGGAGGCGGGGGCGGCGGTCAGGGCGAGGCTGGAGACGAGGGCCACGGCCAGTGCCGCGGCGGCGGTGCGAAGTCTGTTCATGTCTGCTCCGTTGCAGGTCGAATCAAACTCTCAGGGAACTTAACGATGCACTCCTTATGAACCCGCACCCGGCGGAGTTCGTCAAGTGCTGCTCGCGGTGGGGCGCCGAGACCTGGGGGACAATGGGTGACAGCACTGCCTGCCAAGACGAGGAGTACTCCGTGCCCCAGGGAACTGTCCGATGGTTCGACGCCGACCGAGGGTTCGGCTTCATCGACCTCGGGAACGAGGCGGAGGACCTGTTCGTCCACGCGTCCGAGATCGTCGGCGACGACGGACCCAAGCAGCTCCGTGAGGGGCAGGTCGTCGAGTTCGAGGTGGGCGAGGGCGACCGCGGCCCGCAGGCGCGCCACGTCCGCGTCACGAGCGACCGGGCCGCCGACGCGCCCCTGGGCGTGCTCGGCACCGTCGCCTGGTACGAGCCGAGCAAGGGGTACGGCTTCGTCACGCCCGACGGCGACAGCGCCCAGATCTTCCTGCACAGCTCGGCCATCGTCGGAGGCGGCGTGGTCTCCGAGGGACAACGGGTCGCGTTCCTCGTCGTCGAGGGGGAGAAGGGTCCGCAGGCCGACCACCTGCTGCCGCTCGGGACGCAGGCCGCGCAGCCCGCGACCGACGGCGCGGACGGCACCGTCTCCTGGTACGACGACGTCAAGGGCTTCGGGTTCGTCGTCCCCGACGGTGGCGGCGACGACGTCTTCGTCCACGTCAGCGCGCTCGGCCGAGGTCTGACCGAGCTCGTCGAGGGCGCGCGCGTGACCTACGACGTCGTCGCGGGCGACAAGGGGCCGAATGCCCGCAACGTGCAGCTCGTGCGCGGCTCCCGCGGCGCGCGCCCGTCCGCGGACCGTGGCCGCCCCGACCGGTCGGGTCGCCCCGACCGCTCGGACCGCTCCGGTCGTCCGGGCGGGTCCGGCAGGCCGGTGCGCGGGGGCGAGGGCACCGTCGCACGCTACGACGCCGACCGGGGCTTCGGTTTCATCACGCCCGACGCCGGGGGTGAGGACCTGTTCGTGCACGTGTCGGTCGTGCGGGACGAGGAGGTCCTCGAGGAGGGCGACCGGGTCCGGTTCACGGTGCGCCAGAGCGACCGGGGCCCGCAGGCGGACCGCGTCGAGTTGCTGTGAGCCCAGGGTGGGGTCGGCGCCCGGCGCACCGACCCCACCCGTCCGGCGGCGAGCGTCGGGTTCTCTGAGCGACCCGGGCGACCTCGTCGCGCGAGGGCCGTCGCCCGTCGCCGGCGAATTGTCCTGGAAGACCGCGGGCGTCGTCCCTAGGGTCGTCGGATGAACGCCCAGGAGATCCGGTCGGCCTATCTCGAGTTCTTCGCCTCACGGGGGCACGCCGTGATCGAGCGAGCGCCCCTGGTGCTCCGCGACGACCCGACGACGCTGTTCACGGGTGCCGGGATGCAGCCGCTGATGCCCTACCTCTTGGGCGACAGGGAGCACGACGCCGGACCCCTCCTGGTCGACTCGCAGCCGTGCGTGCGGGCGCAGGACATCGACGAGGTCGGGGACCGGCGGCACACGACCTTCTTCGAGATGCTGGGCAACTGGAGCCTGGGGTCGGCCGACGTGGAGCAGCAGGTCCGCTGGTTCGCCGAGCTCCTCGCGCACGTCGGCGTCGACCTCGAGCGCCTGTACGTCACGTGCTTCCGCGGGTCGCCCGAGCACGGGATCCCTCGTGACGACGAGGCCGCACGAGCCTGGGTCACCGTGTTCGCGGAGCACGGGATCGCGGCACCGCTCGTGGACGTGGGGTCCCGTGCCGACGGCGACCGCGACGGGATGCGCGGCGGTCGTGTCTTCCTCTACGACGCCGAGGAGAACTGGTGGAGCCGGGGAGGCGGCCTCGACGGCACGCCCGTCGGCGACCCCTGCGGGCCGGACTCGGAGGTCTTCTACGACCTCGGCCCCGAGCACCACGACCCGTCGACCGGTGAGCCGCACCCCGCGAGCGAGGGCGGACGGTTCGTCGAGATCGGCAACCAGGTGTTCATGCGCTACCGCCGCACGAGCGAGGGGTTCGTCCCCCTCGACGAGCCGAGCATCGACTTCGGGGGCGGGCTCGAGCGCATCGCCGCGGCCGCCCTGGCGACCGCCGACGTGTTCGACGTGAGCCTCCTGCGCCCGCTGGTGGACCGGCTCGAGTCGCTCAGCGGTCGCGCGTACGAGGACGACCCGCGCCCGTTCCGCGTGATCGCCGACCACGTCCGGGCCGCGACGTTCCTCGCCGCCGACGGGGTGCGCCCGAGCAACAAGGCGCACGGGTACGTCCTGCGGCGGCTCGTCCGCCGGGCGGTGGTGCACGCCCTCCACCTCGGCCTGGACGAGCGGTTCGCCGACGACCTCGTCGCCGTCGTGGCCGAGGCGTACGGCGACACCTACCCGGGCCTGGTCGAGCAGCGCGAGGAGCTGAGCACGGTCCTGCGCGACGAGGAGTCGCGCTTCCGTCGCACGGTGCACCGCGGGCTCCGGGAGCTCGAGAAGCTCGGGGGCGCGACGGTCACCGGGGACGACCTGTTCGTGCTGGCGGACACCTGGGGCTTCCCCGTCGAGCTGTCGGTCGACGAGGTCCGTCGCCGCGACATGGCTCTCGCCCCGGACTGGCAGGAAGGCTATGCGCTGCAGCGGGAGCGCCAGCGGGCGCGCTCGCGGGCGGCCGCGACGAGCGGGGAATAGTTCGCCCTGAGTGAAGGTTGAGCCTGATGGACTCAAGTTCTGGCGGTCGGGCTTGCGCGCGAGCGCACCCGGTGCCTACCTTGAGTGAAGCAGACTCAACCCGGTGTGCCCGGGCGCGCGTGCGCCGTCGGGCACCCCATCCACAACGGAGGCAGCACACATGGCACGAGCAGTCGGGATCGACCTCGGCACCACCAACTCGGTGGTCGCCGTCCTCGAGGGCGGAGAGCCCACCGTCATCGCGAACGCCGAGGGGTCGCGCACGACGCCGTCGGTGGTCGCCTTCTCCAAGACCGGCGAGGTCCTCGTCGGCGAGGTCGCCAAGCGTCAGGCGGTCACGAACGTCGACCGCACCATCAGCTCGGTGAAGCGCCACATGGGCACCGACTGGTCGGTGGAGATCGACGACAAGAAGTACACCGCGCAGGAGATCTCCGCGCGCATCCTGGGCAAGCTCAAGCGCGACGCCGAGGAGTACCTGGGCGAGCCCGTCACCGACGCGGTCGTCACCGTCCCGGCGTACTTCAACGACGCCGAGCGCCAGGCGACCAAGGACGCCGGGCAGATCGCGGGCCTCAACGTGACGCGCATCGTCAACGAGCCCACCGCGGCCGCGCTCGCGTACGGCCTGGAGAAGGGCAAGGAGGACGAGCTCATCCTCGTCTTCGACCTGGGCGGCGGCACGTTCGACGTCTCGCTCCTCGAGGTCGGCAAGGACGAGGACGACTTCTCCACGATCCAGGTCCGCGCGACCTCGGGCGACAACCGCCTGGGTGGCGACGACTGGGACCAGCGGATCGTCGAGCACCTCATCAAGCAGGTGAAGAACAGCTCGGGCGTCGACCTCTCCAAGGACAAGATCGCGCTCCAGCGTCTGCGCGAGGCCGCCGAGCAGGCGAAGAAGGAGCTCTCGTCCGCGACGAGCACCACCATCTCGATGCAGTACCTCTCGATGAGCGAGAACGGCCCCATCCACCTGGACGAGAAGCTCACGCGCGCCCAGTTCCAGCAGATGACGCAGGACCTGCTCGACCGGACGAAGGCCCCGTTCCACAAGGTCATCTCCGACGCGGGCGTCTCCGTCTCCGACATCGACCACGTCGTGCTCGTGGGTGGCTCCACCCGCATGCCGGCCGTGACCGACGTCGTCAAGGAGCTCACGGGCGGCAAGGAGCCCAACAAGGGCGTCAACCCGGACGAGGTCGTCGCCGTGGGCGCGGCCCTGCAGGCCGGCGTCATCTCCGGCGACCGCAAGGACGTCCTGCTCATCGACGTGACCCCGCTGTCCCTCGGCATCGAGACCAAGGGCGGCGTGATGACCAAGCTCATCGAGCGCAACACGGCCATCCCGACCAAGCGCAGCGAGATCTTCTCGACGGCCGAGGACAACCAGCCGTCGGTGCTCATCCAGGTGTTCCAGGGCGAGCGCGAGTTCGCGCGCGACAACAAGCCGCTCGGCACCTTCGAGCTCACCGGCATCGCGCCGGCCCCGCGCGGCGTGCCGCAGATCGAGGTCACCTTCGACATCGACGCGAACGGCATCGTCCACGTCGGCGCCAAGGACCGCGGCACCGGCAAGGAGCAGAAGATGACCATCACGGGCGGCTCGGCGCTGCCCAAGGAGGACATCGACCGCATGGTCAAGGAGGCCGAGGAGCACGCGGCCGAGGACAAGAAGCGTCGCGAGGAGGCGGAGACCCGCAACCAGGCCGAGGCGTTCGTGTACTCGACCGAGAAGCTCGTCTCCGAGAACAAGGAGAAGCTCCCGGCCGACGTCGTCACCGAGGTCGAGGCCGACATCGCGTCGGTCAAGTCCGCGCTCGAGGGCGAGGACGCCGACGCCGTGAAGACCGCGCACGAGAAGCTCGTCGCGTCCTCGCAGAAGATCGGCCAGGCGCTCTACGCCTCGGCCGAGCAGGAGCAGGCCGCCGGCAACCCCGGCGCCGCGCAGGACGACGCCGCCGCCGCTGCGGGTGCGACGTCCGCTCCGGACGAGGACGTCGTCGACGCCGAGATCGTGGACGACGAGGACGACAAGAAGTGACGTCCCCCGAGGACCGGGGCCCCGAGGAGCAGGCCGGGCGCGAGCCCGGCCAGGGCCCCGAGGACAAGCCGTTCCAGTTCACCGACAAGCGCAAGGTCGACCCGGAGACCGGCCGTCCGCGCGAGAGCGCGGACGCCGGCTCGGCCGGGGACGACGCGGAGAAGGACCCGCTCGCGGGCCTCGACTTCGAGCCGTCCGAGGAGGCCGAGGTCGACGCGGCCGTCCTGGCCGCCAAGGCCGAGGCCGCGGAGCACCTCGACGCGCTCCAGCGTGAGCGGGCGAGCTTCACGAACTACCGCAACCGGTCGCTGCGCGACCAGGAGGCCGCGCGCACGAAGGGGATCGAGGACGTGCTCACCGCGCTCCTCCCGGTGCTCGACGACATCGACCGCGCGCGGCAGCACGGCGAGCTGACGGGGCCGTTCGCGGCGATCTCCGACAAGCTCGACGCGTCGCTCGAGAAGTTCGGGATCGAGCGCTACGGCGCGGTCGGGGACGAGTTCGACCCCACCGTCCACGAGGCGCTCATGCACCAGCCCGACCCCGAGGCCGCCGCCACCACGGTGAACCTCGTCATCGAGCCGGGCTACCGGATCGGGGGCAGGGTCGTGCGCGCCGCGCGCGTCTCGGTCGTCGGCCCCCAGTAGCCACCTCTCCCTCGTGCCCGACGGCGCGGGCCCACCTCCCGCGCGGAGGTGCGCTCCGCCGTCGGGCACGCGAGGATCACCAGCAGCAGATCGACAGCAGCCACGACACGAAGGACCAGGACCACGACCACCGACAGGAGGGAGGCGCCGTGACCGGACAGGACTGGATGGAGAAGGACTTCTACGCCGCGCTCGGCGTCCCCAAGGACGCCGACGACGCCACGATCAAGAAGGCCTACCGCAAGCTCGCGCGCAAGTACCACCCTGACCAGAACCAGGGTGACGCGGGCGCCGAGGCCAAGTTCAAGGAGATCGGCGAGGCGTACGCCGTGCTGTCGGACGCCAAGGAGCGCGAGCAGTACGACGCGATCCGGGCGATGGCCGGCGGCGGTGCCCGCTTCTCCGCGGGTCCCGGCGGCGCCGGGGGCGCGGGCTTCGAGGACGTGTTCGGCGGCATGTTCGGCGGCGGCGGCCCGGGCGGCACCCGGGTCCGCTACTCGACCGGCGGCCAGGGCGCGGGCGGCTTCGAGGACATCCTCGGCTCGATGTTCGGCGGCGGGGGAGCGCAGCAGTTCGGCGGCGGTCCCCGCCCGCGGGCCGGGTCGGACGTCGCCGCGGCCACGACCCTCCCGTTCCGTCAGGCGGTCGAGGGCTCCACCGTCACCTTCACGGTCGACGGCCGCAACGTCACCACCCGCATCCCGCCGGGCGTGCGCGACGGCCAGAAGATCCGGCTGCGCGGCAAGGGCCGCCCCGGCATGGCGGGCGGCCCCGACGGCGACCTCGTCGTCACCGTCCACGTCACCCCCCACCCGGTGTTCTCGCTCGACGGGAACAACCTGCGGATCACGGTCCCGGTGACGTTCCCCGAGGCCGCGCTCGGCGCCACCATCGCCGTGCCGACGCTCGACGGCTCGACTGTCAAGGTCAAGGTGCCGGCCGGCACGCCGTCGGGGCGCACGCTGCGCGTCCGGGGCCGCGGCGTGAAGACCGCGAAGTCGACCGGCGACCTGCTCGTCACGGTCCAGGTCGCCGTGCCGCAGAAGCTCTCGAAGGCCGCGCGCGAGGCCGTCGAGACGTTCGCCGCCGAGACCGCCGACCAGGACGTGCGGGCCGACCTGCTCCGCCAGGCCGCGGAGTGACCGGCGCCCGGAGCGCCGGCTCGGGAAGGAGGCCCGGATGACCGCGTACCGCACGGACGACGCCCAGACGGGTCCGGACGTGACGCCCGACGTCGACCAGGACGCGCCCGTCCTCGTCATCTCGCAGGCCGCCGCGCTCGCGGGCATGCACCCGCAGACGCTGCGCCAGTACGACCGCCTCGGCCTCGTGGTGCCGCGCCGCACCCAGGGCCGGGGTCGGCGCTACTCGCTGCACGACATCGCGAAGCTGCTCGAGGTGCAGCGCCTCAGCCACGACGAGGGCATCAACCTCGCGGGCATCCAGCGCATCCTCGCGCTCGAGTCGCGGGTCGAGCGCCTGGAGCGCCGCATCGAGGCGCTCTCCGCGCGCGTCGAGCCCGGTGGACGGGTGTTCGCGGCCGCCGCGAGCGGCGACGTCGTCGTGGTGCCGCGCGGGCGCAGCGTGCGCCGCGGGGTCGAGGAGGCGCTGCGCGAGACGCTCGTCGAGCACGGCGAGGCGCGCGCGCTCGTCATCTGGCGGCCCCGGCACGACGACGCGGGGTCCTGACCTGCGGCGATCCGCCGTGCGCTCAGCTCCGGCGGGCCTCGCGCGCGACGAGCGCCACGGCGGCCGGGACGAGCGCGACCTCCGAGGGGTCGAGTCCGGGGTCCGCGGCGCGGGTCCGCGCGGCGGCGTCGAGGTGCCCCACGAGCGCCGGGTCGGCCAGGTGGAGGAACGCGTCCAGCAGGACCCGTGCGCCGGGCGCGAGCTCGTCGTCCTCGTCGGCGGCGACCTCCGCGAGGACGACGGCGGTCACGGCGAGGTCGAGGCCGGCCGGTCCGAGCCGGGCGTTCGTCCAGTGGAGGACGGCCGGGCCGTCGGCGGTGAGCACGACGTTCGCCGGGTGCAGGTCGAGGTGCAGGACGCACGGATGCCCGCCGGCGGTCTCGTCGAGGGCTGCGGACGACGGCGCGGTGAGCGCCGCGTACGCGGGCTCGCCCCGCGCCGGGGGCGGGACCGCGTGCAGCGCGTCGTGCAGCGCGACGAGGGTCCGGGCCGACGCGGCGAGCGACGTCCGGCCGCCGAGGATCGACTGCAGGAGCGTCGGGCCCCGCAGGAGCTCCATGGTGAGGTCGCCGTCCGTCGCGGCGTCGACGCGCGGGGCGGGGAAGCCCGCGGCGCGCACGTGCCGCATGACCTCCGCGGTGCCGACCGAGTCGGCCCCGGAGCGCGAGCGCCGCAGGACGCGGTCGGCGCCGACCGCGTACAGGTCGGCGTCGGCGCCCGAGAACAGTGGCGCGCCGGGCGAGGTGGCCATGAGAACGACGCTACGCCTCTCCCGCCCTCCTGACGAGGACCCGGCATCGGCGCTGGTCAGGCAGTTCCGCAAGAATGTCGTGCGCTAATTCATTGCTATTTCTGCATTTCTTAGCAAGGCCTTCCTTGCTATACACCGCAGAATTCCGGGAATACCGTGGAGGTGGAAGCCCGGCCCGCCACGGGTCCTCGGAGAACAGGAGATCGCGATGAGCAGCCTCACGGAGATGCCCCAGGTCGTCGAGTGTTCCATCGACGGCTGCGGCTACAACCACGACCACGGGTGCCACGCCGGCGCGGTGACCATCGCCGGTCACGCGGGCGACGCCGAGTGCGCGACCTTCATCCCGTTGGGGACCAAGGGCGGCCTCGAGAAGGTGCTCGCGCACGTCGGGGCGTGCCAGCGCACCGAGTGCGTCCACAACTCCTCGCTGGAGTGCTCGGCCCCGTCGATCCGCGTGGGCGCCGGCGCGTCCGGCGAGGACAAGGCCGACTGCCTCACCTTCACCCCGCGCTGACGCGCGACCTCAGACCTCCTCGGAGGCGGCCGGTCACCTACCGGCCGCAGACGCCCCCGGACGCCCCGTCCGCGCGCTCGCCCGCGCGGCCGGGGCGTCGCTGCGTCGTCGGCGGTCGTCGGCGGTCGTCAGCGCTGCAGCGCGTCGAGCAGCTGGACGGCGGCGGTGTGGGTGCGGGGGAGCGGTTCGACCCAGACGCGCGGCGGTCGCCGCAGGATCGCCGTGACGCCCAGCGCGAGCCCCGTGCGCTCGATGTTGTGGCGGAGCACGGTGCGCAGCGTGTCGTCGTCGACACCGCGCTCCCCGAGGACGACGAAGAGCCCGTTGCCGAGGGAGGCCATGGGGTGGCCGTCGCCGAACGTGTGCGTGAGCGCACGACCCATCGCCGCCGACCGTGCGAAGCGCTGCCACCCGGTCAGGTGCTCGAGCGCGACGTCCACGACGAGCAGCCCGTGCGTCGCTGTGGCGTCGACCCCCGCGCGCTGCGCGACGCCGTACGTCTCCCGGAGCCGCTGGGCCAGGTACTGGGACGTCGCGAGGCCGGACTCGGGGTCCATCACCTCGGGCGTCACGGGGGTCGCCTCGTAGCCGTCGGACCACCCGACCGCGACCGCCCGGAGCAGGTCGGTCCCGGGCTCGCGGTCGTGCGCCCGGTACAGGCACACCACGTCGTCGATGGCCTCGCCGATCCCGACCCCCGCCTCGGCCCGCACCCGACCGAGCCGTTCGGCCGCCGGTGTGCCGTCCCGCTCCTCGCACAGCGCCTCGACGAGCGCGTCGACGGCAGGGTGGTACCAGTCGCCCGGTCGCAGCCAGACGCTCTCGGCGCTCGCGCGACGCCAGCGCTCGCGCACGGCGTCGGGAGCGGGCACGGTGTACCCGTGGAGGTGGTCCATGTAGATGAGACGGCCGAGCGGCCGATCCATGACGCGGGTCGGCGAAGAAGTTTCCAGGACGCCGGGTCCGGGGTGAAATCGGGCGAACGGGGACGACTCCGGCCGTTACCGTTCCGTCGTCGGAAGCCCTCTGCCCCGAAGTTGGACGGGCGTCTACTATGGCCACCGTACGCCTCGGATCGGGGCGGTCTCCGGGGCGGGTGACATGACGCAGGCGCAGGAACGGGTGTGGAGCGAGGCGTTCAGCGACGCCGAGCTCATCACAGCCGTGCGCGAGGGCGACACCAGCGCCTACGGCGCGCTCTACGAGCGCCACGCCGCCGCGGCCCGGACGGTCGCGCGCCAGTACGTCCGCTCGACCGCCGACGCCGACGACGTCGTCTCCGACGCGTTCGCCCGCACGCTCTCCGTGCTGCAGGGCGGGGGCGGGCCCGACGTCACCTTCCGCGCCTACCTCTTCACCGTCGTCCGACGCCTCTCCTACGACCTCGTCAACGGTGCGCGCCGCACCCAGCCGACCGACGACGAGCGCACGTTCGAGACGGCGTTCGGCCCCATGGCGTCCACCGAGGACCCGACCCTCGAGGGGTTCGAGCGCTCGACGGTCACGCGCGCCTACCAGGACCTCCCCGAGCGGTGGCGCGCCGTGCTCTGGTACACCGAGGTCGAGAACCTCTCCCCGGCCGAGATCGCGCCGATCCTCGGGCTCACCGCGAACGGCGTCTCTGCGCTCGCCTACCGGGCGCGGGAGGGGCTGCGGCAGGCGTACCTCCAGCAGCACCTGACGTCCGTGCCCGCCGAGGAGTGCCGCACGGTCAACGCGCTCCTCGGGTCGTACGTGCGCGGCGGGCTCGCCAAGCGCGAGACGGCGCGCGTGGAGTCGCACCTCGAAGGCTGCGGCGAGTGCCGCGCGCTCGTGCTCGAGCTGGGCGACGTGTCGCACGGCATGCGCGCCGTCATCGCCCCGCTGGTCCTCGGCGTCGGTGCGCTCGGCCTCGTCGGCACGGCGCTCCCGACGGTCGGCGGCGCGGCCGTCGCCGGCGGCGTCGGTGCCGCCCTGCAGGGCGCGTCGAGCGGTGGCGCGGGATCCACCGGCGGTTCCGGTGCGGCCGGCGGGTCCGGCGGCGCGGGGGCGGGCGGTGGCGCCGGCACGGCCGGGACGAGCGCGGCGGGGACCGGCGCCGTCGGTGGCGCGGGTGCCGCCGCGAGCGCCACCGGTGGCACCGGCGCCGCGGTCGGGGCCGGCGCGGCGTCCGTCGGTGGGGCAGCGGCCGCGGCCGGTGGCGCCGCCGCGGGCAGCGGGGCGCTCGCCGCCGCGGGCGCCGGCGGGCTCGTCGCGCTCGTCACGTCCGCGCCGCTCGCTGCGGCCGCCGTCACGGTCGGTGTGCTCACGGTCGCCGGGCTCGGCGTCGCGGGTGCGCTCGGCGCGTTCTCGTCGGACCCGGCGCCCACCCCGACCTCGCAGTCCTCCCCGTCCCCGTCCGCGTCGTCCGCACCGACCACGGGGACCACGACGACGCCGGACCCCACCACCGACCCGACGTCGCCCACGAACATCCCGCCCGCCCCGACCGACCAGACCACCGCCGGGACGGGAGACACGACGGGGATCGGCGACGGGTCCACCGACGGCACCACGCCCGTCGGGTCGACGCCAGGCACGACCACGCCGGGCGGGTCCACCGACCCCGGCACGCCTGCGCCCACCGATCCCGGGGCCGGCACGCCCGGGCCGACCGACCCGGGCACGGGAACGCCCGAGCCCGCGCCGGCGGCCCTCGAGCTGTCGCTCGCCCCGGTCACGCTCGCGGCACGCGTCCCCGCGGACCTCGTCATCACCGCCTCGAACACCGGCGGTCGAGCGGCGGAGGAGGTACTCGTCGACCTCACGCTCCCGGCGGGCGTGTCGACCCCCGGCTCGTCGCTCGTCGCGCGCGGGACGGTCGTCGGCAGCCCCCTGTCCGCGGCCTCGCTCCCGTGCGGCAGCGCGGTGCCCCAGCCGGACGGGACGAGCCTGGTCACGTGCTCGGTCGGCATCCTCGACCCCGGAGAGAGCCAGGAGCTCGTCGTCCGCGTCGAGGCCGAGTCCGGGGGCGACTACCCGCCCTTCGCCGCGTCCGTGCGCGCCACCGGCATCCCGGCGAAGCCGTGGACCTTCCCGTCGGCACCTGTCCAGTACTACGGGCCGGAGGTCCGCGTCGTGGCGCCGTCCGACGGACTGCGGCTGGACAACCCGGGAGAGGGAGTCCTGCGCGTCGTGGTGCGCAACAGCGGCGACCAGCCGCTCGTCGAGCCGCGCCTCACCGTCGACCTCCCGTCCGGCGTGAGCCTCGCCGGCGGGTCCGCCGGCGTGTGGACGTGCACCACGGACGAGGGTCGGAGCGTGACGTGTGCCGCCCCCTCCGGCACGAGCCTCGCGCCCGGCACCGCGTCCACGGTCCCGCTGACGCTCGTCGCGAACCGTGACCGGGCGGTCGAGAAGGCCGTGGTCCGCCTGCGCGGGACGGCCCCGGACGCGCGAGCCGGGAGCGCGGACGCCTCGGTCGACGTGGCCCGGCCGTGGGACGGCGCGGCGTCCGGGGTCGACGGGGAGGGCCCGCGCGTGCAGTGCAGCGCCCGCGGTGAGGCTGGTACCGCGTCCGTGACGGTCCCCTTCACGAACCGCACGACGTACGGCGATCTGCGGGCAGCGCTCGTGGTCGGCGGTGCCACCCACGACGCCGTTCCGGTCGCCTCGGGCCGGAGCGTCGACCTGCGCAGCGGGACCGGGGGCTGGCTGCCCGCCGGGGACGCACGCGTCGTCCTGTCGACCACGGTGGCGGGGCAGCAGTTCACCCACGAGATCGTCGCCGGCGAGCACCCGGCGATCGACTGCTTCGACTGGAAGCCGGTCACGGGCGCGGCGAGGGCGACGGCGACCTGGGCGGTGGCGCCCGGGGCCGGCATCGGCACGTCCGTCGTGACCGGCACGTTCCACAACCCGTACGCCGTGACCACGCTCCGCGTCGGGATGTCGACGCCGCACGGCGACGCCGCACCGGTCGACGTGGCCCCGGGAGCGGACGCGACGTTCACCGTGGACGCGAAGGCGCTGTCCGTCCCGGCCGGGACGGCGACGTTCACCGCCGAGCGGGTGTCCCCCGCCGGGCCTGGTACGCACACCGTCGAGGCGGCGTACGACGCGGTGACGTACTCCCCGCGGTGGGCGCAGACCGCACATGTCGACGCGCTGTGGCAGGACGGGTCGGTCAAGCTTGTCGGCACGCTGACCAACGACTCGCCCGAGGCGGTCGACGCGCGGATGCTGGGCGGCGCCTACGGCGACTCCGGCCCTGTGCAGAAGATCGCGCCCTGGCAGACCGCCACGTTCACGATCGACACGCGGTCGCTCGACGTGAAGCCGGGCACGGTCTCGTTCCGCCAGTACCGGTCGGTGCTCGGCACCGGCTTCGCCGACTCCACGCTCACCGCGTCGCACCGCGGCGCGACGTACGTCCCGGACTGGTCGGCGACCCTCACGGCGGTGACGCAGTGCGCGGCCGGCGCGGACGGCGTCGTGCTGACCGTGGGGCTGCGCAACGACTCGGGCGAGACGACGCACGTCGTTGCGCACACCCCGTTCGGCGCGCGCGACCTCGGCGACGTGGCACCAGGCGGCAGCGCGAGCGCCGACATCGCCGCGGGAGCGCTCGCGGTGAAGGGCGGGACCGCCACGTTCGAGCTGTCCCGCACCGTCCTCGGGACGCCGTTCAGGCAGAAGATGACGGCGGGCTTCGAGGCACGCGACTGCGCGGTCGTCCAGCCTGCCGCGAGCCTCGTGCTGGGCGAGGCCACCTATGACGACGCGCGGGACCACTCGTACCGGTCGGTGTCGGTGGCGCTCGACAACTCGGCGTCCAACGTGCCTGTCACGTTCACGGTCAGCGGCCAGGCCAAGGGGTCGTGGTCGCTCGCGGCCGGCGAGCAGCGCACCGTCCCGCTGGGCGAGGCGCCCTGGTCCGGCGCGACGTACGTCGTGCACGCAGGGTCGTGGTCGCAGACCCTGAAGGTCGCTCCCTTCACTGCTGCGCCGCAGTGCTACGCGCCGTGGGAGTCCTGGACGGGCTACGACCACTCGGCCGAGGTCTCCTACGGCGGCTGGAACTACACCGCGCGCAACGGCAGCCTTTTCGTGCGGCCGGACCGCGACCCGTTCGGGCTCTTCTGGGAGCGCGGGTCGCGCTGCGGCGAGGGCTGACGGGGGCCGGTCGACCCGAGCGGCGACGCGACGGGTGAGGTGGTCCGACTACGGCAGGACGCCCTCGAGGGCGTCGTCGACGGGTGTGTCGCCGCCGACGAGGTCGAGGACGAGACCGGCGGTCCGCGGCTCGTGGAGGACCGCGGCGAGGACGAGCGCGACGTCGTCGCGCGTCACGTCCGAGCGCTCCCGGGCGGCGGCCCCGGGCTTGCGGCGCTTGCCGCGCGGCTTGTCCGTGTCCCCGACGGGCGCGAGCGCGACGAGGCCGACACCCGGGTCGTCGGTGAGGTGGCCCGGGCGCACGATGGTCCACGCGAGGTCGGCGCGGGCGCGCAGGTCGTCCTCGGCCGCCGCCTTGGCGCGCAGGTAGGCCCAGAACACGTCGTCGACGTCGTCGGGACGCTCGTCGGCACGCGCCGCCTCGACGCCGCGGGAGGAGACGAGGACGTAGCGTCCGACGCCTGCGCGCTCGGCGGCGTCGGCGAGCAGCGCCGCGCCCGCCCGGTCGACCGCGTCCTTGCGCGGTGCTCCGCTCCCGGGACCGGCGCCGGCCGCGAACACGACCGCGTCGACGCCCTCCAGCTCGAACGACACCGCGACGGCGTCGTCCTTCTCGAGGTCGATGAGCGCGACGTGCGCGCCCAGCTCGGTGAGGTCCGTGATCTGCGCGGCGGACCGCACGAAGGCGACGACGTCGTCGCCCCGTTCCACCAGGGCTCGGGCCAGGCGACGGCCGACCTGGCCGTGACCTCCCGCGATGACTGTGCGCATGGGCCGAACGTATCGCCGCGCGGGCGTCCGCGCCCGGTGAAGCGACGCCGCCCCGGAGCATCGGTGCCGGGGCGGCGGGTGCCCCGAGGGCGGGGTTGCGCTGCCGGGCACGCGGTCCCCCACGTACCCCCACGTCGACCGCGGCCCGGCAGCGCTGGTCCTCAGGCGGCGTCCCCCGTGCCGCCGAGGACGACGGGGGTCCGCGGGTCGAACCGGTAGCCGAGCCCGCGGACCGTGGTGATGACGTGCTCCAGCCCGAGCTTCTCGCGCAGGCGTCGCACGTGGACGTCGATGGTGCGGCTGCCCGCGGCGACCTCGTGGTCGGCCCACACGGTCTCGAGCAGCTCGGCCCGTGTCACGACGCGGTGCGTCGTGCGGGCGAGGTACGACAGGAGCTCGAGCTCCCGGTAGGTCAGACGTGCGGACCGGCCCTCGACCGTGACCGTGCGGCCTGCCGGGTCGATGACGACGCGCGGCACGGGGGACAGGGTCGCGAGCCGCTCGCGGAACGCCGCGATGTCCTGCACGGGCGACGACGTCGTGGTCGCGGGCTCGGCGAGGGCGAGGGCCGTGTACGTCTCGGCGCTGGGCAGCCAGTCGCGGGCGAGCTCGCCCAGGGCCTCGGCGAGCTCGACGAGCTGAGCCTGCGGCTGCTCGCCCGGTACGGCGTCGACGCCCACGTAGAGCACGAAGCCGGGGTTGCGTCGGGAGGCGGCGTCCGCGGTGACCGGGCGGGTCGGCGCGACCGCGGCGCGCGGCGCGGCGGGACGCTGCGGGGCGAGGGCCCGGGGCGCGGCGGCGCGGGCCGAGGTGCGGTGGGCGGGACGGGTAGCGGTGAGCGTCATGGGTGGCTCCGGGTGCGTCGGGCCGACGGCGTCGCCGGGGAACCGGCGGGTCGGCAGGGGTCGAGGGCTGAACCGAGGTGCGGGAGAGGGTTCAGGCCTGACAACAGACGCACATGACCGCGCCCGGGAGCGCGCCGGACGGCGCGCTGGCGGGACGGGTCGAGGTGCTCACGGGAGCGAGCATGGCAGTGCACGGCGCGGTACGCCAAGGGGAGCCCGGGAACTTCTCATCATGCGGACGTGCAGAGTCTCGCGTTCCGGGCGAGGGCGCCGACGGCGACCTTCGCGACGGGGGTCGGTCGCGCGCGTCCTCCCAGGTGGGAGGGGTCAGACGACGCCGTAGAGGCGGTCTCCGGCGTCGCCGAGACCCGGGACGATGTACGCCTTCTCGTTGAGGCGCTCGTCGACCGCCGCGACCACGAGCTGGACGTCCACGCGGTCGCCGACGGCGTTCTCCAGCACCTGGATCCCCTCGGGAGCCGCGAGCAGGCAGACCGCCGTGACGTCCCGCGCCCCGCGGGCGAAGACGTAGTCGATCGCCGCCACGAGCGTGCCGCCCGTCGCGAGCATCGGGTCCAGGAGGAACACGTGCCGACCCGTCAGGTCGTCGGGCAGGCGGTTCGCGTACGTGACCGCCTCGAGCGTCTCCTCGTCGCGCTGCATGCCGAGGAACCCGACCTCCGCCGTCGGCAGGAGGCGCGTCATGCCCTCGAGCATCCCCAGGCCCGCGCGCAGGATGGGGACGACCAGGGGGCGGGGCTCCGCGAGGCGCACGCCGATCGTCGTCGTCACCGGCGTCTCGATCTCGTGCGGCTCGACCCGCACGTCGCGCGTGGCCTCGTAGGCGAGCAGCGTGACCAGCTCGTCGACGAGCAGCCGGAACGTCGGGGACGCCGTCTCCTTGTTCCGCAGGACGGTCAGCTTGTGGGCCACGAGCGGGTGGTCGGCGACGTGCAGGCGCATGGCGACAACGGTATCCGACCGCGAGCCCTCCCGTACCGCCCGGTAACCGGCCGCCGTGCGCGAGTTGTCAGCGCCACACCGGTCTATAGCCTGGTGAGACGCTGACAGCTCTCCCCACAACCGAGGTGTCAGCACCTCGTCGCGGCATGGCGCGACGTGCCGCTGCCACCTCGGAGGTCCCGTGCCCGACGACGTCGCTCACCCCGGCGACCCTGCCCACCCGGGCGAGGGGTCGGCGTCGGGCACCGCAGGACCGAGCGGCGCGACGGCGGTCGGCGGCTCCCCGGAGCCGCGCGGGCTCGACCTGCCGTGGGCGGACGGGACGTTCCCGCCGGGCACGGTCGCGGGGCGCCGTCAGGTCTGGGACGCGCTCATGGGGCTCGCGCTGCACGAGGCGACCCACGCGCTCGCGAGCGACGACGTGCCCGTGGGGGCGCTCGTCGTCGGGCCGGACGGGCGGCTGCTGGGCGTGGGACGCAACCGGCGCGAGGAGACCGGCGACCCGACCGCGCACGCCGAGGTGCTCGCACTGCGGCAGGCCGCCGCGACGCTCGGGGAGTGGCGGCTCGAGGGCTGCACGCTCGTCGTCACGCTCGAGCCGTGCGTCATGTGCGCCGGGGCGCTCGTCCTCGCGCGCGTCGAACGGCTCGTGCTCGGTGCCTGGGACCCCAAGGCCGGTGCGACCGGTTCGGTCTGGGACCTCGTGCGCGACCAGCGTGCCAACCACGCCGTCGAGGTGGTCGGCGGCGTCCGCGAGGACGAGTGCGCCCGCCTCCTGCGCGCCTTCTTCGCCGCCCAGCGCTGACGCTGACCCCCGTCGAACACGACATGAGGGTCGTTCTCGAGCGGATGACGACCCTCATGTCGTGCTCGACGCGGGCTCGTGTCGTGCTCGGCGTCAGCGAGGGAGAGACTCCGCGAGCGTCGTCAGGGTCTCGGTGGTGCCGGCGTCGACCTTGAGCGTCGCGAGCGGGTCGCCGCGCGTCCAACCGCGGTTGACGATCACGACCGGCTTGCCCGCCTTCGCCGCGTACCGCACGAACCGCAGCCCGCTCATCACCGTCAGCGACGACCCCGCCACGAGCAGCGCGTCGCCCGCGTCGACCATCGCGTACGCCCGCTCCACCCGCTCGCGCGGCACGTTCTCCCCGAAGTACACGATCTCCGGCTTGAGCACCCCGCCGCAGAACTCGCACGGTGCGGGCCGGAAGTGCGACGTCTGCTCGATCACCGCGTCCGCGTCCGGCGCGATCTCCACGTCCGCGACGTCACCGATGCTCTCGATGAACCCCGGGTTCAGCGCCGTCAGCCGGTCCGCAAGGTGCTCGCGCGAGATGACGCGCCCGCACTGCAGGCAGATCACGCGGTCGTAGCGGCCGTGCAGGTCGATGACGTTCCGGCTCCCCGCATCCTCGTGCAGCAGGTCCACGTTCTGCGTGATCAGCCCGACCAGCACCCCCGCGTCCTCCAGCCGCGCCAGCGCGCGGTGACCCGCGTTCGGCTGCGTGCGGTGCACGTGCTGCCAGCCCACGTGGTTGCGCGCCCAGTAGTGGCGCCGGAACGCCTCGTCCTGCACGAACTGCTGGTACGTCATCGGGTTGCGCGGCGGCGAGTCCGGACCGCGGTAGTCCGGGATGCCCGAGTCCGTCGACAGCCCCGCGCCCGTCAGCGCCGTGACCCGCAGCCCGCGTAGCAGCCGCACGGCGTCCTCGGCCGTCCCCAGTGGCGGCTCCGGCTCCGTGCCCGACGGCGGCGGCTGGCTCGGGCGCCACGCGAGCCGGGACGTCAGGGTCGGGACGGTCGACCGCGGCAGGTCCGCCGACGACGTCGCCACGTGCGCGGGGGAGGTGGTGGAGGGGTCGGTCGAGCGCGGGGGAGTCGGGTCGGTGGGCACGCCTCCCACCGTACGACGGCGCGCGAGGTAGAGCCGTGGTTCGTGTGTTCGACGGCGGTCTGGTCACCTTGGGTGGCGGGGTGGGTGGTGGTGCCGCGTCTACCATCCGCCGCTCGTTCCTCGCGGCTCCCGCCAGGCCCGACCACGACGCGGCACCACCACCCACGCCGCCCGGCGTCATCTCGCCCTGGTCTTCGTTCGCCTTGGGCGACCGCCTGCGGTGCAAGGCTTGTCCTCGCCTCGCCTCGCCTCGCCTCGCCTCGCCTCGCCTCGCCTGCTGTGCCGAAGGCTGCCGCAGTTCTGGCCGCGCCCGTCGGTCACGCCGTCGTGCGAGACGACGAGCTGACCGCGGGGGGCGATTGACCGTCGTCGTGCACGCGCCTGGCTGCGCTGGACCCAAGCACGGCACGACTGCTCGACCAGGGCTCTACCTCGCGCAACCAGGGTTCCACCGTGCATCCGAGGCTCCACCTTGCGCGACCAGGTGTCTACCTCGGCGGGCGGTGTGCTGCCCGGTGGCCGTGGTGGCCACCGGGCATGGCGGTCGGGTCCGGACGGCGTCGGGTCAGGACTCGGTGGTGCTGCCCTGGGTCGTGGCGCCGTCCCGGGTTCCCGGGCGGCCACCGGGGCGCCCGGCCATGCCGCTGCCCGTCCACTCGCCTGCGACGGCGGTCGTCGAGCCTGCGGGGGTCGTCACCGTGTAGGTCTCGCCGGTCGTCACGTCGGGTGAGGAGAAGACGACGTTCGCGGTGTCCTTGGTGACCGTGCGCTCGGTGAGGACGGTGCCGTCGGCGGTCGTGACGGTGACGGTGTCGCCGGCGCTCGCGGACACGTTCGCCGCGAGCCAGCCCTGCGTGGAGTCCGTGGACGGCACGACGACCATGCCCGCGCTGCCCGCCGCGACGAGCGAGCCGCCGCTGATCGTGAACGTGCCGTTGACGTCCAGAGCGCCGTTGCCGTCGTTCGTCGGTCCCTGGACGACGATCTCGCCGCCCGTGACGGTGAGCGAGCCGTTCGAGTCGATGCCGTCGCCGCCTGCGTCGACGGTGAGGGTGCCGCCGGAGATCGTCAGCGTCGAGCCGTCGTCGGTGTCCATGCCGCCACCCATGCCGCCGCCCGCGCCGCCGGGGCCGCCCTGGGGCATCTCGGCGCCGTCGGGGAGCTCGCCGCCCTGCGGGGGCTCGGGCATCTGGCCGTCGGCGGGCATCTCTGGCGGTGTGCCGCCGGCCGCGGCGCCGTCCGGGAGCTCCGGCATCGTGCCGTCCGCGGTCGTGCCGGGCGCGGTCCCGTCGGGCGCCGAGCCGGTCGAGCCGGTCGAGCCGTCGCCTCCGGTCGAGCCGTCGCTGCCGGTCGAGCCGTCGTCGCTGGTCGAGCCGCCGGTCGCGTCGTCGGTCGCGGTCGCTGTCTCGGCGGTCGTCGACCCCACGGTCGCGTTGAGGCCGTCGTCGCTCGCGGTGACGTCGAGGTCGCCGCCGGAGATCGTGATGGCCGCGCCCTCGATGCCCTCGACGGACGTCGTGACGGTGAGATCGCCGCCCGAGACGGTGACGTCGCCGTCGGCGTGGACGCCGTCGTCGCCGGACGACAGCTCGACGGTCCCGCCCGAGACGGAGACGGCGCCGTCGGAGTGCAGCGCGTCGTCGGCGGCATCCACGGTGACGGTCGCGTCGTCGCCGACCACGACGCCGACATCGCCCTGGAGGCCCTTCGCGGAGGCGTCCTCGGCGACGGTCGCGCCGGCGCCGCCCGCGGCGGTCACGGACAGCGTCCCGCCGGAGGCGACGACGTCGGTGACGGCCTGCACGCCGTCGTCGCCCGACGCGATGGTGATCGTCCCGCCACGCACGTCGACGAACCCGAGCGTCTCGTCGCCGTCCTCGGTCGACTTCAGCCCGTCCTTCGCGGCGGTGACGTCGAGCGTCCCGCCCGTGACGACGAGGTAGTCCTTGCCGCGGATCCCGTCGTCGCCCGCGTCGACGGTGAGGTCACCGCCCGCGACGACGAGCCCGTCCTTGGAGACGATGCCGTCGTTCGCGCGCGACGTCACGGTGAGCGCCCCGTCGCCGCCGATCACGAGGTCGGCCGTCGAGAACAGCGCGCCGTCGGGCTCGCCGTCGGCGTCCTGGCCGGAGTACGTCTCGGCGTCGGTGAGGCTGTTTGTCGACCCGACCGCCAGCACGACGGCGACCCTCTCCGCATCCTGCACGTTCACGGCGGCGTTCGTCGTCGCGGTGATGTCGGCGCCGTCGAGGACGAGGCGGACGAGCCCGTCCTCCGCGGTGTCCACGACGACCTGCCCCTCCAGCGTCCCGCTCAGCACGTACGTGCCGGGGGTGGTGATCGTGATGGTCGAGCCGTCGACGGTCACGCCGTCGCCGTCCGCCGAGGCGGTGTCGCCGTCCAGCGCGACGGTCACCGCGGAGGACTCGTCGTACGCGAGGTCGGCGTCGTCCACCGTCACCTCGGCGTTGTCCGCCCGGGCCTCGTCGGGGGTCAGCCCGGCGACGGCGTCGGACACGACGCTCGCGGTGGTCGTCGCGTTCGTGTCGGTCGAGGCGGTGTCCGTGGTCGCAGTGCTGCCCAGCACGGAGCAGCTCGCGAGGACGGCGGCCGCCGCGGCGGCGGTGAGGGTGGTCAGGGGTCGGCGGATGCGCATCAGAGGCTCCTGTCGTCGTGCCCGGGGGTGCGGGCAGGAAGGGTCGTGGTCCCCGGCGGCGCGGTCGCGGCGGGGGAGGGGGAGAAGTGGCGGCGGATCACGCGTCGCCACGGGCCGTCAGGGAGGTCGGGGCGCAGGAGCGCCAGACCGGTGCCGTACTTGGAGATCCGCTCGGGCCGGTGGCCGTGCCGCCACAGCAGGCGGTCGAGGTCCGACGGCGTGGAGCCGCCCTTGGTCTCGACGACCACCAGGTGCGGGACCCGCCACGTGAGCGGCGCGTGCGCGCCCGGTTGGTCGAGCTGCCACGTGAGGCCCGTGTCGACGGTGGCGCGCGCGGCGCCGTCGGCCCGGGGGAGCAGGAGGGTCGTGCGGCGGTACCGCGACACGAGGCCGGGCGCGAGCGCGTGCTCCGGCACGCCCTCGATGCCCTCGGCCGCGAGCGTCCGGCCCACGAACGTGCGGTCGGCGCCGAGCGCCGTCGGGCACCCTTCGTGTGCGACGCGCTGCTTGAGCGTCGTGCCGCGCGCGGCCCGGGTCTTGACCTCGAGGAAGCTCGCGCCCGAGTCCAGGTAGGTCCGGGTGCGGACCTTGAACCGCCGACGGCGGCGCGTCGCCGTGAGGCGGAACGACGCGAGGTCGGGGGTGTCGAAGTACACCGACTCGTACGCCGAGCTGCGCGCGCCGTCGATCTCCAGGACGCGGGCGGGTGCGGTCCGGGCGAGAGCGTCGAGCACCGTCACCGCGTCGTCGACCGGCAGGACGTACTTGCGGTCGACCCGGGTGAGCAGCGCGGCAGCGTCCACGAGCTCGTCGAGGCCGACGCCGTCGAGCGGGTAGAGGACGGCGCGCACGCGGTCGTCGGCCGTCACGGTCCGGGGGCTCATGCGCGCACCTCGGTCCGCGCTGACCGGTCCTCCGACGCGGGCGTCGTGGCTGCTGTCAGACCCGGAGGGGTCGGCACGATCGCCTGGGCGACCGGCGCGAAAGGCGCCGCCTCACGCGGTGCTCGGAGTGCGCCGTCGGGCACGGGGAGCGATGACGATGACGCCGGAGCGGGCGCTGTCCTCGTCGCCCGACGGCCGGTGCGCGGCTCGGTGTAGCGGACGTCCACCCAGGTGGTGTCGTTGACGAGGTCGAGGCGCTGGACGCTCACGCCGCGGACCTCGGCGCCGAGGAGCTCCTCCAGGTAGCGGGTGAGCTCGGCGCGGTCGGTGAGGGCGCGGTCGACGACGACGCTCTGGCTCTGCGCCCGGCGCAGGACCCGCGGGTGGTCGACGACGGCCATCACGCCGACGACGAGCGCCGTGCCCGCGAGGGACAGCCAGCCGGTCGTCGCGCCGAGCCCGCCGAGGAGGCCCAGCGCGAGGGCCGCGAAGTAGTAGGCGACCTCCGTCTGGGAGAGCTCGGTCGAGCGGAGCCGGATGATCGACAGGACGCCGAAGAGCCCGAGCCCCAGCCCGGCGCCGACGCTGCTCGTCGCGAGCGTCGCCGCGACCGCGAGCACCCCCACGTTGACGCCGAGGTACGCGACCACGAGGTCGCGTCGCCGGTGCCGGGGGAAGTAGAGGCCGAACGCGAGGACGGTGACCGCGACGAGGTCGACGAGGTACAGGACGGGCTGGGACACGAGGCCTCCGGGTGCCGGGGCGCTGGGCGCCGTGGTCGAGGACGTTCCCATTCCGCCGGGCGATCCTGTGCGGTCGCTGTGGAGGGCGCAGGCCGCGTGTATGAGTCCCGTTCCGCGGGGCATCGCGTCGAGGTCACGCGGGCCGCCACGGCGCTCGCGGCCTCGTGACCGGGGTCACGGCGTAGGCACAGGCCGTGATGTTAGCCTCACCTAAGTCACCGACGAGAGGTTGTCATGTCGACCACCACCGCGCCCGCGCCGCGGCGCGCCCGCCCCCAGACCGTCCTCGAGGTCCTCGAGACCACGTGGCTCTCCCCGCACCTCGTCCGGGTCGTGGCCGGAGGCGACGGGTTCGCCGCGTTCACCACCAACGAGCACAGCGACAAGTACGTCAAGATCATCTTCGCCAAGCCCGAGCTCGGGCTCGAGCCGCCCTACGACCTCGCGGCGCTGCGCGAGACGCTCGCGCCCGAGGACCTGCCCGTGACCCGCACGTACACCGTCCGGTGGGTCGACGAGGAGGCGCAGCGCCTCGCGATCGACTTCGTCGTGCACGGCGACGAGGGCCTCGCCGGGCCGTGGGCCGCGCGCGCGACGCCGGGCGACCGCATCGTCTTCTCCGGTCCCGGCGGCGGGTACGCGCCCGACCCCGACGCCGACTGGCACCTGCTCGCCGGCGACGACTCCGCGCTCCCCGCGGTCGCCGCCGCGCTCGAGGCCATGCCGCGCGACGCCGTCGGGCACGCCGTGCTGGAGGTCGGCACCGAGGCGGACCGGCTCCCGCTCGAGGCGCCCGACGGCGTCGAGGTCACCTGGGTGCTGCGCGGCGACGCGCCCGCCGGGACGACGACGCTCCTGCCCGACGCCGTCGCCGACCTCGCGTGGCGCGAGGGCCGCGTGCACGTCTTCGCGCACGGCGAGCGCGAGGCCATGAAGGCCCTCCGCCGCGTGTTCGCGGAGCGGGGCGTCCCGCGCGCCGACCTGTCGCTCTCCGGCTACTGGGCCTACGGCCGCGCGGAGGACCGCTTCCAGGCAGAGAAGCGCGAGCCCGTCGGCAAGATCTTCGAGGACTGAGGAGTCCCATGCACCGCACCACCCTGCGCCGCGCGCTCGCGGCGACGTCCGCGCTCGCCGTCCTCGCGCTCGCCGCGTGCTCGTCCGGGGATGACTCGGGTGACGACGCTGCGCCGTCGGGAAGCCCGAGCGCCGACGGCGCCGCGGACGCCTTCCCCGTGACGATCCCCACCGCGTTCGGGGACGTCGAGATCCCGGAGGAGCCGGAGCGCGTCGTCGCCCTCGGTTGGGGCGACGCCGAGACGGCGCTCGCGCTCGGCGTCCAGCCCGTCGGCGCGAGCGACTGGCTCGCGTTCGGCGGCGACGGCGTCGGCCCGTGGCTCGCCGACGCGTACGACGAGTCGCCCGAGATCATCGGCACCCTCGAGCCGTCGTACGAGCAGATCGCCGTGCTCGACCCCGACGTCATCCTCGACGTGAAGTCGTCCGGCGACCCCGAGCGGTACCAGCGGCTCTCCGAGATCGCCCCGACCGTCGCGATCCCCGAGGGCGGCGAGGCCTACCTCACGCCCATGGAGGACCAGGTCGGCATGATCGCCGCCGCCCTCGGGCGCAGCGAGGCCGGCGACGAGCTGCTCGCCGAGGTCGACGACGCGTTCGCCGCCGCACGCGACGAGCACCCCGAGTTCGCGGGCAAGACCGCCGTCATCGGGTCCTACTGGGCCGAGGGCTTCGGCGCCTACGTCTCGACCTCCAGCCGCGGCGAGTTCATGCAGGGCCTCGGGTTCGAGACCAAGCCCGAGATCGACGAGGCCGCCGGCGAGGAGTTCTCCGCCAACCTCGGCACCGAGAACGTCGACCTGCTCGACGCCGACCTCACCGTCATCCAGCCCATCGGCTTCACCGCCGCCGACGTCGAGGCGCTCCCGATCTTCCAGACCGTGCCGTCCGTCGCCGACGGTCGCTATGTCGTGTTCGACGACAAGGACCTCTCCAACGCCTTCTCGCTCGGCACGCCCACGGCCGTGATCTACGCGATCGACAACGTCACGCCGCTGTTCGCCGACGCGCTCGGCGGGTCGTGACGGTCGTGCCCGACGGCGGCGCGGTCCGAGGCGGACGCGGTCCGACGGCGCGGGGTGGGCCAGGTGGTCCGTCTCCGTGGGTGCGTCGATCGGGGCGTGCGACCCGGCGCAGGAGCGGCTGACCGGCCGATTCGGTGTCCGGGGGTGTGACCAGGTATCCTTCCTGGGCCGGGTATCCCGGCGAGGTAGCGTGTCCGAGCGGCCTAAGGAGCACGCCTCGAAAGCGTGTGTGGGTGAAAGTCCACCGTGGGTTCAAATCCCACCGCTACCGCCACCCGAAGGGCCCCACCCGCAGAATCCTGCGGCTGTGGGGCCCTTCGTCGTACCCGGCCCTCCGTTTTCACTCCGTTTTCTCCGGCGGGACGTCGGTCGCGGCCTGCTGGACGAGCTGGTCGATGACGACCCGCAGGTCCGGGGCGACGTGGGTGCGCTTCACGTAGTGTCGGACGGTCGTGCCCTCGTCGGCATGACCGAGCAGCGCCGTCGCGTTGCCGATCGTCGTCGAGTTCGCGACCTGCGTCGCCACGGTCCGGCGGAAGTCGTGCGGGGTGACCGTGGTGCCGATGGCGGCCTGCGCCTCGCGGAGCTGGTCGCGCACCCGGCTCGGAGAGCGCGGCGTGGCACGCGTGGACGGGAACACCAGGGCGTCCTGGCCGCCGTCCAGGCCGAGGTCCAGCGCCTCGCGGATCGCGGTGACGACGAACGCGGGGTCCTCCCACTCGCGCACGGCCTTGCGCAGCAGCGCGATGTCCTCGAGCCCGAGCGTGCGCACCTCGGCACGGCGCGGTTTGCGCACGGTCACCGCATCCCGGACCGGGTTGAACGGCGCGGCCCCGTAGCGGACGCACAGCATCATGATCTGGGACCCCGGAACACCGATATTGCGATTGGACTAGGCAGCCACGACATCGGTGTCGCCGAGCACGCCGCGAAGCTCTGGCACGAGGGTCGCTTCCCGCTCATCGTCTTCACAGGCGCGAACGCGCCAACGACAATCAATGTGTTCCCCCGCGGCGAAGCAGTGCACTACGCCGAGCGTGCGCAGGAACTTGGCGTGCCCTCCGAGGCGATCGTCACCGAGACACTGGCCACCAATACGGGCGAGAACCTTGCGCTGACGCGCGAGTTGCTTGATATCCTCGGGATCCACGCGCAATCGGCGACCCTCATCAGTCGGCCCTATCAACAACGCAGAGCTTTCGCTACTGCTCGAAAAATCTGCCCGGAAATCGACATCGTCTGCTCGGCACATGCACAGTCGCTAGGCGACTACATCGACTCCATCGGTGATGCCAAACGGGTGCTCAACATGCTCGTCGGGGACACGCAGCGGATCTGGGTATACGCGGACAAGGGCTTCGCGGAGGCCCAGCCGCTCACCTGCGAAGTTAAGGAATACTATCGACGGTTGGTGGCCCAGGGCTATTCGGCTCGTTTGATCGACGGCTCGGGCATGTAGCGCGGGTGGTGGTCGCTCTACTCAATTGCCATCCCAGTCTCCAATCAAGGTCTGCGGCGAACCGCGGTCGACAAGGTCGCGCAGATAGGCATCAATAGACTTTACTGCCGCGCAGCCTCCTTGCACCCAATTGCGCACATCGTCAGGTCCATCGGACGCAGTAATCTCGGTAACATTCTCCGTGAATGGCGAGAGGTGGCCGGCTGAACCTCTCTTTGCGCCCAACGTATCGAGATCGCCAAGCTGCACATTTAGGTGTTGCTCAAAATCGGGCCAGTGAAGTCCAACCGTTTGCGCGAGCGACTGCACGTTGTGAGACTTAAGGCCATGGTTCTGCCTCAGCTTAGATTGAAACGCGATCAGGCCACGATTTCTAATAAGCTGAGCAGTGTGACGCCTTGTATATGCCATCTTCTCTTCGGCGAGAAGGTCCGAGATCGCGTACGAGAAGCGCACGCATTCCATGGGGACAAGGTCCGCAATAAGCCATCCGCACATTCGTCTGAAGTGCCGCTCGAACGAAAGTTCGAGGTACTCCTCCAGTGTGGCATGGCCCAAGACGAGGTACGAGTTCACTAGCACCCTGTCAGTGTCTGACAATTTGCTCGGGAAGGAAGCTTGGACTTGCGTAAGCAGTGCAGCGTCGAGCTGGCCGATCTGAGCATCGAGTTCCATCGGAGGCGAGCCTAAGGGCGACGCAGCGGGGTGGGCAGCGGGTATTCGACTCCAGTCGTTTCAGAAATTATCTCCTGCCACACTCGATGGCGTGTCACAAAGGCCTCAACTGTCTTTGTTGTTGCCGAGATCGCGCGAACAAAGGCGTCGTTTGTCTCGCAGGATTCTCTGTAGCGCCGGATTACCTCGGGCGCGTGATTCGGGAGCGCCCTCCGGACTTCTTCAAAACTTAGAGAGTGCACCTGGACATCGAAGACCGCCCGATTCAGTGCGCGTTCATATCGTCCTTCGTCGGCATTTGGCGAGGGTGACCACTTTCTGGCAAAGCCTTCGCGCAATACCTCCATGCCTACGCTGAGGCCACGTGCGAAATTGTCCAATGCGTGCTCTGCGACGTTCCGATGAATCTGCCAGTTGGAGTTGAAGAACTTCGACGTATCGTCCAGGAATTGCTTCAGGTTGCCGCGATACTCAATAGGCGACGAGGAGAACGCGAGATGCCTAAGAAGCAGTTCTGCGTCAACCATTCTACGGTCGGGGTGCTCGTTATTGAGCACACGACGGAGTTCTGGAAGGTCGCCCGATTTCTCATCGAGCCAGCGCGTAAACTCACCATGTACGAGCGCCTGCCGCAGTTCCTGTGGTGATAGAGCAACACTCCCGGTATTCAAACGCAGGAACAGTGACAATAGAAGTCTCTCGGAGTTCCAATCCGTAAGTGCAACAGTTCGAATACTGTGATTCTCGATGGCGGCCACAAGGGATGCGTGAGTCTTCTCGAGCGTCGCTAGGTCTTTACGGTTTAGTTCTGGGAGAACCTCGAGCCCCGTGAGGCGGAGGGGAGTGAAGGCAGCGTCGCGCTCATCAGTCGGATCAACGAAGAACTGTCGCAGGGCGAGTAGGCGCTGCTTTCCATCTAGAACAAAAAAGTGCCCCGGGTTGCCGGGCGTCTCGGCGAGGACGATCTGTGGAATTGGGAATCCGAGCATGATCGACTCGAGAAGCTTGCTTTTCCTATTGCCGAGCCAGGCGTTTCTTCTCTGGAAGCTTGGGTCGAGATTGATGCGGCCCTTTCGCATCTGCGAGACAAGTGTTTCAACAGTCCAGTCGCGGCCTCCGATTGAAGCGCGAAACGTCGAGGGCGGGTCGGTAAAATCGCCTTCGTCTTCCCCTTGGTCGGGGACTAGAGGGATGCTGTCAAAATCGTCCACCTCGCCGACGTCGAACTCGTCGCCAACTGTCATGTGCCGTCCTCTCGCTGGGTGAGCGTCTACGGAGCCTTCGTTGGCGCTCAGACTACCCACGCGATGTCAGCTCGGCGTGTGAGGACTTTCTCTACTGACTCAAGGCGCGGCTCCGCCGCGCGGTCGGCCTCCTGGGCGGGGCCCCGCGCTCCGCTCGCAAGCTCGCTGCGCGCACCCCACCCGTCCGGCCGCCATGTGGCATGGCGAAGGCGGCCCCGAGGTTCCCAGGACCGCCGTTCGTACCTTCGACCGAGCCGTGCGTGCTTAAGGGCCCGGACGTGGGACCGCTCGCCCCGCGCCGGACCCGTTCGTGGCATCCTCACCTCCGTGAACGCCGATGACAGCCGAGCCGCCGCGACCTACTTGGGTATCCAGGACTACAGGCCTGCGTTCCAGCGGGGTGTCGAGGCGATCGCTGCCGCGCACGGTCCACAACTGTTGGACCTCCCAGGCCGTACTCTTGTCCGCACCTGGCTGTGCTGTGCCCGCGACGACGAAGAGTGGGTCGCCGACGCCCCAGTCGTGCTCCAGTTCGACGGCGTGCAGCTGGAGATTCTGCACAACAAGTTCGACGAGCTGTCTCTCACGCGGGGGCGCATCGACGTCGTGCGCCCCATCGACTTCCCGGACGGCGACTGGCGCTGGTCCGACGACTCGAACGAGCGGCTGTCCGCCCTTCGCGGGCGAGTAGTTGTCGACGTCGAACTGCTCGAGTGGTTGGGCCGAGACATGGCGTACGGCTCCCTGGCGATCGGCCTTCTCTTCGAGAGCGGAGACCGGTTGACGATCTACAACGCATTGGACGAGAACGGCCTGACCTTCGATGCCCCGCTTGCGGAGTACCGTGCGTACCGGCTCGCGGACTGAATCTGGGGTCCGGTTCGCAAGGAGGGGCGCCGTCCGGCCCCGAACCGACAGCCGAGCATCCGGCCGGCTCCGGTCCGCGTCAAGGGCGCCTGCGGCGTCGCTGCGCGATGGCCTGCGGCCACCCTTGACCCGGACCTCCGCCGGCCTCCTGTGCTCCGCTATCGGTTCGGCGCCTCCGAGTGTCCCCTGCCGGCGTACGGTCAGCGTGTGGACAACTTCGAAACCGGAATGCAGCGCCTTGCCGCAGCGCGTACGAAGGACCAGCTCGTCGACGCGGTCTGGGATCTTCGGGACTCGGCGTACGACCACCCGGACAGCTGGAAGGGGTTCAATGCCGAGACCTTCTTTCAGCGGCTCGGGGAAGCCTTGGACACCGCATCGGTGGACTCGGGGCCAACGGTGACGGCTGCACTGCTGGGGCGAGCGGTTCGAGAGGCGCGCCAGTCCCCGAGCGGTACGTAGGATCTCAGTCCCGTCGCCGGAATGCCTCCGCTTTCGTCGCCGGATCGATCGCCACGGGTGCAAGGCAGTCCAATGGTCGGCACCGTAAAGTGCCTGGTCACATGCCAGAACCACCCAATCGAGCAGAGTCCGCCAACCCGCCGTTCCCAAGCCCACCGCTACCACCCGGAGGGCCCACCCGCGGAACCTACGAATGTCGGGCCGCTCGTTGTAACTCGGTCGCGTTGAGGCGTACGCCGACGACGTGGCGCGATGAGTTCCCCTTAGTTCCGCGGTCTGCCGTGCAGACCGTCGGAGCTGAGGAGGCCGCGATGAAGCTGTTGCTCACGTCAGGGGGAGTCACGAACCCGACCATCGAGCGGACGCTCGTCGGGCTGCTGGGCGGCCGATCGGTGAGTGCTCGGCGCTGTGCATCCCGACGGCGTTGTACGGCCACCCGTGGGTGGGGCCGGGGAAGAACGTCCGGGACTTCATCACGGGGGAGTCGGACCACATGGCGGGTCTGGGGTGGGGGTCGGTCGGCGTGCTGGAGCTGACGGCGCTGCCGAGCATCCCCGCGGAGCGCTGGGTGCCGCTCGTCCGGGAGACGGACGTCCTGCTGGCCGCGGGCGGTGACGCGGGCGACCTGGCGTACTGGATGCGGCGGTCGGGGTTCGCGGACCTGGTGCCGTCGCTCACCGGCACGGTCTACGTCGGGATGAGCGGGGGCAGCATGGCGCTGACGCCGCGCATCGGCGAGGAGTTCGTGGGGTGGGAGCCGCCCGACGGCGAGGACACGACGCCGCTGGGGCTCGTCGACTTCTCGATGTTCCCCCACCTGGGCCACCCGGACCTGCCCGACAACACGGAGGCCGCGGCGCGGCGGTGGGCAGCCGCCCTGGGCGGGGCGGCGTACGCGGTCGACGACGAGACCGCCTTCGTGGTCGACGGCGCGGTCGAGGTCGTGTCCGAGGGCGTCTGGCACCGCCTGGCGTGACCCCGCGTCGGCTCGACCCGGCCCGTGCTGGGCGCGACTCGCGCCGGCTCGACCCTCGCTCCGGCGTCGGGCCCGACCCTCACACCGACCGGTGCGACGCTCGCACGACGGCCGTCGCGGACGCGAGGCCGAGCACGAGGAACGCTCCGGCGACGAGCAGGGACCCGCGCGTCGCGTCGGCGAACCCGGACGCGAGCGCGTCGACGACCTCCGGCTCCTGCGGCCCGAGCTCGCCGTGGGTGCCCTCGGCGCGCAGCTTCGCGATGACGTCGCCGGCGGAGCCGCTCGTCGCGTCGGCGAGGCGGGTGACCTCGGCGTCGGGCAGGCCCTCGCCGTCGAGGGCCGCGGGCACGGCGCTGGCGAGCAGGACGGCGAGCGCGGTCCCGACGAGCGCGGTCCCGAGCGCGGAGCCGACCTGTCGCGCCGTCGACTGCGTGGCGGAGCCCTGGCCGGACTCCTCCGCGGGAACCTGCACGAGGGTCGTGCTGGTGAGCTGTGCCGACGCCAGCCCCAGTCCGACGCCGTAGACGACGAGCAGAGCCGCGAGCAGCCACGGGGAGACCGTCGCGGTGACCGTGAGCGCGACGGCGGCGACCCCGACGATCTCGAGCGCGAGGCCGATGACCACGACGAGCGGGGCGCCGACGGCGGCGGCGAGGTGACGCGCCGACGCGCCGGAGAGGAACGCGCCGAGCGCCATCGCCGCGAGCACGAGCCCGGCGCCCATGGTGGACAGCGCGAGCACGTTCACGAGGAAGAGGGGCAGGACGAAGATGATGCCGAACTCGCCGACCGCGACGGTCGTCGCCGTGACGTTGCCCCACCGGAACGTCGGGATGCGGAACAGCGTGAGGTCGAGCAGCGCGGACCGCCGCACCCGCGCGCGGTGCCGCTCCCACACGACGAAGAGGACGAGCATGAGCAGCCCGGCGGCGAGGAACACGGGGGTCGGCGAGACGGGCGCGGACGCCGGCCAGGTCGCCCCGAGCAGCTCGACGTCGCCCTTCGGGCTCCACCAGCCGAACGTCTGGCCCTCGATGAGCCCGAACACGAGCGCGCCGAACCCGAGCGCGGACAGCAGGAGCCCGACGAGGTCGAGCCCGGGGGCGAACGCGTGCGCGCGGGTCTCGGGCACCCAGAGGTAGGCGCCGACCACGACGAGCGCGCCGACGGGGACGTTGACGAGGAAGATCCACGGCCAGGTGAACGACGTCGTGATCCACCCGCCCGCGAGCGGGCCGACCGCGGCGGCGCCGGAGATGACGGCGCCCCACACCCCGAACGCTGCGGCCCGGTCCTTGCCGCGGAACGTCGCGTTCACGGTCGACAGCGTCGAGGGCAGGATCGCGGCCGCGCCGAGGCCCTGGGCGAGCCGCCCGACGATGAGCGAGCCGCCGTCGTCGGCCGCGGCGGCGAGCAGCGACCCGGCGAGGAAGACGACGACGCCCGCCACGAGGAGCCGCCGTCGCCCGAGCCGGTCCCCGAGACGGCCCGACGAGAGCAGCAGCGCGGCCAGCACGACGGCGTACGAGGCGCTGATCCACTGCGCCTCGCTCAGCCCGAGGTTCAGGTCGGCGACGATGTCCGGGACGGCGACGGCGACGATCGTCCCGTCGATGACGACCATCGACAGCGCGACCGCCAGGACGACGAGCGCACGCCACCGGTTGGCGTGGGCCCGCGGGTCGACGGCGGGTTCGTCGTCCTCGGGCGGTTCGGTCTGCGGCGCGTTCCCCTGCACGGACTCCACGTGGCCTCCCCGGTGTCGTGGTGCGAGCCTGGGACCAGGATCGGCGCCCGCGCCCGGGACCGCATCACGGTGGAGCGGGCGGCCGCGCGGTCGGGCGGTCGCCGGGGTCCCCGGACGCGGGGTGCCTAGCCCTCGTCCTCCGGGGCCGCGGTGCGCACCGGCTCGCCGTCCGGTCCGAGCGGCTCCACGAGCGTGATGTCCTCGGCGTTCGGGTCGACCCACCGCTGGTAGCCCGGGCCGGTCTGCGCGGTCTCGAAGCGCACCGCGAGCCGGCCGTCGTCGCCGACCCGCACGACCCACCCGCGCCCCTCGGCCGCGGTCGTGACGTCCAGGCCGGGCGCGACGACGGCGGCCGTCGCCCGGACGGGTCCCGTCGCCGACGGCGGGGGTGCGGGCGCGCCGCCGTCGCGCTCCGCGGTCTGCTCCGGATCCTCGGCGCCGAGCGGCAGCATGAGCTGTGCGTGCTCGGACAGCGCGTGGAACGCGACCCCGAGCAGGCGGACCGGCTCGGTGACGTCGGCGAGGCGGAGCGCCCGGTGCGCGGCGTCGCGCAGCGCCCCCTCGTCGGTCGTGGGGCGGGACAGCGTCACCGAGCGGGTGAGGGTCGTGAACGACGCGAGGCGCACCTTGACGACGACCGTGCGTGCCGCGACGGCGTGCCGCTCGAGGCGGGCCAGCGCGGCGTCGACCACGGGGTCGAGCGCGGCGGCGACGGCGGTGCGGCCGTGGAGGTCGGCGTCGAACGTGTGCTCGGCGCCCGCGGACTTGCGCTCGCGCACCGTCGTCACCGGCCGGTCGTCCCAGCCGCGCGCGATCCGGTACAGGTTGGTCCCGCCCGCCTCACCGGCGACGAGGAGCAGCGTGTCGAGGGGCTGGCGGCGCAGGTCGGCCACGGTGCGCACCCCGAGCTCGTCGAGCCGGGCGGCCGAGACCGGGCCGACGCCCCACAGCGCCCGCACGGGAAGGCCGAGCAGGAACGCGTCCTCGTCGTCCGCCCCGACCACGCGCACCCCGCCCGGCTTCGCGGCCTCGGAGGCGAGCTTGGCGACGAGCTTGGACCGGCCGAGCCCGAGCGACACCGGGAGCCCGCTCAGCTCGCGCGCCCGCTCGCGGATCCTCGTCGCGAGCGACTCGAGGTCGGTCTCGGGTTCCACGGCTGCGGCGAGGTCCGCGAACGCCTCGTCGATGCTCACGGGCTCGACGAGGTCGGTGACCTCGCGCAGCGCCGTCATGATCCGGGCGGAGTAGGCCGCGTACGCGGCGAACCGCGGCACCACGACGACGGTCGACGGCGGGCAGAGCCGCCGTGCCTGCTCCATCGGCATCGCCGAGCGGGCGCCGTACTGCCGTGCCTCGTACGACGCCGTCGCGACGACGCTACGCGGGCCGACGCCGCCGACGAGCACCGGCCGTCCGCGCAGCGACGGTCGCTGATGCTGCTCGACCGCAGCGAAGAACGCGTCCGCGTCGAGGTGCGCGACCGTCGGGAGCGCGCGCAGCACCGGGGCGTGCGGCGCGCGGTCGATGCTCACCGCCCTACTCTGCCTCCCCCGTCCGACACCGGGAGCACCCCCGGAGCGACACCACCCCATTCCGCGCGGCTCACCGCGAACGGCGAGGCGCGGGCGAATTTCGTTCGGACCCTGGCGTAAACGCTGCTGACCCCGGTATCTTGCAGGAGACCGAACAAATCCCGGGGTCCCCAGCCCGGGCCGAAGAGCAACGAGGCCTTCATGAACGATCGATCGACACCCAGCGCGGCCTCCTCGGGCCGCTCGCTCGCCAAGACCTCGCCCGCACCGACCACCCGCTCGCGCGTGGTCGCCGCCACCGCCGTCGCCGGGGCGCTCGCCCTGACCGCGGCCACCTTCGCGTCGCCCGCCATCGCGGCGCCGCAGCCCACGGCCAAGCCGGCGGCCTCCGTCGCCGGACCGTCGGACATCAACGGCTTCCGCAGCGTCGGCTACGTCATGGCCGACTCGCGCGTGACGCGCGACTTCCACGTGGCCGACCTCGTGCGCACCGGCGCGATCGAGGACCTCACGCACATCAACTACGCCTTCGGCAACGTCACGACCGACCTCGTGTGCGACATCGCCGACGTCCCCGGCGAGGGCGACCCCCTCAACGACTTCGTCGCGGAGGTCGCGGCCAAGGACTCCGTCGACGGGAATGCCGACAAGCCCGGCCAGACGCTCGCGGGCAACTTCAACCAGCTCAAGAAGCTCAAGGCCGTCAGCCCCGACACCAAGATCCTCATCTCGCTCGGCGGCTGGACCTGGTCCGACAACTTCTCCGAGGCGGCGTCCACGGCCGAGGGCCGCACGGCGCTCGTCGACTCGTGCCTCGACCTGTACATCGACGGCAACCTGCCGGTCGTCGACGGCAAGGGTGGCCCGGGTGCCGCGGCCGGCATCTTCGACGGCATCGACATCGACTGGGAGTGGCCGGTCACGGGCGGCGAGACGGCGAACGCTCGCCCTGAGGACAAGGAGAACTTCCTGCTCCTCATGGAGGAGTTCCGCACCGAGCTCGACGCGCGCGGCGCGGCGAACGGCGAGGACTACCTGCTCACGGCGTTCGCGCCGGCGGGTGGCTGGAACGCCGGCCAGGGCGGCTGGCTCGACCCGCGCCTGTTCGCGGTCGTGGACTTCCTCAACGTGCAGGGCTACGACTTCCACGGCGGCTGGGTGCCGAACCAGACGGGCCACCAGGGCAACCTGCACCCGGACGGCACGCAGAACTGGGGCCTCGGCCTCGACGGCGCGCTCGGCATGTACGTCAACGCGGGGGCGGACCCGTCGCAGGTCAACGCCGGCCTCGCTGCCTACGGGCACGGCTGGTACGGCGTCGAGGACGGCTCGCAGGGCTGGCAGCCCGCCGCGGGCTACGTCGGCACCAAGACGTACGCCGAGCTGCGCTCGTTCGACGGCGAGCGGTACTTCGACCCGGAGATCGGCGCGAGCTGGCTCTACGACGGCGACCAGTGGTGGAGCTACGACGACCCGGCGTCCGTGACGGCCAAGGCCGAGTTCGTCGCGACGCAGGGCTACGGCGGCGCGATGTGGTGGGACCTCTCGGGCGACTACCGCAACGAGCTGGGTGACGCGCTGGGCTCGACGCTCCGCGCGGCGACCCCCGGCCCGGGGGTGCCCGCCGAGTGCGCCGTGCCCTGGTACGGCACGGGCGTCTACACCGGTGGCGAGGTCGTCTCGCACGAGGGGTCGGAGTACAAGGCCCAGTGGTGGACCCGCAACCAGGAGCCGGGCGCGTCCAACGCCTGGAAGAAGATCGGTCCGTGCGGCACGGCGCCCGACGTCGAGGTCGCGGACTGCGCCGCCGACTGGTCGCGCGAGACCGTCTACACCGGCGGGCAGACCGTGTCCCGCGCCGGGGTCAACTACACGGCCCAGTGGTGGACCAAGGGCGAGCTGCCCGGGTCCGTGACGTGGGGATCGTGGGACCCGGTGGGTCTCTGCGCGTGATCTGACGGTCGCCCGGGCGCGCGCATCGCCCGGACGACCACCGCACGACGACGGCGGGCCCGGTCTCAGGACCGGGCCCGCCGTCGTCGTCCGGGGACAGTGCGCACCGACCAGGCCTCTAGCTCGGGCGACCGGGCCGCTACTTCGCGCGACCAGGCCTCTACCTCGGCCGACCGGCCCTCTACCTCGCGCGGTGGGCGTCGCCCTCAGCGCTGTGCGCGGACGTCGCGGCGCAGGTAGTTCCAGGCGAGGACGCAGCAGACGACGCCGTTGACCAGGCCCACCACCACGTCGGCCGGGCCGTGGGCGCCGCGGTAGAGGCGGGACAGGCCCACCGCGAGCGGCACGAGGCAGCACAGGACCGTGACGACGACGCGCAGGACGGGGTGCGTGATGCGCTGCGCGAGCAGGGCGAGGGTGAGGTAGAACGCCGCGGACGCGCCGGTGTGGCCGGAGGGGAAGCTCGACGTGGGCGGTGCCTCGTCGAGCCGCGAGACGTCGGGCCGCTCGCGCCCGACGACGATCGACGACGTGAGGAAGATCAGCGCCTGGAGGGCGACGGCGAGCGCGGGCACGACGGCGAACCACCACTGCCGCGTGCGCCACCAGACGAGCAGGATCGTGAGCACCGTCCCGCCGATGATGAACTCGGTGGTCCCGATCAGCGAGAACAGGTCGGTCACGGTGTCCCAGAAGTGCGTGCGCCGCTGCTCGAGCCACCGGTTCACCGCGACCTCGCCGGGCAGGTCGCCCAGCGGACCCGTCACGAGGAACCCGGTCGCGACGATGAGGACCCACAGGACCGCGCCGGGGAGGAACGCCCGGAGGCCGACGTCGCGCAGCACCTCCTTCGCGGTGGGCCGGGACGTGTCGAGCTCGTAGCGGTGCACGAAGGGATGCATCAGACCTCGTTCCTGGGAGCGGAGCCGGAAGAGCGGGCAGACCGGGCGGACGCCCACCCGTGGTAGCCGACGGCGGACGCCCCCGCGACGGCGCCGCCGAAGAGGATGCCGCCGACGACGTCGGACGGGTAGTGAGCGCCGAGCAGCACGCGGTCGGCCGCGGTGACGAGCGCGAGCGCGGTCGCGCCGCCCACGACGGCGACGCGGCCACGACGGCCGAGCAGCGGCCACACGAGCACCGTGAGGCTCACCCCGACGGCGGCGGCGTTCATCGCGTGCCCGGACGGGAAGCTGGACCCGGGTACGACGGTCACCGCGTCCTCGACGACGGGACGCGCGCGGTCGACGAGCTCCTTCGCGCCGAGCCCGAGCGCCCACGCGCCCCAGATCGTCCCGGCCGCCCAGGCGGCCCGCGTCCCGAGGCCGTGGCGCCGCCACGCCCAGAGGCACACGCCCATCGCGGCGAGGTTCATCCACCGCGCGGCGAGCACCTCCTGCCCCACGAGCAGGGTGCGCTCGAACGCGGGCCGCTCGCCGGTGAACCCGGTCGCCGCGGCGACGGCGGCGCGGTCGGCCTCGACGACGAGCCCCGACTCCGCGCGCACGAGCCACGCGAGCACGAACACCGGGACGGAGGCCGCGATCCCGTACGCCGCAGCCCGTCCCAGGGCGCGCCTCCTGGCGCGCCCGAGCGAGCGGTGCGGGGCAGGGTCGGCGGGCACCCCCGGACGGTAGCCGGGGCTACGGCCGTACGCCCGTGGAGAGGGGTGTCGGCCCGAGCGGCTCAGGCAGGCAGGGCCGCGACCGCCTCGATCTCGACGAGAGCACCGGGCCGGCCGATCCCCACCCGGAGGACCGTCACCGCCGCGGGGTGCGGACCCCAGACCTCGCCGACGGCGGCGAAGCCCGCCATGAGGTCGGCCTCCGGGTCGAGGTAGACGGCGAGCCGCGCGACGTCCTGCGGCCCGGCGCCCGCCTCGGCGAGCACGGCGAGGACGTTGCGCAGCGCCTGCGCGGTCTGGGCCGCGATGCCGCCCTCGACGATCGCGCCCTCGGCGTCGGTCCCGTTCTGGCCGCCGACGTAGAGCGTGCGACCGGTCTCGACGATCGTGCCCTGGGAGAACGCCGGGTTGCGGTGCAGCCCGGGCGGGTTGAGGTGCGTGACGCTCGGCGTGGTCATGGTCGTCCCCTCCTGCGGTCTGGTCCTGAGGCGACCGACGCTACGCGCGGCCACCCACAGGCCCACGGCGGGCGAGGAGCCCAGCCCCGCCTCCACCCAGGACCACGGCGGGAAGGGAGCCCGGCCCCGCCGCCCGCCCAGGACCACGACCCGCCCACGATGAACCCCGGGGCACGGCCCCCGACGGGCCGTCCCGCCGTCGGCTGTGTAGGAAGGAGGGGTGAAGCAGTCAGCAGGGCTCGTGCTCTACCGGTTCCGGGACGACGTCGTCGAGGTGCTCCTCGGGCACATGGGCGGACCGCTGTGGGCGCGCAAGGACGCGGGCGGCTGGACGATCCCCAAGGGCGAGGTGGAGCCCGGGGAGGAGGGTCGTGCCGCGGCGCTGCGCGAGTTCGCGGAGGAGCTCGGCGTGCCTGCCCCGGCGGCGCAGGCGCCCGACCTCGACCTCGGCACCGTGCGCCAGCGGGCCGGGAAGCTCGTCGCGGCGTGGGCACGGGAGGCGGACCTCGACGTCACGGCGATCTCCAGCAACACGTTCGCCCTGGAGTGGCCGCCGCGCTCGGGGCGGATGCAGGAGTTCCCCGAGCTCGACCGGGCCGGCTGGTTCCCGCTCGCGAGGGCTCGCGGCCTCGTCGTCGCGGGCCAGGTCCCGCTGCTCGATCGCCTCGATGAGCAGCTGGCGCACGCCCGCGACCGTGCCGTCGAGCCGTAGGCTCCGGGCGTGGCGCTGTATCACTACGGACTCTCGAAGCCGCCGCGCAACCAGCGGCGGCGCCGCTGGTGGGCGGTCGCGGTGCTGGTGCTGTGCGCGCTGGTCGGCCCCTTCGTCGTGGCGGGCGCGGTCCAGGGCTGGGTCGCGGGCGACGTCGCCGAGGCGCTGATGCTCACGCTGGTCTCGATCCTCTGCCTCAGCGGGGTCGGGAGCGCGGTCTGGGGCTTCGTCGACTCGTTCCGCGGCGAGGGCCCACGGGACGGCCCGGACGGCGGCCCGGCTCAGCCGAGCAGGTAGGGCGCCGCGGCGAACCCGGCGGCGAGGCCGACGAGCACGACGGCGGCGGCGGACAGGTGCGAGTGGCGCGCGCGGCTCGCGGTGCGGCGGGCTGCCTCGGTCACGGTGGTCATGGCGGTCCTCTCGTCGGGGTGGTTCAGGGAGAGAGACCGCGCCCGGCGCGATCCATGACGCGGTTTCGACCGACCTCGGCGCGATCTGCGTCACACCGCGGCGGCCGAAACGCGCCGACCCTGGTGCAGCATCGTGCACCAGGGTCGGGTGGTTCGCTCGGGCAAGTGCGTGCGGCGGGGCCTTGCCGCGCCCGGCGAGGGCGTCAGGCCCGCAGGATCAGCGCGTCGCCCTGCCCGCCCCCGCCGCACAGCGCCGCCGCGCCGACGCCGCCCCCACGGCGGCGCAGCGCGAGCGCGAGGTGCAGCGCGAGCCGGGCGCCCGACGCGCCGACCGGGTGACCGAGCGCGATGGCGCCGCCGTCGGTGTTGACGACGTCGGCGTCGATGCCGAGGTCGGCGATCGACTGCAGCGCGACGGCGGCGAACGCCTCGTTGATCTCCACGAGGTCGAGGTCGGCCGCGGCGATCCCCTCGCGCCGCACGGCGGCCTCGATCGCCCGGGACGGCTGGGAGTGCAGCGAGCCGTCCGGCCCCGCGACCTGGCCCGCCGCACCGATCTCGGCGAGCCACGACAGGCCGTTGCGCTTCGCGAAGGCGCGGCTCGCGACGACGACCGCCGCCGCGCCGTCGGACAGGGGCGAGCTCGACCCGGCGGTGATGGTCCCGTCCCGCACGAAGGCCGGGCGCAGGCGCTCCAGGGCCTCGAGCGTCGTGTCGGCGCGCACGCCCTCGTCGTGCTCGACGACGACCGGCTCGCCCCGCCGCTGCGGCACCTCGACGGGGGCGATCTCCTCGGCGAGCCGCCCGGCGTCGCGCGCCGCGGCGGCCCGCTGGTGCGAGCGCAGCGCGAACGCGTCCTGCTCGGGGCGGCCGATGCCGCGCGTCGCGCAGCCGCGGTCCGTGAGCTCGCCCATGACCTCGCCGCTGAACGGGTCGTTCAGCCCGTCGTGCGTGAGCGAGTCGGCCATCGTCACGTCCCCGAACGCGAACCCGGAGCGCGACCCGACGACGAGGTGCGGTGCGTTCGTCATGGACTCCTGGCCGCCCGCGACGACGACGCTCGCCTCGCCCGTACGGACCAGGCGGGCCGCGTCGATGATCGCGGTGAGGCCCGAGAGGCACAGCTTGTTGATCGTCACGGTGGGCACGTCCCAGCCGAGGCCCGCGAGGATCGCGGCCTGGCGCGCGGGGCCCTGCTTGGCACCCGCCTGCACGACCTGCCCGACGATCACCGTGTCGACCTGCTCCGGCGCGACGCCCGCGGCCGCGAGCGCGCCCCGGATCGCGTGCGCGCCGAGCTCGGCCGCGGAGAGCGAGGCGAGCGCGCCGCGGAAGCGCGCGAACGGGGTGCGCGCGCCGTGCAGGAGGACCGGGGTGACCTCGTCCTCGGGGGTGACGGCGGCGGCGTCGGGCAGGGGGCTGGCGTCGGTGCTCATGGGACTCCGATCCGGGGAGGGCGAGGAGACGGGGCGAACAGGAGGGAGCCCCGGCGCCGCGAGGAGGGGCGAGCGGCGCCGGGGAGCGGGGGAGAGGGCGTGCGCCCTCGGGACCGTCAGACGAACGCGGAGACGCCCGTGATGTCACGACCGACGATCAACGCCTGGACCGACTCGGTGCCCTCGTACGTGTGCAGGGCCTCGATGTCCGCGAAGTGCCGCGCGACGCGGTTCTGGAGCAGGATCCCGTTGCCGCCGAGCAGGTCGCGCGCGCTCGCCGCGACCTCGCGGGCCCCGCGCGTGCACGTGTACTTGGCGAGCGACGCCTGCGGGCCGGTGAGCGTCCCCGCCTCGTCGAGCCGCGTCATCTGCGCGACGAGGAGCTGGAGCTGCGTGATCGTCGAGAGCATCCGGGTGAGGCGCTCCTGCACCATCTGGTTCGCGGCGAGCGGGCGCCCGAACTGGACGCGCTGCTTCGCGTACGCGACCGCGGCCTCGTAGCACGCCACCGCGTGCCCGACGGCGGCCCACGCGACCCCGAGGCGCGTCGCGAAGAGCACGCGCGAGGTGTCCTTGAACGACCGCGCGCCCGGCAGGGCGTTCTCGGCGGGGACGAACACGTCGTCGAGCACGACGTGCGCCTGCCAGATCGCGCGGAGCGACACCTTGCCGGTGATGGTCGTGCCCGTGTAGCCCAGGGTGTCCTGCGGCACGACGAACCCGTGGACCTGGCCGTCGCCGTCGTCGCCGACGAGGCGCGCCCACACGACCGTGACGTGCCCCGACGACCCGTTGCCGATCCACTTCTTCTCGCCGTTCAGCACGTAGCCCTCGACGCCGTCGCGCGTCTCCTTGCGCGCCGTCGTCTCGAGCGAGACGGAGTCCGAGCCGTGGGTGGGCTCGGTGAGCGCGAACGCGCCGAGGATCTCCCCGCGCGCCATAGGCTCGGCGTACTTCGCCCGCTGCTCGTCGGAGCCGAGCATCTGGATGCTGCGCAGCGCGAGGCCGCCCTGGACGCCGCAGATCGTCGCGACGGAGCCGTCGCCGCGCGACATCTCCATCGCGGCGAGGCCCGCGCCGAGCAGGCTCACGCGCGGGCGGCCATCGACGTCGACGCCGTCGCGCAGGAGGTCGAGCTCGCCCATGCGCTTGACGAGGTCGAACGGGACCTCGGCGCGCTCCCAGTAGTCGTCGATGACCGGGAGCACCTCGTCCTGGACGAACTGCCGGACGCGCTGCTGGTGGGCGCGGTCCTCCTCGGTCGCGTCGGCGAACGCGCCGGCGTAGTCGAGGTCGAGCGGGGTCGCGAGGTCGTAGGTGGGCTCGGTGACTCCGGGCATGATCGGGGTGGTGGGCATCGGTGCTCCCCTGGGAGGGCGGCTGCGGTCGGTCGTGCGCGACCGGCTCCGGTGCGGGTCCCCGGGTGCGGGCCCGGCGTCGGCGGCGGTCTCTCCCATAGTGCAGCGATACCGGGTATCAGTCAATCTGAGACGGCGTATCGCATCGGATCCGTGACGCCGTGCGGCCCCGCGGCCCTCGTCCTACCGTCGAGGGATGGCCCTCGACCTGTTCGTGACGATGCACGTGCGCGACCACGACCCGGCGCGCGACTGGTACGTGCGGCTCCTCGGGTCCGACCCGACGTTCGTCGCGACGCCCACCGAGTCCGTCTGGGAGCTCGCCGAGCACCGGTGGCTCGTCGTCGAGCAGGTGCCCGAGCACGCCGGCCACGGTGTCGTCACCGTGTTCCGCGACGACGTCGACGCGTTCCTCGCCGCGGCCTCGGAGCGGGGGATCGAGCCGGACCGCCGCGAGACGTACGACGGCGGGGTCGTGAAGACCGTGTTCCGCGACCCGGACGGCAACGAGGTCGGGCTCAGCGGCGCGCTCCCGTCGTAGGGTTCCCGCGTGACGACGACGGCCGGCCGGGTGACCTGGGACGACGACGCCTCCCTGGGCGCGTGGATCGCACCGCGCCTCGGGGAGTTCGGCCCGCGCGTCGACGGCACGGTCCCGCGCGGCTACGCGGCGTACGCGTGCGTCCCGCACCCGGGCTGGGACGACGACGACACGCTCGCGACGCGGACCGACGCCCTGGCCGCGGCGCTCGCGGCCTTCACCGGGGACCAGCCCGTGCACCTCGCGCTGTGGACGGGCCACGCGTTCCTCTACGACCACGGCACGGACCCGCGCGCGAGCTCGGGCGCAGCGCCGCTGGTCGGGTGGCCCGAGGACGAGCCGCGGCCGACCGCAGCGGAGATCGAGCGCGCGGTCGCCGAGGCGTGGGAGCAGCTCGCGCCGACGCTCGTCGAGCGCCCGGCCGCGCCGATGCTCCTGCTCCCGCACCGCGAGTACCACCTGTGGACGGGGACCCTCGCCGACGTCGGCGTCTTCCGCGACCACGAGCAGCCGCCCAACCTGTGGTGGCCCGAGGACAGGTCGTGGTTCGTCGGGACCGAGATCGACGCCGCCGCGACCTACGTGGGCGGGAGCGAGGAGCTCGTCGAGGCGCTGTGCACGGACCCGGCGCTGCGCGCGAGCCGCACCGCGCCGTCGGACCGGATGCTGTTCGAGGACTGACCCGCGGCTGCCCCGGCCGCAGGCACCCAGGTCAGGCGGGCGCGCCCGCCGCCGCCTCAGCCGTCGCGCGCCGGTTGACGCGCCACCACACGAAGAACCCGACGAGCGTGAACGCGCCGTAGAACACGTACATGAACGCGGACGCGTAGAACCCGGCCGAGATCAGCAGCGGCACGCCCACGACGTCCACCGCGACCCAGATCAGCCAGAACTCGACCCAGCCCTTGGCCATGCCGTACGTCGCGAGCAGCGAGCCCATGAAGATCCACGCGTCGGCCCAGACGGGCTCGTACGACTCGAGCGCCCGGAACAGGGGCGTGAGCAGCGCCGTCCCGCCGACGAGCGCGACGACGAGGAACGCGCGCTGACGCCACGACGCCCAGCGCGGCACGACGGCGACGCCGTGGCTGTCCGCGTCGGTCTCGCCGAGCCGGGCCTGGGTCCGGCGCCACTGCACCCACCCGTACACCGACACGACGACGAACATGACCTGCCGCCCGGCCTGGCCGAGCAGGTTCACGGGGTTGGGGGTCGCGAACACCGCGCCGAGGAACACCGTGAGCAGCAGCAGGTTGCCGACGATGCCCACCGGCCACGCCCACACCTTGCGCCGCATGCCGCCCAGCGCCGACGCCAGGCCGAACCCGTTGCCCACGATCTCGCGCCACAGCAGGTGCTGGTCGCCGATCGTCAGCTGCGCGTCGAACAGCGCGTGGATCAGGTCCATCGGATGTCCTCGTCCTCCCGGGCACGGTGGCTCCGGGGTGAGGGCGGGCGGCGGGCCGGGCGCCCAGGGCGGCCCGACGGCGTCGCTCACCACGGCGAGGCCGCGCCCCGTCGCGCGGGCTCGTGAGAGCCCGGCCGAGGACGGCCGCGCCGCACGTGCTTCCTCCCATCCGGACTGTCACCGTCGGTCCTGGAGTTCCACCAGGTCAACCGCGCGTGGGCGCGGGTCGCGGACTGTCACCGCCGGCTCGGAATTGCACCGACCCCGGAGCACGTTCGTGCGTACTGCGTTCTGCAACCGCCGATGCTACCGGCGCATTCCCCGCCACCGTGCGTGCGCACCTCTCGCGAGATAGCGACGCCCGGCGGCGATCCGCGGTCCCAGGAGGTCGTGCGTCGCTATCTCGGCGGGACGTCGCTATCTCGGGGCCAGCACCGGTCAGGTGAGGGCGTCGCGGACGGCGCGGGCGACGTCGTCCGCGACGCCCTGCGCGTCCGTCCCGGCGTCGACCACCGTGACGACGACGCGTCGCCCGGAGGGCGTGCCGTCCCCGGGGCCGCGCCCGTCGGTCGGTGCGGCGTCGTCGGGTGCCGCGTACCGGCCGACGGCGGCGCGGCGCAGGTCCGCGAACGCCTCCTCGAGCTGGGGGCGCAGGTCCTGGTCGGGGGAGCGCAGCCACCGGCGCAGGAGCGCGTTGTGCACGGCGACGACCGACGCGGCGAACGCGATGGACGCGGTGGAGCGGCGCTCGTCGGGCGGGAGCGCGTCGCGCAGGTACGCGGTGAACGCCCGCTCGTAGCGGTGCGTCGTGACGAGCTCGCGGTCGCGCAGCGCCGGCACCTGCTGGAGGAGCTGCCACCGCGCGAGCGAAGTCTCCCGCTGCCCGACGTGGTGGTCGAACACGAGCCGCGCCGCGCGGCAGACCTCGACGTACGGGTCGACGGCGGGGTCCGGCGTGAGCCGGCCGTCGGCGTCGGGCACGGGCCGGGTCGCGGCCAGCATGACGACGACCTCGTCGAGCAGGAGCTCGTGGTCCGCGAAGACCACGTCCTCCTTGGAGCCGTAGCGGCGGAAGAAGGTGGCGCGGCTGACCTGGGCGGCGTCGGCGATCTCCTCGACGGTCGTCTGCTCGTACCCCTTGCGGGTGAAGAGCTCGATCGCTGCGTCGACGGCCTGGGCGTGGGTGCGGCTGCGGACGTCGGTCATGCACCGGACGGTACACCGGTCCCGCTCACGCGCCCCTTCCGGCGGAGCGCCGTCGCTCCCGCTGGTCGTCCTCCGGGCCCGAGGGCCGCTCTCGGCCGTGGCGACCACGTGTGACCGCCGGCTGGACGTTGGCCGGGCGCGTGCCGTGGGCAGCGGCGCCCGTGGTTCGACGGTAGACCTCCGGGGCGCCCGCGTCGATGGGCGGAGGGGCTGAAACTTCGGACGTCCACAGGCTGCGCGGTCGTCCACAATCCCGGTGCCCCGCCCGCCGTCGGATGGCACCATGGCGGCCATGCTCGTGACCCTCGCCGCGACGGCGTCCCCGGGGACGCTCGACGACGCCACCGACCTCGGGTTCCTGCTGCACAAGCACCCGGACCGTGCGCAGGTGTTCGACCTGCCCGTGGGCCGCGCGCACGTGTTCTACCCCGAGGCGACGGCGGAGCGGTGCGAGGTCGCGCTGCTGCTCGAGGTCGACCCGGTGGGGATCGTCCGCAACAAGCGCTTCGGCGGCGGGGACGCCTTCGCGCTCGCGCAGTACGTCAACGACCGGCCCTACGCCGCGTCGTCGATGGTCGCGGTCGCGCTCGGCAAGGTGTTCGCGACGGCGATGGCGGGCCGGTGCGACGCTCGGCCCGGGCTGCCCGACGTCGAGCTCCCGCTGGACGTCCACGTCCCCGCGCTGCCGTGCCGGGGCGGGGCTGACCTCGCGCGGCGGCTGTTCGAGCCGCTGGGCTGGCACGTGACGGCGACCGCGGAGCCGCTCGACCCGACCGTCCCGGCATGGGGCACGTCGCGGTACGTCGACCTGCGCCTGCGCGGCACGCGCCGGCTCGCCGACGCGCTCGCGCAGCTCTACGTGCTGCTGCCCGTGCTCGACGACGCCAAGCACTACTGGGTCTCCACGGACGAGGTCGACAAGCTCGTGCGCGCGGGCGGCGGCTGGCTCGCCGACCACCCCGAGCGCGCGCAGATCCTGCGCCGCTACCTCGCGCACCAGCGCCGCTACGTCGAGGACGCGACGGCGCGCCTCGCCGCGCTCGACGGCGCCTCGACCCCGGACGCGGCCGAGCCCGACGGCGGGGTCTCGCCCGACGGCGCGACGGCACCCGGGGCGGACGTGCCGGAGCCGCCGCTCGCCCGGCAGCGCGCGGACGCGGTGCTCGGGGTGCTGCACGAGGTCGGCGCGCGGACCGTCGTCGACCTCGGCTGCGGCGAGGGTGCGATCCTGCGCCGCCTCGCCGCCGACCGGACGTTCACGCGCGTCCTCGGCACCGACGTCTCCGCGCGCGAGCTCGAGCGCGCGGCCGCCCGGCTGCGCCTGCACGACGCGAGCGACGCCGAGCGCGAGCGCGTGCGCCTGCTCCAGTCGTCGCTCACGTACACCGACGACAGGCTCACGGGGTTCGACGCCGCGGTTCTCATGGAGGTCGTCGAGCACGTGGACCCGTCGCGCCTGGACGCGCTGGCGCACGCGGTGCTGGGGCACGCGCGACCGCGCACCGTCGTCGTCACGACGCCCAACGCGGAGTACAACGTGCACTACCCGAACCTGCTCGACGGGCCTGGCGGACGCCCGGTGCGGCACCCCGACCACCGGTTCGAGTGGACGCGCGGGGAGCTGCGCGCGTGGGCGGCCTTCGTCGCGGGCCGGTACGGATACGCGGTCGAGCACCGCGACGTCGGGCCGCTCGCCCCCGAGGTCGGGGCGCCCACGCAGATGGTCGTCCTCACCCTCGTGCCGGAGGGGCCCGTCGAGCATGACGCGCCGACCGCGGCAGCACCTGGCACGCGCGACGGGGAGGAGGCCCGATGAGCGAGCCCATGACGGCGCGGACGAGCGAGCCCGCGGCCGAGAACGCGACGGAGCCCGCGACCGAGAACGCGACCGAGAACGCGACGGAGCCCGCGACCGAGAGCGTGGGGGCGACGCGCGACCTGCGGGTGCCTGCGTCGAGCCTCGTGGTGCTCGTCGGCGTCTCCGGCTCGGGGAAGTCGACGTTCGCGCGCGAGCACTTCGGGCCGTACGAGACGGTGTCGTCGGACGTGTGCCGCGGCCTCGTGTCGAACGACGAGAACGACCAGGCGGCCACCCGGGCGGCGTTCGAGGTCCTGGAGACCATCGTGTCCAAGCGGCTCGAGGCGAACCTGCTCACCGTCGTCGACGCGACGAACGTGCAGCGCGAGGCCCGCAAGACCCTCGTCGCACTCGCGCGCGCCCACGACGTCCTGCCCGTCGCGATCGTCCTCGACGTGCCGGAGAAGGTCGCGGTCGAGCGCAACGAGGCGCGCGCGGACCGCGGGTTCGGCGCGCACGTCGTGAAGCGGCAGCGCGCGGCGCTGCGGTCGTCGCTCAAGAGCCTGCAGCGCGAGGGGTTCCGCACCGTGCACGTGCTGCGCGGGGAGGACGAGGTCGCGGCCGCGCGGATCGTGCGCACGCCGCTGCTCACCGACCGTCGCGACGAGCACGGCCCGTTCGACGCGATCGGCGACGTGCACGGCTGCCTCGACGAGCTGGTGACCCTCCTCGGCGAGCTGGGCTACGCCGTCGTGCGCGACGACGCGGGCCGGCCCGTCGACGCCGCGCACCCCGCGGGCCGGCGCGCGATCTTCCTCGGCGACCTCGTCGACCGCGGGCCCGACTCCCCGGGCGTGCTGCGGCTCGCGATGGGCATGGTCCGCGCGGGGCACGCGCTCGCGGTGCCGGGCAACCACGAGCACAAGCTCGTGCGCGCGCTCGGCGGTCGCGACGTCAAGGTCTCCCACGGCCTGGAGACGACGCTCGCGCAGCTCGCCGCGGAGCCCGAGGAGTTCCGGCGCGAGGTCGCGGAGTTCTGCCGCGACCTCGTCTCCCACCTCGTGCTCGACGACGGCCGGCTCGTCGTCGCGCACGCGGGGCTCAAGGAGTCCTACCAGGGGCGCGCGTCGGGCCGGGTGCGGAGCTTCGCGCTCTACGGGGACACGACCGGCGAGACCGACGAGTTCGGCCTGCCCGTGCGCTACCCGTGGGCGGACGACTACCGCGGTCGCGCCATGGTCCTCTACGGGCACACGCCGACGCCCGAGGCCGAGTGGGTCAACAACACGATGTGCCTCGACACGGGGTGCGTGTTCGGCGGGAGGCTGTCCGCGCTGCGCTACCCGGAGAAGGAGGTGGTGCAGGTCCCCGCGGCGCGCGAGTACTACGCGCCCGCGCGCCCGTTCCTGCCGGAGGACTCGGGCACCGGTGGGGCGTCCACGCGCGAGCCCGACCTGCTCTCCGTCGCCGACGTGCTCGGGCGTCGCGCCGTCGAGACCGCGACGCACGGGCGCGTGACCGTCGGTGAGGAGCAGGCGGCGGGCGCGCTGGAGGTCATGAGCCGGTTCGCCGTCGACCCGCGCCTCCTCCTGTACCTGCCGCCGACCATGAGCCCGGTCGCGACCTCGACCCTGCCCGGCCTCCTGGAGCACCCCGACGCCGCGTTCGCCGCGTACGCGCGCGACGGCGTCGACCGGGTCGTGTGCGAGGAGAAGCACATGGGGTCGCGAGCGGTTCTGCTGGTCGCGCGTGACTCGGGGTCGGCGGACGGGTCGCGCGTCGTCGCGGAGCGGTTCGGGATCGACGCGCCCGGCGCGGTGCACACCCGCACCGGGCGGTCGTTCCTCGACGAGCCGACGACGGCGCTGCTGCTCGGGCGCGTCGCCGCGGCCCTCGCCGCGGCCGGGACGTGGGACGCGCTCGGCGCCGACTGGGTGCTGCTCGACGCCGAGGTCCTGCCGTGGTCGCTCAAGGCCGACCAGCTCCTGCGCGACCAGTACGCGAGCGTCGGGGCGGCCGCGCGGGCCGTCATGCCGTCGGCGCTCGCGGCCCTCGCCGCGGCCGAGGCGCGGGGCGTCGACGTGGGCGAGCTCCGGCGTCGGACCGCGCGGCGGTCGACCGACGCCGAGCTGTTCGTCGAGACGTACCGGCGCTACCGCTGGGACACGGGCGCGGCCGTGGACGGCGACGCCGCGTCCGACCCGCTGCGCGGCGTGCAGGTCGCGCCGTTCCAGGTGCTTGCGAGCGGGACGTCCGCGCGATCCGGGTCCGCGGAGTCGGTCGGGACGACGTACGCCGAGCGCGACCACCTGTGGCACCTCGACGTCGCGGACCGGCTCGTCGCGGCGGATCCGGCGCTGTTCCGCACGACGCGGCGCGTCGTCGTCGACCTCGCCGACGACGCGTCGCGCGCCGAGGGGACGGCCTGGTGGGAGGAGCTCACGGCGACCGGCGGCGAGGGCATGGTGGTCAAGCCGGTCGCCAACCTCGTGCGGCGCCGGGGCGCGCCCGGGAAGGGCGGCGGGCTCGTGCAGCCCGGGCTCAAGGTCCGCGGCCGGGAGTACCTGCGCATCATCTACGGCCCCGAGTACACCGAGGAGCGCAACCTCGAACGGCTGCGCGAGCGGTCGCTGGGGCGCAAGCGGTCCCTCGCGCTGCGGGAGTACGCCCTCGGTCTCGAGGCGCTCGACAGGGTGGCGCGCGGTGAGCCGACCTGGCGCGTCCACGAGCCGGTGTTCGCGGTGCTGGCGCTGGAGTCGGAGCCCGTCGACCCGCGCCTGTGACGGCGACGATGACGCGCGGTGCGCGGGGCGTCAGCTGCCCATGAAGGCGTTCATCGCGAGGACGGAGAAGAGGACCGCGGCACCGAGCACCGCGACCGCGACGAGCCAGCCGTTCGCCCGCTCGACCGGCGGGACGGCCGGGCGCGGCGCGGGGTCGACCTCGCGCCGTCGGGCACCGCGACGCGCCGTGACGCGCAGGCCGCGCGCGGCCGCACGCACGGAGGGCTGCGTCGGGGACGGCTCGGGGAGCTGCTCGGGGGACGCAGCGTCCCGGGCGGGGGTCGGGGTCGTCACGGAGCACCTCCGGAGGTCTGTGGCGCCGCTGCCCGACGCCGTACCGCCAGTCTTCCCGCCGACCCGCCCCCGGCGCGTCGCCCGTCCGGTGGATCCTGCGGTCCACCGGGGTGCGACCTCCGGATGACGAGGGTGCCTCCCCGTGGGCCGCGCGGGCCACGCCTCGCGCATCAGCGCGGCGCGTTCTCCTGGTAGCGGGGCCGGCCGCCGCGCGCGGCGCGCTGGAGGTAGCGGACCTCGCGGAGCGCGACGGCCACGGCGACGAGGAGCGGGAACCACGCCCAGGCGCGACCGCGCAGCACGAGCACGAGGCACACGAGCGCGACGGCGATCCCGCCGAAGACCGTCGCGACGCTCGCCCAGCGCACGCCCGTGCGCACCTCGTCGGCGCGCTGCCACCAGCGCCGCAGGCGTTCGCCGGGGCCGGGCCGCGGGCCCGGGCCGGTGCTCACGGGCGGGCCCCGCGGGCGAGCGCGACGCCCTCGATGCTGCGGACGGCCATGCGGAGCGCGTCGGCGCGCGTCGCCTCGCCCTCGTCGTGCATCGCCCAGGCGTTGAAGAGCATCCACCACAGGGTGCGGACCAGCCACGACACGGTGAGCTGGTCGTCGAACACGCCCTCCGCCTGGCCGTGGCGCAGGAGCTCGCGCACCGGCTCCTCGGCTGCCTCGGACTCCGCCCAGAACTCGGGTTCGCAGTCGGGCAGCTCGTTGGACAGCACCACGTACCAGGGGCCGAGGTCGAAGTACTCGAACGCGAGACGGCGCAGCGCGGCCACCGGGTCGCCGTCGTCGAGGCGGGCCGCGACGATCGCGGCACGCGTGCGCTCGACGGCCTCGGTCCCGATCGCCTCGACGAGGTCGGCCCGCTCGGGGAAGTAGCGGTGCAGCGTCGTGCGCCCGACCTGCGCGGACTGGGCGACGTCGCCGAGCGACGCGGACTTGTCCGCGCTGAGCACGGCGACCGCGGCGTCGAGGATCGCGCGCCGCGTGCGCGCGCGGGTTCCGCTCTCCGCGGGCACGGCGTCGTGCGCCGCTGCGGAGGCTGGCGCGGTGGTGGCGTCCCGAGCGCTGGTTCGTGCCGTCACGCGGCCCACGATAGCCCTCCGGGGCATGGAACACCTCTTGCCACTAGTGGAACAGCCATGTTCCACTAGTGGTCACGACCGTTCCGTTGTCACGATCCGCCCCGCGTCAACCACAGTTGACACGAGAGAGGATGTCAACCATGGTTGACGGCATGTCCACGACCGACGCCACCGGCTCGCCGACCTCGACGCCCGCCACGAGCGATGCCAAGGGCCCGTTCCTCCCACGGCTCAGAGTGCTCGGGGAGTTCGTCCGACCGCACCGCCGCACGCTCCTGCTCGGGCTCGTCCTGGGGCTGGGCACCACGGCCGCCACGCTCGCGACGCCGATGGTCACCAAGTGGGTCCTCGACACCCTCGGGACGGGGGAGTCGCTGACCCCGGCCGTCCTCACGCTCGTCGGGCTGCTCGTCGTGGGCCTCGTGCTCGGGCTGTGGCAGTGGATCCTGCTCGGCACGCTCGCCGAGCGGGTCGTGCTCGACGCGCGGTCGTCCATGGTGCGGCGCTACTTCCGCGCGCGGATCGGCGCGCTCACCGGCCGCCCGACGGGCGAGCTCGTCACGCGCGTCACCTCCGACACCGTGCTGCTGCGCGAGGCCGCGTCGTCGAGCATCGTCAACCTGGTCAACTTCGCCGTCTCCCTCGTCGGGACGGTCATCCTCATGGGCGTGCTCGACATCGTGCTGCTCGGCACGACGCTCGGCGCGATCGTCGTCATCGCCGTGCTCGTGGGCGCGCTCATGCCGCGCATCGCCAAGGCGCAGGAGAAGGCGCAGGAGTCGCTCGGCAGCCTGGGCGGGACGCTCGAGGGCGGCCTCCGCGCGATCCGCACGATCAAGGCGAGCCGCGCCGAGGGGCGCCAGATCGACCGCGTGCTCGACGACGCGCAGGCGTCCGCGCGGCACAGCGTCCGGGCCGTGCGCACCGAGGCCATCGCGTGGACCGTCGCGGGCGGCGGGATCCAGCTCGCGATCATCGTCATCCTCGCGCTCGGCGCGTGGCGCGTCGACGAGGGGCTGCTCGCCGTGTCGAGCCTCGTCGCGTTCCTGCTCTACGCGTTCCAGATCGTCGAGCCCGTCACCGGGCTCACCATGAACGTCACGCAGCTCCAGGCCGGCATCGCCGCCGCGGGCCGCATCAGCGAGGTCCAGGCGATCGAGCCGGAGGAGGACGACGACGTGGCCCGGCCGGTCCGGGCGGGCACGGCGACGCTCGACCCGGCCCGCGCGGAGGCGGGCCGACCGGCGGGGGCGGGGGCGGGTGCGGCGTCGGGCACCGACGGGAGCACGGCGGGGACGCCGCGGCTCTCCCTGCGGGGCGTCACGGCGCGCTACCTGCCCGGCGGCGAGCCCGTGGTCCGCGACCTCGACCTCGACGTGCCCCACCGCGGGCAGGTCGCGATCGTCGGGCCGTCGGGCGCGGGCAAGACCACGACGTTCTCCCTGCTGCTGCGGTTCCTCCAGCCCGAGTCCGGGCAGATCCTCCTCGACGGCGTGCCGTACGACGACCTCACGTTCGACGACGTCCGGCGCCGGTTCGCGTACGTCGAGCAGGAGACGCCCGTCGTGCCGGGCACGATCCGCGAGAACCTGCACCTCTCCGACCCCGGTGCGACCGACGAGGCCATGTGGGCGGCGCTCGCGAAGGTCCGGCTCGAGACCAAGGTGCGCTCGCTCGCCGACGGGCTCGACACGTCCCTAGTCGGGACGACCGTCTCGGGCGGCGAGCGGCAGCGCGTCGCCCTCGCGCGCGCCGTCCTGCACGCGCCCGACGTCCTGCTGCTCGACGAGGCGACGGCGCAGGTCGACGGGCTCACCGAGGCCGCCGTGCACGCCGTCATCGAGGACCTCGCGCGCGACCGCGCGGTCGTGACCATCGCCCACCGGCTGTCCACCGTGATCGACGCCGACCTCATCCTCGTCATGGAGGACGGCCGCGTCCGCGCCCGCGGCACGCACGCCGAGCTCCTCGCGACCGACGAGCTCTACCGCGAGCTCGTCGCCGCCCTGCGCATCGCGACCGAGGAGGCCGCGACCCCGAGCGGGGCCGTGCGATGAGTTCCGCGCGCACGACCGGTCGGAGGTGGCGTCAGGTGTGGACGACGGCGGCCGCGGCTCGCGCGGACCGCGGAGGGTGAGGTCGGCATGGGGAACGTGACGTGCGACGTGGCGGTGTCGGTGGACGGGTTCTCCTCGCGGCCCGACCAGACGCTGGAGCACCCCTTCGGCGCGGGCGTGGACCTGCACCGGTGGATGTTCGAGACAGCCGACGAGAACCGCGCGGAGCTCGACGCGATCCTCGCGGCCGGCGCGTTCGTCATGGGGCGGAACATGTTCACGCCGGGCCGCGGCGAGTGGGACCTCGACTGGCGCGGCTGGTGGGGGCCGGAGCCGCCGTACCACGGGCCGGTGTTCGTCCTCACGCACCACCCGCGCGAGCCGCTCGTCATGGAGGGCGGGACGACGTTCTTCTTCGTCACCGACGGCGTCGAGTCCGCCGTCGCGCAGGCGCGGGAGGCGGCGGGCGACCGGGACGTCTCCGTCGCCGGCGGCGCCGCGACCATCAACCAGACGCTCGCGGCGGGCCTGCTCGACGAGCTCCGGCTGCACGTCGTCCCGCAGGTCCTCGGCCATGGCGACCGGGTGCTCGACGGCGCCCCGCCCCTCGCGCTCGAGACCGTCGCCGTGCGTGCGGCGTCGCTCGTCACGCACGTCACCTACCGCGTGCGGGGGCCGCTCGGCTGACGAGCGTCGTCGTGGGTGCGGACCGGTCTCGTCGCGGCGACGCGTCAGCCCAGCACCGCGAGCAGGAGCGGCGCGGCGACGACGAGCACGACGACGGCCCCGACGACGAGGACCCGGCGCCACGGACCGGAGTCCTCCGACGCGCGGCGCGCGCGGGTGCGGTCGGTCCACGCCGCGCCGTCGTACCAGCGCTCGCTGCCCGACCCCGATGCGTCCGCGTACCATCCCGCCGCTGCCTTGCGCACGTCGCCTCCTCGCGCCACGAACCCGTGAGCCCCTCCGTACGGACCTGTGTCACAGGACCCCTACCTCTTTCACGCAGCAGCGCCCCGCGAGGTTCCGTCCGGTCCGCGGGTCGTGCGGGAGACGGTGGTCGCGCCGGTCCGGTCGAGGCACTCGGCTAGGGCCTGTTTCGGAAGTGGTGTCTGACCTGCGGGTTCGGCATGCTGCGGGGTCGTGGCTGAGGTTGCGGGGCGGCATGATCTGAGTGATGCGGCGTGGGCGGTGATCGAGTCTTTGCTGCCTGTCGCGTCGTTGGGGCGTCCAGCGCGGAATCTGCGTCGTCAGGTCGATGGGATCCGTCACCGGACCCGGGCGGGGTGCCCGTGGCGGGATGTCCCGGACCGGTATGGGCCGTGGTCCAGCCTGTATCGGGTGTTCCGTCGCTATCAGCGCGAGGGCGTGTGGGACCGGGTGCTGGACGCGTTGCGGACGTTGGCTGACGGTGGTGGACAGATCTGCTGGGAGGTTTCGGTCGACTCCACGATCGCCCGCGCGCACCAGCACGCTGCGGGCGCCCGCCGGGACCCGGCCGGGCAGAAGGAGCCGCCCGGGGTCGAGCCGCCAGATCATGGGCTGGGCAGGTCACGGGGCGGGTGGACCACGAAGATCCACGCAGCGTGCGAGCAGGGGCAACAGCTCATGGGCATGGTCGTGACCGCCGGCCACCGGGGCGACAGCCCACAGTTCGAGCCGGTCCTGGACCAGATCCGCGTGAAGCGGCCCGGCGGGCGCGGCGGTCGGCCCAGGACGCGGCCAGAGCGGGTGCGGGCGGACAAGGGCTACG